>CAMDCE010000002.1 GCA_945889625.1 Asaia bogorensis | reverse complement strand
CCTCGGGCCAACTATCAATATTCGCTCTTGAGGCGATGCATCCCCCGGGAGGCGCCCGAAAAACCAAAGGGCCCGATCGTTGCCGATCGAGCCCTTGATCTAGTTGGTGGAGCCAAACGGGATCGAACCGTTGACCTCTACAATGCCATCGTAGCGCTCTCCCAGCTGAGCTATGGCCCCGAAACTTTGCTGGCGGGGGAGGTATAATTCCTTCCCTGCCGGCTGGCAACCGCGGCTGGCTCTAGCGGTCGCCTTCGCCCTTGTCGTCCTCGACCTCAACCTCAATCTCTTCCTCGTCGTCGGCCAGCACGTCCTCCGCCAACGCATCGTCGTCCGCCCCCACTTCGGGCAATTCACCCTCAGCGAGCGCGGCGTCGTCGATCTTCTTCTTGGCCGCCGCCGCGGCGGCTTTCGCTGCCGCCGCCGCCGCCGCTGCCGTGGCTGCCGCTGCCGCCGCTGTAGTGCGACCGCGGCGGACCTTCACGAAGTCCTCGCGATCGTGCTCACGGCCGCATTTGGGGCATTTGATCGGGCTTTTGTTCAGGTCGTAGAAACGCGCCGCGCAGTTCTGACAGGTGCGTTTAGTGCCCCAGGTCGCCTTGACCACGCTGGTTCTCCCGGAAATTCCGCTGATTTCGGCCGGATCGGCCGCGAGGGAGGGCGTATGTCACGCGTCTTTCACCCTGTCAAAACCAAATTCGGGCATGCTAGGAGGGCGCCGCGCCGCATTCTTGCGCGGTTTGCCGTTCGTCCAAGGAGTGTGTCCTGTCCGGTTCCGCCCACCCGGCCAAGCTGATCGCCCGTCCCGCCGCTCGCCTGAGCGGTCGCGTGCGCGCCCCCGGCGACAAATCGGTGTCCCATCGTGCCCTGATGTTCGGCGCCCTGGCACTGGGTGAAACCACCGTGTCGGGCCTACTCGAAGGCGAGGACGTGTTGTGCACCGCAGCCGCCCTCCGGGCGCTCGGGGCGGAAGTCGTGCACGAAAAGGACGGCGGGATCTGGCGGGTCCGCGGCTTCGGCGTGGGCGGCGGCCGCGAGCCCGGCGACGTGCTCGATCTCGGCAATTCCGGCACTGCCGCCCGCCTGCTCTCCGGCATTCTCGCCAGCCAGCCGTTCACCAGCTTCATGACCGGCGACGCCTCGCTCCGCAGCCGGCCGATGCAGCGGGTAATCGAGCCGCTGTCGCGCATGGGCGCACGCTTCGTCGCCCGCGATGGCGGTCGCATGCCGCTTGCCATTCTTGGCACCGACGAGATGGTGCCAATCGAATATCGCCTGCCCGTCGCCTCGGCCCAGGTGAAGAGCGCCATTCTTCTCGCCGGCCTCAACACGGCGGGCGAGACCACGGTGGTCGAACCGCAGGCCACGCGAGATCACACTGAACGCATGCTGCGCCATTTCGGCGCCGAGGTGCGGGTGGCGCCGGCCGAGGGTGGCGGCAAGCGCATCACCGTTGTCGGCTGGCCCGAGCTCTTGGGCCGCAACATCGTGGTGCCCGGCGATCCCTCGTCGGCAGCCTTCGCCGTGGTCGCGGCCTGCATCCGACCAGGCAGCGATGTGCTGGTTGAGAATGTCGGCCTCAATCCGCTGCGCGCGGGCCTCTACACGACACTCAAGGAAATGGGCGCCGACATCGTCTTTGAGAATGCCCGCGAAGTGGGCGGTGAGCCGGTGGCCGACCTGCATGTGAAGGGTGGAGGCTTGAAAGGCGTCGAGGTACCGCCCGAACGCGCGCCGTCGATGATCGACGAATATCCCATCCTCGCCGTCGCTGCCGCCTGTGCTGCGGGAGCGACCCGCATGCTGGGCCTTGCCGAGCTGCGCGCCAAGGAAAGCGATCGTCTCGCCTCGGTGGC
This sequence comes from Asaia bogorensis, assembly GCA_945889625.1. Classification (GTDB taxonomy): domain Bacteria; phylum Pseudomonadota; class Alphaproteobacteria; order Reyranellales; family Reyranellaceae; genus Reyranella. Next base: position 248,382 of record CAMDCE010000002.1, on the reverse strand, counting down.
GGCAGGCCTGGCGGTCAACGGCGTGCGTCATGAGATTGGCGCCGACAATCTGGTCGTGCACGGTACCGGCGCATCTCCGCCCGGCGGCGGTCTGGTCAAGACGCATCTCGATCATCGCATCGCCATGTCCTTCCTGGTGCTGGGTCTTGGCTCGCGCGACGGCGTGTCGATTGATGACGGCTCGCCGATCGACACTTCCTTCCCCGGTTTTGCCAAGCTGATGGCGGCTCTTGGCGCCACCATCGAGGCCCCATGAGGCGATGGGCGTGAGCAGAGCGCCCCTGGTCATCGCCATCGACGGTCCCTCCGCCGCCGGCAAGGGCACCCTGGCCGAACGGCTGGCCGGCCATTTCGGGTTGCCCCACCTCGATACCGGCCTGCTTTATCGCGCGGTCGGCTATTTGGCCGAAAAGAACAGCCGGGCGCCGGCCGAGGTCGCAGCCGGCCTGACGGCGGCCGACCTCGCCGATCCGGCATTGCGCGGCGATGCTGCCGGCCAGGCCGGCTCGAAGGTCGCCGCGATCCCGGAGGTGCGAGCCAACCTCTTGAAATTACAGAAACAATTTGCCTATCATCCATCTGGCGCCGTGCTCGATGGGCGCGACATCGGCACGGTCATTTGCCCCGATGCGCCGGTGAAGCTTTTCGTCACCGCAAGCCCCCAGGCCCGCGCCGAGCGCCGGTACCGGGAGTTGCGCGAACGAGGGGTCGACACTATAAAACCGCGCGTTCTTGCCGAGATGGCGGAGCGGGACCGTCGCGACAGCGAACGGGCGGCTGCACCTCTGAAAGCCGCACCCGATGCTTACCTTCTCGATACCAGCGACATGGATGCCGATGCGGCCTTCGCCGCCGCTTTGGCTTTCATCGAGGGCAAGGGCTTTCGATCCTCCGGGCCGTAAGTCGCCGCCGGCGGATCGAAGACTTTCAGCGGCGATTGCGAACGGGCGTGTCGCCCGGGCGTGGGTGTTTCAAGGCAGTGGATCCGCCGGACTTAACCGGTTGGCCGACGGGCGACAGTGTTTCGTCCAGGATCGAAGAAGGAGAGTTTTGCATGGCCAAGGGCAGCGCCCTTCGTAAACCCGAGAACGACACGTCGAGCTCGGAGTTCGCGGCACTTCTCGACGAATCGCTGGGCGGTTCGACGAGCTTCGAAGGATCGGTCGTCAAAGGCACGGTCATTCGTATCGCCAACGATTTCGTCACCATCGACGTCGGGCTGAAGTCCGAAGGTCGAGTCGCTCTGCGCGAGTTCGCCAACGGGACGGGCGCGCCGGAGATCAAGGAAGGCGACGTGATCGACATCTTCGTCGATCGCATGGAGAACAAGGAAGGCGAGGCCGTCCTGTCGCGCGACAAGGCGCGCCGCGAGGAGGCCTGGACCCAGCTCGAGAAGGCGTTCAACGACCAGGAACGCGTCATGGGTATCATTTTCGGCCGCGTCAAAGGCGGCTTCACCGTCGACCTCTCGGGCGCCGTGGCGTTCCTGCCGGGCAGCCAGGTCGACGTCCGCCCGGTGCGCGACGTTGGCCCGCTGATGGGCCAGGCGCAGCAATTCGCCATCCTCAAGATGGACCGTCGCCGCGGCAACATCGTGGTGTCGCGCCGCGCCGTCATGGAAGAGACCCGCGCCGAAGACCGCACCCGCCTGATGGGGGCGCTGTCGGAGGGCCAGGTGCTCGATGGCGTGGTCAAGAACATCACCGACTACGGTGCATTCGTGGATCTCGGCGGCGTCGACGGCCTGCTGCACGTCACCGACATCGCCTGGAAGCGCATCAACCATCCGTCGGAAGCGCTGACTATCGGCCAGCAGGTCAAGGTGCAGGTCATCCGCTTCAACTCCGAGACGCAGCGCATCTCGCTCGGCATGAAGCAGCTGATGAGCGATCCGTGGGATGGCGCCGGCGCCAAGTATCCGGTCGCTCTGAAGCTCAAGGGCCGCGTCACTAACATCACCGACTACGGCGCGTTCGTGGAACTGGAGCCGGGCGTAGAAGGCCTGGTGCACGTCAGCGAAATGAGCTGGACCAAGAAGAACGTGCATCCGGGCAAGATCGTCTCGACCTCGCAGGAGGTCGAAGTGATGGTGCTGGACGTCGACATGTCCAAGCGCCGCATTTCGCTCGGCCTCAAGCAGTGCCTGGCCAACCCGTGGGAAAGCTTCGCCGAGAAGTATCCGGCAGGCACCGAACTCGAGGGCGAGGTCCGCAACATCACCGAGTTCGGCCTGTTCGTCGGTCTGCCCGGCGACATCGACGGCATGGTGCATCTGAGCGACCTGTCGTGGGACAAGGCCGGCGACGAGGCGATCCGCGACTACAAGAAGGCGGATCAGGTCAAGGTCAAGGTCCTCGACGTCGACGTCGACAAGGAGCGCATCTCGCTCGGCATCAAGCAGCTCGCCAACGACCCGTTCGAGAAGGTCGGCGCGGACATCAAGAAGGGCGAGGTCGTCACGGTCATCGTGGCTGCCATCCAGGAAAACGGCATCGACGTCACGGTGCAGGACGGCATCCCGGGCTTCATCCGCAAGTCCGAGCTCAGCCGCGATCGCTCCGAGCAGCGCCCCGACCGCTACGCCATCGGCGACAAGCTCGATGCCAAGATCACCAACATCGACAAGGCCTCGCGTCGCGTCGTGCTGTCGGTCAAGGCGCGCGAGCTCGACGAGGAGAAGAAGGCGATGGCCGATTTCGGCTCGTCCGACAGCGGCGCCAGCCTGGGCGACATCCTGGGCGCGGCCCTGAACCGAGCCAAGAAGGACGACGACGAAGACAAATAAGGCCGCATATCGCGACCAATTGAAGGGCCGGCCTCGCAAGGGCCGGCCATTTTCGTCACCGTCGTCCCGACCGAAGCCCGAAGGGCGGAGTGGAGGGACCTTTTTCTTCCTACAATTGGCGGTTTCTGGTGAAAAATGAGGTCCCCCGGTTGACCTCGGGACGACCTGCGGTCGCCTTTCCTTTTTGATTCAATGACTTAGGCTTGACGGCCGGGCCTTTTGCTTTATTATTACGGCAATGACCAAGTCGGAGCTTATTGCCCGCCTGGCGGCCCGGAATCCCCATCTCTATCAACGGGATGTCGAGCGGATCGTGGCTACGGTCTTTGATGAAATTTCCAAGGCCTTGGCCACAGGCGATCGCGTCGAATTGCGCGGCTTCGGCGCCTTTTCGGTCAAGAAGCGCGACCCCCGCACGGGCCGCAATCCACGTACCGGCGAGCAGGTCGCTGTCGCCTCCAAGCGCGTGCCTTATTTCAAGACCGGCAAGGATCTGCGCGATCGCCTCAACAAGGAAGCCCAGCGCGCCGCCAGCCTGACATCCGCCGCCTCAGGCGCCGACAAGAAGTAGCCTTCGCTTTTTTCTTTCCGTGACGGTGTGCCATGCTGGCTAGAGCGGCTTCCGGTCAGATGGAACCGCGGAGCGGTTCCATCTGACCGGAAGCGCGTTGTCCGGAGTATTTCCTTTGACGGCATATTCCGTCCGGCTGATCGCGGCGCGTTTACGCGCCTCAGCCGGACGGAATATGCTCCACCGCATGAAAATCCTGTCCCGCGTCCTGTTCCTGCTGTTCGTTCTGATGGGCGTGCTGATGGCAGTCAGCAACACCCAGCGCGTGGAGCTGGCCCTGTGGCCGCTTCCCTACACCGTGGGCATTCCGCTCTACCTCCTGGTCGTGGCGCTTCTGCTGCTGGGCGTGCTGGCGGGTCTGGGGCTGGGTTGGTGGGCCGGCCGCCATCACCGTCGCCGCGCCCGAGAGCGCAGCGGCGAAGCCGCCCGCCTGGAACGTGAGGTCGCGCGTCTGCGCGATACCCTCGCTGCACGCGAGGCGAAGTTGCCCGTGCCGGGGGAGCCCGTGCCGCGCGAGCAGAGGGCGATCGAGCGCCAGAGTGCGCTGGTCGCGCCCGAACTGGTGCCGCCCAGCCGTGGTCCGCTCGTTTCGTGAGGATCTTTTCGGCCGCCGAGGTCAATAGCGCGCTCGATGACATCGCACTGATCGACAGTCTCGACGCGCTGTTCCGCTCGGGCTGCGAGATGCCGACGCGGCATCATCATGCCATCACCGCCCCTCTCGGCCCCGGCTCGGCCGATGCTCTGCTGCTGCTGATGCCGGCCTGGACCAAGCCGCCCTCGGGCCGCATCGGCGTCAAGATCGTCACGGTCTTCCCCGACAATGCCAGGCGCTCGCTGCCCTCGATCCATGGCCAGTATCTGCTGCTCGACGGCGAGACAGGCGTGCCGTTCGCCCTGCTCGACGGCACCGAGCTTACCAAGCGGCGTACCGCCTGTGCCTCAGGGCTCGCCTCGCGCTATCTGTCGAACCCTGCCTCCGCGAAACTCCTGATGATCGGCACCGGTGCGCTGGCCCCCCATCTCATCCGTGTTCATGCCAAGGTGCGGCCGATCGGCGAGGTCGCGATCTGGGGCCGCCGTCCGGAGGAGGCGCAACGCCTCGCCAGGGACCTCGGTCAATCGCTTCCCGCGGCCCTTGGCCGGCTGATCGAGGTGCGCGCCGTCGCCAACCGACGCCAGGCGGTGGGCGAGGCGGATATCGTCTCCTGTGCCACTCTGTCCAAGACGCCGCTGGTCGAGGGCGACTGGCTGCGCGAGGGCCAGCACGTCGATCTGGTGGGTGCCTACAAGCCCGACATGCGTGAAAGCGACGACAAGGCGGTGCGGCGCGCCCGTGTCTATGTCGACACCCGTGCCGGCGCCTGCAAGGAAGCCGGCGACATCGTACAGCCGCTGGCCAACGGCACGATCACTGTGGAGGACGTCGTCGCCGACCTTTTCGAACTGGCGCGCGGCCAGCGGGCGGGCCGCCCGCCGGGCGACGGTACGAGCATCACCCTCTTCAAGTCGGTCGGTGCGGCGCTGGAGGATCTGGCGGCGGCGGAGCTCGCCATCGGGGACTAAGACGGCTCGATCAGGGCCCCGGCCTGCTTCAGCGCCTCGATATCGGCCGCGCTCAGCCCGGCTTCGGCCAGCACGGCGCGCGAATCGGCGCCGAGCAGCGGCGCCATCGTCCGGATCGCGGGCGGGGTGCGGCTCATGCGCATCGGCGGCTCGACCATCATGATCTCGCCTTCGCTGGGGTGCGGGTACTTCTTGAAGAGCTGCCGCCAGACGAGATGCGGATCCTCGAACAGGTCGGCCGGCGTGGAGACCGGCGCGTTGGGGATCTCGGCCTTGTCGAGCAAGGTCACCCACTCGGCGGTGGTCTTGGTCGGCGCGAGCGCCTCCACCATGCTGTACATGTCGCCGATATGCATGGAGCGCGCATTGAGGGTCGCATAGCGCGGGTCCTTCAGCACCTCGGGCCGGCCGACGATCTCGAAGAAATTGCGCCAGTGCTTGTCGATGTAGGGCAGGATCGCCATCCAGCCGTCCAGGGTACGGAAGGGCTTGCGGGTACGCGACAGCAGGCGGGAATAGCCGACCTCGCCCGCGTCGCTGAAGGTCCGCTCCCACAGATGCTCGACCATCAGCCAGGCGGCCATGGTCTCGAACATCGGGACCTCGACGAACTGGCCCTCCCCGGTGCGCTGGCGGTGCATCAGGGCCGACAGGGTCGAGAAGGCGAAGGTGAGCCCCACCGTCTTGTCGGCGAGAATGGTCGGTGGATAGCGGGGCACGTCATCGCCAGCGGCGCGGCCCATCAGATGGGCGATGCCGAAGCGGGCCTGGATGGCATCGTCATAGGCCGGCAATTTTCCATAAGGTCCATCGGCCGAAAAGCCGTAGGCGCCGACATAGACGATGTCGGGCTTTATCTTGCGGACCACCTCGTAGCCGAGCCCCAACCCTTCGATTGCCTGCGGGCGCAGGGCATGGACGAAGGCATCGGCGGTTTCGATCACTTTGAGGAGTGCCAACCGTGCCGCCGGGTTCTTTAGGTCGAGGCAGAGCGAACGTTTGTTCCGGTTCACATAGAGATAAGTCGGGCCCATGCCCGGTGTCCTGCCGGGCTTGCCGATATGGCGCACCGCATCACCCTCGGGCGCCTCGACCTTGATGACCTCCGCGCCCTGGTCGGCGAGCAACATTGTGCCGTAGGGGCCGAGGATGACGTTGGTGAGGTCGACGATGCGGATACCTTCGAGCGCGCCGGGCATGGTGGGTCCTCGGGTTCCGCGCAACATCGAAGTCGTCGGCGGCGATGAAGAAACTTTTCGGTCGCCGGCGAAAGATTGCAGCGGACCGAGTGATACGCGCTGCCTCCTCGGCGCGCATGAGTCAAGGGGGACTCATTCATCCTCGCATCGGGGTGTTATGTGACCGTTGTGCAACGCGCGAAGTCGGTGTAGCCAAGGAGTTCGCAAGGCGGGGGGCGATGCGGAACGTCGCAAAGAAACAGCAGGAGCCGAAGACCGCCGCAAGTTCGGCGTCACGGCCATACCGCATCGAAGAGCAAGTCGGATATCTGCTGCGGCGCGCGCACCAGCGCGCCAGTGCGATCTTCCAAGTCTCGATCGGCGATCCCAACATCACACCGACGCAGTACTCCAGCATGGTGAAGCTGAACGAGTACAGCGAGCTGTCGCAGAATCTGCTGGGCCGTCTGGTCGGCATGGACAAGGCGACCATGCAGGGCGTGGTGCGCCGCCTGAAGGAACGCCGATTGGTCGATTCGCGACCCGATCCCGGCGACGCACGCCGCACGCTGCTCAGCCTCACCACCGACGGCCAGCGCACGGTGAACAAGCTCCTGATGAACGGTCCCGCCGTATCACGCGAGACGCTGAAGCCGCTCACCGGTCCTGAGCAGCGCCAGCTTCTCGAACTCCTGTCCAGAATCGCCTGAGCCAACTCGACCGTTTGACTCGCGCGGGCACTCTGGCCATCGTGCGTACACGAACGATATGGCCGAATACCTTCGTCCTCGCCGCCTCGAGGAGGCGCTTGCCGTGCTGGCACGGCCGCACACGGCACCCCTGACGGTATTGGCCGGCGGCACCGATTTCTACCCGGCGCGGGTCGGCCGGGCGATCGACGAGGATGTCCTGGACATCGGTGGCATCGAGGTTTTACGCGGCATATCGGCCGATTCAGGCGGCTGGCGGCTGGGCGCCACCACGACCTGGACCGACCTTTTGCGGGCCGATGATTTGCCGCCGCTGTTCGACGGGCTGAAACAGGCGGCACGCGAGGTCGGCGGCCGGCAGATCCAGAATGCCGGAACGCTCGCGGGCAATCTCTGCAACGCCTCGCCCGCCGCCGACGGCGTGCCCGGCCTGCTGGCGCTCGACGCCGAGGTCGAACTGGCAAGCAGCGCCGGCCGCCGCCGTCTGCCGCTCCAGACTTTCATCACCGGCAACCGCCGCACTACGCTGGCGGCGGACGAGCTCTTGGTCGCCATTCATATCGCCAAGCCTGCGCACGACGCGCGCAGTGGGTTCCTCAAGCTGGGGGCCCGGCGCTATCTCGTGATCTCCATCGCCATGGCCGCCGCGACATTGGAGATCGCGGGCGACGAAGGCTTCGGCCGCATCGTTGCCGCCCGCGTCGCCGTCGGTGCCTGCTCGGCCGTGGCGCAGCGTCTGCCTGCGCTCGAAGCGGCGCTCGCCGGTGCTGCCCTCGACGGCAGTCTCGCCGAGCGCCTCGACCCTTCCCATCTGGCGCCGCTCGCCCCGATCGACGATGTCCGGGGCAGTGCCGCCTACCGCAATGACGCCGTGCTCACTTTGCTGCGCCGTCTCCTCCTGGGCTTCGTGCCGTGAAGGTGGCCTTCATCCTGAACGGCAAAGCGGCCGCCTGGACCGGCCCGCCGGTCACGCGCCTCGCGGCGGCGCTGCGCGACGATCTTGGCCTCACCGGCACCAAGGTCGGCTGCGACGCCGGCGACTGCGGCGCCTGCACGGTCCTGCTCGACGGTCAGCAGGTCTGTTCCTGCCTGGTGGCGATGGGCCAGGTCGAGGCCCGCCGGGTCGAGACGGTCGAAGGCCTCGCCCAGGCCGATGGGGTGCTAGCGGCCTTGCAAAAATCCTTTCTCGCCCATGGTGCAGCGCAGTGCGGCATCTGCACGCCCGGCATGCTGATGGCGGCCGAAGACTTGCTGCGCCACGCCGCCCGGCCGAGCCGGGCCGAGGTCGAGGACGCCCTGGGCGGCGTGCTCTGCCGCTGCACAGGCTACGGCAAGATCGTCGATGCCGTCCTCAACGCCACTACAGCCCCCACGCAAGCACCTGACGGGATGGCGCCGGCCGTCGGGGCCGCTGTCGGCGCGCGGATGCCGCGGGTCGACGGTCACGCCAAGGTCACCGGCCTCGACCTGTTCGGCGCCGATGCGGTGCCCGCTGATGTGCTGTGGATCCGGGTGGTGCGTTCGCCACACCCCCGTGCGCGTTTCACCCTGGGCGATCTGGCGCCCCTGCGGCAGCGCCTGGCCGCCGTGCTGACGGCAGCCGATGTGCCGTTCAATGGCTTCGGCATCTATCCCGAGATCAAGGACCAGCCGGTCCTGGCCGACGGCCTGGTGCGCTATCGCGGCGAGGCGGTCGTGGCGCTGGTCGGCGATCGCGCCACGGTGCTCGCCATCGCCGACCACGAGGTGCCGATCGCCTGGACGCCCGAGCCGCCGCTGTTCGGCATCGACGCCGCGACGGCGCCCGATGCGCCGCTCGTTCAGGCCGACAAGCCGAAAAATCTTTTGCTCGATGGCGGCGTCCGACGCGGCGATCCGGCCGAGGCCTTCGCGCAGTGTGCGGCAATCGCCGAGGGCGTGTTCGAGACGGCCTTCGTCGAGCACGCCTATATCGAACCCGAGGCGGGCTGGGCGCAAAGGGTCGGCGATCGCATCGAAATCCACGCCACCACCCAGACGCCCTACATGGATCGCGACGAGATCGCGAGCGTCATGCGGCTGCGGCCCGAGGCGGTGCGGATCGTGCCGACGGCCTGCGGTGGCGGTTTCGGCGGCAAGCTCGATCTGTCGGTGCAGCCACTGGTGGCCATCGCCGCCTGGAAACTCGGCCGGGCGGTGGCGCTGGTCTATACGAGGCCGGAAAGCATGACGGCCACGACCAAGCGCCATCCCGCCCGGATCGCCGCCAAATTCGGCTGCGATGCCGCCGGCAAGCTCCTGGCCTGCGACGTCACAGCCACCTTCGATACCGGCGCCTATGCCTCATGGGGGCCGACCGTCGCCAATCGCGTGCCGGTGCATGCCATGGGCCCCTACGCCGTGGCCAATGTGCGGAGCTGGGGCGAGGCGTTCTTCACCAACGGCCCGCCCGCTGGCGCCTTCCGTGGCTTTGGCGTGCCGCAGGCCGCCATCGCCCATGAGGCGATGATGGATGCGCTGGCCGACCAGCTCGGCATCGATCGCCTGGAGTTCCGCCATCGCAACGCCTTGCGCGCCGGCGACACCACCGCGAGCGGCCAGACGCTGGTCCATTCGGCAGGCCTCGCCCAATGTCTCGAAGCGTTGCGGCCGCACTGGCGGAAGGCGCAGGAAGACGCCGCGGCGGCCAACAGCAAGGGCGGCCCGCGACGTCGCGGCGTCGGCATCGGCTGCATGTGGTACGGCATCGGCAACACGTCGATGTCCAATCCGTCCCACATGCGGGTCGGGCTGTCGCCGGCCGGCTCGCTCACCCTCTACAGCGGCGCCGTCGATATCGGCCAGGGCAGCAACACCATCATGGTCCAGATCGTAGCCGATGCGCTGGGCCTGCCGGCCTCGCAGTTCGCGCTGGTCGCAGGCGACACCGATCTTACCACCGACGCCGGCAAGACGTCGGCGTCGCGCCAGACCTTCGTGTCGGGCAAGGCGGCGGAACTCGCCGGCCGCGATCTCCGCCAGCAGATCCTGCGGTTGGCCAATGCCGGAGAGGGCGCCACCCTGTCGCTCGACGGTGCGACGCTCGGCGTGCGCGATGGCGGCACGGTTCGCCGCCTGGCACTCGCCACGGTCGCTCCTCTGATCGGCGAGGGCACGTTCGATCCACCTACCACGCCGCTCGATGCCAACGGGCAGGGCGTGCCTTACGCCACCTATGCCTTCGCCGCCCAGATCGCCGAAGTCGAGGTCGACACCGAACTCGGCACGGTCAAGGTGCTGCGCATGGTGGCGGCGCACGACGTCGGCAAGGCGATCAACCCGACCCTGGTCGAGGGCCAGATCGAAGGCGGCATCGCGCAGGGCTTGGGCCTCGCCCTGATGGAAGAATATCTGCCCGGCCGCACCGAGAACCTGCACGACTACCTGATCCCCACGATCGGCGACGTGCCTCAGATCGAGTGCTTGCTGATCGAGGATCGCGAGCCGTTGGGGCCGTCCGGCGCCAAGGGTGTCGGCGAGCCTGGCCTGGTGCCGACCGCGCCGGCCATCCTGGGTGCCGTGCATCACGCGACCGGCGTGCGCGCCACGCGCGTTCCGCTGTTGCCGCACCGCCTGCGCGAGGCCATCGTTGCGCTGAAGGGAAATGGGCAATGAGCGACGACCTCGCGCTCTCGCAGGCCGAACGCAGCGCCGGAATCGTGCGCTGCGACGCCTGCCCCGTGCTGTGCCGCATCCGGCCGGGCCGCGCCGGCGCCTGCGACCGCTACGCCAACGAGGACGGCAAGCTCGTCCGGGTCGATCCTCTGGTGCTGCTGGCCAAGCCTGATCTCGCGCGCGTGGCCTTCGTCGAAGGAAGTGCGGCGTGGGCGGGCGAACTGGGCAAGGGCGAGGGCGCGTTCGTCACCGGCATCGGCGCCACCACGACCTATCCCGACTACAAGCCGGCGCCCTTCATCGTGTCTTCCAGGCATGCCGGCGTCGACATGGTCACGGTCGTGACCGAGGGCATCTTCAGCTATTGCGGCGTCAAGGTGAAGATCGACACCGACCGCTATCTCGGGCCAGAGCAGGCGGCGGTCCGATTCAAGGACGAGGCGGTGGGCCACGTCACCACTGCGGAATACGGCTCGCAGATGCTGTCGCTGGGCGGCGTTCATCACCTGACGGGCGGCAGCAAGAAGGAAGGCGTCGTGACCTGCGAGGCGCTGCTGGCGCTGTGCAATCGCGAGGCGGTGGAACTCACCGTCGACGGCGGCTCGACGGTGGTGGTGCAGGCCAACATGCCGCCGATCGTCAATGGCACGCTCGAGGAGCGCATGCGGGTGGGTTGCGGCTCGGCCGCCATCGGCATGTTCGCGCCGCAATGGAAGGATCACGTCGACGAGGTGATCGTGGTCGACGACCACATCACCGGCGTCCTGAGCGAGCACCAGGGCGGCGTCTTTCTCGACATGAAGCCCGCCGGCATCCGGGTCCGCGGCCGCAGATCGACGCCCGGCCGCTATTTCCAGGTGGCCGAGCCGGGGCTGGGCTGGGGCGGCACCGATGTCAAAGATCCGCTGGAGATCATCGAGAGGATAGATCCCAAGACGGCGTGGCCCGGCCTGCGCCTGCTGATGGTCTCGACCACCGGCGAGCATTCGGCCTGGTTCGAACTCGACAATGAGCTGAAGCCGCAGCCCGCCGCGATGCCGGCGCCGGTGCGCCTTGTCGTCGAACGCATCGCCGAGAATTGCGAGCCGGCGCTCTGCACCGTGCTGTTCATGGCTGGCGCCGGCGGTTCGCTGCGCGCTGGCGTGACCGAGAACCCCGTGCGGCTGACACGCTCGGTGCGCGAGACCCTGACCAAGGTGACCCTGGGCGGCCAGCCGGCCTATGTCTGGCCGGGCGGCGGCATCACGCTCATGGTCGACGTTGCCGGGATGCCGGAAAAATCCTTCGGCTATGTGCCGACGCCGGCGCTGGTGGCACCCATCGAATTCACCCTGCGCGCCGACGATTACGCAGCTCTCGGGGGCTACGCCTCGCGTGCCGTGAGCCTCGAAGATCTGCTGGCCCAGGGCGGCAAGGTCAGGGTCGACGAGGACGAGCGATGACCGGCCCGCAGATCGCGCGACTGCCTGACGGCCGGCTGCATCTGCAGCACGGCCCGATCGATCTCTTGATCGAAGCCTTCGGCGCCGCTGCCGAAGTGGCGCACGCCTACCGGCAGGCATCCGAGGGCTTTGGCGACATCCTGCCGACCCTCGTGGGCGAGTTGCCGGCGCTGCGCCGACCGGTCGGCGAGATCCATCCGCTGCTGCAGGGTCCCGTCGCGCGGCGCATGGTAGGCGCGGTTTGGCCGCATCGCGCCGTCTACATCACCCCCATGGCGGCCGTCGCGGGCGCCGTGGCTGACGAAATGCTGGCGGCGACGATCGGCGGCCGCACGCTCGACAAGGCCTATGTGAACAACGGTGGAGACATCGCGCTCCACCTGGCGCCCGGCCACGAACTGCGTGCCGGCATCGTCGCCGATCTCCTGGCGCCGCAGCTTTCGGGTTTTGCCACGCTGCGCCATGACCGGCCGGTGCGCGGCATCGCCACCTCGGGCTGCGGCGGCCGCTCGTTTTCGCTGGGCATCGCCGACAGCGCCACGATCCTGGCGGCAACGGCTGCTGACGCCGACGCCGCCGCGACCCTGATCGCCAATGCGGTCAATGCCGATCACCCCTCCATTCGACGGCGCCCGGCGCGCGAGATCGATCCCGATAGCGATCTATTGGATTTGCCCGTTACCGTTTCCGTCGGCCCGCTGCCCCATCACGTGGTCGCTGTAGCGCTCGACCAAGGTGCCGCCGAAGCGCGCCGGCTGCGCCTCTGCGGCCTGATCGACGGTGCGGCACTGTCGCTCCAGGGCCAGTGGCGCATCGATGCGGGCAGCACGGCGCTTGCCCGGAAGGAGGCAGGATGAGCGATCCCTTCAAGGCGGCCATGGCTGCACTCGACGACTACATGGCAGCCCTCAATCGGGGCGACGAGCCGGGCGTCAATGCCGCCTGCAATTTTCCCCATGTTCGCCTCGCCGGTGGCAAGGTCGTCGTTTGGCCGAACCACGGCGACTACAAGCTTGAGGATTTCCGCGCTCGCGCCGGCGACGGCTGGCATCACAGCGTCTGGGACGAGCGGACCCCTATCCATGTCGGCGAGAGCAAGGTGCATCTCAAGGTGAAGTTCAGCCGATGGCGCAAGGATGGTTCGCTGATCGGTCGCTTCGAGACGATCTACATCGTGACCCATCAGGACGGTCATTGGGGCATTCAAGCGCGCTCTTCTTTTGCGTCGTGAGAGGGTGCTAGGTTCGGTTCAGGGAGAATTCATCGTTTTGCAGAGGGGGATTTCATGCTCAGTCGCAATCATCTGCTCGCCGGCGCTGCGGCCTTCGTGGCGCTGTCGCTCGGCGGCCCGGCCGGCGCCCAGGAGCCGATCAAGATCGGCGAACTCAACAGCTACAAGGTCTTCCCGGCCTTCCTCGAACCCTACAAGAAGGGCTGGGAGATGGCGGTCGAGGAAGTCAATGCGGCGGGCGGCGTGCTCGGCCGCAAGATCGAGATTGTGAGCCGCGATGACAACGGCAATCCGGGCGACGCTGTGCGCGTGGCCGAGGAGCTGCTGAGCCGCGAGAAGGTGGCGTTCCTGATCGGCACCTTCCCGTCCAACGTCGGCCTCGCGGTCGCCGACTTCGCCAAGCAGCGCAAGACGCTGTTCATCGCCGCCGAGCCGCTGACCGACAAGATCGTGTGGGACGCCGGCAACGCCTACACCTTCCGGCTGCGCACCTCGACCTACATGCAGACAGCGATGCTCATTCCCGACGCCGCCAAGCTCAACAAGAAGCGCTGGGCGATCGTTTATCCCAACTATGAATACGGCCAGTCGGCGACCGCGGCCTTCAAGAAGCTCTTGTCGGCCAAGCAGCCCGGCGTCGAGTTCGTCACCGAACAGGCGCCGCCGCTCGGCAAGATCGATGCCGGTGCTGTGGCCCAGGCGCTGGCCGACGCCAAGCCCGAGGCGATCTTCTCCTCGCTGTTCGGCGCCGATCTCGCCAAGTTCGTGCGCGAGGGCCAGCAGCGCGGCACCTTCAAGGGTGTCGAGGTCTTCAATCTGCTGGCCGGCGAGCCGGAATATCTCGATCCGCTGAAGGAGGAGGCGCCCGAGGGCTGGTACGTCACCGGCTATCCGTGGAGCGAGATCAAGACTCCCGAGCACGCCAAGTTCCTCGCCGCCTACCAGGCCAAGTACAAGGACTATCCGCGGCTGGGCTCGGTCGTCGGCTACTCGACCGTGATGTCGGCGGTGGCGGCGATCAAGAAGGCGGGCTCGCTCGATCAGGACAAGCTGATCGCCGCCATGAGCGGGCTGCAGCACATGACGCCTTTTGGCAACGTCACCTACCGTGCGCTCGATCACCAGTCGACCATGGGAGCCTACGTCGGCCGCATCGCGGTCAAGGACGGCAAGGGCTACATGAAGGACTGGCGCTTCGTCGACGGCAAGGATGCGCTGCCGTCGGATGAGGAAGTCAGGAAAATGAGGCCGGCGAACTGACGGCGACAGAGCCGCTGTCATCCCGAACGAAGTGAGGGATCTTTGAAGTCACCGGAAAGATCCCTCGCTGTGCTCGGGATGACAGCTTTGTTGTCACAATAAAGTCGTGACCTTCGCCTCCATCCTCATCCAGCTCCTCAACGGGCTGGCCGCAGCATCGTCGTTGTTTCTGGTGTCGGCCGGCCTGTCGCTGATCTTTGGCGTCACGCGGATCGTCAATTTCGCCCATGGCTCGCTCTATATGCTGGGGCTGTACGGCGCCTACAGCCTGATCGAGGCACTGGGCCGCTCGCCGCTCGGCTTCTGGAGCGCGGTGATCGTGGCGGCGCTGGCGGTGGGGCTCGCAGGCGTCGCCATCGAGGTGCTGGTCCTGCGGCGCATCTACCGCGCGCCGGAACTCTTCCAGTTGCTCGCCACCTTCGCGGTCGTGCTGGTGATCAAGGACGCCGCGCTCTTCGCCTGGGGCCCGGAGGATCTGGTCGGTCCGCGCGCGCCCGGCTTCGGTAGCGTCGAGATCCTGGGCAAGCGCATCCCCGCCTACGATCTCCTGCTGATCGCCATCGGCCCGGTCGTGCTGGGCGGCATGACGGTGCTGCTGAGGCGCACGCGCTGGGGAGCCCTGGTCCGCGCCGCGACGCAGGATCGCGAGATGGTGGCGGCGCTGGGCGTCGACCAAGCCAAGCTGTTCACGTCGGTGTTTTTCGTCGGCGCCGTGCTGGCTGGCCTCGGCGGCGCGCTGCAGATCCCGCGCGAGCCCGCCAATCTCGACATGGATCTTTCGGTCATCGCCGACGCCTTCGTGGTCACCGTGGTCGGTGGCCTCGGCAGCCTGGGCGGGGCTTTCCTCGCGGCCATTCTGATCGGCGTCGCCAAGGCCTTTTGCATCGGCATCGGCACGGTGCATCTCTTCGACACCGAGATCGTGTTCTCCAAGCTGACGCTCGTCGTCGAGTTCGTGATCATGGGCGTGGTGCTCGTCGTGCGGCCGTATGGCCTGCTCGGCAAGCCGCCGGCGCTGCAGCGCACGGCTGGCGAGATTGCGCCGCCGCTCAGGTCGCCGCGCTGGCAGGTCGCTGCCTGCTGGATCGTGCTGTTCCTCATCGTGCCGCTGCTCGCCGACCGCTACGTGTCGGTGCTGCTGACCGATATCGCCTGCTTCGCGCTGTTTGCCGTCAGCCTGCATTTCATCATGGGGCCGGCCGGCATGGTGTCGTTCGGCCACGCCGCCTACTTCGGCCTCGGCGCCTATGCAGCGGCGCTGCTCTTCAAGCGCGCCGGACTGCCGATGGAGGCGGCCCTCCTGCTGGCGCCGTTCTGCGCCGGGCTGTTCGCCGTGGTCTATGGCTGGTTCTGCGTGCGCTTGTCGGGCGTCTATCTCGCCATGCTGACCCTGGCTTTTGCCCAGATCAGCTGGTCGATCGTCTTCCAGTGGGACCAGCTCACCGGCGGCAGCAACGGCATCGTCGGCATCTGGCCGTCGGCCTGGCTGGGCGACAAGAGCGTCTACTATTATGCGACGCTGGCGCTGTGCGGCGTCGGCATCGCCTTTCTCTGGCGCGTGCTGTTCTCGCCTTTCGGCTATGTGCTGCGCGCCGGCCGCGATTCAGCCCTGCGCGCCGAGGCGATCGGCATCGACGTGCGCTCCTTCCAGTGGGCGGCCTTCGTGCTGGCCGGCACGCTGGCGGGCCTCGCTGGCGCCGTCTTCGCATTTTCCAAGGGCAGCATCTCGCCGTCGTCGATCGGTATCGGCCAGTCGACCGACGGGCTGGTGATGGTGCTGCTGGGCGGTGTCGAGACCCTGACCGGACCGGTGGTCGGCGCGGCGATCTTCACCTGGCTGCGCGACGAGCTCGCCCGCCGCACCGAATTCTGGCGCGCCGGGATGGGACTGGTGATCCTGCTGATCGTTCTGCTGTTCCCCCAGGGACTGGTCGGCGGCCTCAAGGCCGTGGCCGGCCGCTGGCGCGAGGCGCGCCCATGAGCAATGAGCGTATGAGCGCCGTGCTGCAAGTCGAAGGCCTGCACAAGGCATTCGGTGGCGTCCAGGCCGTGGTCGACGTCTCCTTCGCCGTCGATGCCGGCGAACTGCTGGCCCTGATCGGCCCCAACGGCGCGGGCAAGAGCACCTGCTTCAACATGCTGAACGGCCAGCTTGCTCCCGACAGCGGCCTCGCGCGGTTGGACGGTCGCGACATCATGGGCATGAGCCCGCGCGCCATCTGGAAGCTGGGCGTCGGCCGCACCTTCCAGATCACCGCCACCTTCGCCTCGCTGTCGGTGCGCGAGAACGTGCAGATGGCGCTCTATTCCCACGCCGGCAAATTGCGCTCGCTGCTATCGCGGTTCGGCGATGCCCTGAGCCACGAGGCCGATACCCTGCTCGATCAGGTCGGCATGCGCGACCAGGCCGACAGGGTCTGTGGCGTGCTGGCCTATGGCGATCTCAAGCGCGTCGAACTCGCCATGGCGCTGGCCAACGCGCCGCGGCTCTTGCTGATGGACGAGCCGACCGCCGGCATGGCGCCCCGGGAGCGGGTGGCACTGATGGAACTGACGGCAAGGCTGGCACGCACCGCCAGGATCGCGGTGCTGTTCACCGAGCACGACATGGACGTCGTGTTCAGCCAGGCCGACCGCATCATCGTGCTCGATCGCGGCCGTCTGATCGCCGGTGGCACGCCCGAAGAGGTGAGGGCCAACGCCAATGTGCGCGACGTCTATCTCGGAGGCGCGCCGTGAGAGACGCTAGGACGACATCACCTCACCCTGAGGAGCGGTCCGCAGGACCGCGTCTCGAAGGGTGGACCGAGCACTGTGTTTGTTGCCCATCCTTCGAGACGCGCGCTGCGCGCGCTCCTCAGGATGAGGCAGTGGTGTATTGATGCTTTCGGTGAAGGACCTGCATGCCTACTACGGCCGCGCCCATATCCTGCATGGCGTGTCGCTTGAGGCGAAGGCCGGCGAGGTCGTGGCCCTGCTTGGCCGCAACGGCGCCGGCAAGTCGACGACCATGAAGGCGATCATGGGGCTGGTGCCGCCGGCCGGCGGCGAGGTGAGCTTCGAGGGTCGGCGTATCGAACGGCTGGCGGCCTATCGCATCGCGCGCCTGGGGCTGGGCTATGTTCCGGAGGATCGGCGCATCTTCACCGAGCTCACGGTGATGGAGAATCTCGAGGTCGGCCGCCAGGCGGCGCGTGACGGCCTGCCCGCCTGGACCGAGACCAGGCTGTTTTCGCTCTTCCCCAACCTTGCCCGCATGCGCGAGCGGCCGGGCGGGCGCATGTCGGGCGGCGAGCAGCAGATGCTGACGATCGCCCGCACGCTGATGGGCAATCCGCGCTGCGTGCTGCTCGACGAGCCGTCCGAGGGGCTGGCGCCCATCATCGTCGAGCAGATGGTGCAGTCGATCCGGGCCCTGAAGGGCGAGGGTCTCTCGGTGCTGCTGAGCGAACAGAACCTGCAATTCTCCCGGGCTGTCGCCGACCGCGCCTATATTATCGAGAAAGGCCAGATCCGCTTCGGCGGGTCGATGGCCGAGCTTGCCGCCGACGCCTCCCTCCGCGAACAGTATCTTTCGGTTTGATCATGTCCCCAGCGCAAAGTTCCTTCACGGTCGGCATCGATGTCGGTGGCACCTTCACCGATCTTCTGGCCATCGATTCGGTGTCCGGCGCAGTGAAGCTCGCCAAGGTGCCGACCACCATCGACAACCAGGCGATCGGCTTCATGGCGGCCATCAGTGGCGCCGGCGTCGATCCCGCCACCTTGGCTGCCGTGGTCCATGGCACGACGACCACGACCAACGCGCTCTTGGAACGCAAGATCGCCAAGGTCGGCCTGATCACCACCAAGGGCTTTCGCGACGTGCTGGAGCTCGGCCGGCGCACGCGGCCGCAGTCCTACGGCCTGCGCGGCACCTTCCATCCCCTGATCGAGCGCGAGTATCGCCTCGAAGTGGCCGAGCGCATGGATGCCGACGGCAAGGTGCTGACACCGCTCGACGAGGCTGCGGTGGCCGAGGCGGCGAAGAAGCTGCTGGCGGCGGGGTGCGAAGCCCTCGTGATCCATTTCCTGCACAGCTACATCAATTCGTCGCACGAGAAGCGCGCCGCCGAGATCGTGCGCGCGCTGTGGCCCAATCCCTACGTCACGGCGGGCCATGCCATCCTGTCGGAATATCGCGAGTTCGAGCGCGGCGTCACAGCGGCGGTGAATGCCTCGGTGCAGCCCGTGCTGGCCCGCTATCTGGCGCGGCTGCGCACCGAACTTTCGGCCAAGGGATTTCATCGCGACATCCTGGTGATGCAGGGCAACGGCGGCACCATTTCGTCTCAGCTGATCGCCGAGGCCGCCGTCAACACGGTGATGTCGGGTCCGGCGTCGGGCGTGATGGCGGCGGCCTATACCGGCCGCGCCTCGGGCCATCCCAACCTCATCACCTACGACATGGGCGGCACCTCGACCGATGTCGGGCTGATCGAGAACGCCGTGCCGCAGGTCTCGGGCGAGCTCGAGCTGGAATACGCCATGCCGATCCATGTGCCGATGGTCGATGTCCACACGATCGGCGCCGGTGGCGGCTCGATCGCCTCGGTCGACCAGGCGGGCATGCTGCGGGTCGGTCCCGAGAGCGCCGGCGCCCGGCCGGGCCCGATCTGCTACGGCCGCGGCGGCACCGAGCCCACCATCACCGACGCCAACCTGATCCTGGGCCGGCTCAATCCCGAGCGGCTGCTGGGCGTCGACCGTCCGGTGACGCTCGACCATGTACGCGCCCTGATCGAGGCCAAGGTCGGCAAGCCGCTCGGCCTCGACGCCAATGCCGCGGCCGCCGCCATCCTGCGCATCGCCAACGACCGCATGGCGGGCGCCATGCGGCTGGTGTCGCTGTCGCGCGGCCACGATCCGCGCGACTTCGCGCTGTTTGCCTTTGGCGGCGCGGGCCCCGTGCATGCCACGGCGCTGGCCCGTGAGCTCGCGATCCCCAACGTGCTTGTGCCGGCGCGGCCTGGCATCACCAACGCCTTGGGCTGCGTCGTGGCCGACCTGCGCCACGACTATGTGCGCACGGTGAACAAGCCCGTGTCGGCGCTCGACGACGCCACGATCTCGCGTATCTACGCCGAGCAGTCGGCCGAGGGCGAGGCCACGATCAAGCGCGAAGGCGTGCCGGTGCGCGAGCTGCGCCGCGTCTATACCGCCGACATGCAGTTCCAGGGCCAGAGCCACATCCTCTCGTTCGGCGTCGAACGGCCGGATATCGGCGTCGAGGGCCTGCGCAAAGCCTTTGCCGTGGCCTACGACCGCCGCTTCGGCATCGAGCTGGCCGAAATCCCGCCGGTGCTGGTCAATCTCCACACCGCCGTGATCGGCGTGCGGCCGGAAGTCTCGCTGGCAGCGCTTGCCGCCACCGAGCGCGCGCCGACCTTGAAGGCCGCCCAGACCGGCGAGCGCCGCGTGTGGTTCACCGATGGCTGGCGGCAGACGCCGATCTACGCCCGTGACCGGCTGCCGCTCGATGCGAGCTTCGAAGGCCCGGCGATCCTCGAGCAGCTCGATTGCACGACGGTGGTCGAGCCGGGCGATCGCGTCACACAGGACAAGCTCGGCAACCTGCTGATCGCCGTCGTCCCGACCGTGAATGCCTGATCGCGGCTCCGAAGTCGAGGCCATCGCCGCGCGCTATCTGCGCTTTGCGAACGAGGAGGCCCGGGGCGTGTCGGAAAGCTACGAGCGGCTGGCACTTGGCGTGGCCGCTCGGCGCGAGATCCTGGCCTTTCTCGCGGCGCTGCCGTCACTCCGCCGTCAGCCCAATCTCCTGTTTGCGGCCGCACGGCTTCTCCAGGGGACAGCGGTGGACATCGATGCCCTGTCGGCCATCGTCGGCACGCGCCCCGATGCCTTGCGCGGCATCATGCTGACACGCACGACCCAGACCAACGAGCCGGCACGTTGCGCTGTCCTGCTGCCCATTCTCGCCGCGCTGTCCCAGCCTCTGGCCTTGCTGGAGGTGGGAGCGTCGGCTGGCCTTTGCCTGCTGCCGGATCGCTACGGATACGATTACGCCGTGGCGAGGATCGCGCCGCCTTCGCCGCAGGCGCCGGTTTTTTTCTGCGTCGCGGGCGGTACGGTGCCGCTACCCGCCCGAGCGCCGCAGATCGCTTGGCGGGCGGGCCTCGATCTCAACCCGCTCGACGTAAGTTCGGCCGAAGACGTCGCTTGGCTGGAGGCGCTAGTGTGGCCTGAGCAGGAGCAGCGTCTCGCCAACCTGCGACGGGCGATCGATGTCGCGCGCCGAGATCCGCCGCGGGTCGTGTGCGGCGATTTGCTGACGGATTTTGCCTCGCTTGCGGCGTCGGCACCGAGCGATGCAACGCTGGTCGTTTTCCATACTGCCGTGCTGGCCTACGTCGCGGAGGCCGAGGCGCGATCACGCTTCGTCGATGCCGTGCGTCGTTCGCGGGCAATCTGGATCAGCAACGAGGTGCCCGCTGTCTTTCCAGATATCGCAGCGAGGGTGCCGGCCGCCCGCCCGCGCGGCAAATTCCTCCTGTCGGTCGATGGCGTGCCGAAAGCCTGGACCGGCCCGCATGGCCAGTCGCTGGATTGGATCGCGTGATAAGGTTGGGTCATGAAAATCACCGACGTCGCCTGCCACATCCTGCAATGCAAGGTCGACAAGCCCTTCACCTCGGCGCGCGGCTGGCTGTACGGCACGCGCTCCTCGTGCCTGGTCGAGATCTCGACCGACCAGGGCATCACCGGCTGGGGCGAGTGCTATGGGCCGGCCGCCGTCGCCAAGGCTTTCGTCGAGACCCAATTCAAGGCGCGCGTGGTCGGCCGCGATCCGTTCGACGTCGAGGCGATCTGGGAGGACCTCTACAACAGGATCAAGGATTACGGCACGACCGGCATGGCGATCTCGGCGATCTCCGGCATCGACATCGCGCTGTGGGACATCATGGGCCGCGCGGTGAACAAACCCGTGCACAAGCTGCTGGGCGGCGCCTACCGCAGCGAGGTCGTGCCTTACGCAACCGGGCTTTATTTCATCGACATGAACCGGCTGGTCGAGGAGGCCGTCGAGGAGGCGCTGGAATTCAAGGCCGACGGCTTTCGCGCCATCAAGATGAAGATCGGCTTGGGCGACCTCAAGCTCGACACCCGGCGGGTCGCTGCGGTGCGCCAGGCGATCGGGCCGGAGGTCAAGCTCGCCGTCGACGCCAACCACTGCTTCTCCGTGCCCAACGCCATCAAGCTCGGCCGCATGCTGGAGGAGCACGACATCCTGTGGTTCGAGGAGCCGATCAGCCCGGAGGATCACGATGGCTACGTCGAGGTGACGCGCGCCCTCGATATGGCAGTGGCGGGCGGCGAGAACGATTTCACGCGCTGGGGTTTTCGCGACATCATCGCGGCCAAGGCGATGGACATCGTCCAGCCCGACCTCTGCGCCGCCGGCGGCTTCTCCGAGTGCCGCAAGATCGCCACGCTCGCCTCGGCGTTCGGCGTCGAATGCGTGCCGCATGCCTGGGGTTCCGTCGTCGGCCTCGCCGCAACGGTTCAGTTCCTCGCCGCCTTGCCCGACCAGCCGCCGGCGCTGCGCCCAATGTCGCCCATGCTGGAATTCGAGCAGACGCCCAATCCCCTGCGCGACACGCTCGCCAAGGAGCCGATCGAGCAGAACAAGGGCATCGTCAAGGTGCCGACCGACCCGGGTCTCGGCATAGAGATCGATCGTGCCGTGCTGGCCAAATACAAGGTCGCGTAAGATGAAGATCGTCGATGTGAAGGCCTATCCCACCAGCTATCCGCTGCCCAAGGAACGGCAGGTGACGCTCGGCATCGGCACGGCGACCAAGCGCGACTGCGTCATGGTCAAGGTGACGACCGAGGACGGCATCACGGGCTGGGGAGAGAGCCATCACGCCCGCGCGCCAGGCAGCATCGGCCACCTGATCAACACGACGCTCAAGGGCTTCGTGGTTGGCATGGACGCTACCGACACGGTCGGCATCTGGGCCAAGATCTACAAGTTCCAGCTCGGCAGCCACGGCATGGGCGCGGGCACGGCCATGGCGATGAGCGGCATCGACCAGGCGCTGTGGGACATCAAGGGCAAGGCAGTGGGCTGGCCGCTCTACAAGCTGCTGGGCGGCACCAACAAGCCGGTGCCGGCATACGCCGGGGGTATTTCGCTGGGCTACCAGGCTCCCGACTCGCTGGTCGCCGAGGCCGTGCCGATGGTCGAGGCAGGCTACAAGGCCCTGAAGCTCCGCGTCGGCGACACCGTCCAGGCCGACATCCAACGCATGACGGCGATCCGCCGTCGCTTCGGCGACGACATGGTGATCCTGACCGACGCCAATACCGGCTACACCGTCACCGACGTGCATCGCGTCATGCCGGCGATGGACGAGCTCAGGATCGGCTGGCTGGAGGAGCCGTTTCCGGCGCACGACCATCGTTCCTACAAGATGGCCAAGGGCTGGGGCCGCACGCCGCTCGCCGCCGGCGAGAACCACTACACGCGCTTCGAGTTCCACCGCGTGATCGAGGACGGCAACATCACCATCCTGCAGCCCGACCTCTCCAAGAGTGGCGGCATCACTGAGGTGCAGAGGATCGCCGCCGCCGCCTCGATGTGGAAGCTGCCGATCCATCCGCACTCCTCGATGACCGGGCTGAACCAGGCCGTGTCGATCCACTTCCTCGCCTCGATCGACAACGGCGGCTACTTCGAGGCCGACCTGTCGGTGGCCAACAAGTTCCGCGACGAGCTCGGCAGCGAGCCGTGGAAGATCGGCAAGGATGGAAACGTGCGCCCGCTCGACAAGCCCGGCATTGGCGTCGAGATCGACGAAAAATTCCTCGCCGCGCACCCCGTGATCGAAGGCCCCGGTTACGTCTGAGGAATGAGGTCGCTCGCCTTCTCCGCGATCATGTTGGTCGCGGCGTAGGTGTTGCCCGAGACCATTCTGGGCATGCACGAGGCGTCAGCGACGCGCAGGCCGTCCAGCCCGATCACCCGCATGGTCTGCGGATCGACCACCGCCATCGGATCGGTGCCGAGCTTGCAGCTGCCCACGGGATGATAGGTCGTCGACCCGGTTGCGCGGGCGTGGGCCATCAGCTGCTCGTCGGTCTGCACCCCCGGCCCGGGGAAATTCTCCTGGATCACATGATCGGCCAGCGGCTTGGTTCCCAGGAGCCTTCGCAGGTACTTCATGGCCGCGAGCAGCGCGTCGCGGTCATGTTGGTCGGCCAGGTAATTCGGCTGGATCTCGGGCTTGGCCGTGGGATCGGCGGCAGTCGCCTTCACGTGACCGGTGCTCTCGGGCCGCAGTTGCGAGGCACCGAGCGTCATGCCGGGCACCGTGTCGAGGTCCGTCGTGCCGTAGCGTCCGGCGCCGTAGGACGCCGGCGCAAAATAGAGTTGCATGTCGGGCGTCTCCAACCCCGGCCGCGTCTTGAAGTAGCCGCCGGCGTGGCTTGGCGCCGTGGCCAGCAGGCCCTTTCGGTTGACGGCGTAGCGCAGCACTTCGCCGACAAGGCGCAGGCCGCGACTCAGTTCATTCAGCGTGCCGGCGCCCTTGACCAGGGCGGAGAAGCGCACGGCGTAGTGGTCGCGGAAGTTGCGGCCGACGCCGGGCAGGGCGTGCTTGACCTCGACGCCGACGGCGGCAAGGTCGTCCGGATTGCCGATGCCGGAGATCTGCAGCAGTTGCGGGGTGTTGATGGCGCCGCCGCTCAGGATGACGTCGCGCCGCGCCTTGATCCGATGCGACTGCCCGCCCTGCTGGTAGGTGACGCCGACGGCGCGCTTGCCTGACAGATCGACGCGCTCGACCAGGGCACGGGTGATGACATGGACGTTGCCGCGCTTCATCGCCGGCTTGAGGTAGGCGTCGACCGGGCTCCAGCGTCGGCCGCTGCGCATCATCTGCTGGTAAAGCAGCGTTCCTTCCTGGTCGCCGCCGTTGTAGTCGGCGGTGCGTTTCAGCCCTTGCGCCTCGTTGGCCGCCATGAAGGCGTGGCTGAGCTTGTGCGGGTCGGCCTGGTCCTGGATGTGCAGGGGGCCTACGCGGCCACGCACCTCGTCGCTGCCGCCGCTGCGCGTCTCGGCGCGCTTGAAGTAGGGCAGCACGTCGCTCCACGACCAGCCGCGGCAGCCGAGCTGTGCCCAGGTGTCGTAGTCGGCAGCCTGGCCGCGCACGTAGAGATGGCCGTTGATCGATCCCGAGCCGCCCAGGACCTTGCCGCGCGGGTATTTGATGCGGCGGCCGTCGATGAAGGGGCCGGGCGCCGTCTCGTAGCCCCAGTTCAGCTTGTCGTCGTAGACGGTCTTGTTGAAGCCGGCCGGGACCTTGATCCAGATGTGGTTGTCCTTGCCGCCGGCCTCGATCACCGCGACCGAGTTCTTGCCGCCCTCGCTCAGGCGATTGGCGAGCACGCAGCCCGCTGCGCCGGCGCCGACGATGATGTAGTCGAATTCCTGCATGGTCCTCTCCTAGGCCGCGACCACGAGGGTCGATGCCAGCTGACGTACCGACTTCACCATCGCCATGGCAACCAGCTTGCCGGTCTTGCGGTTCTCCTCGCTCACCGCGACGTCTTCGCGGAAGGTGAAGCTCCCGAACGCGCCGTTGGCCTCGAGCTCGACGATGTGGGTAGTGATGGTGGGATCGGCCACGATCACCACGCGGGTTTTGTCGAGACCGATCCCGGCGATGGCGGCGGCCGCCGAAATATTGACGTTCTGCGGATAGAGCCGCGCGCCCTCGCGCACCGGGCCGTCGAACACGACCTTGGGTTCCTTCAGGGCATCGAGATCGACCAGGGTCTCTGCCACCGTGCCCTTCCAGGCCGAGGGGTCCTTGCGCACCGTCACGGTGACGCTGTCGAGCCCGCCGACCGCCGCGCTACTCAGGATGTCGAGCGCGCCGATGCCGGCCGACGGCAGGATCAGGCGGCGGCCGCTGGCCTTGGCGGCGGCGAGCATGCGCTCGAACAGCGCCGTGTCGGTGAAGGCGCCGACCGAGGTCACCAACAGGTCGGCGCCGCCTTCGAGCACACGCTGGCCGTGAGCGCGCACGGCGTCATGGCCGGCACACTCCGCGATCGCGTCGAACTTGTGGGCGAAGAAGCGCTCGGGCTCATGCGTCACCAGGCCTTCATTGCGCGGCCGTTTCACCAGCACGGCCACCAGTTCGATGTTCTCCAGTCCCGCCGCCTCGACATGCTTGCCGATGGCGCCGTAGCCGATCAGACCAAGCTTCACGACAGCCGCGCCTCCACCCAGCGGGCCCAGGCGATGAGCTGGTCGTCGCTGCCGTGCCGTCCGATGAGCTGCACCGACAGCGGCAGACCGAACGGCCCGCTGCCGAAGGGCAGCGCGATGCAGGGCGTGCCCAAAAGCGTCCAGAAGCGATTGAACAGGGCATCGCCGGTGCTGCCGAGACCCGACGGGGCTTCGCCCTTGGCCGACGGCGCCAGCAGGATGTCGAACTTCTCCCAGGCCTCGCTCAACTGGCCGAGCGCGATGCGCTTCCTCTTCTTGGCGTTGGCGTATTGTCGGCGATTGACGGCGTCGCCGTCGGCCATGACGACATGCATGACGGGCGAGAACAGATGCGAGTAGCGGGCGCGTTCCGGGGCGTAGGATTGCGTGGCCTCCTTGGTCATGATGCGGTGTTGCGCCTGCACCAGCCCGGCCCATGTGTCGGGCGCCTGCCACTCGCGCACCCGGGCGCCGGCGGCGCGCAAGGTGCGGACCGCTTCCAGCAGGTTCTTCTGATTGTGCCGCTCGGCCATGTCCCACCACGGCGTGCGCACGAAGCCGATGCGTGGCACGCGTTTGGCAGGATCGGCCGGCGCATGGCCATAGGCGGCGCGGATGAGGGCCAGGTCGTTGGCCTCTCGCGCGAAGAAGCCCAAGGTGTCGAGGCTCTTGGCGTAGGGCTTGATGCCGGTCATGTCGGCCCAGCCGTAGGTACCCTTGTAGGCCACCACGCCGTTGAAGGCGCCGGGCCGGATCACCGAGCCCGCCGTCTGGGTGCCGTAGCCGATCGGCGCCATGAAGTCGGCGACTGCCGCCGCCGAGCCCGAGGATGAGCCGGCCGGCGTATGGCGGAGATTGTGCGGATTGTGCGTCTTGCCGGCATGGGCGCCGGCGAACTCGGTGGTCACCGACTTGCCGAGTACGAGCGCGCCGGCCTTCACGAGCTGCGTGACGCAAGCGGCGTCCTTGCCCACGACATGGTCGCGATAGATCGGCGAGCCGCAGGTCGTGGGCAGGATCCTGGTCGAGATGATGTCCTTTACTGCCAGCGGTATGCCGTGCAGCGGCCCGACCGGCCGGCCGCGGCGGTCGAGGATGTCGGCTCGCTTGCGGGCGCCCTCGGGATCGAGCGCCTCCCAGGCATGAACCTGGCCTTCGCGCCTTTCGATGCGGTCGAGGCAGGCCTCGACCAGATCGCGCGCCTTCAGCCTTTTGTCGGCCATTCGCAGGACGGCCGCGCCGGCCGACAGTCTGTTGGGCGATCTCGCCATGTGTGCTTCCCCCTCGCGCTCGGTTCGGGCCATGATAGCCCATGGCAGGCGACATGATCGACTTCTGGTTCTCGACCGGCAGCACCTACACCTATCTCGCGGTGTCGCGGCTCGACGAGGTCGCGGCGGCCGAAGGGGTGCGCTTCAACTGGAAGCCGTTCAGTGTGCGGGCGATCATGCGCGAGCAGAACAACAGCCCCTTTGCCGGCAAGCCGGTGAAGATGAGCTACATGTGGCGCGACATCGAGCGCCGTGCCGCGGGCTATGGCTTGCCCATCAAGGTGCCGGCACCCTATCCGTTGAAGGAATTCGACCTCGCCAATCGCCTGGCGGTGCTCGGTCTCGCCGAGGGCTGGGGCAAGGCCTATATCAAGGCGAGCTATCGCCGCTGGTTCGTCGATGGCCACGAGCCCGGAATGGAGCCCAACCTCTCGGCCAGTCTCGGCGAGGCGGGCCAGGAGACGGCGCGATCGGTCGAACGGGCGGGTGGCGACGACGTCGTCGAGCTCTACGAGGGCGCGACCGATGACGCACGAAAGCTCGGCATCTTCGGCTCGCCGACCTTCGTCGTGCGCGGTGAGCTTTTCTGGGGCGACGACCGGCTCGCCGACGCCCTAAGCTGGTACCGTAGTGGAAAATTGTGAGGGAGAGACGATCGCCATGACCACGCCCTTCGCCGTCCGCAAGATCGGCCACGCCGTCGTCTATGTGTCCGATATCGAGCGTTCCAAGCGCTTCTACACCGAGGTGCTGGGCTTCAAGATATCCGAGGTCTATCCCGGCTCGATGATGCCGGGCGGCATGGTGTTCCTGCGCTGCAACGGCGATCACCATTGCCTGGCGCTGGTCGGCGACCGCCCGGCCGATGCGCCCCCGGACAAGGGCCTGCACCATATCGCCTTCGAGCTCGCCACGCTCGACGAGGTGTTCCGCGCCCGCGATCACCTGAAGCAGCACGGTGCCAAGCTCACCTTCGAGGGCCGCCGCCGCGCCGGCTGTCAGGTCGCCGTCGAGTTCCTCGATCCCGACGGCCATCACCTCGAACTCTACTGGGGCGTCGATCAGATCGGCTCGGACGGCCGCGTCCGGCCGCCCGAGGAGTGGCGGCAGACGGCGTGCCTAGAAGATGCCGTGCGCATCGCGCCGGCCGGCCAGGACACGACGCTGCATGACCGGGCCTTGCGTGAGCGGCTCGCCGCGGGGACCGACCGGCCATGAGCCAAAGCCTGATGTTCCACGACGGCAACCGGCGTCTGCAAGACCGCTTCGACAGTCGCCGCATCGCCGACCGGCTGGAAGAGAAGCTGACGCGCTTTGCCTTCACCGAGGCCGACCGCGCCTTCATCGAGGGGGCAATGTTCTTCTTCCTCGCGACCGCCGACCATCGCGGCCAGCCGGACTGCTCCTTCAAGGGCGGCAAGCCGGGCTTCGTCAGGATCGTCGGACCGGGAGAACTGGCGTTCCCCGACTACGATGGCAACGGCATGTTCAAGAGTCTCGGCAACATTGGCGTCAATCCGAGCGTCGGCCTGCTCTTCATCGACATGGGCGAGAAGCCGCGGCGGCTGCGCGTGAATGGCGAGGCAAGCGTGAGCACCGAGGATCCGCTGATGCAGCGTTTCGCCGGCGCGCAGCTGCTGGTTCGGGTCAAGGTGCGGGCGATCTTCCCCAACTGCCCGCGCTATATCGTGACGCCGGGCACGTCGGAGCCTTCGAAGTATGCGCCGCGGCCCGGCTACCAGCCGCCGGAGCCGGCGTGGAAGGGTTTCGACGACTTCAAGGACGTCGTCCATCCGCGACAGAAGACGCCTGACGGGGAGTGACGGCCGCCGCTTGATTAGTGGGCCGCCGGCTCCGCCGGTTTGGCCTTGCCGATCCCCTTGATCTTCTCGCGGAAAGTCTGGAAGGCGACGTAGAGGCCCGGGATCACGAAGATGCCGAGGAAGGACGCCGCAATCATGCCGCCGAACACCGCGGTGCCGACGGCGCGCTGGGTGGCTGCACCGGCGCCCGAGGCGATCACCAGCGGCACCAGGCCCAGGATGAAGGCGAACGAGGTCATCATCACGGCTCGGAAGCGCAAGGACGCCGCCGTGGTCGCCGCCGTCACGATGTCGCGTCCGTGGGCACGCTCTTCCATGGCGAACTCGATGATCAAGATGGCGTTCTTGGCGGCCAGCGCGATCAGCACGACGATGCCGATCTGGGCGAAGATGTTGTTGTCGAGCCCGCTTAGGAACAACGCCGTCACCGCGCCAAACAGGCCGACCGCGACCGACAGCAGGGCGGCGATCGGGATGGCGGTGCTTTCGTACAGGCCGACCAGGAAGAGGTAGGCGAACACCACGGCCAGCACCAGGATGAAGCCGGTCTGTCCGCTCGCCGCCTTCTCCTGCAGGGCCGTGCCGGTCCATTCATAGCCATAGCCGGCCGGCAAGGTGGCCCCGGCGAGCTTCTCCATGGCGGCGATCGCCTCGCCCGACGAGTAGCCGGGGGCGGGAGCGCCGTTCACGACCACCGAACGCAGGTTGTTGTAGCGCACGACCGACGAGGGCGCGGTGATGAGGTCGACGCTGGCCACGGCCTGCAGCGGCAACAGCTCGCCGTTGGACGAGCGCACGCGCACACGGAAGACATCGTTGACGGTGCTGCGGTCGGGCGCGTCGGCCTGCACCTTGACCTGCCAGACGCGGCCGAACAGGTTGAAATCGTTGGTATAGGCGCCGCCGAGCGTCGTCTGCATCGCCGAGAAGATGTCGGAGATGGATACCCCCAGCGCCTGGGCACGCTCGCGGTCGAGCTTGAGGTTGATCTGAGGCGTCGTGGCGGCATAGGTCGTGAACACGTTGGTGAGCTGCGGTACTTCCTGGGCCGAGACCATCATGCCGCGGGCGACGGCGGCGAGATCGGCGGGCGGCGCGCCGGCCAGCGACTGCACAACGAACTCGAAGCCTGACGAATTGCCCAGGCCCATGATGGGCGGCAGGTTAAAGGCGAAGACGTTGGCCGAGGCGATCTGGGTGAACGCCTTGTTCAGCTCCTCGAGCGCATAGAACACCGTGAGCGTCTTGTCCTTGCGCTCGGCGAACGGCTTGAGCTCGACGACGACCAGGCCGCGGTTGGGCAGGTTGAGCCCGTCGAGCAGGCTGTAGCCGCTGACGGTGAAGATGCTCCGCATCCACGGCTTGCCGATGATCGTCTGCTCGACCTCCTTGATCGAAGCCAGCGTGCGGTTGGTCGAGGCCGCGTCGGGAAGCTGCACCTCGGCCATGAAGGCGCCCTGGTCCTCGTCGGGCAGGAAGCCCGACGGCACGAGACTGCCGATGCCGCCGGTAGCGACCACGAAGCCGCCGACCAGGATCAGCGCCAGGAAGGTGCGGCGGGCGATCGGTGTCACCAGGCGCACGTAGCCGTCGCGGCTCTTGTCGATGCCGTTCTGCAGCCAGGCCATGACGCCGCGCGGCTTGCCGCGATGGCGCAGGATCAGCGAGCACAGCGCCGGCGACAGCGACAGCGCATTGAGGGCGGAGATCACCATCGACACCGAAACCGCGACCGCGAACTGCTGGTAGAGCTGGCCGGTAATGCCGGGGATGAAGGCGGTCGGAATGAACACCGAGAGCAGCACCAGCGTGATGGCGATGATGGGGGCGGTAACCTGTTCCATCGCCTTCTCGGTCGCCTGGGCGGGCGTGAGCTCGGGCTCGTGCTCCAGAATGTGCTCGACCGCCTCGACCACGACGATGGCGTCGTCGACCACGATGCCGATGGCCAGCACGAGGGCAAGGAGCGAGACGGTGTTGGCCGAGAAGCCGAGCGCCAGCATGACGGCGAAAGTGCCGATCAGCGCCACCGGCACGGCAATGATGGGAATGAGCGTGGCGCGCAGGTTGCCAAGGAAGATGAAGACCACGATGGCCACCAGCACGAAGGCCTCGATCAGCGTATGGATCACGCTCTCGATGGTGGCCTCGACGAACACCGTGGTGTCGTACATGACGTTGAAGGCAACGTCGTCGGGGAAGCGCGGCTCTAGTTCCTTCAGGGCCTTGCGCACGCCCTGCGCCGTGGCCAGCGCATTGGCGCCGGGCAGCTGGTAGATCTGGATGCCGGCCGCCGGACTGCCGTTGTAGCGGCCGATCGAATCGCTGGTCTTGGCGCCAAGCTCGACCCGGGCGATGTCCTTGACGCGCACCAGCGCGCCGTCGGCCTTGGCGCGCACCACGATGTCCTCGAACTCGCCCACGGTGACGAGGCGGCCCTGCGTGGTGATGTTGAGCTGGAAGCCGACATCGTCGAGCAACGGCGCCGCGCCGACCAAGCCGACGGCGGCCTGCACGTTCTGCGCCTGTACCGCCTTGACGACATCGTCGGCCGTGATGTCGAGACTCGACATGCGGTCGAGGTTCAGCCAGATGCGCATCGAGTAGTCGAGCGGGCCGAACAGCGTTGCGTCGCCCACGCCCGGCACGCGGCGCAGCGTGTCGAGGAGGGTTATGGTCGAGAAGTTCGACAGGAACAGCCCGTCGCGGCTGCCCTTGGGTGAATAGACCGCAACGACCTGCAGCAGCGCCGAGGACTGCTTCTTGGTGGTGACGCCCAGCCGCTGCACCTCGGGCGGCAGCAATGCCAGCACCTGGTTGACGCGGTTGGTGACGTTGACAGTGTTGAGATCGGGATTCGAACCGACCGCGAAGCTGACGGTAAGCGCATAGCTGCCGTCGCCGCCCGATGTCGACTTCATGTAGATCATGCGCTCGACGCCGTTGACCTGCCCTTCGATGACCTGGGCCACGCTCTCCTCGACCGCCTGTGCCGAGGCGCCGGGATAGGTGGCGGTGACCCGGACCTGCGGCGGCACGATGTCGGGGAACTGCGACACCGGCAGCGCGGTCAGCGCCAGCAGGCCCGCGATGGTGATGACAGTCGAGACGACGAAGGCCAGCCGCGGCCGGCGGATAAACAGGGACGAGATGGTCATGGCACTATTGCGGTTTGGCCGGCGCCGCCGGGGCGAGAGTGGGCGCCACGGTCATGCCCTGGCGCACACGCTGCTGGCCCTGGATGATGACTTTGTCACCCGGTTTCAGGCCTTCGCTGACGACGAGCTTACCGTTGCGCACGATGCCCGTCTTGACCCGCCGCAGCTCGACCGCGTTCTTGTCGTCGACCACGAAGAGGTAGGAGCCCGTCTGGTCGATTGCGATGGCCTGCTGCGGCACCGTCACCACACTCTGCGGCTTGCTTTCCTCGAGGACCACCCGGACGGTCTGACCGTCGGTCAGCAGATTGTCCTTGTTGTCGAAGGTCGCGCGTACGATCTGGCCGTCGGTCTTGGGATCGACCGTGATGTCGATGAAGTCGAGCTTGCCCTTCTCCTTGTAGATGCTGCTGTCGGCCAGGCGCAGCCGCACGACGGGCGGATCGCCGGCGCTGGCATCGCGCTTGGCCTCGAGCAGCTCGCGCTGCGTCACCGGAAAGAGCACGCGGATCGGCGTCTCGCTCACCACCGTCGCCAGCACGCCCGAATCGGGGCCGACCAGGTTGCCGGGCGACACCGACGCGCGGCCGATGCGGCCGGCGATCGGCGACTTGATCTCGGTGTAGGAGAGCTGGATCTCGGCGTCGCGCAGCTGGGCCCTGGCGTCCTCAAGCTGCGCCTTGGCCTGGAGCTGCTCGGATAGGCGCTGGTCGTAGGTCTGCTTCGTGCCAGTGTTCGTGCGCAACAGCTCGGCCGCACGCTGGAGCTGCAGATCAGCGTTGGTGAGTGCCGCCGTCGCCGCATCTCGCTGGGCCACCTTCTGGTCGACCGCGGCCTGGTAGATCTCGGGCTCGATGGTGAAGACGACCGCGTCCTTCGCCACCATGTCGCCGTCGCTGAACTTGCGCGGCCCCAGGAAGCCCTTGACGCGCGCCCGCAGCTCGACCTTGTCGACGGCCGCGGCGCGGCCGACGAATTCCGCCTGATCGGCGATCGACGTCAGCTCGGCAGGCTGAACCAGCACGGCCGGCGCCGGCGCTCCCTGTTGCTGGGCCTGCACCGACACCACCGGGGAGGCCGCCAGCACGCCGGCCGCCAGGCAGGCCGCCGCCGTCAAACGCCACTGGTTCATCGTCTGTGTCCCCGCTCGTAATCCCATGCAAACACTGCCTTAATTCGACAAAACTAGCACGGTATTTCCAGCCCCGGCCGGCAGTGTGATAACATGCATCGGGGGCTGTGGAAGAGGTTGCAATGCAGGCCCTGTGTCGGCTCTTGCTCGTGCTGTCGCTGACGGTCGTCGCCGCCGGCGACGTGCGCGCCCAGACGCTGGGACCGGCACAGAACAGGCCGATCGACAATCCAGCCGAGGCGGCGGCCTACAAGTCCGCGCTCAATACCCGCGACGCCGGCAAGCGCGCCCAGGCGATCGACGTGTTTCTCGCCTGGTATCCCAACAGCAACTTGCGCATCGATGCCTTCGAGCAGCTGATGACGGCTTGGCAGGCTGCCAACAATCTCGCGAAGGCCGACGCCGCGGCGGCGCGCCTTCTGCAACTCGAGCCCGACAATATGCAGGCGCTCGCCAATCGCGCCTTCATCGGCCGCACCCGCGCCATGTCGGGTGATGCGCCGGCACTTGCCCCGGCGGTCGACGCCGCCCAGCGCGGCATGGCGGTACTCGCCGGGCTGCAGAAGCCCGCCGCTCTCGGCGAGGCCGAGTTTGTGCGGACCAGGCAACAGTTCGCGGCGGTGTTCGGCGGCACGCTGGGCTTCGCGGCACTCCAGGCCAAGGACTATGCAAGAGCCCGCGTCCACCTCCTCGAGGCGGTGGCGGGCGATCCCGACAACCTTCAGGACGTCTATCAGCTCTCGGTGGCCGAGCTCGAGAGCACGCCGCTCGATGCGCTGGGTTTCTGGCACGCCGCGCGCGCCATAGCACTTGCCCGCTCGACCAGGAACGAGAGCGCCGCGGCCAACATCGAGAAATACGCGCGCTCGCGCTACCAGCGCTACCACGGCAGCGAGGACGGCTGGGACGATCTCCTGGCCAGGGTCGCCGCGGCGGGCGAGCGCTCGCCACCCGAAAAATTCGCCGCTTCGATCTCGCGCGCTCTGTCGCCCGCCGAGCTCGCGGTGCAGCTGGTGGCCGACAGCGACGCCAAACTGCTGTCCTTCGCCGACTGGGAATTCGTGCTTCGCCACCGCGACGAATCGGCCGCCAACCGCGAGGCGGCGGACAAGGTATGGAAGGCGATCGGCGACAAGCAGAGAGGCGGCACGCGGCTCAAGGTTCCAGTGAAGGTGATCTCGGCGACGCCCGACCGCATCGAGGCGGCTCTCACCGACGAGAACCAGGCGAGCAACACCGTGGATCTCAACATCACGCTCGCCCGGCCGCTTACTCCCCTGCCGGCAGCGGGCGTGCTGATCTCGATCATCGGCACGATCGGCGACTATCGCCTGCGACCCTTCGTGTTCCTCATGACCAAGGCCGAGCTTGCCGACGAATCGCTGCCGATCGCCGGCGGCCGGTGCGCCGACCCGCGGCCGCAGATGTGCACGCGCGACTACCGTCCGGCCTGCGGCGTGCGCCGCGACGGCAGCCGCAAGACCTACGGCAATGCCTGCAGCGCCTGCGCCGACCCCGAGGTGTTGAGCCAAGGGGCGGGGACGTGCCAGTGAAGCAGTATCTTATTCGATTGTTCTAGAAATACCGTTGACAGTCCTGGCCGGCTTTCCTATCTTGAGCTTATGAACCTCGACGACGCAGCCGCGCGCCTGGAAGCGCTCGGCAATCCGACCCGCCTGAAGATCTACCGAACCCTCACGCGGGCGGGAGAGGAAGGCCTGTCGGTTGGCCGCTTGCAGGCCAAGATCGGCATCGCTGCTTCGACACTGTCGCATCATCTCAAGGCGCTGATCGGTGTCGGCCTCGTCACCCAGACGCGCGACGCCACGACGCTCGTCTGCCACACCAATTACGATCTGATGCGCGGACTGATCGGTTACCTGGTCGAAGAGTGCTGCGCCGAAGGCTCGTGCGCGCCGGTCGTGCTGCCCAAGGTCGCCTGAGTTTTTTTGCCCACATAGTTCGATGATTCTAGAAGAACAGGAGTAGTCCAATGACCCAGCCCGCCAAGACCGTTGCCATCCTGGGCGCAGGGCCCGTCGGCCTCGCTGCCGCTGCCCACGTGCTGGAGCGCGGCATGGAGCCGATCGTGCTCGAAGCTGGCCCGCAGGTCGGTCACGCCGTGCGCCAGTGGAGCCATGTGCCGCTGTTCTCGCCCTGGGAATACGCCATAGACAAGGCATCGGAGCGCCTGCTGGTGGCGGCCGGCTGGAACTCGCCGGCACCCGACCAGTACCCGACCGGCGGTGAGCTTTTGGCGCAATATCTCGAGCCGCTGGCGACGCGCACGCCGCTCAAGGACCACATCCGCACCAGCAGCATGGTGACCAGCGTCGGACGCGCGGGATTCGACAAGATGAAGAGCAACGGACGCGCCTTCGAACCCTTCACCATCCGCTATCAGAACGGCAAGGGACCGGAGCAGCTCAAGGCCGATGCGGTGATCGATGCCACCGGCACCTGGTTCTCGCCCAATCCTGCCGGCGCCGACGGTCAGCCGGCGACGGGCGAGCGCGAGATGCACGATCGCATCGCCTACGGCATGCCCGACGTGCTGGGCCGCGAGCGCGCCCGTTATGCCGGCAAGACGGTCGCCGTGCTGGGCGCCGGCCACTCGGCCATCGGCACCCTGATCGACCTCACGCGACTCAAGGAAGAGGCGCCAACGACGAAGGTCATGTGGCTGCTGCGCGGCGACAATCCCGAGGAGGCTTTCGGCGGCGGCGCCAACGACAAGCTCGCTGCGCGTGGCGCGCTGGGTGCGGCCTTCGCAGCCCTGGTGGCGAGCGGCAAGATCTGCGTCGAGACCGGCTTTCGCCTCTCGCATCTCAGCCGGGACGGCGAGAGGTTGCGCATCGGCGCGGGGTCGTCGGGCTGCGGCCGCTTTGTCGTGGCCGAAGAGCTGGTGGTGGCGACGGGCTTCCGGCCCGAGTTCGATTTTCTGCGCGAGGTCCGGCTGTCGCTCGATCCGGCGGTGGAGTGTCCGCCGGCGCTGGCGCCGCTGATCGATCCCAACTTCCACAGCTGCGGCACGGTGCGCCCGCATGGTGCCCGCGAGCTGGCGCAGCCCGAGCCGGGCTTCTACTTCGCCGGCATGAAGAGCTACGGCCGCGCGCCGACCTTCCTGATGCTGACCGGCTACGAGCAGGTGCGTTCGATCGTGGCCGAGATCGCGGGCGACCATGAGGCGGCGGCCAGGGTGGAGCTGGTGCTGCCCGAGACCGGCGTTTGCTCGGGTCCAGGGCCGCTCGCGAGCCCGACCGACGCATCAGCAGGCTGCTGCGGCGGCCCGCCGGTCGAAGCAGCCAGCGGCTGCTGCGTGGCCGACGTCGAGGCCAAGTCCAAGGGCAAGAAGGGCTGCGGCTGCG
Organism: Asaia bogorensis; assembly: GCA_945889625.1. Classification (GTDB taxonomy): domain Bacteria; phylum Pseudomonadota; class Alphaproteobacteria; order Reyranellales; family Reyranellaceae; genus Reyranella. The sequence goes on along the minus strand of CAMDCE010000002.1, from coordinate 211,973 downwards.
GCTGATGGGACACGCAGCAGCCTGCTGATGGAGAGATCAGCCGCGACGACAGACATTGCGCCTCGTACAAGGCCGTCGCCCGGCCTGGGCGGCGCCCTGGTGGCGTTCGCGGCCTTCGTCGGCACCTTCGCGACCACGCCGGGTCAGACGGTCGGCGTCTCCTCGTTCATCGATCCCATCGCTGCCGACCTTGGGCTGACACGCGACAATGTGCTGGTGCTCTATAGCGTCGGCACCTTTCTCGGCATCCTGACGGCGCCGTCGATTGGCCGCCTCGTCGACCGCTTCGGGCCGCGCCGCCTGATCGTTCCCGTCGTGCTGGCCTTGGCCGGCGCCTGCGGTTTCATGAGCCTCGCATGGGGCGCGTGGTCGCTGGCGCTGGGCTTCGTTCTGCTGCGCGCCGCCGCCATCGCGGGCCTGAGCCTCGTCAGCTCGCAGATGGTCAACCTCTGGTTCGACCGTTTCCGCGGCCGTGTCACTGCGCTGGCGATGATGGGACTGGCGCTGGGCGGGCTGGTCGTGCCGCCGCTTGCCGAAGCGGTGATGCAGGCCGAAGGCTGGCGCTCGGCCTATCTTGCGCTCGGCGCTGGCGTGCTCGGCATCATGGTGCCGGTTGGATTGGCCCTTTATCGCAACCGGCCGGAGCATCCGTCGGGAAGGGACTTCGGACGTTCCGGCCGCAGCATCTCGGCCAACGTGGGAAACGGTCTCACCCTCGCCCAGGCCGCGCGCACGACGGTGTTCTGGTATCTCACCGCCCTCACGCTCCTCGTCAACGCGGTCAACACGGCACTCCTGCTCGACCATGTGCGAGCCATGGGAGCGGCGGGGCTCGGTCGCCCTGATGCAATCGGCTTGCTGGGAGCGGTGACCACTGCACAGGCGCTCGCCACTCTCGCCAGCGGCATGCTGGTCGATCGTTTCGGCGCCCGGCTGGTCGGACTTCTTGGGCTTGCCACCCTGGCGTCGTCGGTCATCTGCGTCATGGCGATGCCGACGCTTGGCGGCGGGCTTGCCTACGCGTTTACTCTGGGAGCCATGATCGGTATTCTTCAGGTCGCCCATTCGTCCGGCTTGGCCGAGTCGTTTGGCCTTGCCCATCTCGGATCGATCCGGGGTACAACCTTCGTCATCGGCGTGTCGGGCGCCGCCGCCGGTCCCTTGCCTCTACTGTGGTCGCCGATGGCCGCCTACTCGATCTTCCTGGCGCTGACTTTGTGCGGCGTGGCGCTGGGGATCGCCAGCCTGCGGCAACGCAGCGGCTGACCATGGCGTGCCGCATCGACTTCCATTTCGACTTCTCCTCGCCCTATGGTTTTCTGGCGGCGATGAAGATCGATGAGGTGGCAAGGAAGACCTCCTGTCGCGTCATTTGGCGGCCGTTCCTGCTGGGCGCCGTCTACAAGACCGTCGGCCAGTCGCCGCTCGAGCATCCCCTGAAGCGCCGCTACATGATCGAAGTCGACGTGCCGCGCATCGGCCGGCGCGAGGGACTCGACATCAAGGTGCCGGCCGGCTTTCCCGAGCACTCGCTGCCGGCAGCTCGCGCCTTCTATCGGATCGAGGCGCAGGTGCCGGACAAGGCGCCGGAGTTCGCCAAGGCGGCCTATCGCAAATACTGGCTCGAAGGTCGGAGTACCGCCGACATCGGGGTCGCTGTGGAAGTCGCCGAGACGTTCGGCTTCGATCGCGATAGCATCTCTGCGGGCATGCAGGACCCGACGATCAAGCTGAAACTCACCCGGGAAAACGAGCAGGCTATCGCGAGCGGCGTGTTCGGCTCGCCCTTCTTCATTGTCGACGGCGAGCCGTTCTGGGGCAGCGACCGGCTGGTCGACGTCGCCGAGCGCCTGGCACCTCGCAGGTGACGGCCGGCGCAATCTCCGGCGCACGCCTGGTCGCCATCGTCTGCACGGCACAGGTCTTCGTCCAGCTCGGCGCCGCCTACTGGCCGGCGCTGTTGCCCGACATGATGCGCCGCTGGTCGCTCACCAACAGCGAGGCGGGCTGGATCACCTCGGCGTTCTACGCCGCCTACATGGTCTCCGTGCCGGTGCTGGTGACCTTGACCGACCGCATCGACGCCAAGCGCGTCTATCTGTTCGGTGTCGGCTGCTCGGTGGCGGGCCATCTCCTGTTCGGCCTGCTGGCCGACGGCTTCTGGTCGGCGCTCGGCCTTCGCGCGCTCGCCGGCCTCGGCTGGGCCGGCACCTACATGACGGGGCTGAAGCTGCTGGCCGACCAGGTCGACGGCAAGATGATGTCGCGCGCCGTGACCGGCCATGCCGCCAGCATCGGCATCTCCGGCGCCATCTCCTACGTGCTGGGCGACCTGATCGCCCAGCAGTTCGGTTGGCGCCTGGCCTTTGCCAGCGCCGGGGCGACGGCGGCCATCGCCTGGCTCACCGTGGCGCTTGCGGTGCCCGGTCGCCCGCCACCGCCTAAACCCGCGGGCCCGAGTCAGGCGCTGTTCGACTTCCGGCCCGTGCTGCGCAACCGCTCGGCGCTCGCCTATTCGCTGGCCTACTGCGTGCACACGCTGGAAATGAACGCCCTGCGCGGCTGGGGTGTGGCATTTCTCGCCTTCGTGGCGGCCAGCACCGGCATGGCGGGCGAGCTGCTGTCGCCCGCCGTCGTGATCACCATTCTGGGACTGCTCGGCACGCTGACCAGCGTGGTCGGCAACGAAGCCTCCATCCGGTTCGGCCGGCGGCGGTTGGTGGCGATCGCGATGGGGCTGTCGATTCTGACCGCCGCGGTCATCGGCTTCGTGGGGTCCACCGGCTACTGGATCGCCGCCGTACTCCTGGTGGTCTACGGCATGATCATCTGGCTCGATTCCTCGTCGCTCACCGCCGGCGCTGCGGGCGCTGCCGATCCCGCCCGCCGCGGCGCCACGCTCGCCGTCCATTCGATGCTGGGCTATGCCGGCGGCTTCGTCGGACCGCTGGCGATCGGCTGGACGCTCGATGCGGCGGGCGGCATGTCGCAGGTGGCGTGGGGCCTGGCGTTCCTCGTGATCGCCGTGCTGATGGCGCTGGCGCTGGTAACCTTCCTCATCATCCGGCCGCGCGAACTCGAGGGTGACCGCGGAGGCTGAGGGTCAGCGATTCTTGGCCGCCTCCATTCGTCTCATGACGGCAGGACCGCTCTCGTACCACCGCTTGCTGGCGTTCACGATCTTCACGACCGACAACATGACAGGCACTTCGATCAGCACGCCGACCACGGTGGCAAGCGCTGCGCCCGACGAGAATCCGAAGATGCTGATCGCTGCCGCGACCGCGAGCTCGAAGAAATTGCTTGCGCCGATGAGGGCGGAGGGCGCGGCGACGCAGTGCGCTTCGCCCGTCGCGCGGTTCAGGAGGTACGCAAGGCCCGAGTTGAAATACACCTGGATCAGGATCGGCACGGCGAGGAGCGCGATGATCATGGGCTGGGCGATGATTTGCTCGCCTTGGAATCCGAACAGCAGGACCAAGGTGGTCAGCAAGGCGATCAGCGAGACCGGCTGCAGCCGCGCGAGCAGTAGATTCAAACCCGGCTGGCCATTCCGGGAGATGGCGCCGCTGCGGACGAGTTGAGCAAGGACAACCGGAATGACGATGTAGAGGCCCACGGAGAGCAGCAGTGTTTCCCAAGGCACAGTGATGGCCGAAAGACCGAGCAGCAGGCCGACGATCGGGGCAAATGCGAAGACCATGATCGTATCGTTCAAGGCGACCTGGGTCAGCGTGAAATCCGGTTCGCCGTCCGACAAGTTGCTCCACACGAACACCATGGCCGTGCAAGGCGCCGCCGCGAGAAGAATCAGTCCGGCGATATAGCTGTTGATCTGGTCGGCCGGCAGATAGGGCGCGAAGACATGGCCGACAAAGAGCCAGCCGAGCGCTGCCATCGAGAAGGGCTTGATTGCCCAGTTGATGAACAGCGTCACGCCGATGCCGCGCCAGTGCTCGCGGACCTTCGCGATGGACGCGAAATCAACCTTCATCAGCATCGGAATGATCATTAGCCAGACCAGAACCGCGACAGGCAAGTTGACATGCGCAATCTCGGCCGAACCGACGGCATGGAAGGCGCCGGGAAAGAAATGCCCGAGCACGACACCGGCGACGATGCACAAGGCGACCCAAAGGGTCAGATAGCGTTCGAATAGCGACATCTAAAGGCCCTTCTGGCAGATCGAAACCTCGGAGCGGTTTGCTGCGAGATTCATTGACGCGGTGCTCGCTTGGTCGGGCGGCGCATGACTGTCGCGGATTTCGGTTCGCACACCGGCACCAGGCAGGCTGCGCCGGCGCAGCAATTGTCCGTGAGGAATTCCATCAGGGCGTTCATGCCATCGTAGTTTGCCGCGTAGATGAGCGAGCGCCCATCACGCCGTACACGCACGAGGTCCGCGTGCTTGAGCTGGGCCAGATGGAAGGACAACGTGGGCGGAGCGAGTTCGAGCCGCTCGGCGATCTGGCCGGCCGGCAGGCCGTCCTCTCCTGCTTGGATGAGCAGACGGAAAACATCGAGCCGGTTCACCTGCGCAAGCGCGGACAGCGCTGAGACGGCGGCGTCTTTTTCCATATTTATATATTTATCGAATTATGGAAATAAAGGCAAGCGCCACCGGCCGCTTGATCGGCATCCTGCTCTCCGGTGCGCTTTACCAGTTCGGCGGCATGACCGCCTGTCTCATGGGGTCCGCGGTCATGCTGATGTCCTGCTGGGCCATCACCTTCCTGTTGCCAAGCCAGGGCGGCCGAGGCGCCGCCGCCAAACAGCCGGCGTAAGCTCCCTCCGCTCTGGCTTAAAACATCGTATTGGTGTTGGCGGACTTCTCCGGCACGTCCTGAACGACGTCCCAGTGCTCGACGATCTTGCCGTTCTCCAGCTTGAAGATGTCGACGATCGCCCGCCCGCGCTGGCCGGGCTCGCGTACCGAATGGACGTGCAGGATCACGTAGTCGCCCTCGGCGAACACGCGCTTGATCTCGGAGCGCGAATTGGGGAACTTTTCCTTCAGGAAAGCCACGAGTCCCCTGAAGCCTTCCGGGCCGTCGGGCGCATTGGGATTGTGCTGGATATAGCGCGGCCCGAAATGTTTCGCCGCGGCCTCATAGTCCTTCTGGTTCAGGCCCTTTTCGTAGAAGTCGACGACGATTTTCTTGTTGCCCTCGAGGTCGGCCGCAAGGGCCGGCGTCGCGAGGGCGAGGGCCAACGCCACCAGAAGAAGCCGAAGCATCAGTGCGCCATCAACAGTGGCACTCGGCAGGACGAGATCACCTTGCCGGTGGCGCCGCCCAGGCCCAGGAAGCTCAGCACCTGGCCGCGGCCATAGGCGCCCATCACCACCAGGTCGGCACTCTTGTCGTGGGCGTAGCCCAGGAGCGCGCGGCCGCGGGCACGGCCCGACACGGCGCCGGGATCGATGGCATCGATACCGGCAGTGATGCCCTGGCGGGCGAGGTTGCGCGCCAGATAGGAGGCGCCGACATCGTCGGGCTTGCCGCCGATCACCAGCAGCGTGACCTTGGACGCCTTCTTCAGGAAGGGCAGGGCATATTCCAGCGACCGGGCAGCCTGGAAGCTGCCGTTCCACGCCACCACCACCGAACTGAAGGCGCCGCTACCGGCATCGGGCGGCGCGATCATGACGGGCCGCGCGCACTCGTAGAGGGCGGCTTCGACGGTGGCGGGCGCCACGTTCTCCGGATCGGCGCCCGGCCGGCCCAGCACCAGCAGATCGGAGCAGCGGCCCATCGCCACCATGGCGTCGAGCGTCGCGGTCTTGGCCGCGGTGTAGGTGGCGCCCTTGATCAGCGCCAGCAGTTCCTTGTAGGCCCGCTCCGATTCCTTGGAGCGCTCCTCCAGCCGTTCGTCGTCGAGATTCATGACGAGCGGCATCGCCTCGCCGCTCATGGCCAGCCCGCCGACCATGCCGCCTGCCATTCCGACCGGCAGGTGCAGCGCATCGACGGCACCCTCGAAGGCTGCCGCCACACGGGCCGCGAGGCGGAACGACATGGCGGCATCGGGGCCACCTTCTGACACGGCCAGGATCGACTTGATCATCGCGGACTCCCCCAAAGCAGGCACCGATTTAGAAGGGCGTGGCGCGCTCTTCAAGCGCAAACAGTCGTCAACCCCGCGCTGCCTGGGCGAGCGCCACCATCAATTCGCCGACCTGATCGAGGTTCTGCCCCGCCTTGGCGGCGGTGCCCAGCACTTCGTCGAGCGACCTGCCGGCAGCGATCGACGCGGCGCCCCACAGCAGCGCCGAGCGCATGCCGCTCTTGCAGAACGCCAGCACCTTGCCCTCGCGTTCGGCGAGCAGCCCGGCCAACGCCCTGACCTGATCGGGCGTGGCACGCGGACCGGAGAAAGGCAGGTCGAGGAAGACCAGGCCCGCCGCCTCGGCGGCGCGCCGCAGGTCGGCGGTGCGCGGCTGGCCGAACGTCGCCTCGCCGTCGGGCCGGTTGTTGACCACGGCGACGTAGCCCGCGCCGGCGACGTCTTTCATGTCGGCGGCCGTGAGCTGGCCCGAGACGGCGACGCGATCGTCGAGCGGCATCAGTTGCAGGGACATGGGCGCTACTCCGCGACGGAAGAGGGATGTTCGTGCTGACGAATCCAACGCACGACGGGAAGCGCCAGCAGGACCATCAGCAGCTTGCCGACGATCTGGCCCTCGAGGAATTCCAGGCTGCCGAATGCAAGCCACAGGAACAGGAGACTGTCGGCGATCAGGCCGACGACGCTGCTGGCCAACACCGCCAGCACCAGGCCGCGCTGCTGCAGCGGCGTGTAGACCGCGAAGTCGGCGAGCTCGGAAAGCAGGAATGCCGCTCCCGAGGCGATGACCAGGGCGGGCGGTGCCACGGCGGCCGAGAGCGCCGCCCCCGCCACGATGGCGAGCAGTGCCACCGCGCGGCCGAGCCGGCGCTGCACCAGGTCGCGCAGCACCAAAGCGAGCCCGATCATCACCACGCCGGACGGCGCCATCAGGGGGCCATGGCCGCCCCACGGCCACACCGGCACCAGGCAAAGTCCGCCCGGCACGCAGACCGTCCCGAGATGGCCGACCATCCAGTTGGCGGCCGGAATGCAGGCGATGAACGCCAGGAAGTAGGCCAGCCCCTCGGCCTTCCTCGTGTTCATGGTCATCTTTCGCGGCGCCTTCATTTTCTCGCTCCTACAGCGCGATGACTCTTGCTTCAGCCGTCGGCCCGACGGCGCGATTCGGGTGAAAGTCATCGCGCTTTAGCAGGTCCTTTCTGCTTCGGGAACCCGATCGCCGGCGGGGCGTCAAGCCGACACATTTTCCGAGGAGATTTGCCATGCTCGCACGTCGCGCACTGTTGCTGGGTGGTGTGGCCATCCTGCCGGCCGCGTCGATTTCCCTGTCATCTGCCCTGTCACCCGCCTTCGCCGTCGATGCCCTGCCCGACGCGCGGTTCGTGGGCTATGCCCAAACGACCAACGACTTCGAGATCGCTTCGGGCCGGCTGGCGCTTGCCAAGTCGGTGAACGAGAACGTGCGGGGGTTTACCAGCCGCATGATCGCCCAACACACCGAGGCGGCACAGTTCCTCAGCAAGGCGCGCAGCGAGGCCGGCGTGTCCTATGCGCCCGGTCCGCAGGCGCCGCCCAACACCGTGGCCATCCTGCAGCGCCTCGCCCGGCTCGAAGGCCCGGAGTTCCATACCTCCTACGCCAATGCCCAGCTCGCCGTGCTCACCGACGCCGAACTCCAGATCGGTGCCTACTCGCAGAACGGCGGCAACGGCGCGCTCCGCCGCTACGCGCAGAACAAACTGCCCAGGGTGACGATGCATCTCGAGCACGCGCGTCGCCTGGCCGGCGGCCGCTAGCCGCAGAATTTCCCGTAGCCCCGCTTGCGCAAGGCGCAGGCGGGGCACGTTCTGCCCACCGCGGGAAATGGCGGTGGATCTCGGCCAGCACCACAAGCCGTTGATCCAGCTCGATTCGGTGCCTCTGGCGGTAGTCGAAAGCGACTGTCTCGACAGGCACGAATCGCTCTGGCGCGCACGCCTGACAAGTGGTGGAATCCCCACTTCAGGAGAACAGGACGAGGGCCGCGGCATCGTTCATGGAGGGCTTTTGGGCCCGCAACCTTTCTCCGCGCTACGGCGTTGGTCCTTTGCCAGTAATGTCAGCCGAAGAAGGGGGGAACGATGTTCGTCTCCGATATTCTCGCGCAAAAGGGCGGTCTTGTGTTCACGGTGACGCCGGGCACCACGGTGGCCCAGCTCGCCCAGCAGCTCAGCACACGGCGCATCGGCTCGGTGCTGGTGATGGACGGGCGCGATTCGCTCGCCGGTATCGTTTCCGAGCGCGACCTCGTGCGGGCGATCGCCGCACACGGCAGCACCGCGCTCGAGTTCGAGGCGAGCCGCGTGATGACGCGTGACGTCATCACCTGCGATCCCGACGATTCGATCGATCAGGTGATGGAGACCATGACCCGCGGCCGCTTCCGCCACCTGCCGGTGGTGCGTCACGGCGAACTCCTGGGACTGGTGTCGATCGGCGACGTGGTCAAGGCGCGGCTGGAAGAAGCCAGGCACGAGACCGAAGCGCTCAAGGCCTACATCGTCGCCGGCTGAGGGCGGCAATCGCCGGCCGAATCATTTCCCTGAGCAAGGCTTGTCGGCCTGCTATCCTGCCGGCAAGACCAGCCTGAAGAGCCGGGGAACCAACGATGGGCAAGATTGCAGTCGTCCTGATCGCGCTGGGCGCGATGCTTTCGACATCGGCCGCCCGCGCCGAAGTCTGCAGCGTCATCGGCAGCACGGCCAACGTTGCCAATATATGCGCCTGTCCCGGCGGCACGACGAAGAGGCCGATTCGGAACTTTCCGGAACACTTCATCTGCGACGACGGGACGGCGGCCGTGACGCACGTCCTCGCAGGCAAGATCTGCTGCCTCTCCACGCCCGGCACCGGGACGGAGTCGTGCAAGCAGATCGGCGCGAAATACGAATGGAAGACCAAGAGCGACTGCCGCGCCGCGCCCCAGGGTGCCGAGTGCCCCGTGAGGCTGTGCCAATAACGTCCACTTTCCTTGCCTTAAGTTCCGGCCCGATCTCCGCTAAAGCATAGTCCGGCCGGCTGGACCCAGCCGGCCGGACTATGCCGACAAAGGAGACGCTTGGCCCAACGCGTTTCCGCTCAAATGAGACCGCGACGCGGTTCCATTTGAGCGAAAGCCGCACTAGGGTCGCCCGCCCGATTTGGAGATCTCATGTCGCTTCCCCTGCAAGGCAAAGTCGCGCTGGTCACCGGCGCCGGCAAGAATATCGGCCGCATGATCGCGCTCACCCTGGCGCGCGACGGCGCGGCCATCGTCGTCAACGGCCGCAAGGATAAGGCGGCGGTCGACGCTGTCGTTGGCGAGATCGAGGCGGCCGGCGGCAAGGCCCTGGCGGCGATGGGCGACGTTTCCGACCCTGCCGTCGCGCCACGCCTGGCGGCCGAGGCCGCGCAGAAATTCGGCGGCGTCGACATTCTGGTGAGCAACGCGGGTCTTCGCCGCCAGACCTCGTTCCTCGACATGTCGTTCGAGGAATGGCGCGAGATCCTGTCGGTGGCGCTCGACGGCGCATTCCTGCTGGCCAGGGCGGTCGTGCCGCAGATGGTGGCGCGCGGCGGCGGCGCCTTCGTCGCCCTGTCCGGTGTCTCCACGCATGTCGGCACGCCCAACCGCTGCCACGTCTCGGCCTCGAAGTCCGGCCTCGAAGGCCTGGTGCGCGCGCTGGCGGTCGAGCTGGCGCCGCACAAGATCACCTGCAACGCGCTGTCGCCCGGCGCCATCGACACGGCGCGCGCCGCCTCGGCGGGACCGCGGCCGGCGGGGGACCGGCCGATCCCACTCAAGCGCTTCGGTACGGTCGAGGAGATCGCCGCCATGGTGCGCCTGCTGGTCGGCCCCGAAGGCACCTTCATCACCGGCCAGACCATCCATGTGAACGGCGGCGAGTTCCTGACATGAGAACCCTGACGGTTATCCTGATGGCGGCGCTGATCGGCGGCGTCCTGCCGGCCGCGGCGCAGGACAGCGGCACGATCAAGATCGGCGATGTCGCCAAGCGGACCTCCGGCACGATCGTCGCGATGAACATCGGCGACGTTGCCTGCTATCTCACGCTCAAGGACGAACGCGGTGCGGTGTTCGAGGAGATGGCGACCTTCGAGATTTGCGAAAAGCCCGCACTGGTCGGAAAGCGCGTGGTGCTCACTTACGAGCTCGGAAGAGTGATATCCGACGAGTGCGCCGGCGACGTCAATTGCAAGAAGACGCGCGTCGTTGCGCTGGTGAGCGCCGCTCGCGAGATTGCGACCATCCGGGTGCCGGTACCTCAGCCGTCGTTCTGCACGCCCGCCGAGGTCGTCGTATTTTCCTGCCGCACCGGCACCCGGACGGTCTCGGTCTGCGCTTCCAGGGACGCCGGCCTCAACAAGGGCTATCTGCAATATCGCTTCGGCAAGCACGACTCGAATGAGCCGCTCGAGATCACGCTGCCCGAAGGCCACGTCGCGCCGGCGAAGGCCGCGACCGGCGAGGTCCTGTCGTTCTCCGGCGGCGGTGGCACGTGGCTGCGTTTTGCCCGGGCGGACGCCACCTACACGGTCTATAGCGGCATCGGCAATTGGGGGCCCAAGGGCGAAAAGCGGACCAAGGAAGGCCTGGTCGTCGAGCGTGCCGGCAAGCCGGTGGCCAGCCTGAAGTGCCTCGAGCTCACCACCAGCCTGCTCGGACCGGACTGGTTCGAAAAAGTCGGCATCCAGTCCGGCGGTCAGGATTTCACCTTCCCGGATTGATCCCGCAATATGGCAACCGACTAAACACGAGCAGGAGAAGGGGTGACATGCAGAGCTATCTGCTCGTCTTTATCGGCGCGGGCATCGGCGGCGCGATGCGCCACGGCACGAACATCTGGGTGGGGCGGCTGTTGGGCACGGGCTTTCCCTCCTACACGCTGATTATCAACGTCGTGGGATCGCTGGCGATGGGGCTGGTCGCCGGTTGGTTCACTATGAAGGGCGGCGCGGCGGGACACACGCGGCTGTTTCTCGCCACCGGCATCCTGGGCGGCTTCACCACCTTCTCGGCCTTCTCGCTCGACGCCGTGCTGCTGTGGGAGCGCCACCAGCACCTGCAGGCTGCGCTCTATGTCGGCGGCTCGGTGGCGGGCGCCATTGCCGGACTCCTGCTCGGCCTCTGGATCATGAGGACGGCCCTGGCGTGAACCGCCAGCGCTTCGATGTGGTCGTTGCCGGCGCCGGCGCCGCCGGACTGATGTGCGCCATCCGCGCCGGCCAGCGTGGGCGACGGGTGCTGGTGCTGGAGCACGAGGGCAAGGTCGGCAAGAAAATCCTGATCTCGGGCGGCGGGCGCTGCAACTTCACCAACCGCTTGAGCCGCCCCGATGCGTTCCTGTCGGCCAATCCGCATTTCGCCAAGTCGGCGCTGGCGCGCTACACCCAGCACGATTTCATCGCGCTGGTGGATAAGCACCGCATCGCCTGGCACGAAAAGACGCTGGGCCAGTTGTTCTGCGACGGCTCGGCGCGCCAGATCGTGGCCATGCTGCTGGCCGAAGCCGCCGCCGTCGGCGTCGACGTCAGAGTCGCGCACAGGATCTCATCGATCGAGAAATCCGACGGCTTCACGGTGAAAACCGCTCACGGCGAGTTCGCTTCGCAGTCGGTGGTGCTGGCGACCGGCGGCCTCTCCATTCCCAAGATGGGCGCGACCGGGTTTGCCCATGACGCCGCCCGCCGCTTCGGTCTCAGGATCGTCGAGACGCGGCCGGGGCTCGTGCCTCTCACCGCGAGGGTGCCGGATCTCAGCGGTGTGTCGCTCGACGTGGCGGCAAGCCTCGGCCGCACCAAATTCCGCGAGGCCATGCTGTTCACCCACCGCGGCCTGTCGGGTCCGGCGATCCTGCAGATTTCATCCTACTGGCGCGCCGGCCAGGAGATCGCGGTCGACCTGCTGCCCGATCGGGAGGCTGTATCGTTCCTCAAGGAGCGCAAGCATGCGCGACCCAAGGCCGAGCTGCGTACGGTCCTGGCTGAAGTGATGCCGCAACGCCTTGCTCACGTGCTGGTCGACGAAGGCGTGATCGGCGACCGGCGCGACAAGGATCTCGAGACCCTTGCCGCGACGCTCAAGTCCTGGCGCGTGACGCCAACCGGCACTGAAGGCTTCGCCAAGGCCGAGGTGACTGTGGGCGGCGTCGACACCGACGGGCTGTCGTCGAAGACCATGGAAGCCAGGAAGGTGCCCGGCCTCTTTGTGATCGGCGAAGCCGTCGACGTCACGGGCTGGCTGGGCGGCTTCAATTTTCAGTGGGCGTGGTCGTCCGGCTGGGCGGCGGGCGAGGCCGCCTAATCTCAGCCCATCATCGTCTTGGCGTAGTACGCCGCGATCTCGCCCGGCGTGGCGTGCCAGACGTTGCTGAAGCGGTCGATCCGGCGCAGTGCCTCGTCGAGATATTTGATGCGATGGGCCATGCCCATCAGCCAGGGATGGACCGACAGGTTGAACACCTGGCCGCCCTCCTCGTGCAGCAGCTCGAAGGCCTCGCCCACCAGGTCGGGATAGCGTGTGGTGTTGATGCGTCTCAGCCATAGCTGCTGGACGTCGTCCCATTCCGGCTGGTTGGGCATGGAGACGAACTTCCGGCCGGCGGTCTTCATCGGGTAGGGCTGGTCGTCGTTCGGCCAGTCGAGCACGTAGTCGAGCCCGGCATCGGCCAGGAGCTGCGGCGTGCGCGGGCTCTCGCCGAAATCCTGGCCAAGCCAGCCAGTCGGCCGCACGCCGGCGGCTTTCTCGATCGCGGCGATGGAACTCGCGATCTCGGCCTTCTCCTCGGCCTCGGTCATCTTCGAGGTGATCATGCGGTTGGCCGAATGGCCGTGGGCGATGAACTCGTAGTGGCGCTTCTTGAACTGCTCGATGAGGTAGGGATAGCGCTCGGCGGCCAGCGCGTTGACCGCGACGCCCGCCTTGACCTGGTAACGGTCGAGCACGTCGAGCACGCGGAAGATGCCGGTGCGGTTGCCGTACTCGCGCTGCGTCCAGATGCGGTAGTCGGGCCTGTAGCTGCCGAGCTCGCCCACGAAGCGGGGGTCGCGGTAGCTGTCGTCGGCTGGCATCAGCTCCCAGTATTCGAGGTGCAGCACGACGCAGGAGGCGATGCGCGCGTTCTTCGGCCAGGCCAGCCGCGGCCGCTTGGGGTACGGCACGTAGTCGTACAGGGCATGATCCATGCCCGGCTTGAGCGGCGGCGGATTCTTGGGAACGGAGGAGGGAGGGGTGCTCATCTCACGCCTCCTTGCCGAGATGCTGCTGGTAGGCCTTGAGCCCGTTGGCGGTGTACCAGTCGAGGATCTCCTCGGCGGTGCAGATCCAGGCATCCTTGTGCTTGCGGATGTAGCTCAGCGCCCGGTCGAGATGCTTCAGCCGATGAGGGGCGCCCATCATGTAGGGGTGCAGCGCAATGCACATCACCCGGCCGTTTTCCGTGCCCTCGCGATAGACCGTGTCGAAATGGTCGATGATCATCTGGGTGAATTCCTCGGCCTCGACCGGCTGGCGGTAGATCAGCGCATCGTTGAGATCCATCGTGTAGGGGATGTGCATCAGGGTGCCGTGCTTGGTGGCAAGCGGCGTCGGCTGGTCGTCGTGATAGAAGTCGCACATGTAGTCGAGGCCCGCCTGCTTCACGAGGTCGGGCGTGTTCAGGGTGTTGGAGACGGCCGGCGAGAACCAGCCGCGCAGCCTGCGGCCGGTGAGTCGGAGGTGCGTGGCCTTGCTGTGCTCGATGACCTCGCGCTCCTCCTCCGGCGAATAGCCCCAGTGGTAGCGCGTGTTGAGATAGCCGTGGCTCATATATTCCCAGCGCCGCGCTTCCATGGCCTCGAGGATCTCGGGATACATCTCGATCACCGACATCGACAACGACACGGTGCAGCGCACATTGTGCTTGTCCATGACCTCGAACATGCGCCACAGGCCGACCCGGTTGCCGTAGTCGCGGCCGCCGTAGCCCAGCACGTCGGGATGCGGCATGCGCGGCCACGGGTTGCGCACCCGCACCTCGGCCGGAACGTACTCGTAATGCTCGATGTTGGGGCAGAGCCACACCGCGACCCGGGCGCCGTTCGGCCAGGAGAGCTTCGGCCGCTCGACGACCGGCGAATAGCCGTAGCGATAGGGATCCATTGCTAGACTCTTTCTGTTGATGGCCGAGCGAGTTGGTACGCCGAGTGCATCGTGGAGTGCATCATGGGTTGCGCCTCACTTCAACGTCCCTATCCTGCTCGCATGGCGGATCGCATACGTTTCTCGCTCAACGACCAGCCGGTCGAGCTGTTGGGCATCTCGCCGATGACGACGCTGCTCGACTGGCTGCGCGATCATCGCGGGCTGAAAGGCACCAAGGAAGGCTGCGCCGAGGGCGATTGCGGCGCCTGCACGGTCGTGCTCGAACGCGGCGATGGACGGCGCGAAGCGGCCAATTCGTGCATCGCGCTGTTGGGCCAGATCGACGGCCAGTCGGTGCGCACGGTCGAAGGGTTGCTCGCTAGGGATGGCACGCCGCATCCCGTGCAGACCGCGATGGCCGAAGCCGACGCCACGCAATGCGGCTTCTGCACGCCGGGCTTCGTCATGTCGGCCTATGCTTTCGCCGCCGGCGGCGAAAAAGCCGGCCTCGAGACTATCCATGATGCGCTGGCGGGCAACCTCTGCCGCTGCACCGGCTACCGGCCGATCGTCGAGGCCATGACCCGGATAGCGGGTCTCGCCGTCGAGCCCGCCACAGCGCCGCCGTTGCGCAAGGAATCTGCCGTCTTCGAAGGCGCCTTCTTCACGCCGCGTACACTCGGCGAGCTCCTGAAGCTGCGCGCCGATCGTCGCGGCGCCCTGCTGCTGGCCGGTGCCACCGATCTCGGCCTCCTGGCCAGCCGGTCGCGCAAGCCGCCCGGGTCGGTCATTCATGTGGCCCATGTGCCGGAGCTTACGGCGATAGCCGAGGACAAGGAACAGATCACCATCGGCGCCGCAGTGACCTATGCCGACGCGATGCCGGTCTTGATCGCAGCCTATCCGGCGCTCAGGACCTACCTCGCGCGGCTGGGTTCGCGGCAGATCCGCAGCCTGGGTACGATCGGCGGCAACATCGGCACGGCCTCGCCGATCGGCGACATGCCGCCAGTGCTGCTGGCTCTGGAAGCGAAGTTGAAACTCGTCTCGACGCGCGGCGTGCGCGAGTTGCCGCTCGAAGATTTCTTCCTTGGCTACCGCAAGACGGCGTTGGGCGCGGATGAGGTGATCGAGAGCCTGTCGATGCCCAAGCTGTGGCCGGGCGAGATCTTCTTCTGCGACAAGGTGAGCAAGCGCCGCGACCAGGACATTTCGACCGTGGCAGCGGGCTATCGCCTGCGCATCAAGGACGGCAAGATCGAGGACGTGCGCATCGGCTTCGGCGGCATGGCGGCGACGCCCAAGCGTCCGGCCGCGATCGAGAAGGCATTGCAGGGCCAGCCTCTTGCATTTGAGACGTTCGAAGCGGCTGCGCACGCAATGGCCGCCGACTTCCAGCCGATCGATGACTGGCGCGGCTCGGCGTCCTATCGCCTGACGGCGGCGGCCAACCTGCTACGCCGCCTTTATTGGCGCATCGCCGAGCCCCAGCGCGCCGTCGAGGTCGAGGCGCTATGAAGGGCGGCGTCGGTACCGCGCAGCGTCACGACAGCGCGCTGAAGCACGTCACAGGCCAGGCCGTCTATATCGACGACATGCCCGAGCCGCCGGGCACCTTGCATGTCGCCCTGGTGCTGAGCCCCGTCGCTGCGGGCCGGATCGCCAAGCTTGACCTCGACGCCGCCGCCGCGGCACCCGGTGTGGTGGCCGTGCTGGGCGCCGCCGACATTCCGGGCAAGAACGACGTCGCCGCCGTCGGCAAGGACGAGCCGCTGTTCGCCACCGAACGCGTCGAGTTCGCGGGTCAGCCGCTGGCGATGGTGGTAGCGACCACCCTCGATGCGGCGCGCGCGGCAGCCGAAAAGGCTGTGATCGATATCGAACCGAGCGAGGCCATCCTCGACATCGACACGGCGCTCGTAAAAAAGTCCTACGTGCAGGCGCCGTCGACCCTGCTGCGCGGCGATCCCGACGCGGCGCTGAAGGCGGCGCCGCACAGGCTCACGGCGGAGTTCAGCGTCGGCGGCCAGGAGCATTTCTATCTCGAAGGCCAGGTCGCCTTCGCCCTGCCGGGCGAGGGCGGCGATATTGTCGTGCACTCCTCGACCCAGCATCCGACGGAGGTCCAGCATATCTGCGCGCGCCTGCTGGGTTGCGACTTCAACCGCATCACCGCGGTCGTGCGTCGGCTGGGCGGCGGCTTCGGCGGCAAGGAGAGCAACGCCTCGTGGGTCGCTGGTGCTGCGGCGCTGGCGGCGCACAAGACCGGCAAGCCCGTGAAGTTCCGCCTGCCGCGCGAGACCGACATGATTGCCACCGGCAAGCGGCACGGCTTCGAGTATCGCTACACTGTGGGCTTCGACAGTGACGGCCGCGTGCTGGCGCTCGACGCCGTGCTGGCGGCCGACGCCGGCTGGAGCCTCGACCTCACGCCGGGCGTGATCGCCCGAGCGCTCACCCACACCGACAATGCTTACTGGATCCCGCATTTCCGCGCGGTGGGCTACGCCTGCAAAACCAACAAGCAATCGAACACCGCGTTCCGCGGCTTCGGCGGGCCGCAGGGCGTCGTGGTCATGGAAGACGCCCTGGACCGCATCGCTCGCCATCTCGGCCGCGACGCCAACGAGGTGCGTGCGCTTAATTTCTACGGCAGCGGCAAGAACGACGAAACGCCCTACGGCCAGAAGCTCGAGGAGAACCACCTGCCGCGCCTGTGGGCCGAGATCAGGCGCGGCAGCGACTTCGAGCGGCGGCGCGCCGAGATCGACGCCTTCAACCGGACGAATCCGATCCTGAAGCGCGGGCTGGCTCTGTTTCCGCTGAAGTTCGGCATCTCCTTCAACATGCCGCACATGAACCAGGCCGGCGCGCTGGTGCATGTCTATACCGACGGCTCGATTCGCCTGAACCATGGCGGCACCGAGATGGGGCAGGGGCTGTTCGTCAAGGTGGCGCAAGTCGTGGCCGAAGTGTTCAAGGTCGACATCGACCGCATCAGGCCCTCCGCCACCTCGACGGCGGAAGTCCCCAACACCTCGCCGACGGCGGCCTCGACCGGCTCCGACTTGAACGGCTGGGCGGCGTATGAAGCAGCCAACACCATCAAGCAGCGCATGATCGCCTTCGCCGCGGAGCACTTCAGTGCGAACCAAAGCGAGATCGAGTTCACCGACGGCGCGGTGCGCATCGCCAAGCCGGGCAGCAACCAGGTCGTGAGCTTCGGCGAGCTGGCCAGGCTCTGCTGGCTGGGTCGCGTGTCGCTGTCGGCCACCGGCTACTACAAGACGCCAAAAATCCACTGGGATGGCGCTGTGATGAAGGGCCGGCCGTTCTTCTATTTCTCCTTCGGGGCTGCGGCGGCCGAAGTGGCGATCGACACGCTGACGGGCGAAAGCCGCGTGCTGCGCGCCGACCTGGTCCAGGACTGCGGCGCTTCGCTCAATCCCGCGGTCGATCTCGGCCAGATCGAAGGCGCCTTTGTGCAGGGCCAGGGCTGGTTCACCTGCGAGGAATTGTGGTGGGACAAGAAGGGTCGTCTGCGCACCGTCGGTCCCTCGACCTACAAGATCCCGGGCAGCCGCGACGTGCCGGCGATCTTCAACGTGAAGATGCTCGACAACGCGCCGTCGCGGGAGGCGACGATCTTCCGTTCCAAGGCGGTCGGCGAGCCGCCGCTGATGCTGGCGACGGCGGTATGGACCGCACTGAAGGACGCCATCTCGGCCGTCGGCGATGGCAAGACCGCAGTGCGGCTCGATGCGCCGGCGACACCCGAGCGCGTGCTCGCGGCGGTCGCTACACTCAAAAGGTAAGTCTCGTCCCTCGTCTTGCCGGAACAACAACAGCCTCATGCTGAGGAGGCTGCGAAGCAGCCATCTCGAAGCATGGGAATAGGCACTTCGTCTGTGGCCCATGCTTCGAGACGCCGCACTTCGCGCGGCTCCTCAGCATGAAGTTTATGGGATTTGTGAATGCGATAGGCTAGCGCGGGCGGAGAGGCATTTTTGGACAGGAGAATTCAATGGACGTACGCATGGACGGCCGTGTGGCCGTGATCACCGGTTCGAGCACCGGGTTGGGCCTGGCGATGGCCAAGGAATTCGCAGCCTCCGGTGGCTCGGTGGCGCTGCTGGCGCGCAAGGCCGATGCCCTGGCCACCGCCAAGGCCGCGGTCCAGAAGGCCGCCGGCAAGGCCAACACCAAGGTCGAGGCCTATTCCTGCGACGTCTCCAAGGCAGCACCCATCGCCGACACCTGGAAGAAGATCCAGGCCGATTTCGGCAAGGTCGACATTGTGGTCAACAACGCCGGCATCAGCCACGCCAAACCCTTCGAGACCGTGACCGACGAGGACTGGCAGGGCGATCTCGACCTGAAACTGTTCGCCGCCATCCGCCTCTGCCGGCTGGCGTTGCCCGGCATGCGCGAGCGCAAGTGGGGCCGCATCGTCAATGTCCTGAACATCGGCGCCAAGGCGCCCGGCCCCGACTCGACGCCGACCAGTGTCAGCCGCGCGGCGGGCCTGGCGCTCACCAAGGCGATGTCGAAGGAGAACGCGCAGCACGGCGTGCTGGTGAATGCCATGCTGGTCGGGCTGATCGAAAGCGACCAGTGGGCGCGCCGCCACAAGGAGCTGGGCAAGGGCGAGAGCTTCCAGCAGTTCGTCGACAACATGGCCAAGGGCCGTGTTCCGATCGGCCGCATGGGCAAGGCCGAGGAGTTCGCCCGCATGGCGTGCTTCCTGTGCTCCGACGCCGGGTCCTTCATCACCGGCGTCGCCATCAACGTCGACGGCGGCGCGAGCCCGGTGGTGTGACGTCTTGGGATCGACAGGTACGTCCTCACCCTGAGGAGCGCGCGCAGCGCGCGTCTCGAAGGGTCGGCAGCAGGCGAAGTGCCTGTTGCCCATGCTTCGAGACGGCCGCTTCGCGGCCTCCTCAGCATGAGGTGAAAGAGTCGCTAGGTCGACTGCTCACCGCGGCACTCCGGCCGGCGAGACGTTGAACTCCCGCCGCAGCTCCGCGAGGTCGTGCCCGACCCAGTCCCAGACCTTCCAGTCGGGCGAGAAGATGTCGACCGTCATGTCGCGGCCGCGCGCCCAGGCGTGCCAGAACTCGTCGGGATCGAAGCCGCCGGTGGTAAAGCGCGCGACGTCGTTGAACTTGATGCCGAGATGGCCGTTGAAGATGACGGGTAGGATGTGGCCGGCCATCGGGTTGATCGGGTGCATGGCGGCGGTGAAGGTCGAGACCAGGATCTCGCCGCGCGGGCTGGTGTCGTAGCCCGAAATGACATGCGTGGCATCGTGCGGCGTGGCGAAGGTCGCATTGAGCGCCGTCGGGTCGCCGGGAAACGTATAGCCGTTGTCCTTGTCGAACTGCCACAGCGCCTTGCCGAAGCTGTTGGCCGGCAGCTTGCCCAGCGCCTCGTAGCGCGCGACCAACTCAGGCTCGGCATTGGCGCCGCCGTAGGGCGTGATCCACGCCGCGGCGTCCATGCCCTCGGACGACCTGCTGATGATGCTGTCGAAGTTCTTGCGCGTCATGTCGGCGATCACCCAGTCCATGTGGCCGGACGCCGCCTCGACGATCTCGGTGAGGTAGGCCGCCTCGACATCGAGCGCGCGGGCATAGTCCAGCACGCGCGCGATCTTGGCGCGATCGAGGACGCCGTCGACCAGGGCCATGATGGCGAGATACTTCACCGCCTCGCGCGCAAGCTCGGGCTCACCTCTCAATGCCGCCACGAGATCGGACGGTTCGACGCCCGGCAGCGTGCCGATGTCGGTGAGATCGCGGCGGCGCAGCAGATAGTGTGCTGCGGCGGCGATGCTGGCCGAATCGGCATAGGTGAGCGGCCTGCCGTTGGAAAGCGCCACTTGGCGCATGGCGCCCAGGATGGCGTCGCTCTCGCGATGCTCGACCTGCCGCATCGACCGGACCTCCTTCGCCGCTAGAGACGGCCACCACTATACGGTTTCGGGCGCCGCGGGGCAGCGGCCCCTATCGCAAAGGCTCCAGGATGCTCACATAGTTGGCGACGGCGGCGCCACCCATGTTGAACACGCCGCCGACCTTGGCCTTGGGCAGCTGCAGGCCTTCCGGCGCGGTGCCCGAGAGCTGCATGGCCGACATCACGTGCATGCTGACGCCGGTGGCGCCGACCGGATGGCCTTTGGCCTTGAGCCCGCCCGAGACATTGACCGGCAGCTTGCCGTCGCGCTCGACCCAACCTTCGTGGATGGCGCGCTCGCCTTCGCCCGGCGCGGTCAGGCCCATGGCCTCGTACTCGATCAGCTCGGCCGAGGTGAAGCAGTCGTGGCTTTCGACGAACGACAGGTCGAGCAGGTCGAGCTTGGCCGAAGCGAGCGCCCTCTTCCAGGCAAGCTGCGGACCCTCGAACTTGATGATGTCGCGCCTGCTCATGGGCAGGAAGTCGTTGACGTGCTCGGCGGCGCGGAAGGCGATGGCATGCTTCAGCCCCAGCGCTGTCTGCACATCCGAGAGCACCACGGCGGCGGCGCCGTCGGTCACCGGCGAGCAGTCGGTGCGCTTCAAGGGACCTGCCACAAACGGGTTCTTGTCCGACGGATTGCGGCAGAACTCGTAGGCGAACTCCTTCTGGAAATGCGCATAGGGATTCTTGGCGCCGTTCTTGTGCGCCTTGACCGCAATCTTGGCCAGCGCATCGGACTTGTCGCCGTAGCGCTGGAAATAGGCCGAGGTGATCTTGCCGAAGATGCCGGCGAAGCCTGCCTCGATGTTGGCCTCTTCGGCCACGTAACTGGCCTTGATCAGCACCTCGCCCGCCTGGGCGGAATTGAGCTCGGTCATCTTCTCGACGCCGACCACCAGCACGAAGCGCGCGCGGCCGGCGGCCAGCGTATTCAGCCCCATGTGGATGGCGGCCGAGCCGGTGGCGCAGGCGTTTTCGACGCGCGTGCTGGGCTTGAAGCGCAGGTCAGGGTGGGCCTGCAGGGCCAGCGAGGAATGGAACTCCTGGCGCACGAAGCCGCCGTTCATGTTGCCGACGTAGATCACGTCGATGTCGCGGGGCTCGATGCCGGCGTGGGCGATCGCCTCGGTGGCAGCCTTCACGATCAGCGATTCGCTGGTCTCGCCGTCGAGCTTGCCGAACTTGCCGTGGGACCAACCGACGATGCAGGCCGTCATGAAACTCTCCTCAAGATCTGGTGCAGGTACACTTATATACCGGCTGTCGCCGGACAAGCATCCCGGCGGGCACCATCACAGGAGATTTGCTCATCGCAGCCCGAGGCTGCGCCGGGCCTCAGGTGGGCGGCCTCACTTCGGCGGCCTCACTTCGGGCAGGCGAGATTGTAGGTCCACTGCGTGCCCTGCATCTCGCCGGTCACGATGACGTCGACCGAATAGTCCCCGGCCACCGGCTTCCAGTCGAAACCGAATCCGCCGCGGCCACTGCGCCGCCCGCCCGTGCCGGAGATATCCTGGCCGCGATACATCACCCGGATGGCATCAGGCTTGACGTAGAGATTGTAGTTGATGGTGACGAACCCGGGCTTGTCGCCGAGATAGTGCCGGTTGCGGGTGACACCCTGGCCACCGGAATCGCCCGACCAGTTGCAGGGCAATTGACCGGGCGGCGGCTGGGTGACCGGCGGTGCGACGGCGCGCGGGGGCGGCGGGGGAGGTGGCGTCGGGGCCGGCTGCACGGCCGCCTTCGGCGGGGTCGAGGGCGCCCGTGGTGTTTCCTTGGGCGCCTCCTTGGGAGGAGTGGATGGCGGCGGTAGCGTCTGGTCGGACGGGTCGGCGGGCAGGCCGAGGGCGGGCAGCGGCACGCCTGCCACCATCGCGGCGGCGACCAGCAGTGCCGGCAACCGCGTAAATCCCGTCACGATCAGGTTGGGGCGTTTGCCCATTGGGCGTTTGCCCATGTCGATACCGCCGATTGGTTCCATAGACCTTATACGGCAACAATTCCGGCTTGTTTATGTCCCTTCCAAGGAACCTTCAGATCTCGATGCGGCTGCCCAGTTCGACCACCCGGTTGGCCGGCAGGCCGAAGAAGTCGCCGGCGTTGGCGGCGACCCTGGCGAGGACCAGGAACAGCTTTTGCTGCCAGCGCGGCAGGAGCGGCCGGGTCGCCTCCACGAAGCTGTTGCGGCCGACGAAATAGGAGGTCCGCATGGGGTCGAACGGTACGCCCCTGTCGGCCAGTGGCGCCAGGTCGCGCGGCACGTCGGGCTGCTCCATGAAGCCGTAGCGCAGCACCACGTGATGCACACCCTTGCCGAGATGCTTGACCTGGGCGCGTGCGTTGGGCGGCACGTAAGGCTCGTCGGGCACCTCGACGGTGAGCAGGACGACCTGCTCGTGCAGCACCTCGTTGTGCTTGAGGTTATGCAGCAGGCAGTTGGGCGCGTTGCCCGAGAAGGCGGTGAGATAGACCGCCGTGCCCTGCGGGCGATGGACGCGGCCGGGGTTGATGCTGCCCAGCAGCTCCTCCATGGGCAGCGCGCCCTCGCTCTCGCGCGCCGCCACGGCCATGCGGCCCTTCAGCCAGGTCCACATGGCGGTGAAGATCACCACGGCCAGCGCCAGCGGCACCCAGCCGCCCTGCACGAACTTCACCATGTTGGCCGACAGCAAGGTGGCGTCGATCACCAGGAAGCTGCCCAGCACCAGGATCGCCAGCGGCCAGCTCCACTTCCACACTCGGACGGCGAGCACGAAGACCAGCAGCGTGGTGACCAGCATGGTGCCGGTGACGGCGATGCCGTAGGCCGCCGCGAGATTGGTCGACGATTTGAAGGAGACGACCAGGATCACCACGCCGATCAGCTGCAGCCAGTTGATCGCCGGCACGTAGATCTGGCCGAACTCGCTGGCCGAGGTGTGCTGGATGCGCACCCGCGGGCTCAAGCCAAGGAGGGCGGCCTGCTGGGCCATCGAGAAGGCGCCGGAGATGGTGGCCTGCGAGGCGATCACCGTGGCGGCGGTGGCGAGCGCCACCAGCGGGTAGAGCGCCCAGGTCGGTGCCAGACGGAAGAACGGGTTCTCCAGGGCCGTCGGGTCGGCCAGCAGAAGTGCCCCCTGGCCGTAGTAGTTGGCGAGCAGCGACGGCAGCACGAGGCAGAGCCACGCGAGGCGAATGGGCTTGGGTCCGAAATGCCCCATGTCGGCGTAGAGCGCTTCGGCGCCGGTGACCGCGAGGGTGACGGCGCCCAGCGCGATGAAGGCAACGACGCCATGGTGCCAGATGAAGTTGATCGCGTGATGCGGCGAGAGGGCAATCAGGACCTGGGGCACCTCGACGATCTGGCGGAGGCCCAGGATCAGGATGACGACGAACCACAGGAAGGTAATCGGCCCGAACAGCCGGCCGACGCTGCCCGTGCCGAACTTCTGGACGGCGAACAGCGCCACCAGCACGCCGAGCGCCAGCGGCACGACCAGCGGCTCGAAGGCGGGCGTGGCGACGGTGAGGCCCTCGATGGCGCTCAGCACCGAAATGGCGGGGGTCAGCAGACAGTCGCCGTAGAACAGGGCGGCGCCGGCGATGCCCAGCATGAGATAAAGATTGCGCCGGCGGGGCGAGAGCTCGGCGCGGCGCGACACCAGGGCCATCAGGGCGAGCACGCCGCCCTCGCCGCGGTTGTCGGCGCGCATCACGACCATCACGTATTTGAACGTGACGACGATGATCAGCGCCCAGGTGATCAGCGACAGGATACCGAGCACGTCCTCGGGAACGGGCTTCAGTCCCGTGAACTCGCTAAAACACTCTTTGACGGTGTAGAGCGGGCTGGTGCCGATATCGCCGAACACCACGCCCAGGGCGGAGAGCGTGAGGGCCGCCGTGCGCTTGCGGCCCACCGGCTGGGGCGTTCCGTTCTCGGACATTTACAGGGGCACGCCTTCCTCTGCCGGGCCCCCGGGCGACAGCCGGGGGACGGCGGGCGGGTATTGCGCCGCGGCAAAGCCGGGTCAATGGGATTCTGCGGCCCAAGGGCAATTCCTATGCAGCTCCTATGCGATGGTGTCACCGCCAGCGCGATCAGAAGGTCTTGGAGACCATGAAGATGGCGCGAGCGTCGCAGTATGCGGTGTTGAGGCAGCCGGCTTGGTCGATGTTGGTGTCGGTATAGGCCACGGTGAGGTCGAAGCCATAGACCGTTGCGGTCAGGCCGATCTGCCAGTCCCAGTAGTTGTCGTTTGGGATGCCGTAGTTGACGTTGCGCTCGACGTACTGGTTGCCCAGGGTTCCGAAGACCTTGAACGAGATGTTGTCGTTGATCTTGATGAAGGGTAGCGGCACCACGGCCTGGCCCCATTTGTACCAGGCGATGCCGGAGTTGGCGAAGAAGTTGGGGCTGTAGCGAACGGCGCCGGAAAACGCCACGACGCCGAAATCGTAGCCGGCGACCAGCCCGAACTCGTTGAAGCCGAGCTGGGCGGTCGAGTCGGAGCCGATGTAGTTGTAGCGGATGTAGCCGAGGTCGACGGTCAGCTTGTCGTCGAGCGCCTTGGCGCGGAAGCCGCCCAACAAGTCGATCTCGGGGTTGGCGCCGGTGTTGGGGAAGTTGACGTTGCTGCCCCAGGCCCCGACATAGGCGCTGATCGGCAGGTTGGCACTGAGCGTCGGGGTCTCGTAGCCGAAGCTCGGCTGGATGGCGGGCTGGCGCTGGGTTTGAGAAATGCCTCGATACGAATAGTCCGTGACGCCGGCGATGGTTGCCGTGAACGTGCCGCCAAACGGACCCTTCCACGTCTCCTTGTCCTGTGCGACGGCCGCACCGCCGCAGAGCGCCATGCACAAGGCCGCGCCGGCCAGGACTAATGAAACGGACTTGCCCATCTTTGACTCCTCTCGCTGAGCGCGCAGGGAACACGCTAGCGGCTTAGGAAATCTAGGGCGACGGGTGCTGCTCGCCATAGGAAATCCATAGGCCCGTTGAGTGCGACCAAACTCCTATGAAAATCCTATGCCGTGCGGCCGTCAGCCGGCTCGAATTCCTATGGAGGACGGACCTTCTATGCTGCCCAAGGAGAGTCCCATGCTCGACGTGCTTTTCTTCGGTGGCGGCCTGGCGCTGTTCTGCCTGCTGATCGCCTACGAGCGCATGTGCAACAGGCTGTGAGGCCGCGATGACCTTCGACTACGTCCTGGGCGGCGCGCTGGTCGCCGTGCTGCTCGTCTATCTCACGGTCGCGCTGGCGCGCCCCGAGAAGTTCTAGGGAAAGTTCCGAGGCAGCCATGACTTTCAACGGTTGGGTGCAGATCGCGCTCTACGTCGCGGTGATCGTCGCCTTGACGCGGCCTGTCGGCTTCTATCTCGACAGGGTGATGTCGGGGCAGCGCACCTTGCTGTCGCCAGTGCTGTTGCCGCTCGAGCGCGGCTTCTACCGCCTGGCCGGCATCGATCCCGCCGAGGAGCAGAGCTGGTGGGTCTATTGCCGCGCCATGCTGGTCTTCCACATTGCGGGCTTCGTGCTGCTCTATCTGCTGCTGCGGCTGCAGAACTTCCTGCCGTTCAATCCCCAGGACATGGCGGCCGTGCCGCCCGATCTCGCCGGCAACACGGCGGTGAGCTTCCTGACCAACACCAACTGGCAGGCCTATGGCGGCGAAAGCACCATGAGCTACTTCAGCCAAATGGCGGGACTGGCGGTGCAGAATTTTCTGAGCGCCGCCGCTGGCATCGCCCTTGCCATGGCGATGATCCGCGGCTTCGCCCGCGCCGGCGCCAAGGGGCTGGGCAACTTCTGGGCCGACATCGTCCGCGTGATCCTCTACGTGCTGCTGCCGGCCTGCATCGTGCTGACGCTGTTCTTCGTCTGGCAGGGCGTGCCGCAGAATCTCGGCTCCTACGTCGAGGCCACGACCCTCGAAGGCGCCAAGCAGACCATCGCCCAGGGGCCGGTGGCCTCTCAGCTTTCGATCAAGATGCTGGGCACCAACGGCGGCGGCTTCTTCAACGCCAACTCCGCGCATCCCTACGAGAACCCGACGGCGCTTTCCAACTTCGTGCAGATGCTGATCATCTTCGTGATCGGGGCTGCACTCACCAACGTCTTCGGCCGAGCTGTCGGCGACCAGCGTCAGGGCTGGGCGATCCTGGGCGCCATGGGCGTGCTGTTCATCGCCGGTGTCGCCATCGCCTACTGGGCGGAGGCCGGCGGCAATCCCGCGATCGCCGCACTCGGCGTCGACGGCAGCCAGGGCAACATGGAGGGCAAGGAAGTGCGCTTCGGCACGCCCTTGTCGGCCCTGTTCGCCGTCATCACCACGGCGGCCTCGTGCGGCGCGGTCAATTCGATGCATGACAGTTTCATGCCGCTGGGCGGCATGATCCCGCTCGCCAACATCCTGCTGGGCGAGATCATCATCGGCGGCGTCGGCTCGGGCCTCTACGGCATATTGCTGTTCGCCATCCTGACGATCTTCCTGGCCGGCCTGATGGTCGGGCGCACGCCGGAATATGCCGGCAAGAAGATCGAGGCGCGTGAGGTCAAGATGACCATGCTCGCCATCCTCTGCCTGCCGCTCGCCATCCTGGGCTTCACTGCCGTGGCCAGCGTCGTGCCGGACGGCCTTGCCGGCACTTCGAATGGCGGCCCGCACGGCTTCAGCCAGATCTTGTATGCCTTCACGTCGGCCGCCGGGAACAACGGCAGCGCCTTCGCCGGCCTCTCGGCCAACACGGTCTTCTACAACGCATTGCTCGGCATCACGATGGTGTTCGGTCGTTTCGCCGTGATCGTGCCGATGCTGGCGGTGGCCGGCTCACTCGCTGCCAAGCGCAAGACAGCAGCCTCGCTCGGCACATTCCCGACCCACGGCGCGCTGTTCGTCGGCCTGCTGGTCGGCTCGATCCTGATCGTGGGCGGGCTGACCTTCCTGCCCGCGCTGGCACTCGGCCCCATCGCGGAGCACTTCGCGATGCTGGCCGGCACGCTCTACTGAGAGGCGCGATCATGAGCAAACGTGACCAGTCGCCGTCGCTGTTCGACGGGGCGATCCTCAGGCCCGCCCTGGTGGCGAGCTTCGTCAAGCTCCATCCGCGCGCACTGATGAAGAACCCGGTGATGTTCACCGTCGAGCTGGTGGCGCTGGTGGCGACCGCGCTCACCGTGCGCGACATCGTCGTGGGCGCGCCGGGCATCGGCTTCGAGGTCCAGATCGTCGCCTGGCTATGGGTCACCGTGCTGTTTGCAACCTTCGCCGAGGCGGTTGCCGAGGGTCGCGGCAAGGCGCAGGCCGAAACCCTGCGCCGCATGCGCAGCGAGACCATCGCCAAGCGCCTGATCGGCGTGCAGGAGACCTTCGAGCCGGTGCGCGCCAATGCGCTCAAAGTCGGCGAGGTCGTGCTGGTCGAGGCCGGCGACATCATCCCGGGCGATGGCGAGATCGTCGAGGGCGTGGCGACCATCGACGAATCGGCCATCACCGGCGAGTCGGCGCCGGTCATCCGCGAGGCGGGCGGCGACCGCTCGGCCGTCACCGGCGGCACCAAGGTGCTGTCCGACAAGATCAAGGTGCGGATTACCGCCGAGCAGGGCTCGAGCTTCCTCGACCGCATGATCGCCCTGGTCGAGGGCGCCTCGCGCGCCAAGACGCCCAACGAGTTGGCGCTCAACGTCCTGCTGGCCGGCCTCACCATCATTTTCGTGCTCGCCGTCGTCACCATCCCGAGCTTCGCCGCCTACGCCGGCGGCACCGTGTCGGTGATCGTGCTGATCGCGCTGTTCGTCACCCTGATCCCGACCACCATCGGCGCGCTCCTCTCGGCGATCGGCATTGCCGGCATGAACCGGCTGGTGCGCTTCAACGTGCTGGCGATGTCCGGTCGCGCCGTCGAGGCGGCGGGTGACGTCGATACCCTGCTGCTCGACAAGACCGGCACCATCACCCTCGGCAACCGCCATGCCACGGCTTTCATGCCGGTCGGCGGCGCCAGCGTGGATGAAGTCGCCCGGGTAGCCCAGCTCGCGAGCCTGGCCGACGAAACGCCGGAGGGCCGCTCGATCGTCGTGCTGGCCAAGGAAAAGCACGGGTTGCGCGGCCTCGACGTGGCCGGGCTGCAAGCCCAATTCGTGCCCTTCACCGCCCAGACCCGCATGAGTGGCGTCGACATCGAGGGTCGTGTGATCCGCAAAGGCGCCGTCGATGCCGTCGTGGCCCACGCTCGTTCGCTGGGCGTCCAACCGCTCCTCGAGGAGATCGACCGCATCGCGGCCTCGATCTCCAAGGAAGGCGGCACGCCACTCGCTGTGTCGCAGAACGGCATCGTGCTGGGCGTCGTGCATCTCAAGGACGTGGTCAAGGGCGGCATCCGCGAGCGCTTTGCCGAGCTGCGCCGCATGGGCATTCGCACCGTGATGATCACCGGCGACAATGCCGCGACCGCGGCGGCCATCGCCGCCGAGGCGGGCGTCGACGATTTCCTGGCGCAGGCCACGCCCGAGGCCAAGCTCCGCCTGATCCGCGAGGAGCAGGCGAAGGGCAAGCTGGTGGCGATGTGCGGCGACGGTACCAACGATGCGCCCGCCCTTGCCCAGGCCGATGTCGGCGTTGCCATGCAGACCGGCACCAATGCCGCGCGCGAGGCCGGCAACATGGTGGATCTCGACAGCGATCCGACCAAGCTGATCGAGATCGTGGGCATCGGAAAGCAGCTCCTGATGACCCGTGGTGCGCTCACGACTTTCTCCATCGCCAACGACGTGGCTAAATACTTCGCCATCATCCCGGCGATATTCATCGCCTTCTATCCGCAGATTGCGGTGCTGAACGTCATGCATCTCGCCACGCCGCACAGCGCCATCCTGTCCGCCATCATCTTCAATGCATTGATCATCGTGGCGCTGATTCCGCTGGCGCTGCGCGGCGTGCAGTACCGGCCGAGCGGTGCCGCGGCGCTGCTGCGCCGCAACCTGGTGGTCTACGGCATCGGCGGCCTGATCGTGCCGTTCGTCGGCATCAAGCTGATCGACATCGTCGTTGCTGCCGCCGGCCTCGCCTGAGGAGACAGTCATGCTTCGCCATATCCGGGCCTCGATCGTCGTCCTTCTGCTCATGACCGCGCTCACCGGCCTTGCCTATCCGCTGGCGATGACAGGCATCGCGCGCATCATCTTCCCCGCGGAGGCGGCAGGCTCGCTCATCATGGTCGATGGCAAGGTCGTGGGCTCGGCTCTGATCGGCCAGAACTTCGCCGGCGACCGCTATTTCCACGGCCGGCCCTCGGCAACCACCGACACCGATCCCAGGGACCCCACCAAGACGGTGCCGGCGCCCTACAACGCCGCCAGCTCGGTCGGCTCCAACCTCGCACCGACATCCAAGGCGTTGGTCGACAGGGTCAAGGAGGACGCCGGGAAACTGGGCGCGCGCAAGGACAAGCCGGTACCTGCCGACCTCGTGACGACCTCTGCCAGCGGCCTCGATCCCCACATCTCGCCGGCCGCCGCGGCCTGGCAGGTGCCGCGCGTCGCCAAGGCACGCAGCCTGCCGGAGGCTCAGATCCAGCGGATGGTGGCCCTGCACACCGAGGGCCGCGTGCTTGGTCTCTTGGGCGAACCGCGGGTCAACGTCCTGCAGCTCAACCTCGCGCTCGACGGGTTGGCGGTGCGGTGACAATGATGCGCGGTCATGGCCACCATCGGTGACGAAACTCGCCCTTCACCCGACGCCCTGCTCAAGGCGGTGGAAAAGGAATCGCGCGGCAAGCTGAAGATCTTCCTCGGCGCCGCGCCCGGTGTCGGCAAGACCTACGAGATGCTGTCGGCCGCCCGCCGCCGCAAGGCCGAGGGCATCGACGTCGTCGTCGGCGTCGTGGAAACCCATGGCCGGGCCGAGACCGAGGCGCAGCTTGCCGGCCTCGAAACCGTGCCGCGTCGGCGCGTCGAGTACAAAGGCCGACTTCTGTGGGAGATGGACCTCGACGCCATCCTTGCGCGTCGTCCCAAACTCGTGCTGATCGACGAGCTTGCCCATAGCAATGCACCGGAGGGACGGCATCCCAAGCGTTACCTCGACGTCGAGGAGCTGCTTGCCGCCGGCATCGACGTCTATTCGACGCTCAACGTCCAGCATGTCGAAAGCCTCAACGACGTTGTGGCACGCATCACCCGCATCCGGGTGCGCGAGACGGTGCCCGATTCGATCGTCGATTCAGCCGACGAGGTCGAGCTGGTCGACCTCACGCCCGCCGACCTGATCGCGCGCCTGAACGAAGGCAAGGTCTATGTCCGTGAGCAGGCGCAGCGTGCCCTACGCCACTATTTCTCGCGGGGCAATCTGACGGCGCTGCGCGAGCTGGCGCTCAGGCGCACTGCCGAGCGTGTCGACGACCAGATGCTGAGCTACATGCGCGAGCACGCCATCACCGGCCCGTGGGCGGCCGGCGAGCGGGTGATCGTGTGCCTCGATCCCAGCCCGGGCGCTGCCAACGCCGTGCGCGCCGCCAAGCGCACTGCCGACAGTCTCGATGCCGAGCTGATCGCGCTCTATGTCGAGACCGAGCGCCACGCCCTGCTGACCGAGGCCGAGCGGGCGCGGCTCGCCGAAGCGATGCGGCTTGCCGTCCAGCTCGGTGCCGAGGTGGTGACGGTGCCGGGCCGCTCGGTGGTCGAGGAAATCGTGGCCTTTGCCCGCACGCGCAATGCCACGCGCGTGGTGCTCGGCAAGTCGCGGCGCTCACGCTGGTTCGAACTGCGGCACGGCTCGGTCGTCGACGAACTGGTGCGCAGCGGCTCCGGGCTCGCAGTCGAAGTGGCGCCGTCGGCCAACGAGCCCGAGCCGTCCGGCCCGGTCGACTGGCTGCTCGGCGCGCCGCGTACCATCGGGCCCTACCTCGAAGGCGCGCTCACGACCGCGGCGGCGACCGGCATCGGTGTGCTGATCGACATGCGCATCGTGCTGCCCAACATCTCGCTGCTGTTCGTGGTGCCCGTTCTTGTCGCCGCGGCCCGCCACGGCCTGGTGCCGTCGCTGTGGGTCTCGGCCCTGTCGGTGCTGAGCTACAACTTCTTCTTCCTGCCGCCACTCTACGAATTCACCATCGCCGACCCGGCGAACGTCGTGGCGCTGTTCTTCTTCATGTTCGTGGCGATTGCCGCGAGCGCCCTGGCCACGCGCACGCGCACGCAGGCCCAGGCGGCGCGGCGTGAGGCGCGCACCACCGCCGAACTCTACGCCTTCAGCCGCAAGATTGCCGGCGTCATCGACCTGGACGACCTTCTGTGGATCGTGGTCACGCATCTGGCGCGACTGCTCGGCGCGGAGGTCGTGATCCTGATGCCGGAGAAGAGTCCGCAGGAAGTCGGCAAACTCTTCACGCGGGCCGCCTTTCCGCCCGATTCAGAGTTGAGCGACGCCGACCTTGCGGCGGCGCGCTGGTCGTGGGACGCCGAGCGTCCGACGGGGCGGGGTACCGATACCCTGCCCGGCGGACGCTGGCTGTTCGAGCCCATCCGCACCAGCCGCTCGGCGATCGGCATCGTCGGCATCCTGCTGACCGGCGAAGCGCGCGAGCTTTCCGCGGCCGAGCGCCGCCTGCTCGAGGCCGTCGGCAATCAGGCGGCGGTCGCCATCGAGCGCGTGGCCCTGGCCGCGGATATCGATCAGGCACGGCTGGGCGCCGAGCGCGAGCGGCTGCGCTCGGCCATGCTGACCTCGGTGTCGCACGATCTGCGCACGCCGCTTGCCTCGATCGTCGGCGCGCTGTCGAGTCTCAGGAGTTACCGCGAGCGCTACGACGAGAGTACGCGCGACGAACTTCTAGGCACGGCGCTGAGCGAGGCCGAGCGGCTCGACCGCTTCGTCAGCAACCTCCTGGACATGACGCGGCTCGACGCAGGGGTGATCGTGCCCAAGCGCGAGGCCGTCGAAGTGGGCGATCTCGTTTCCACGACGCTTCGCCGCGCCATGCCGCTGCTGAAGGACCGCGTCGTTGCCTCGACGATCGAGCCCGACCTGCCGGCGCTGTCGCTCGATTTCGTGCTGGCCGAACAGACCCTGTTCAACATCCTCGACAATGCCGCGAAATATTCGCCGCCGGGCGGGCGCATCGAGATCGCGGCGCGGCGCGCGGGCGACAAGGTCGAGATCGTCGTGCGCGACGGGGGGCCGGGCATTCCGGCCGCGGCGCTGGAGCGGATTTTCGACAAATTCTACCGGGCCGACGATGGCGATCGCCGCCGCGCCGGCACCGGCCTGGGGCTCGCCATCGCCAAAGGCTTTGTCGAAGCGCAGGGCGGCACGATCGTTGCGCGCAACCGCCCTGTCAGTATCGATACGGGCCGCGGCGGCGCTGAGTTTCTCGTGAGCTACCCGGCGGCATGACAGGACAGCCACCGTGATCGTTGGAGCAGCTTCAGTAAGGACCATAATCGTCGATTCCGGTCCGATGGGCTTATAGTGGGACGACCGCAGCAAGCCGAAGGGATGAAACCGTGCCGATCGCCTCTTCTCCATCATCACAAGCTGTGGTGTGGCCTGCCTGTGGCGCTGTTTAATTTGTGTTTGTTTAACAGCGACCGAGATCGACAACACAAAATCTAGTGGCAAAGGCGTGACATGAACGGCGACGCTGCCATCATCCTGATCGTCGAGGACGAGCCGCCGATCCGCCGGCTGCTGCGCACGACCCTGGGCGCACACGACTACCGCACGCTCGAGGCCGCGACCGGGGCGGAGGCGCTGTCGGCGTTGCGCCACCATCGGCCCGACCTGGTACTGCTCGATCTTGGCCTGCCCGACATCGACGGTCTCGAGCTGATCACGAAAATTCGCAGCGGGGGCCCGGTCCCCATCGTCGTGCTGTCGAGCCGCGGTGATGAGGCGGCCAAGGTGGCCGCGCTCGATAGTGGTGCCGACGACTATGTCACCAAGCCGTTCGGCGCCGACGAGCTGCTGGCCCGCATCCGCGCAGCGTTGCGCCATCGCCTGCAGGAACAGGGCGCCGAGCGCGGCTTTGCCAGCGACGACCTCAGCGTCGACCTGGTGCGCCGGCTGGTGCGTCGCGGCACGGAGGACGTGAAGCTCTCGCCCAAGGAGTACGACATCCTCGAACAGCTCGCGATCCATGCCGGCAAGGTGCTGACCCACAAGCACCTGCTGCGCGAGGTATGGCGCGACGAGTCGGTCGATCCGCAGTACCTGCGCGTCTATGTCCGCCAGCTACGCCAGAAGATAGAAGCCGATCCTTCCGCGCCGCGACACGTGCTCACAGAACCCGGAATCGGCTACCGGCTGGTCTGAGGGGAGGCTACGCTGCGGCCAACACCAAGGAGGGAACGATGGCCGAGAGCGAGAACTACAAGAAGGGCACCGAGCTGCGCAGCAAGCTGATGGGCGCCAAATATGCCGAGAAGATGAACCAGACGGTCTACGACGACCCGATCATGAAGAAGTTCGGCGACTACGCGCGCGAAGCCGTGTTCGGCCTGCTGTGGCATCGGCCGGGCCTCGACCTCAAGACCAAGACCCTGATCTGCGTGATCTCCGACACCGCCCAGGCGCGCTGGCCGGAGCTGGCGATTCATCTGCGCATGGCGCGCAACCAGGGCTGGACCGAGGACGAACTCAGCGAGGCGCTGCTGCACCTGTCCGGCTACATCGGCGTGCCCTCGGTGCGCGAAGCGCTGCTGACGGCCAAGGAAGTCTTCCACGAGATGAAGAACGAGAAGTAACTTGTCATCGGCGGCGGAGTAGCCTCCGCCTCGAGCGCAGCGAAGGATCTAGTGCTGCAACCACCGAGTCCGCTGCGAGCGTGAGGTCCTTCTGGGCGATTCGAGTGCTTGCACTCGAATGCGCCTATTCGCTCAGGACGACAGCGGGGAGATGCATGCGATGGTCTTGATGACGGTGAGCGATCTGCCATTGCAGCGGATCGTCCGCGGCAAGGTGCGCGACGTCTATGCCGTCGATGCCGACCGGCTGCTGCTGGTGGCGACGGACAGGGTCAGTGCCTACGACGTGGTGATGGCCGAGCCCATTCCGCTGAAGGGCGCGGTGCTGACGCAGACCAGCGCCTGGTGGTTCCGCCAGTTGGATGACGTGCTCAAGCACCACATGATCTCGGCCGATGCCGGCGAGATCGCAGCCGCCGTGCCGGCGCTCGCGCCGCATCGCGCAGCACTCGCCGGGCGGGCGATGCTGTGCCGCCGCGGCACGGTGTTCCCCATCGAATGCGTGATCCGCGGCTATCTCTCCGGTTCGGCGTGGCGGGAATATGCCGCGAGCAAGACCCTGGCCGGCGAGAAGATGCCGGAGGGCTTGAGCGAAAGCGTGCGACTCGACAAGCCGATCTTCAGCCCCGCCACCAAGGCCGAGAGCGGGCACGACGAGAACATCACTATCTCGCGCATGCGCGAGATCCTGGGCGCCGAGGTGACGGCCGAGCTCGAGCGGCTAACGCGTCTGGTCTACACCAAGGGTCGCGACGTTGCGGCGGCGCGCGGCATCATCATCGCCGACACCAAGTTCGAATTCGGCCGCACCAAATCGTCGGGCGAGATCATCCTGATCGATGAGGTGATGACGCCCGACAGTTCGCGCTTCTGGCCGGCCGACGGCTATGCGCCGGGCCGACCGCAGCCCAGCTTCGACAAGCAGCCGTTGCGCGACTGGCTCGATGTCGAGCGTCACGCCGGTCGCTGGAACGGTAATGCGCCGCCGCCCCGGCTGCCGGCGGAAGTGGTCGAGGCCACCAGCAAGCGCTATCTCGAAGCCTATCGTCGCCTGACCGGCGCCGAACTTGCCGTCTAGCGCTGGGGCATCAGCGCTGGGGCATCAGCGCTTGGGAAGCGTGAAGCCGTTGCTGCGCAACTTGCGTTCCAGCACCGGAATGCCGGCGGCAATGTTGCCCTTGCTGCAGTCGTCGATGGCCGACCGCGTCTGCAGGTCGGGCACGCCGCGTCCCTCGACGGTGCCACCGGTGAGGTAGCGCAGCGCGAGGGCGCCGAGCTGGCTGCAGTAGGCGGCATCGTCGCTCTGGGCCGAAGCCGGGAGCGCCAGCAGGACGGCGGCGAGGAACAGCAGAAGAGTACGATTCATGGCGCTTTTCCTAGGCTTCGATGTGGTCGCGGGCAAGCGCTTGCCGGCATGACATTTGCACCGCCCAAGGTGCTAGATTTGCCGGCAATCAACGGGTGCGAGGGGGAAACATGGGTGCAGTGAATCATCGTCTGGCCATCCTGGTGGCCGCCGCCATCGGTCTTGTCGGGCTCGAGGCCAATGCCCAGCAGATGACGGCCGTCACCCAACTCGGTTGGCTGCGCATCGGCGAATACGCGCCGCTCATGATCGCCGAGGCCAAGGGCTACTTCAAAGATGAAGGCATCGACCACAAGCTGGTCGACGGCGGTCCGGGCAAGAACCCGATTCCCATCGTTGCGGTGGGGCAAGCGCAGTTCGGCATCGCGACCAACGGCATGGCGCTGGTGACCGCGCGTCTGGCGAAGGATCCGGTCGACGTCGTGGCGATCGGCACATTGTTCCAGCAGGCGCCGACGGCCTATCTCAGCATTGGCGCGCCCAGCGCGCCCACGCCCAAGCCCAAGGACATGGAAGGCAAGACCGTCGGCGTGCAGGCCGGCACCGAATTCTCCCTGCGCGCCTTCATGAAGGCCAACGGCGTCGACGCCTCCAAGGTCAAGATCGTCACCGTGCAAGGCACGGCCGAGCCCCTGATGGTGGGCCAGGTCGATTTCTTCCTCGGCTGGGTGGTGAACCAGACCTATCAGATCGAGCAGGAAGCGATGAAGCCCGATGCGCCGGCGACGGTGAAGGGCAAGACCTGGAAGGCCACGCGCTTCGCCGACCATGGCATCCCCCTCTACGTCGACGTGATCTTCGCTTCGGGCGATACGCTGAAGAAGAATCCCGAGCTGGTGCGGCGCTACCTCAAGGCCGTGCAGCGCGGCATGCAGTTCGTGATCGACAATCCCGCCGAGTCGGTCGAGATCCTGTCCAAGTTCCCCGGCCAGATCGAGGATGCCAAGAAGCTCGCCTGGCGCTTCAAGTTGCAGAACCCGCTGTACCAGAGCGAGGACTCGAAGAAGCACGGCCTGCTCTGGATGAACCCCGAGATCTGGCAGCAGATGATCGGCTTCCTCAAGGACGGCGACCAGATCCCCAAGACAGTGCCGGCCTCGGAAGTCATGACCGACGACTACCTTCCCAAGAAGTAGTCCGGGGTTCGCCCAGTGGCCGCGGCGATCTCCATCCGCAACGTCTCGCGGCGTTTCGGCGACACCTGGGCGCTCCGCCCGGTCGATCTGGAGATCGCGGCCGGTGAATTGGTCGCCCTGGTTGGCCCGTCGGGTTGCGGCAAGACGACGTTGCTGCGCATCGTCGCCGACCTGCAGGAGCCGACGACCGGCGAGGTCCGCATCGGTGCCGATTCGGCGGCCGAGGCGCGGCGCAAGCGCCTGCTCGGCCTCGTCTCGCAGCGCCCCGCCGTGCTGCCGTGGAAGCGCGCCATCGACGACGTGCGCTTCACCCAGAAGATCGCCGGCCGTGTCGGTTTCGATCCCGCCACCGTGCTGCGCGAGTTCGGTCTCGAGGGCCACGAGACCAAGCGCGCCCGCGAGCTCTCCGGCGGCATGCTGCAGCGGGTCAATATCGCCTCCGCCATGGCGCACGATCCCTCCGTGCTGCTGATGGACGAGCCCTTCGCCGCCCTCGACGAGATGAAGCGCGAGGAGATCGGCGAGTGGTTCGACCGCGAGTTGGCGACGCGGCCCAAGACCGTGCTGTTCGTCACCCATCATATCGACGAGGCGGTCATGCTGGCCGACCGGCTGCTGGTGTTCTCGCCGGCGCCCGGCCGCGTGCTCGAGGTCGTGTCGGTGCAGGTGCCGCGGCCGCGCGACGCCTCGTTCCGCCAGGATCCGCGCTTCGTCGCCACCGCAGCCCACGTGCGCAGTCTCCTGATGGAAAAAGCGGAGGCGGCCTGACCATGCCGGCCGACATGGCGCTGCCCAGCGACCCGACCCGGCCAGCGCCGCCACCGCTGCTGCCGCGGCTTGGCATGGTGGCGCTGCGTGTGCTGGCGCCGGTCTGCTCGGTGCTGGCGCTGTGGTACCTCGCGATCTGGTTCTCCGGCCTGCCGGCCTTCGTGATTCCCAAGCCCGAGCGCGTGCTCGACGTGCTGTGGGTCGACCGCGCCTTCATCTTCGTCAATCTGCTGGCGACCCTGAAGGTGGCGACGATCGGCTTTCTGTGGGCCAACATCGCGGGCATCGGGCTTGCGATCCTGTTCGATCTGCTGCCGCCGACCCGGCACATGCTGATGCCGGCCGCGATCACGCTGCGCAACGTGCCCTACATCGCCTTGATCTCGGTTCTGATGCTGGCGTTCGGCGATTCGATCCTGAGCAAGACCGCCATCGTGGCGCTGTCGGGCTTCTTTCCGGTGCTGGTCAACACCATGGCAGGCCTGCGGGCAGCCGACGAGGTCCAGCTCGACCGCATGCGCATCCTCAACGCGAGCTGGTGGCAGACCTTCAGCCAGGTGCGGCTGCCCTACGCCATCCCCTCGATCGTGGCGGCGCAGGAAATCACCGGCTCGGGCGCAATCATTGTGGCGATCGCCGCCGAATGGATGATTTCATCCACCGGGCTCGGCTACGTCATCAACCACGCCATGCAGAACTACCGCGGCGACCAGGTCTATGCCGTCGCTTTGATCGCAACGGGTCTGTCTTTCCTGATATATTCCTTCGTCCATGCGCTGGGCAGGCGGCTGGATTGGCGCCAGGATCGGCGCCAGGATCGGCGGGTGGCCGGCGAGCAGCGGCGCGGCTAGGTTTCCAAGCGTTGGAGGCACAAATGGCAGCAGGTCTTTCGGCACAAGCTCAGGCAATGCCGGCCGGCATCCCGGTGATCGACATCGGCGGGCTTTATTCCAGCGATCCGGCGGCCAAGAAGGCGGTCGCGGCCAGGATCGGTGCCGCCTGCGACGACATCGGCTTCTTCTATGCCACCAACCACAACGTTCCCGTCGAGACGATCGACCAGGCGGTGGCCATGGCCGACAGGTTCTTTCGGCTGCCCGAGGCAGAGCGGCTGAAGGTCAAGGCCGACAAGAACAACCGCGGCTATCGCGAGGTCGGCGACGTCGTTCACCGCAACGGCAAGCCCAGCGCGAGGGACAACTTCGATATCGGCTTCCCGGTGACGGCCGACGATCCCGAGGTCAAGGCAGGCACGCCGCTCTACGCCCCGAACATCTGGCCGGACATGCCGGGCTTCCGCGAGGCGGTCGAGTCCTACTACGGCGAGACGTTCAAGCTCGGCATGAAGATCCTCGAGGGCTTCGCGCTCTATCTCGACAAGCCCGAGGATTTCTTCACCCGGCATTTCACCAAGCCGGTCGCCGACATGGTGATCAACCACTATCTCGGCGCCGCCGGCCTGCACATTTCCGACCAGGCCTCGGGCCCGCACACCGACCATGGCATCGTCACCATCCTGTGGCAGGACAGCCTGGGCGGGCTGGAAGTCATGGGCAAGGACGGCAAGTGGATTGCCGCGACGCCGCTGCGCGGCAGCTACGTCATCAACATCGGCGAGCTGATGAAGCGCTGGACCAACGGCCGCTTCAAGGCGACGGTGCATCGCGTGGTCCATCTGCAGAACCAGTCGCGCTATTCCATGCCGCTGTTCTGCAATCCCAATTTCCGCACGGTCGTCGATCCGCGCGATCTGGGCGTCTCTGACTCCGACGCCCAGTATCCGCCGATCCAGTCCGGCGAGTTCCTGCTGTCACGCTTCAAGGCGACCCGCAAGCTGTGGGGCGCCGAGGACAAGGCGACCGTGTCCAACGACAGCAACCTGATCGAGGCGGCGGCGGAGTAGGCCGCCGCCCCGATTTTTCGATCAGCCCCGGGCCGTGCGGCCTGGGCGCGCGCCCAGCTGCTCGCGCAGCCAGAGAAACGCCCCAGCGAGCGGCAGCCAGCCGATCCAGCGCAGGCCATCGAGCATGTATTCGCCCGAGGTGGTGGCCAGCAGGTAATCGACCTGCACCTGCCAGACGCTGGCGGCGATCTCGAAGCCGAGCAGCCAGATCAGCAGGGCCGGCAGCAGCACAGCGACCGGCTTGCTCCGCTCGGGCAGGCGCGCGGTGTACCAGGGCGCGAGCGAGATCGAGAAGATCAGGATCGCGATCACCAGCTTGGTCGCGGCATGACCGGCGAACCACGAGGCCAGCAGCGGCTCGCGCACGACCATCGAGTAGCCGGTCCATGCCAGCACGACGCCGCCGAGCAGAATGACCGACGGGAAGCGGTCGACCAGCCTGATCACGAGGTGACTGCCCCAGACGATGATCGGCACGCTGATCGCAAGCCCCAGCACGATCAGCACGATGCTGCCCGAGGCCGCGCCGCCGATCGCCAGCACGTTGTCGACGCCCATGACGGCGTCGGCCACGACGATGGTGCGGACCGCTGCGGCGAACGAGGCTGCCGGCGCCTTGGCGGCGTGGCTCGCATCGTCCTCGGGGTCGGGGGTCAGGAGCTTGCGGGCGATCCACACCAGCGCGATGCCGCCGGCCAGCATGAAGCCCGGCAGGTTCAAGATCCACACCACCACGATCGCCATCACGGCGCGCGTGGCGATGGCGCCGAAGGTGCCCCAGAAGATGACCTGGCGCTGCCGGTCCTTCGGCAGGTTGCGGGCGACCAGGCCGATGATCAGGGCATTGTCGCCCGCCAGAACGAGGTCGATCAGGACGATGGCGAACAGGGCCGACAGGAATGCGGCCGAAAAGAACTCAGATTCCACGACGTTATCTCCAACGAAAAAGGAACGTGAACCGCGGGCCATCCTCGTCGATCGAAGGCGGCCACGGCGCTTTCAGTCAGTCGTCGGAGCTAAATGGGAACCTTGTCGATGGGCCGGCGCGGGGACGCCCGGAGCGCCTTGACCAGCGCGACGCCGGCGACGCCGATCGCGCCGATGCCGGTGGCGAGAGCGCCTCCGGCCATCAGGAGCTGCAGCAGCGACCAGTGGCGCATGGCGAGAACCGAGCTCTCGGCGCCGAGGTCGAACAGGGCGAATTCAAGGCTTGCCTCGCCGAACAGCGCCGGGTCCACGGCGTCGCCGAACGCGGCCAGGATCATGCAGATCACCACCGAGGCGACAAAGATCTCGCCGCCGGGCGATACGGTCCGGACGGCGTTGGCGGCGCGGGCAGAGCGATGGATCAGCAGCATGGTCCTGCGGCAATTTTGGCCGCCGCGGGCCGGCGATCAAGCGTAAAGCGACACGCCCGTTCCGATTTGCCGCACCTACAGCCGGATCTGGCGGAGCCTCAGCGCATTGGCGATCACGCTGACCGAGCTCAGCGACATCGCTGCGGCGGCGAAAACCGGACTCAGCAGGAGGCCGAATATCGGATAGAGCACGCCCGCCGCAATTGGCACGCCTGCAGCATTGTAGACAAAGGCGAAGAACAGGTTCTGCCGGATGTTGCGCATCGTGGCGCGCGAGAGCTTGCGCGCCCGCGCAATGCCGCGCAGGTCGCCCTTCACCAGGGTAACCGACGCACTTTCGATGGCGATGTCGGTGCCCGTGCCCATGGCGATGCCGACATCCGCGGCGGCGAGCGCCGGCGCATCGTTGATGCCGTCGCCCGCCATGGCGACAACCCTGCCTTCGCGTTGGAGGCGCTGGACGATCGCCGCCTTGTCTTCGGGCAGCACGTCGGCGTGCACTTCCTCGATGCCGAGCTCCTTGGCCACGGCTTCGGCCGTGCGCTTGTTGTCGCCGGTCAGCATGACCACGCGCACACCTGACTCGCGCAGGCTTTTCAAGGCTTCAGGTGTCGTGACCTTGATGGGGTCTTCGATGGAGATGGTGCCGGCAAGCTTGCCATCGACGGCCAGCATCACTTGGCGCTGAAGGCTCCCGGAATCGACGCCGTTTTCCCTCAGCAGGCGCGCGGTGCCCAGGAGCATGCGCCTGCCCTCGACGATGCCTGACACGCCGCGACCGGCCTCGGCACGAAATTCGCTCACGGGCGACAGCGCAAGATGCCGCTCTTCCGCCGCCGCGACGATCATCCTGGCGATCGGGTGCTCGCTGCCACGCTCGAGACTGGCTGCCAGGCGCAGCATTTCGAGCCCTCCGGTCACGTTGGTTATCTTCGGCCGGCCCTCGGTCAGCGTGCCAGTCTTGTCGACCACCAGCGTGTCGACCTTTTCCAGCCGCTCCAGCGCCTCGGCGTTGCGGATCAGAATGCCCACCCCGGCGCCCCTGCCGACGCCCACCATGATCGACATCGGCGTGGCGAGCCCCAACGCGCAGGGGCAGGCGATGATCAGCACCGAGACGGCGGCGATCAGCGCGTAGGTGAAGGCGGGCGAGGGCCCCCACAGGCTCCAGGCGGCAAAGCTTGCCGCGGCGACGGCGATCACCGCCGGCACGAACCACGATGCCACGACGTCAGCGAGACCCTGGATGGGCGCGCGGCTGCGCTGCGCTTCGGCGACCAGGCCGACGATGCGCGCCAGCATGGTATCGGCACCAACCCGCTCGGCTTTCAGCACGAAGCCGCCGCTGCCGTTGACCGTGCCGCCGATCACCCGGCTGCCGGCTTGCTTGGCGACCGGCATCGGCTCGCCGGTGATCATCGATTCGTCGACGGCGCTCTGGCCGTCGGTCACGACGCCGTCGACTGGCACCTTCTCGCCTGGTCGTACGCGCAAACGATCGCCCAGGACGATGGACTCGATCGGCACCTCGCTGTCGTGGCCATCGGACTCGACCTTGAGCGCCAAACGGGGCGCCAGCTTCAACAGAGCCTTGATGGCGCCGCTGGTCGTCTCGCGGGCGCGCAGTTCCAGCACCTGGCCCACCAGCACCAGCACCACGATGACGGACGCCGCCTCGAAATAGACCGGTACGGTGCCATGGATGTCGCGAAACGATTGCGGGAAGAGGTGCGGCGCCAGTGTCGCCACGATGCTGTAGAGCCAGGCGGCACCGGTGCCGATGGCGATCAGGGTGAACATATTGAGGGCGCGCCGCGCGATCGACTGTGCGCCGCGTACGAAGAATGGCCAGCCGGCCCACAACACGACCGGTGTGGCGAAGACGAGCTGCAGCCAGGCCGACATCTGTGCCGAGACCAGCGCGTGGAGGTCGAAGAGATGGCCGCCCATCTCCAGCACTACGACCGGTAGTGTGATCGCGAGTCCGACCCAGAAACGCCGGGTCATGTCGATCAGCTCCTCGTTGGGACCCTGCTCGAGCGAGACCTCGGCGGGCTCCAACGCCATGCCGCAGATCGGACAGCTCCCCGGCCCGACCTGGCGCACTTGCGGATGCATGGGACAGGTGAAGATCGTGCCGGCCGGGGCGGGTTTGGCCTCGCCGGGCGTCAGGTAGCGGTCGGGCTCGGCGGTGAACTTCGCCAGGCACTTGGGGTTGCAGAAGTAATAGGTGTGGCCGGCGTGAAGCGTGGTGCTCTTGGCGCCGGCGACCTTCACCTTCATGCCACAGACGGGATCGATCGCGGTCGCGGTTTCCATGCTTGCCATTTATACCCTACGGGGGTATAGTTCAAGCATGGATGAGCGCATCAAGAAGTCCCAGCTCGCGCGCTTGAGCCGCATCGAGGGCCAGGTGCGCGGCGTGACGCGCATGGTCGAGGACGAGCGCTACTGCATCGACGTGCTGACCCAGATTCGCGCAGTGCGGGCGGC
Source organism: Asaia bogorensis (assembly GCA_945889625.1). Taxonomy (GTDB): domain Bacteria; phylum Pseudomonadota; class Alphaproteobacteria; order Reyranellales; family Reyranellaceae; genus Reyranella. The sequence continues at coordinate 169,037 of CAMDCE010000002.1, read as the reverse complement.
GATCGACAAGGTCGAGCAGGAGATCCTGCACGACCATTTGCAGCATTGCGTGGCGCACGCCTTCCACGCCGGCTCCGAGCGTGACCGCCAAGTCAAGATCGAGGAGCTGATCGAAGTCCTGGACAAGCGCCGCTAGCATGAGCGGCGCCCCGCGATTGACAAGGCCGGAGGGCCGGCTCATTTTTTTGGCCATGCGTCGAGCCAATCCCTTTTCTTGGTTGCTGCGAGCCGCGTCGCTTGCCGCGATGGGATTCCTGCTGTCTGCCGGGACGGCGGCTGCTCACAGTGGCCACGTCTCCATTCACGGCCAGTCGGCGCTTTCTGCAGCTTCTGCCGTTGCGCCGTCCGAGAATCTCGCGCTCTACTCATCCGGGCGAAGCGACCTAGGCCTCGCAACAGAGGATTTGGCGGGACAGGCAGAGGCAGTGATCGAGCGCTCCATTCCGTGCTCGGACGATCAACCTGCCGGCCACCACGGTACCGGTTGCTGCGCGGTTGCTTGTCATGCTGCCCTCGCTGCGCTCCCCCTGGGGCCCATAGACGCGCCCGAGCCGCCTAGCCTGCGTCTTGTCGGGATTTCAGACAGGCTCGATAGTCGTTCGGGCGACCGTACCGAACGCCCTCCCAAACTCATCTGATCCGGTCCGCGCCGATGGCGCGTGTCTGGTCGTGGGTTTTTTGTAAGCATCGCACGCCCAAACACCCGGTCTGCGCGAACTTTTCTGATCTAGCCACCGCACGGTGGGCTGCATCAGGGCAGTCGTTTTCTCGATCAACTTTCGTTCGGGTCGTTGTAGATGAAGTATCCGCTATTTTTGGCACTCACCCTCGCGGTAGCGGCGTGTAGCTCACCGCCTCTACCGGACCCCGTGTCATCCGGTCCGTCCAGTCCCGAGTCACCGACGGTGGCCACACCGTACCGGCCGGTCATGGCAGGCACCGCAGCCCATGTACCGGTCGGGCTCAAGCCTTGGCGCGAGCTGAATGATAGCGTTGCGCCCGGCGGTGGACGGTCGCCATGACCGCTCCATCGAAGGTCACAATCGCGATCGTGCTCGGTTTGCTCACGACGGGATGCGCCAAGTTCACCGGGGACGGCGGCATGGCTCCGGTAACAGACAATATCCGGAAGGAGATCGGCCGCGACGCCGTGAAGCATTCCTCTCCGGAAGAACTGCTGCGCGCGCGCGAACGTGTTCAGGCGTTGTTGTCGGAGCCGCTGTCCGAAGGCGTGGCAGTCCAGATAGCGTTGCTGAACAATCGCGGACTTCAGGCTGCCTACAACGATCTCGGCATATCCGAAGCGGAATATGTTCAGAACACTCTTCCGCCGAATCCGGTGATCACGGTCGGCCGTACTTTCGGAACCGGTGGTTTCGCCGAATTCGGCTTCCAGCTCATCGGCAACCTGCTCGCGTTTGCCACTCTGCCGAGACGAGCGGAAATCGCGAAGCGCGAGTTCGAGGAAGCGCGCTATCGAGCCATAGCGACAACATTGAGCCTTACCATCGACGTACGGAGAGCCTATGTCCGGGCAATCGCCACCCAGCAGCGCCTGGCGCTGCTGGAGCAGGCCCGGCAGGCCGCCGATGCTTCCGCCCGGATGATGAAGCAGCTCGGCGAGACCGGTGCCGCCAACAAGCTCGATCAGGCTCGCGTCTCGGTTTTCTATGCTGACCTGAGTGCTCAGGTTGCGCAGGCCCGCCTGAGTGTCGCCGGTACGCGAGAAGCCCTGAATCGCATACTGGGCCTCTGGGGCACCGACTTGGACTACAAGCTGCCAGCGCAGCTTCCTGCACTTTCTGCCGCGCCGGACACGCTTGCAGATGTGGAGGTCGAAGCCATGCGGCGGCGCGTTGACCTCATCATCCTCCGCTACGAAATCGTCACATTGACCAAGTCTGTCGGGTTCGTGAACGCGACTCGCTACCTGACGTTTCTCGAGTTGGGTGGCGGCTTTAGAAACGAGGTCGAGACCAACGACGCAGGGGAGCAAACGTCGAAGAATCGATATGGCTTCGAGCTGGGTATCGTGATCCCGATTTTCGACACCGGCGAAGCGCGGGTTGCGACTGCTCGCGAAACGTACATGAGAGCGGTCAATCGACTGGCCGAGCGGTCTGTCAACGCACGTTCCGAAGCACGCGTGGCATACTCCACTTACCGGGCAACCTACGACATCGCTCGATACTACCAGGCGCGCATCCTGCCGTTGCGTCGGCAAATCGCCGCCGAAATACTGCTGCGCTACAACGGTATGCTGGTGGACGTCTTCGAACTTCTTGTCGAAGAACGGGAGCGCATCCTGGCCAATGTCGCGGCGGTGGATGCACTGCGCGACTACCATCTGGCGATCGCCGATCTTCAGGCCGCACTCATCGTCGGCGGCACGGTCCCGCCGTCCGGCGTGGTCAACACGACTCCTGCGCCGGAAACCATCCCGCTTGGACTTTAGAAAAGGAGAACGGCATGACTCTCTCCAGACGTGATCTTGTCGGAGCCTCCGGCCTCGCCCTTCTTAGCGCGGCGGCCGTAAGCGGCCGCGTTCAGGCGCAGTCGATCCCCGAGGCGCCGACCACCACGACCAACACCATGCAGCCGCCGCTCTATCCCAAGAGCGGGCCGGACTATCAGCCGGTCGTCACGTTGAACGGCTGGACCCTGCCGTGGCGGCAGAACGGCGACTGGAAGGAATTCCATCTGGTCGCCGAACCGGTCGAGCGCGAGATGGCGCCCGGCATGATTGCGCGTCTGTGGGGCTACAATGGCCAGAGCCCGGGCCCGACCATCGAGGCGGTCGAGGGCGACAAGGTACGCATCTTCGTCACCAACCGGCTGCCCGAGCACACCACCATCCACTGGCACGGCATGCTGCTGCCCTGCGGCATGGATGGCGTCGGTGGCCTCACCCAGCCGCACATCAAGCCGGGAAAAACCTTCGTCTACGAGTTTCAGCTCATGAAGAGCGGGACTTTCATGTACCACCCGCATGCCGATGAGATGGTGCAGATGGCGATGGGCATGATGGGCTTCTTCGTCGTCCATCCGCGCGACCCGAAACTGCACAGGGTCGATCGCGATTTCGTGTTTCTGCTGTCCGCCTACGACATCGATCCTGGCAATTACGTGCCGAAAGTCGCGGAAATGACCAATTTCAACATGTGGACCTTCAATACCCGCGTGTTTCCGGGAATCGATCACCTGGTCGTGGCAAAGGGCGACCGCGTGCGCGTGCGGGTCGGCAATCTCACCATGACCAATCACCCGGTCCACATGCACGGCTACGACTTCGAGGTGACCTGCACCGATGGCGGCTGGGTCCGGCCAGAGGCCCGTTGGCCGGAGGTGACGATCGACATTCCCGTCGGGGCCATGCGCGCCTACGAGTTCGATGCCGTCCATCCGGGCGACTGGGCGCTGCATTGCCACAAGTCACACCACACCATGAACGCGATGGGCCACGATATTCGAACCTTCATCGGCGTCGATAAGCGGGCGTTCTCTCGGCAGATGAAGCGGCTGGTGCCCGACTACATGGCGATGGGCAGCGCCGGCATGGCCGACATGGGCGAGATGGAGATGCCGTTGCCCGACAACACGCTGCCGATGATGACCGGCTTCGGGCAGTTCGGGCCGATTGAGATGGGCGGCATGTTCACCGTCGTGAAGGTGCGCGAGGGCCTGGCAGCGGGCGATTACAAGGATCCCGGCTGGTACAAACATCCGCCAGGCACGGTGGCGTGGGAATGGAAGGGCCCGGCGCCGTCGACGACGCGGGCTCCCACGCCGGCGTCGAAGGCGAAGCCCGGCGAAAAGGTCGACGTCGTGAAACCCAGTGGCCAGCACAAGCATTGAAAAGGAGACGAACGATGACTCTGAAAGCATTCCTGGCGGCTGCCGCGCTGGTCGTCGGTCTCGCTGGCCTTGCCGGCGTCGCGTACGGCCACGGCGACGAGCACGAGACCGCCTATGGCAAACCGGGCGATCCCAAGAAGCCGGCGCGCATCGTGCAGATCGTGATGCGCGAATCCGACGGCAAGATGATCTTCATTCCCGACAAGCTCCGCATCCGCAAGGGCGAGCAGATCCGCTTTCAGCTGCGCAACAACGGCGAGATCGACCACGAGTTCGTGTTGGCAACGGTCGAGGAAAATCTCAAGCACATGAAGGAGATGGAGAAGAACCCCGACATGGAACACGACGATCCGAATGCCCGGCGCGTCAAGCCGAAGAAGACCGCGGAAATCGTCTGGCAATTCACCAAGGCCGGCACGTTCGATTTCTCCTGCCTCATTCCCGGCCACCGGCAGGCCGGCATGGTTGGAGCGATCGTCGTCGAATAGGCCCTATCGACTTACGGAGGAGATTCACATGTTCAGGATGCTGTTCGCCGCGGCAGTCGCGCTGCTTTTCGCAGTTGGGCCTGTCTTGGCCGAAGGCGATCTTGTCGGCGCCGAGGTGGTCAAGATCGACAAGTCTGCCGGCAAGATCACGCTCAAGCATGGACCGATCAAGAAATTCGACATGGACTCGATGACGATGGTGTTCCGCGTGGCCGATCCGGCCATGCTCGACAAGGTGAAGGCCGGCGACAAGGTCGAGTTCGAGGCTGATCGCGTCAACGGCGCGATCACGGTCACGAAGATCGACAAAGTGAGGTGATCCGCGCGGCCCGGCAGCGACCATGACGTCACTGGCCTCAAGCCCGAGTGCAAGCTTTAGCCGGCAGAGTGCAGGATGTCGTTCCCGCGCTCTTCGGCCCATCTCACGATTTCGACGAAGATCGGCCGCAGCCGTCGCGCCTCGGGCGTGTTCTCGTATTCAACACGCGGTGGCACCTCGGCGTAGATCGTGCGCTTGATCAGCCCGTCCTTTTCCAGGGCGCGGAGCTGGGCGGTCAGCATGTGCTGGGTGATGCCGGGCAAGCCGCGCTTCAGCTCGCCGAAGCGCTGCTTGCCGTGATGGTTCAGCAACCACAGGATTTCGAGCTTCCAGCGGCCGCTGATCATGCCCACGGCGCGGCGGAACTCGGCCTGCACCACCTTGGCCAGAGCCGGGTCGGCACGGACGGCATTGATATCGATCATTGGTCATATGTGACGCACTAGGCCGAAAAATCAATCCTACCTGAAGAAGCCACCTTACCTGCCAATTCCTCGATACGGCGCACTCTTCACGCCTTGAGACGCTCAGGATTACTGCGGCTCGATCTTGGCGATCTTGACGTACTCGTCCCACTTGGCGCGCTCTTCGCGGTCCTGCTCGGCGCATTGCGCCAAGTCGAGCTTGCGCGGCGTCAGGGCAAACTCGTCGACCAGCCGCTTGTGGATGCCCGGGGAAAAGACCGCCTCGTTGATCAGCAGGTTCAGTCGCTGCTTGATCTCGTCGGGTGCCGCCTTCGGCACGGCGATGGCGAGGAAGCCGGTGCTGACGAAGCCAGGGGAGGATTCGCTGAGCGTCGGCACGTCGGGATAGAGCGGGCTGCGGTTGGGCAGCGAGATGGCGAGCGGCCGCGCCTTGTTCGCCACCACCTGGCCGCGCGAAGCGGTGAGGTCGACGAACATGAACTGGATGCTGCCGGCATAGAAATCGTTCCAGGCATTGCCGATCGCCTTGTAGGCCACGCCCTGCCACTCGACTCCGGCGTGCTTGCCCAGCACCTCCGACGGCACCTGGGAGCTGGCGTTGAAATAGCCGAAGTTGAGCTTGCCCGGATTCGCCTTCGCATGGGCAAGAAGCCCGGCCAGGGTCTTGTGCGGACTGTCGGCCGGCACCAGGAGAAAGGCACCGCTCGAGCCGATGACGCCGACCACCTGGAAATCCTTCTCCGGGTCGTAGCCGGGGTTCTTGTACATGTGGGTGTTGGCGGCGTTGGTCGAGGTGGTGGCGAGCATCAAGGTGTAGCCGTCGGGCGGCGATGACTTCACAGACAAGACACCCACGATGCCGTTGGCGCCGGGCTTGTTCTCGACCACGAAGGGCTGGCCGGTCTTTTCCTCCATGAACTTGCCGACCAGTCGCTGTCAGACAGCGACCAGGCGGGCGGTGATGTCGCCCGAGCCGCCCGGCGCGAAGGGCACGATGATGCGCACAGGTTTGGCGGGCCAGGTGTCTCCCTTGACGCCGCTTGAGAGGGCGGGCAGCGCGGCCAAGGTCGGAAGAGCAAGAAGGGAGCGGCGAGAAAGCGACGTGCGAAATGTGGGCATGGCGCTGCAGTCTATTGAAAAAGCCGCGCATGGACAGCGCAGGGGCTGCAGCCCTACCTTGCAGCAATGGCACAATCAGGTCGTCCGCCGCTCAGCGGCATTCGCGTCGTCGATTTCTCGCGCGTGATCGCGGGTCCCTTTTGCACCCAGATCCTCTCGGACATGGGCGCCGAGGTCATCAAGATCGAGAACCCCGACGGCGGCGACGACACGCGCAAGGGCGCGGGGCCCAGGGTCGGCGGCGAGACGGGCGAGAGCCATTTTTTCATGACCTTCAATCGCGGCAAGAAGAGCGTCGCCCTTGATTTCACCAAGCCCGAGGGCCAGACGGTCGTGCACAAGCTGCTCGAGAAGGCCGACGTCATGCTGGAGAACTTCCGGCCCGGCGTGCTGAAGAAATACGGGCTCGACTACAAGAGCGTTCACCAGAAATACCCGAAGCTGATCTACCTCTCGGTCTCCGCCTATGGCCAGATCGGGCCGCTGTCGGACCGGCCGGGCTACGATCCGGTGCTGCAGGCCGAGTCGGGCATGATGAGCGTCAACGGCGAGGCCGGCGGCGAAGGGCTGCGGCACGCAATTGCCATCGTCGACACCATGACCGGGATCCATTCGGTGGCGGCGATCAATGCCGCACTCTACGCGCGGACCACGACGGGCAAGGGTCAGTATATCGACCTCGCGCTCTACGACACCGCGCTGGCCTCGCTCGGCAACATGGGCTCGTACTATCTGATCGGCGGCGACCAGCCCAAGCGCGCCGGCAACGGCCACTTCGCGTCGGCACCCAACAGCTCGTTCGATACGTCAAACGGCAAGATCTACATGGCGGTCGCCAACCAGAAGCTGTTCGTCGACACCTGCAAGGCGATGGGTCATCCCGAATGGGCGAGCGATCCGCGCTTCTCGACCATCGCCCAGCGCGTCGCCAACAAGCCTCTTCTCACCAAGATGATGGAAGACATCCTCAAGACCGACACCAAGGAGAACTGGACGCAGAAGTTCCGCCATCTCCCGGCCGGCCCGATCCGCACTATGAAGGAGGCGCTCGACGAACCCGAGGTGAAGCGCCGCGGCATGCTCAAGACCTACAAGCACACCAGGGTCGGCGACGTGCCGATCATCGGCTCGAACTACCGCTTCTCCGACACGCCGGTCGACGACACCCGCCCGCCGCCGTCGCTCGGCGAGCACACCGACAAGGTGCTGCGCGAAGTTGCCGGGTTGAGCGATGCCGAGTTGAAGGGCCTGCGCGAGAAGAAGATTATCGGCTGAGCCAACGCCTCAGGATCGCGTTGATCTCTTCGGGTTTCTCCATGGTGCTGAGGTGCCCGCAGTTCTCGATCACGATCAGTTCGCTGCCGGCGATGCCGGCTGCGATCTCCTCCGACAGGAACAGCGGCGTGGCGGCATCGTCGCGGCCGCACACCACGATGGTTGGACATCTGATCCGCGGCAGGTCGGGCCGGCGATCGGCCCGCACGGCCGCCATCTCCTCCTGGCGCTTGTAGATTTCCATGCCGGTCTCGCCGCACATCGTCATCACCTCGTCGATCAGTTTCTTGTCGGGCAGGCGGTAGGGCGGGATGAAGCGCGACATCTGCAATCCCAGCACCAGCTCGAAGTGGCCTTCTTGCGCCAGACGAATGCGGGCGCGGCGCACCGCCTGCTCGGTTTCGTTCTGGCTGCGCATGCTGGTGTCGAGCAGCGCCAGCTTGGTGACGCGCCCGGCCGCGATCTGCATGATCTCGACGGCCAGCATGCCGCCCAGCGACAGGCCGGCGAGGGCGAAGCTTTCCGCCGGCATGCGGTCCACCACCCAGCGCGCCGCCGAGGCCCAGGAGTCCCAGATCGACAGAGGGGCGGCGCGCCAGTCGGGCACGACGATCTCGGCCACGTCGGACAGGGCGGCGACTTGCGGCGCAAATAGCCGAGGCGAGCAGAGCAGGCCGGGCACGAGCAACAGGGGCGTCTTGGCCATCTATTTCCTCTGAAAATGGGGCTTTACGGGCCAACCTAGCCTGGGGCGCGGCCGCCGGATATCGTGTAGAATCCGTGGTCTGGAGATCGCGTCAAGGGCGGCCGTTGCATTGATGAATCTTTCAGCCTTTTTCGCTCTGAACGTCGATCCTTCGCAGGCTCTACCGGGCACGTACAACTACGCGCTTGTCCTGCTGTCCTACCTGGTCGCCGCGATCGGCGGATATGCCTTTCTCCAGTTCGCCACCCGAATCGCCGAACTGCGGCACTCGGGGCTGCGGTTCAGCTGGCTGGCCGGCGGCGCCATAGCGATGGGCGGCGGCATCTGGGCGATGCATTTCATCGGCATGCTCGCCCACGTGCTGCCGATCCCGGTGTCCTATGACCCCTGGATCACGGCACTGTCGATCGTGCCGGCGATATTGGGGGCTGGCGTGGCGCTGCATGTCGTCGCCAGGCCGGTCATCACGACCAGCCGGCTGTTGATCGGCGGGACGTTGATGGGCGCCGGTATCGGGGCGATGCACTACACCGGCATGTCGGCCATGCAGCTCAACGCTCTCGTTCGCTACGATCCGGGCCTGTTCGCCGCTTCCATTGTCGTCGCCGTGGTGCTCGCCGTTGTGGCGCTTCAGTCCCGGCAGTGGGTCAGCGGAATGCGACTGACACGGTTCCGGCACGTTCAGGAGGTGGTTGGCGCCCTGATCCTGGGTTTTGCCGTGACCGCGATGCATTACACGGCAATGGCGTCGACCTATTGCATTGCCACGGCCAATCAACGCTTCAATGTGCTCGACCTTGATGAATCGGCCTTCGCGGCCGTCACGGCCTTGATCGCGTCCCTTGTCCTGCTGATGGCCATCGTTGCCGTGATCTTCGACCGGCGCGTCGCGCTGGAAACGAGCATGCGCGAAGAAGTGATGGACAGCCACAGGCGGACGAGCGAGCAGCTTTTCCAATCGCAGAAGATGGAAGCGGTCGGCCAGCTCACCGGCGGAGTGGCGCACGATTTCAACAACATCTTGACGATCGTGCTGGCGAACGCCGATGCCATCCTCGACTACGACCAGGTGCCCCCGGAAATCGCCAAGCGCGCGAAGCGAATCTCCGACGCCGGGCAAAAGGCCGCCGATCTGACGCGCCAGCTGCTGGCCTACTCGCGCAAGCAGGTCTTGAAGCCGGAAAAGTCGGACCTGAACGACCTCGTATCGACGACCGGACAGATGATGCGGCGCACCTTGGGCGAGCACATCATCGTGCAGACCATCGCGGCTCCAGGTCTCTGGACGACCAGCGTCGACCGTACCCAGGTGGAGACCGCGATCATCAACCTCTGCATCAATGCCCGCGACGCCATGCCCACGGGCGGCCGCCTGACCATCGAGACCAGGAACGTCACGCTCGATCGGGAGTATGTGGCGCGGCAGGAGGACGAGGATCTGGCGGCGGGCGACTATGCGATGCTGTCGGTCACCGATACCGGTTCTGGCATGCCGCCTGAGATTTTAAGCCGGGTGTTCGAGCCGTTTTTCACCACCAAGGAGGTCGGCAAGGGCACCGGCCTCGGTCTCAGTATGGTGTACGGCTTCATCAGGCAATCGCGGGGCCATATCTCGATCTACAGCGAGGTCGGCCGGGGCACGACGGTGAAGATGTATTTCCGGCGCAGCGAGGCAGCGGCCGCTGTGGCGGCATCGTCCCGCAGGAGCGGCCCCCTTCCCGGAGGCAGCGAGACCATCCTCGTCGTGGAAGACGAGGAATCGGTTCGCGCCATTGTCGGCGAGCAGCTGCGAAGCCTCGGTTACAAGGTAAAGCAGGCCAGCAATGCCGAAGAGGCGCTCGCAGAGCTTCATGCCGGCCGGTTCGACCTCGTTCTGACCGATGTGGTCATGCCGGGCCGCCTCAACGGCAAGGGACTGTCCGACGAGGTCGAGCGCCTGTGGCCCCATACCCGGGTCGTATTCATGTCGGGCTATTCGGAGAACGCGTTGATGCACGACGGACGGTTGGACAGCGGCGTGATGCTCCTGGCGAAGCCGCACCTCAAGGCCGACCTCGCCAGGATCGTTCGCAGCGCGCTCGCCAACGACAGCGGGCCGGGCTTCGGTCGACCGGTATTGCAGGGCCTGCAATGATGACCGCATCTGATTGGGAGATTGAGTCATGATGTCCGCGCACGAGCGTGAATTGGTGCAGTTTTTTGTCGATGATCTGACGGACTTCGCGATCATTGTTCTCGACGTTCACGGCAAGATCCTTACCTGGAATGCCGGAGCGCGCGCCCTCCTGGGGTATTCCTCGGATGAGATCGTCGGCCGGCGTTTTTCCGAGCTCTACACGAAATCGGACGTTGTGACCGGCCAGTCCGGCGCTTCGCTCAAGGATGCCTTGCAATGGGGTCGACATGAGGGGATCGGTCGCCTCGTGCGCAAGGATGGAACCAGGTTCGACGCGAAAATCGTCCTGAGGCCGCTCTCCGATTCGTGGAAGCGGCTCGTCGGTTTCGGCATGCTTGCCTATGTCCCCGACGGCGCGAATCACGTCGCCGCGGACACCGCCGAACCGCAAGTCGCGAAAGTCGTGCCACTTCGTGGAAACGCAAAGATCCTCGTGGTGGACGACAACAATGGCGTCCGCGAAGAGGCCGTGGAGTTGCTGACCAGCCTTGGATACGGGGTCGTCGCGGCGTCGAGCGGAGCCGAAGCACTTGCGGTACTCGAGCGTACGGACGATTTCGACCTGCTGTTCACCGACGTCGTCATGCCAGGTGAGATGGCTGGTCGCGCGCTGGCCGACAAAGCCACGCAGGTACGTCCTGGCCTCAAGGTTCTCTTTGCCTCTGGCTATTTCGAGGGTGCGCTCGTGGGCAAAGGCGACCTTGAGACCGACGTCCAGTTTCTCGCCAAGCCGTACCGCAAGAAGGACCTTGCTGAGAAGATTGAGGAAGTGCTGAACTCGGCCTCCTGAGCGGCCGTCGACATCGCGATGACCGGGAGGCGGGTAGCCTAGGGCGCACACCTGCGATACCAATGGCGGCAATGGCCGCCTTGCCCGTCATCGCCTCTGGCCGCGATATCCGCCTCGACCTGTTTCGGGGGTTGGCGTTGTGGTTCATTTTCATCGACCACATCCCGACCAATGTCGTGAGCTGGCTGACCGTACGCAATTATGGTTTCAGCGACGCCACGGAGATCTTCGTCTTCATCTCGGGCTATACGGCGGTGATCGCCTACGCCCGCATGATGCAGCGCGAGGGCTGGCCACGTGCCGCCGCGCGCATCTACCGCCGTGTCTGGCAGCTCTACGTTGCGCACATCCTGCTGTTCGTGGCGTTCTCCGCCCAGATTGCCTGGGTGTCGATCGCCCGCGACATGCCCTCGCTTATCGAGGAAATGGAGCTGCTGGGTCTCGGTCAGAATCCTTACCAGGCCATTCTCCAGGCGGCGCTGCTCAAGTTCCGGCCGGTCAATCTCGACGTATTGCCGCTCTACATCGTCCTGCTGGCGGTCTTCCCCTTCGTTCTGCCGGCGGTCGTCCGCTGGCCGATGGCGGTGATTGCCGTCTCGCTCGTTCTTTATGCGACGACGTGCCGCTACAACTGGAACCTGCCTGCCTACCCGGATGACAAGGTCTGGTACTTCAATCCCATGGCTTGGCAGGTCGTGTTCTACGTCGGCGCGGCTTGCACCGTGCTCGGTCCGCAGCTTTCCTGGCTCGACAGATTCCGGTGGCCGCTGTCCATTCTGGCCGTTCTTTATCTCCTGTTCGCGGCCTTTATCGCTTTGTCCTGGCACCATAATCCGTTGGAGCGGTTGGTGCCGACCTGGGTTGCCCGGCAGATCTACCCAATCGACAAGACCAACATCGATATCTTGAGATTCCTTCACTTTCTGGCGCTTGCCTGGCTGGTCCGGTTGGCCGTGCCGGCCCAGGCTGACTTCTTGAAGTGGTGGATCTGGGCGCCACTTCGCAGATGCGGAGAGGCGTCCTTGCTCATATTCTGTATTGGAACGTTCCTGGCTCTGTCGGGTCAGGTGATTGTCGGCCAACACGAAGACTCGATTTTGTCGTAGATTGTCGTGAGCATCGCGGGCATCGTGATCATGTCCTTGGCGGCCTATATCGCGGCCTGGTTCAAACGGGGCGAATCGCGCCCGTCGCGCACCGTCCAGGTTGCCCAATGAGGCATACCTTCCTCTGGCTGGCTGCGGCGACGGCACTTCTGGTGCCGGCCACGGCGTCATCGCAGTCGATGAAGGCCTGCCGTGCCAAGCCTGAGCTGCTTAAGCTCGGCTCGACCCTGCCGATAGCGCGTAAGGCGATGGCAGAACGCAAGCAGCTTCGCATTATCGCACTCGGTTCCTCATCGACGGCGGGCTACGGTGTGTCCAATCCGGCGTTTGCCTATCCCACGCAGCTCCGCATCGGACTCGAGAGGGCACTTCCCGGCATCGACATCGAGGTGATCAACCGTGGCATCGGTGGTCAGGACGTCGAAGAGATGGCGGCGCGGATGCGAACTGAAATGATGTCCCACCCGCCGGCTCTGGTGGTCTGGCAGACCGGAACCAATGCCGCGATGCGCCATATGCCACTCGACACATTTGGAAAGTGGTTGCGCGAGGGAATCGGGCTCGGCAAATCGCTCGGTGCCGATTTCGTGCTGATGAACCTGCAGTATGCACCGGCGGTTGTCGCACTGCCGGACGAGGAAGAGTATGAGAGCGTCATGGCGCGGGTGGCGAAGGACAGCGGCGTCGGGTTGTTTCGTCGTTACGACATCATGCGAAATTGGTACGACGACGGCATGCCTTACGCCCAGTTCGTGCAACTCGACGGGTTGCACCTCAACGATTTTGGCCAGAAGTGCATCGGCAGGCTCTTGACCCAGTCGATCTTGGGCGCACTTCAAGGTCCCTAGCTTCGTTGGAGCTCGTCATGCCGCGTCGCTTCGTCGACCTGTCGATCTATCTCGAGAACGACGTCGTTTCCGATCCGGTGCCGTTCGGCCCGAAGATCCAGTATCACAAGCACGATCAGACCGCGGGCCAGATCGCCCAGTTCTTCCCCGGGCTGAAGAAGGAAGACCTTCCCGACGGCGCCGGCTGGGCGGTCGAGAACGTCAACCTCTCGACGCACAACGGCACGCATCTCGACGCGCCGTATCACTTCCATCCGACCATGAACAAGGGCGAGCGCGCCATCACCATCGACGAGGTGCCGCTCGAATGGTGCTTTCAGCCCGGGGTGAAGCTCGACTTCCGTGCCAAGCCCGACGGTCACGTCATCACCGCCAAGGAAGTCGAAGAGGAGCTGAAGCGCATCGGCCATCGGCTGAAGCCCCTGGAGATCGTCGTGGTGAACACCCGCGCCGGCTCGCGCTACGGTAGTTCCGACTACGTGAACTCGGGCTGCGGCATGGGCTACGACGCCACCATCTTCCTGCTCGAGCACGGCGTGCGGTTGACCGGCACCGATGCCTGGAGCTGGGACGCGCCGTTCTACTTCACCGCCCAGAAATGGGCCAAGGACCACGACCCGTCGATCATCTGGGAAGGCCACAAAGCTGGCCGCGACATCGGCTACTGCCACCTCGAGAAGCTGCACAATCTCGAGGTGCTGCCGGGCGACGGCTTCACCATCGCCTGCTTCCCGCACAAGATCCGCGGCGCCTCGGCCGGCTGGACGCGTGCCGTTGCGATCTTTGAGGAGTAGCGGCTAGAGGGCCGCGGGGCGTCGGGCGAACACGAGCGACAAGCCGAGGCCCGCGATGGCCAGCCCTGCACCCTGTCGCAGCCGCCGCAGGAGCGTCGGCCGAGCCATGGCCATCGAGCGGGCTCGCGAGGCCATGACGGCGACCACGATGTCGATCGCGGTGTTGAAGGCGACCGAAACGAGGCCGAGGAGCAGGAACTGCAGCCACACCGGACCGTCCGCAGGATCGACGAACTGCGGCAGGAAAGCGAGGAAGAACGCTGCGGTCTTCGGGTTCAGGGCTTCGACGACGATCCCTTCGCGGAACGCGCGCGCCGTTCCCGTCGCCATGACCGGTACATCGATATCGATCCGCGCCTCACGCATCGTCCTGACGCCGAGCCAGACGAGGTAGACGGCACCGGCGATCTTCAGAAGCGTGAAGGCTTCAGCGCTGGCCATTACCAGTGCCGATACGCCAATCGCGCCCGCCGCGACATGGACCAGTCCGCCCAGGCCGGTGCCCAGGCTGGACGCGAGGCCTTCACCCCGGCCGCCGGTCAGAGTGCGCGCGACGACGTAGAAAATGCCCGGTCCCGGCGATACGGCAATCGCCAGGGCCGCGACCAGGAACAAGGCAAGGCTTGTGAAATCCATCACCGTTCAGGTCAGTGGATTAGGCGAGAGGATCCGGCTCGCCCGGCGGCAGCTTCATGTCGAAGACGTTGAGCGTCATCGACACCAGCATGTAGTAGCCGCAGACGCCGACCAGATCGACGACCCCCTGCTCACCGAAGGCGTCGATGGCGCGCTTGTAGTTGGGCGCGGCGACGCGGTTGGTGTCGAGATACTCGGTGACGAAATCGTAGACGATGCGTTCGACGTCGCGCGTGAAGGGCGGCGTGGCGCGCGTACGGATCGCCTCGACGATGGCCGGTGCCAGGCCCGCTTCCTTGGCCAGCCGGGCATGGGCGTAGAATTCGTACTGCGCCTTGAAGTGTCGGCCGACCAGGCAGATCGCCAGTTCCGAGAGATCGCGTGGCAGCGAGTTGTGGAAGCGGCAATACTCGCCGAGCTTCTGCGCGCGATCGGCCAGCAGCGGGCTTCGCAACCAGGGCTCGAAAGGTCCGCGCAGCGCGCCGCGCGGGCCGGACACGATCGCGTCGGCGACCTTTTTCTGTTCGGGCGTGAGCTTGTTGAGGTCGAGCGGAGCCAGACGCGACATGAAAAGAGTCTCCTTCGATTGGCGACTACAGCAGACAGCCGGCGTCGGCGACGCGGGTCTTGTCGGGGTCCTCAAAGATGTTGTTGATCATCGCGATGCCCGCCTGTTCGGCGTTGCTGCCTTGTGTGGTGCACGACGCCGTGGCCGCCCATATCACCTTGCCGGTGTCGACGGCATAAAGCGTCAGCGTGATGCGCAGTG
The DNA here is from genome assembly GCA_945889625.1 of Asaia bogorensis. Taxonomy (GTDB): domain Bacteria; phylum Pseudomonadota; class Alphaproteobacteria; order Reyranellales; family Reyranellaceae; genus Reyranella. Next base: position 153,731 of record CAMDCE010000002.1, on the reverse strand, counting down.
TCGGCCCCGGCGGCGGCCTCTGCAGGCTGTCGCGCCGCTCGAGCCTGTTGCGCGGCAAGTCCATCGTCGGGTTGGACCCCGGCGATAAGTAGCTGGGCCCGCCGGGAAAACCCGACGCGCCGCCGCTAAGGCCGCCGCCGCCGCTAAGGCCGCCCCCGCCGCTGCCCAGGAGATCGAAATAAGTGACATCCATGCGCATGACATTGCCGCCGCTGAAGCCGACCTCGTTGCCGCGCCGCGACAGCCGGATCATGACTTCGCGGCGCAGGTTGCGCGCCAGCGCGGTGTCGGACGTGAGCTGGACCGCGGTCTTGGTCTTGGGGATTTTCTGATAGGCCTCGACCTTGAGCTGGCCGAGCGCTGGCCCCTGCCCGAGACCGGGTATCTGTGCCGACGCAGGTGCGGTCAGCGCCGCGAGCGCAATCAGAGTGGCGGCAATACGCATAGTCGTCCCTCCTTGAACTCCCCTAGGCCGCCGACCTGCGCCAGCCCGGTTCGTCGCGGTCGAGTATGCGCTTCAGCGACTCGAAATGCAGGAAGGCCTGTTGCGCCTCGCCCGCGATCTGCCTGGCCGTGTGCTCGGCCAGTCCCTCGTCGACATTGTGCAGCGGCCGTCCGGTCTGCATTGCCAACACCTGCACCATCGCCGTGCGCTCGAGATAATAGAGGTCGTCGTAGGCTTGGGCCACCGTCGGGCCGCTCACGATCACGCCATGATTGCGCAGGAACAGGATGTCCTTGTCGCCCATGGCGCGACACATGCGATCGCCCTCGTCGTTGGACAGCGCCACGCCCGCATAAGCGTCGTCGTAGGCGATGCGATTCCAGTAGCGAAAGGCGTTCTGGGTGCACATCTCGATGCGGCCGCCCTGGATCGACGTCAGCGCTGTGGTGTAGGGCATGTGGGTGTGCAGCACCACGGCAGCCCGCTTGTTGCCGCCGTGGATGCGGGCATGGATGTAGAAGGCGGTCGGTTCGACCGGATATTTTCCCTCGACGATGTTGCCGTCGCCATCGGCCATCACCAGATCGGAAGGCGTGATCTCCGACCAGTGCAACCCCTGCGGATTGACCAGAAACAGCTCTTCGCGGCCCGGCACCGCCATGCTGAAATGGTTGCACACGCCCTCGTTCAGCCCGTGGCGAACGGCGGTCCGGAGCGCCGTCGCGAGGTCGAGGCGAGCCTGGGTCACGGGGTCATTGACCAACATCGAAAGGGCTCCGTTGGGAAAGGAAGTTGCAACGGGCGATGATGCGGCCAAGCGTGCATCGCGGCCAAGAGAAATCGCGAAAGCCGGAGCGTGAATAGGCTGTTGCGCTCGCCATTGGGCGCCCTGCTGGCAAGACCCTGGGTCGATACGGTGGGCCTTGCCGGGCTGAGGCGCTGGTATTTCCCGTTGTCGCGTCTGTGGGCCGCCGCCAATGCCGCGGGCACCGACGCCGCACGCTTTCTCGATGAAGTCGGTGGGGAGGTTGGCCGAGAGGTTGGCAGGCCGCGGGCCGGACGGAGGTCGTCCGACCGCCTCGACCGCGCGCTGGCACGAACGGCGCGGGCACGCGATGCCGCCGGGGTGGCGCGAGGGGCGTGGGAAGCCGGCCTGTTCGGCGAAGGTGGCGATAGCGCGGCGCTCGAGCGACAACGTCGCCTGAGCGCCACCCGGCATCTCGCCGCGCGCGGTCTTTTTTCAGGCCAGCTTCGGGCCGCCCGGCCGCCGCTCGCACGGTGGCAGATCCCGAGGCCCGATTCGGTCCGCACCGAACTCGAGTTAGCGGGCCGCGATCCCGCTGGTCTCTACCGCGCTGCGGTCGACATCGCGATGGTGGCGCAATCGCAGCCGTTCGAGTCAGGCGGCGTACGGCAATATTGGCTGCGCGCGCCCACGCCTGCCGACCGGCTGAAGGGCTGGCGCGGCAGCAAGACCCTGTACGCCCACGTCGTCGAGCCGCTGGACAGTGCGCCGCAGGCCGCGATCCCCACTGTCATCTTTGGCGGCGGGCTCTGTCTGGAACTCGATCTCATGACCGGCGGCATCGACCCGGACAAGCGGCTGGCCGAACTGGGCTGGCGGGTCGTGAATGTCGTCTCGCCGTTCCACGGGCTGCGCGCTGAACCGGACCGCTATGGCGGCGAGCCGTTTATCGCGACGGCACCGGCCGGCACCATCGATCTGATCGTGGGCCAGGCGATCGAGACAGCGCTGTTGATCGCTTGGTGTCGGGCACGCTTCGGTGGCCGGGTGGCGCTCGCCGGAATTTCAATGACCTCGTTCGTGGCCCAACAGGTTGCGAGCTATTGCCATACCTGGCGACCCGAGCAGCGCCCCGACGCGATCCTGCTGATCAGTCATTCCGGCCGTATCGAGGACGTGGCATTCGGCGGCGCACTGTCGGAAGCGCTCGGCCTCGACAAGGCGCTGAGCGCAGGCGGTTGGTCGGCCGACGATCTTCAGCGCGTGTCGCGGCTGATCGATCCGGCCGACACGCCTGCTGTAGCACCGAACCGCATCGTCTCGGCACTCGGCGCCGTCGACCGATGGCTGCCGTTCAGGGACGGGCTGGAAGTCACACAACGCTGGAAACTGCCCGAGGCCAATGTCTTCCGCTATGCCGTTGGCCATCTCGGCATGCCGGTGCGGCTGATCCGCGATCCCGCGCCATTCATCCGTCTCAGGCAGGTGATGGAGGAGGCGTAACGTCGATCCCGGAAATCTCGCGGATCAGCTTGGTGCGCACGGCGCGGCCGAAATCCTCGAAGGTGGCGGCCGAGATCATGAACGAGCCCGGCCCGCCAATCACGTTCTCCTCGTAGTACTTGTCGAGGCCGAGATCGGGAGCGCGGCCGAAGTTGGTGCGGTTCATCATCACCGGCAGACCGTTGATGACGATGCCCAAGGTCACCAGCCTGTCGCGCACCAGTTCAGCCGGCGGCCCGTCGTTGGTGCGGCCGTCGCCCGAGACGTCGATAATGCGCCGCTTGGAGACGAAGCCCGAATTCTCGAAGCGCTGGCTGGCATGCGCCAGCGCCGCGCCGACGGCGGTCCAGCTCTGCGACGCTCGTGGCGCCTCGGCGAGCTTCTCGGCGAAGCGACGCGCGGCGCCGACGCTGTCGATCACCGACCAGTTGAGCACCACCGTCTGATAGTGCGCTCCGGCCCATTCGGTGTAGCAGAGTGCGATGCGCTTGTGTTCGCCCGACAGGATCGCGTCGATCACGCGGTCGTTGGTGAGCGCGTCGACATAGCCACGGCGCTGCAGCTCGGCCTCGACCTCGTCGATCGATCTCGAAACATCGACTGCCAGCACAAGCTGCAGGTCGACCGGCGTGTCAGCCTTGGCTGACGACGTTGTGCCGAGCAGGGTTGCCAGGGACCCTGCAAGCGCCGTCCGTCGCTTCATGCCCGCCTCCTCGAGAGAGGAGGGCAGCATAGCATCGCAGCAGCGGGCGCAAACTAAAACGCCGGGGAAAACCCCGGCGTTTCTATCGATGAATTCTACTGTTTATTGGTCGTCGTCGAAGCCGCGCTTGCGCGGTTCGTAATCCCGTTCGCGCCGGGGCGAAGGGGCGTCGCGCCGTCGCACCGGACGGGTCACCTCGCCGCCACCGCCGCCGTCGAAGCTGCCGGGCGCCGGAGGCGCGCCGGAGTAATCGGCGCGCCGGTCGCGCATCGGACCGCCGTCGCTTGGGCCGGACGGCGCGCCGCGATAACCGCCACCACCACCACCACCACCGTAGCCGCCACCGCCGCCGCCGCGGTAGCCACCGCCACCGCCGCCGCGATCACCGCCGCCGCCACCGTAGCCACCACCACCGCCGCCGCCGCCATCGCGGCCACCACCGCCACTGCCGAAGGGCGGACGCGGACCACGCGGACGAAAGCCGCCGCCTTCTCGACCGCCGCCACCGCCTCCGCCACCGTACCCGCCTCCGCCACCACCACCGGGCTGACGCTCGACGGCTTCGCGGACTGCAATCGAACGGCCGTCAAGCAGCGCGCCATTCATGGCCTGCATCGCTGCAGCGCCCATGTCATCGGTCTCCATCTCGAGGAAGGCGAAGCCGCGGCTGCGGCCGGTCTCGCGATCCACGATCACTTTCGAAGAGGTAACGCTCCCGAACTGAGAGAACGCTTCTTGCAGACGCTCGGACGTGACCGAGTAGGGCAAATTGCCCACGAACAATTTACGACTCATTCAAGGCTCTGGGCTGGAGGAAGGGTTGAGCGGAGTCCGGCGAGCGCTTGCTGGACAGTTGCGTCCCAGCGTTTCGTTAACTTTTGACGGATGACCAAGAAGCTCACGGGAAGACGTTGACCGGTATCTCGCTCCGCGACTTTGCTGAAGACTCGTGATGATGCTCTTCGACCAGTGTCGCAATGCAGCATTTATGCGCTGATTCCCGCGCTGAGTCCACAGCAGCACCCTCGGGCGGTCGGGGGTGTTGAGATCGCGCCGGCCAAGCCACACAATCGTCACAGAAATTGGAGGGAACTTATGATCGTCGACCATCGCACCTACGAACTGCAGCCGGGAAGGTTGCGCGACTTTCTTGCTCTCTACGAAAAAGAGGGCCTGCCGGTGCAGACCAAGCATCTCGGCAAACCGGTCGGCTACTTCACGACTGAGGTCGGTAACGTAAATGAGATCGTGCATATCTGGGGCTATCAAGACCTCGCCGACCGCACCAAGCGCCGCGCCGCGATGGCTGCAGACCCGGCATGGCAGGCTTATTTGCAGAAGAGCCGAGAATATATGAAGCACATGAACAACAAGATATTGGTGCCGACGAGCTTCTCACCCACGAAGTAAGGGAAAAACATGGCGACCGCATATCCCCGCCGCAGTGGCGCGCAGGTTCTGATCGACCAGCTGCGCATTCACGGCGCCGACACCATCTTCGGTGTGCCGGGCGAGAGCTATCTCGCGGCACTCGACGCGCTTTACGCTCAGCGCAACTCGCTGCGCTACATCATCTGCCGCCAGGAGGGCGGGGCGGCCAACATGGCCGAGGCCTACGGCAAGCTCACCGGCAAACCCGGCATCTGCTTCGTCACCCGGGGACCCGGTGCCACCAATGCCAGTATCGGATTGCATACCGGCTTCCAGGATTCGACGCCCATGATCCTGTTGGTCGGGCAGGTGGCGCGCGAAACCACCGACCGCGAGGCGTTCCAGGAGATCGACTACCGCCGCATGTTTGGCCAGATGGCCAAGTGGGTGACGCAGATCGAGGATGCGCGGCGCATCCCCGAGCTGGTGAGCCAGGCCTTTCACACCGCGCTGAACGGCCGGCCGGGCCCCGTCGTGCTGGCGCTGCCCGAGGACATGCTGACCGACGAAGTCGAGGTGGCCGATGCCGGCCCCTACCGCATCTCGCGCGGTGCGCCGTCGGTCGCCGACATGACGAGCTTTCGCGCGCTGCTCGAAGCGGCAGAGAAGCCTATGGTGATCCTGGGCGGCGGCGGCTGGAGTGCCGATGCGTGCGCCGACATCCGTGCCTTCATCGAGGTCAACGACCTGCCGGTGTGCGCGTCGTTCCGCAACCAGGACCTCTTGGACAACCGGCATCCCAACTATGTTGGCGATCTCGGTGTCGGCGTCGGTCCGGCACTCGGCAAGCGTATCAAGGAGTGCGACCTCGTCGTGGCGATCGGCCCCCGGCTCGGCGAGGCCACGACCGGCGGCTACACGCTGTTCGACCTGCCGGTGCCCAAGCAGAAGCTTATCCATGTCCATGCCGGCGCCGAGGAACTCGGCCGCGTCTACCAAGCGACCCTGCCGATCAACAGCGGCATGGCGAACTTCGCCGCGGCGGCCCGCGCGATGAAGCCGGTCGACGGCAAGCGCTGGAAGGCAGGCGTCGCTGCAGGCCACGCCGAATATCTCGACAACATCAAGCCGGGGCCGCTACCCGGTACGGTGAACCTGGGCGAGGTCATCGCCTGGCTGAACAAGCGCCTGCCGGACGACGCCATTGTCACCAACGGCGCCGGCAACTACGCCGCCTTCCTGCACCGCTTCTTCCAGTATCGCGGCTTCAAGACCCAGCTCGCGCCGACCAGCGGCGCCATGGGCTACGGTGTGCCGGCGGCGGTTGCCGCCAAGATCGCCCAGCCCAACCGGATGGTGGTGTCGCTGGCGGGTGACGGCTGCTTCCTGATGAACGGCCAGGAATTCGGGACAGCGGTCCAGCATGGCGCGAATATCGTGGTCGTGGTCGTCGACAACGGCATGTTCGGCACCATCCGCATGCATCAGGAGCGCGAGTATCCGACGCGCGTCTACGGCACCGAGCTCAAGAACCCCGACTTCGCCGCCTACGCCCGCGCCTTCGGCGGTCACGGCGAGACGGTCGAGGCCACCGCCCAGTTCGAGGCGGCCTTCGAACGCGCGCTGGCGGCGGCCAAGCCCGCCATCATCCATGTGAAGACCGATCCGGAGGCACTGACCTCGCGCATCACGCTCACCAAGCTCCGCGAGCAGGCCCTGGCCAAGAAACATTAAGACCAGAAATCGACTTGCACTTTCACGGAGACGCTTCTATAGAAGCATTTCTTCGTGGAATTTGGGCCGACCGGCTTGCGACCACGTTAATCCTCGCTAAAAGGTCGGAGCGCTTTGAAAAAAGCCCCCGCCCTTCCGGTCGGGGGCTTTTTCGTTGTGCGCTATGCAAACGCGCAGAGGGCGAACGCGCAGAGGAGAGGGGCGATGGACGGAGTGATCAAGAAGGCGGGCGGGACGAGCGCACCTGCGGCCAAGTCGGGCGCCAACTGGCGGCCGCAGACCCGCGCGGTGCGCGGCGGCCAGGTCCGCACCAACTTCGACGAGACTTCGGAGGCGCTTTTCCTGACCTCGGGCTACGCCTATGCGAGTGCCGAGGAAGCGGAAGCGACCTTCAAGGCGACCAGCGACCACTACCAATATTCGCGCTTCGGCAATCCCACCGTCACCATGTTCGAGAACCGGCTCGCCGGCCTCGAAGGCGCCGAAGCCTGCCGAGCCACCTCGACCGGCATGTCAGCGGTGTTTTTCACGTTGCTGGCGCTGCTGAAGGCGGGCGATCGTATCGTGGCGGCGCGCCAACTCTTCGGCTCGTGCCACTACATCGTGGCCGAGCTCCTGCCCAAGTACGGCATCAAGGGCGAATTCGTCGACGGCGGCGATCTCAGGCAATGGGAGAAGGCGCTATCCAAGCCGGCACAGGCCGTGCTGTTCGAGTCGCCGTCCAACCCGATGCTCGACATCGTCGACATCAAGGCGGTGTGCGACATGGCGCACAAGGCCGGCGCCCAGGTCGTGCTCGACAACGCTTTCGCCACGCCGATGCTGCAGCGGCCGCTTGAGTTCGGCGCCGATATCGTCGTGCACTCCGCCACCAAGTACATCGACGGTCAGGGCCGCACGTTGGGCGGCGCGGTGCTGGGGACGAAGGAGTTCATCCTTGAGAAGCTGCAGCCGATCACGCGCAACACCGGCCCCTCGCTCAGCCCGTTCAACGCCTGGGTGCTCCTGAAGGGCATGGAAACGCTTGGCCTCAGGATCGATCGCCACTGCGCCAACGCTGCCCGTGTGGCCGACGCCCTTGCCGGCCATCCCGCCATTTCGCGCGTGCTCTATCCCGGCCGCAGCGATCATCCGCAGCACAAGCTCGCCATGAAGCAGATGTCGGGCGCCGGCGGCGTCGTCACCTTCGACCTCAAAGCCGGCAAGTGGGCGGCGTTCGAGACGTTGAACCGCCTGAAGCTGGTCGACATATCCAACAACCTGGGCGACGCCAAGAGCCTGGTCACCCACCCCGCGACCACGACGCACATGCGCATCGGCGCCGAGGAGCGGGCCAAGCTCGGCATCGGCGACGGGACGGTACGCATTTCGGTCGGGCTGGAGGACGTTGAGGACATCATCGCCGACCTGGTGCAGGCGCTCGGCGGCTGAACCTCCGTGTCGCTCGCGCGCACGCTGTGGAAAGCCAACGCCGATCTGGCGGAACGCATCTTTGCGCACCATTTCGTACGCGGCCTGGGTGACGGCTCGCTACCACTCGACTGCTTCAAGGGTTACGTCGCCCAGGATGCCTATTTCCTCGAAGCCTTCGCGCGCGCCTATGCCTTCTGCCTCGCTAACGGCACGGCGCGCGAGGATCTCTTCGGCTTCGCCGAGCTGATCGCGGGTGTGCTCGAGGAACTGAAGCTGCATGGGACCTACGCCAAGCGCTGGCAGGTTGCCTTGACCGGCGTGACCCCGATTGCCGCCACGCAGGCCTATGTCGATTTCCTGCTGGAGACGGCGCGGCGCGGCAATCTCGGCGAGACGATTGCCGCCATGACGCCCTGCATGCGGCTCTACGCTTTTCTCGGCAAGTCGCTGGCGGCCACGATGGTGGCGCCGCTTTATGGCGAATGGGTCAAGACCTATGCCGATCCCGGCTTCGAGGCGCTGGCCCAGGGGCTGGAGGCGTTGCTCGACCGGCATGCGACCGACACAGAGAGCGTGCGCGTCAACTACCGCCGCGCCATGGAGCTGGAATATGGCTTCTTCGACGCCAACGGCTAGGGCGTAGCAGTTAGAGGGTGGCGAGCCGTTCCATCGAGCGGTCGAGCGCGCCGTGCAGATCGGCGGTGAGCTTGGCCCCCATCGCTGCGCGGACCTCCTGTTCGGCGGCACTCCATAGCGGCAGAGCCCGTTTGAACAGCGCCCGGCCGGCCGGGGTGGCGACCAGCTCGTGGCGCCGCCTGTCGCCAGCCGAAGCGCGCTCGAGCACGCCCGAGGACAGCAGCGGGCGCAGGTTGCGCGTCAAGGTCGTGCGATCGGTGGTGACCAGCTCGGCGAGCTGGCCGATGGTGATCGGCCCGCGCGCGATCACGAAGCCCAGCAGGGAGAATTGCGAGATGCGCAGACCCGTCGACGCGAGATGCCGACTGTAGATCTGGGTGACACGCCGCGCCGCGCCGCGCACGCGAAAGCAGGTGCATTGGGCGGGCGACAGGCGGAGCGGGGCAGGAGCCGGCATGGCAGCGAGACTACTGCCGTGGCTTGCCTGGGCAAAGCCTTAATGTGTATATGCACTCAAACTAGAGCGGCTTCCGGTCAACTGGAACCGCGGATCGGTTCCAGTTGACCGGAAACGCGTCATACGAGGCATTTCCTTCAATGGCATGTTCCGTCCGGCTGATCGCGGTGGGTTTACGCGCCCGCGGCGCGTTTTACGCGCCTAGGCCGGACGGAACATGCTCTAGCCACGGAGCCGACGATGAATGCGCCCCACATGAATGTTGGTGTCGTGCCGCTCGAGCAGGCGCGCACAATGGACGGGCTTGCCCTGTTCACCGAGATGGTGGCGGGCCGCCTGCCGGCGCCGCCGATCTGCAAGACGCTGGGCATCTGGCTGACCGAAGTCGAACGGGGCCGCGTCGTCTTCGCCTACCAACCGGTCTTCGATCACTACAATCCGCTGGGCAGCGTCCACGGCGGCATCGCCGCCACCCTGCTCGATTCGGTGATGGGTTGCTGCGTTCACACCACGCTCAAGACCGGCACCGGCTACACCACGGTCGAGATCAAGGTCAACTATGTGCGCGCCATGACCGACAAGACCGGACAGGTCCGCGCCGAGGGCAAGGTGATCAACGTCGGCTCGCGCATCGCCACTTCCGAGGGCAAGCTGATGGACGCTTCCGGCAAACTGCTGGCGCACGGCACCACGACCTGCCTGCTCTTTCCGATCTGAATTGCCGGCCACCTGGCCTGCCTCTTGTCCTTGCGCGAGGCCCTTGCCCGATTTGACCTTTTGGCGGGAAAATCCCATGTCAGGGGACCTGAGGGATCAATGTACACCGCCACAACCCGTGCCATTCTCGTCACCGTGAGGCCGCAATATCTGCCCGACCAGTCGGATCCGGCCAAGTCGCAGTATGTCTGGGCCTATCAAGTCCGCATCGAGAACAAGGGCGATATCGCGGTGCAGTTGCGCTCGCGCCACTGGAAGATCACCGATGGGCTGGGCCGTTTGCAGGAAGTGAAGGGCCCGGGTGTGGTCGGCAAGACGCCGCGGCTGCGACCTGGCGAGGTGTTCGAGTACACTTCGGGAACCCCGCTTTCGACATCGTCGGGCTTCATGACCGGGACCTATCAAATGGTGAGCGAGACGGGCGAGAATTTCGACATCGAAATCCCGACATTCTCGCTCGACACGCCGGCCGCATCGCGACAGCTTAACTGAGCCAGCGTCCGGACACGCGAAAAGGAACGCCGATGAACAGGATCCTGAAGAAGAGCGATATGGTTTCGCTCGCCACCGGCCTCGCGCGCCCCTCGCGCGAGGAAGCCGAAGCCGCGGTGCGCACGCTCATCCGCTGGGCTGGCGACGATCCCGAGCGCGAGGGCCTGGCCGGGACGCCCGACCGCGTCGTGCGCTCCTACGAGGAGTTCTTTGCCGGCTACGACCAGGATCCGCGCGACATGCTGCAGCGGACTTTCGAGGAGGTCGAGGGCTACGACGAGGTCGTGGTGCTGCGCGACATCCGCATCGAATCGCACTGCGAGCACCACATGGTACCGATCATCGGCAAGGTTCATGTCGGCTACCTGCCCGACAAGCGCGTGGTCGGCATCAGCAAACTCGCCCGCGTGGTCGACGCCTTTGCCTACCGTCTGCAGATCCAGGAGAAGATGACGGCGCAAATCGCCAACACGCTCCAGGAAGTGCTGCAGCCGCGCGGCGTCGCCGTCGTGGTCGAGGCCGCGCACCAGTGCATGACCACGCGCGGCGTGCACAAGTCCGACGTCACCATGGTGACCAGCCGCATGCTCGGCGCCTTCCGCGACAACGGCGAGACGCGCCGCGAATTCCTGACCATGATCGGTCGCACGTCCGTCTGATTTAGTCTGACTTCAAAAAGGGTATCATGGCCGGAGAGATCGTCGACTCTGTCGAAATGCTGCGCCGTCTGGTGGCGTTCGACACCACCTCGCGCAATTCCAACCTGGCGCTGATCGAGTATGTTCAGGAGTACCTGAAGGGTCACGGTGTGACGTCCAAGCTCGTGCCGAGCGAAGACGGCAAGAAGGCCAACCTGTTCGCCACCGTGGGGCCGAACGTGAAGGACGGCGTGGTCCTCTCTGGCCATACCGACGTCGTGCCGGTCGACGGCCAACCCTGGGATACCGATCCGTGGACCCTGACCTTGAAGGATGGAAAATATCACGGCCGCGGCACCTGCGACATGAAGGCGTTCTACGCCATCGCGCTCGCCATGCTGCCGCAGTTCCTGAAGGCCAAGCTCAAGAGACCGATCCACTTCGCGCTGTCCTATGACGAGGAGGTGGGGTGCATTGGCGCGCATGAACTTGCCGCGCGCATGGCGGCCGAAGTGCCGCGCCCGCGCGCCATCATCATCGGCGAGCCGACCATGATGACGGTCGTGCATGCCCACAAGGGCGCGCAGATCTACATCACCAAGTTCACCGGCTTCGAGGCGCATTCCTCGATGACCCATCTCGGCGTCAGCGCCATCCACTTCGCCGGCGAGTTCGTCCACTATCTCAACCAGGTACAGGACGAGCTCGAGGCGGCGGCCCCCCGGGACAGCGAGTTCATGCCGGCCGCCGCGACGTTCAATGTTGGCACCATCGTCGGCGGCACGGCGGGCAACATCCTGGCGCGTGAATGCGAAGTGCTGTGGGGTTACCGCGAGCTGCCCGGAAAGCCGATCGACGGGTTGGGCGAGCGGGCGCTGACATGGCTGAAGGAAGAGCTGCTGCCCAAGATGAAAGCCAAGCATCCGGCGGCCACCATCGAGACCGTGCTGCGGTCCTCGACGCCCGCCTTTTCGCCGGAAGGCAACGAGGACGCCAAGGTGCTGGCCGCGAACTGGTCGGGCTCCAACACGGTGGGCAGCGTGGTCTACGGCACCGAAGCCGGCATCTTCCGCAAGGTGCTCGGTGTGCCGACCGTAGTGTGCGGGCCGGGCGATATCGCCCAGGCGCACCAGCCCAACGAATTCCTGCTCGCCTCGCAGATCGGCGCCTGCGAGGACTTCATGCGACGCATGGTGGAGTGGGCGTGTAGGGACTGATCATTCGGATCGGGGGGAATAATGAAGGTCAAGAGCTACGAAACGTTCAAGTGCGACGCCGGCTGGCGGACCTTCTCGTTCCTCAAGCTCGTGACCGACGATGGCGTCGTCGGCTGGTCCGAATACAACGAAAGCTTCGGCAGCCCGGGCCTCGCTGGCGTGATCGACGCGTTGATGCCGAACGTGATCGGCACCGACCCGATGGCGCTCGAGCTGATCAACGCCGTGCTTGCCACCAAGTCCACCCAGTCGCGCGGCGGCGTCGTGCGCCAAGCGATCGCTGCCATCGAGAACGCGCTGCTCGACATCAAGGGCAAGGCGCTAGGCGTTCCGGTATACCAGCTGTTCGGCGGCAAACTGCGCGACCGCATTCCGGTGTACTGGTCGCATTGCGGTTCCTATCGCATGCGCAACGCCGACATCGTCGGCACGGCGCCCGTGCGCACCTATGACGACATGACCAAAGTCGGCCAGGAGGTGAAGGCGAAGGGCTTCGCAGCGCTCAAGACCAATATCGCGATCGAGATCGACGGCCAGATTACCGCCTATCGGCCGGGTTTCGTCGTGGGTCGCGGCTTTCCCGAGCGCAACTGGGATGCCTTCATCGCTCGCAGCGCCGCCAAAACCGTCGAAGCGTTCCGCAAAGGGTGTGGACCCGACGTCGGCATCATGCTCGACACCAACTTCCACTTCCGCACCGAGGGCTTCCGGCGCATCGCCGAGGCGGTCGGACCGGCGAAACTCACCTGGCTCGAGCTCGACGCCCATGATCCGAAGTCGATCGCCTTGATCCGCCGCGACGCGCCGTGCCCGATCGCCTCGGGCGAGACGCTGCTGGAGCGTCGCGACTTCCGGCCCTATTTCGAGAATTATTCGTTCGACACCGCGATCGTCGACGTGATCTGGAACGGCTTCTACGAGTCCCTGAAGATCGCGGCGATGGCCGAGGTCTACGAGGTGAACGTGGCACCGCACAATTTCTACGGCCACCTCGCCAGCGCCATCAGTGCGCATTTCTGCGCCGCCGTACCCAACTTCCGAATCATGGAGATCGATATCGACAGCGTGAAATGGCGCGACGAGTTCACGACGGTCGCGCCCGTCTTCGAGAACGGCGACTATGTCCTGCCGACGGGGGCGGGCTGGGGCGTCGAAGTCAACGAGGCTGCGGTCCGGGCGCGCCCGCCCAAACCGAACTATGGCTGACGATCGCTACCAGTCAGCGCGCCGTGTCGACCGTCATGCGTCGAAGCCCGCCAGCGCGATGGCGCCGCTCAGAGGCGGCTGGCGTCCCTGGGCAAGCAAGGCCGCGAGGCGCGCCAGGATGCGCCCGGCCTCGGCACAGCCGACGTCTTCCGCCACCGCTTCCACGGCGATGTTGAGCAGAGCATTGCCGACGAGATCTCGGCAATCGTCCGGCAGCTTGTCGACGGCTTCGGCGATCAGCCGCATGGCGCGCTGAAGATCGGCGAGACGGTCGGAGTTGGGGGCATGGATGCTCATGGTCAATTGAGCCGTGCGCCGGCTTCGCCCTGCGGCGGCGACAGCCGCAATCCCGCCTGGGCAAGCGCCACGGCAAACGCCTTGAGGCGGATCGCCGCGACTCGCGAGGCGGTGGGCGCCATCATCACGTCGAGCGAGGCGGTGAGCGGCCCGTCGTAGTCGCTCTGTGCCAGCCCGCACAAGGCGACCAGCGTCGCCTCATCGCCGCTCACCTGCGAGCAGGTCGGCAGATGGATGTGAATGGCGCGCCGTGCGCCGAACAGGAAGGCGTCCATGGCGATCGCAAAATCCGGCAGGGCATCGAGAAGGCCCGCGAGCCTGAAGCCGCGATGAAGTGTCGAGCCTTCGGTCGGCAGGGCGTGATCGTGCTGCCACTGCCGCACCGCCCAGAGCACGAAACGCTCGCTGATCGGGAGTGAACAGGCACATCCGAGGCGGCCGCAGCCCGGCTGCGGATCTGTTTGGACAGGGCTAAGTCTCTGTTCTGACGAGCTTTCCATGGCCTCACCTCGTGTTGAACCCAAGTTGACAAATTCCTTACTACATGCAATTAAGAGTTAATCGCAACTCAAAAGGGGGAGTGAGAAGCGAATGAAGTATCCGCTGCGGGGCGTGCCAATGGCAGAACTGGAAGGGTCAGGTCTTCCTGCCCTGATCGTGGAAAGCGCCACGCTGATGGGCGGGCGGCGCGAACTCATCATCCGGCACGGTGACGAAACCTACCGTCTGCGCATAACCGCTTCGAACAAGTTGATCCTGACCAAGTAACCCCGGGGAGCCATCCCTCCTCGGCAAAACTGCCCAGCCAGCCGGTCCTCACGGGACCTCTTCGCCAGCCAGGCTCCTTTTTCATTTGGGGCACCTGGCTATGAACATCCGTTCTTTTCTTCTCTTTCTTTTGGCGACGACAGCCCTTGGCGGGACGCCGGCCCTGGCGCAGACGCCGCCGGCTCCGCCGGCGCAACCCAGCCAGCTGGATGCCGTGACCGTCACCGCGACTCGCACCCCGCAGCCGCTCGAAGATGTGCCCAGTACCGTCTCGGTGATCACGACCGAGGACATCGACCGCGAGAACATGCAGGACATCCGCGACCTGGTGCGCAACGAGCCCGGCGTCTCGGTCGGCAACAATCCGCTCCGCGCCGGCTTCCAGAATTTCTTGATCCGCGGCATCGGCGGCAACCGCGTGCTGATCATCGTCGACGGCATGCGCCAGCCCGACTTCCCGGGCTCCAACCAGGGCGCCGGCACCTACACCCGTGAACAGCCCGATCTCGAGGACATCAAGCGGGTGGAGATCATCCGCGGCCCCGCCTCGGCGCTTTACGGCTCGGACGCGATCGGCGGCGTGGTGGCCTATACGACCAAGGATCCGGGTGACTATCTCATCTTCGGCCGCGACTACTATGGCAGCGTCAAGGGTGCCTACAGCGGCGCCAACCAGATGTTCGCCGAGACTGCCACCGGCGCCGTCCGCGCGGGCAAAGTGGAGTTCCTCGGCATCTACACGCGGCGCGACGGCCACGAATTCACGCAAGCCCAGTCTTCGCTCGCATCCAACCCGACGAGCTGGAATGAAAACAGCTTCCTGGGCAAGTTCGTGCTGCGGCCAACCGACGTCGACACGATCCGCATCACCGGCGCCTATCAGCAGGGCAGCCAGACGACGCAAATCCTGTCGGGAGTCGGCAACTTTCCGTCCCTGTTTGCCCGGATCTACGACGAGTGGGGAACCGACACTACCAAGCAATACCGGGTCAGCGGCCAATGGGTGCATGATGCGCCGATCGGCTTCGTCGATCGCATCAGCCTTCTCGGCTATTTCAATTCGGTCAACCGCCAGGAGGACAGCTACCAGCTCCGCGGCGCGGCTGGCGGTCTCATTCCGAACAACAAGCGGGAGACCACGCTCATCTACAATCAGAACGTCTCGGGCGGCGAGCTGCAGATGGATACTGATGCCATGATTTTTGGGGCCAGCAATCACTTCACCTATGGCCTGAGCTTCGCCTACACCTCGACGACGCGGCCGCGCGATCGCTCGCAGATCACTCTGGCGACCGGCTTCACGACCAAGGCCGTCGGCGGCGAGACATTTCCCAACAAAAACTTCCCGGACACCGACACTGTCCAGGCTGGCATCTACCTGCAGGACCAGATCAAGGCCGACGGCGGACGGCTCCTCATCACGCCCGCCCTTCGCCTCGACTACTACAAGCTCACGCCAAATCCCGACCAGGCTTTCTGGAATTCGACCGGCTCGACCCTGGGTATCATGCCGAGCGGGAGCACCTATGTGTCGCCGTCACCCAAGCTCGGCGTGCTCTATCACTTCAGCGACATCTATTCGACCTATTTCCAGTACGCCACCGGCTTCCGCGCGCCGCCCTACGACAACGCCAATTTCGGCTTCACCAACGCCGCCCAGCTCTACCAGATCCTGCCCAACGCCAACCTGCAGCCGGAGACGGCCAACAGTTTCGAAGTGGGCATGCGCGGCAAGTACTCCACCGGATCGAGCTGGCAGCTCACCGGCTTCTACAACCTCTACAACAATTTCATCGAGACGCTCGTTGTCGGCCGGGCCGGGCCGATCCAGCAGTTCCAGTACGTCAACCTGACCAACGTCACGATCTGGGGCGTCGAGGCGCGTGGCGAGTATCGCTTCACGCCGGACTGGTCGCTATCTGGCTGGACGGCCTTCGCCCAGGGCACCGACACCGTGACCAACCTGCCCGTGGATTCCGTCAGCCCGTGGACCTCGCAGGGCCGCGTTCGCTACGGCGGCGACCAGGGCTTCAACGCGCAATTGATCGGTACGATGACCGCCCAACACAACATGGTCAGCAGCCCGGCCTTCTTCCAGGCGCCGGCATTTTTCAACCTGGACGCGACCGTTGGCTACAACTTCAACAATCACCTGAAGTTTAGCGCCGGCGCCTTCAACATCACCAACGCCAAGTACTGGAACTCCAACGACGTGAGTGGCCTCTCGGCCTACAATAATTATCAGCAGCTCGACCTCTACGCCCAGCCTGGCCGCTACTTCGGCGCCAACCTGACCGCGCGATGGTAGTCGCGGCAGCCCTCTCCGCCGATCGACTAAAGCGCGATGACTTTCACTCGAATCACGCCGTCGGCCCGGCACATGCGCCGCTCAGGCGCGATGGCCAACCATCGCGCCATAGCTGCAAGAGCCGGGCCGACGCGAAAAGCCAAAGTCATCGCGCTTTACCGGCGCCATCGACACGCGAGCCCCGCGCGTCGATGGCGCAGTCGCCCGCGCCGTATCCGATTTCTTTGCTGAAAGGAGGCCCTCATGCTTTCACCCATTATGGATCTTGCCGCCCGATGGAGCCGGCTGCGCGGCGAGAAGCCCGCGCTGCGCATCCGTGATGCCGCAGCGACCCTGGGGGTCAGCGAAGCCGAGCTGGTGGCGCTTGGCGTCGGCACGACCGCCACGCCGCTCTCCGGCGACTGGCGGGGATTGCTGAGCGACATGCCGTCGGTCGGCCGCGTCATGTGCCTGACGCGCAACGAGCATTGCGTGCATGAGCGCCACGGTCGCTTCGAGAATGTCCAGATAGCCGGTCCGCACGGGCTGGTGCTCGGGCCCGACATCGACCTCCGCCTGTTTCCCGGCCAGTGGAAGCTGGGCTTTGCCGTGCACGAGCCGATCAAGGGCGGCCAGCGGTTGAGTCTGCAGTTCTTCGACGGCTCGGGCGAGGCCGTGCACAAGATCTACGCCACGGACGAGACCGACCGTAAGGCCTTCGACGCGTTGATCGCCCGCAACAGCGCGACGCAACCGATGCCATTCGCAATCCTGCCGCGCCCATCCGATCCGGTCGACCGCCCTGACGGCGAGATCGACATCGAAGGCCTGCGCGTGGCCTGGCGGGCGATGAAGGACACGCACGAGTTCTTCGGCATGCTGGGCAAGTTCAAGGTCGGCCGCGTGCAGGCGCTCCGCCTGGTGGGCGATGAGTTCTCGCGCGAGCTGCCTGCCCGTGCGCTGCGCTCGGCCATGGAAGCGGCCAGCGAGGAGAAGCTGCCGATCATGATCTTCGTCGGCTCCGGCGGCTGCATCCAGATCCATACCGGGCCGATCGAGCGGCTGATCGAGACGCACGGCTGGTTCAACGTGCTCGACCCGGCCTTCAACCTGCACCTGCGCGAGTCCGGCGTTGCCCGAGTCTTCTCGGTGCGCAAGCCGACCGACGACGGCATTGTCACCTCGGTCGAGGCGTTCGACGCCCGCGACCGCAACATTCTGCTGATGTTCGGCGCCCGCAAGCCGGGCAAGCCGGAACTCGAACCATGGCGTGCCGTGGTGGCGCGCCTTGAGAAGCAGGCCGCCTCGTGACGCAGGAGGTCAGACGCCGGCAGGCGATCGGGCTCGCTTTCGGCGCCGCGGTCGCCGCCGCATGGCCGGCTGCGGCGGAAAGAACGCCGCGCATCGTGTCGGTGGGCAGCGCACTCACCGAGATCGTCTATGCGCTGGGGGCGGAAAGCCTACTGGTCGGCGTCGATACCACCAGCCTCTATCCCGAAGCCGCGCGCCGCCTGCCGCAGGTCGGCTACATGCGCGCTTTGTCGGCCGAGGGTTTGCTGTCGCTGAAGCCCAGCCTGGTGATCGCCACCACGGCGGCCGGTCCCGCCAGCACGCTCGACCAGCTGCGCGCCACGGGGATCGATGTCCTCGTGCTGCCCGACCGATACGACTACGACAGCGTCATTGCCAAGATCGAGGCGGTCGGCCGCCTCACCGGCAAGATGGCCCTGGCCGCGGCGATGATGGCGCGCGGCCGGGCCGAGATGGCCGATCTCGCGGCCAGGTTGGCCGCTGCCACCGCCAGGCCACGCGTGCTGTTCCTGCTGTCGATGGGCGGCGGCGCACCGCAGGCCGCGGGGCGCGACACGGCGGCCGACGGCATTATCCGGCTGGCCGGTGGCCTCAACGCGATCGACGGCTATGCCGGCTACCGGCCGCTGACGCCCGAGGCGGTGATCGCCTCGCGCGCCGATTATGTGCTGGTGACGCGCCAGAGCGTCGAGGCGCTGGGCGGGATCGACGCGATCCTCAACCAGCCGGCGCTGCGCCAGACGCCGGCCGGCAAGGCGGGCAAGGTGCTGCAGTTCGACAGCTTGCTGCTGCTGGGCTTCGGCCCGCGCACGCCGCAGGCCGCCACGCAGCTTGCGGCGGCGCTGCATCCCGACCTGGCGCGCGCGCGGTGACCTCACTCGGCTTCAGCCGACCGATCCCGCTGTTCGCCTTGGCCGCTCTTGCAAGCGTCGTGAGCGGCCTTTGCATTGGTGCCTTTCCGGTCGGCTTCGAGCAGTTGCTGTCGGCCATCGGCCTGTCGTCGGCACCGCTCGACGACACGACGGCCGCGGTGCTCTACGCCATCCGTGCGCCGCGCGTGTTGGCGACCTTTGCCGTCGGTGCGGCGCTGGCGGCCGGTGGGGCCGCGATGCAGAGCCTGTTTCGCAATCCGCTGGCCGATCCCGGCCTGCTCGGCGTGTCGAGCGGGGCGGCGCTGGCAGCGGTATCGGTGATCGTGCTGGGCGAAAAGTTGATGCACATCGTGCCGCCGGAGGCGAGACCCTGGTGCCTGCCGGTTGCCGCCTTTCTCGGCGGCCTCGCCTCGACCGTGGTGGTCTACCGCATCGCCGCGCGCGACGGCGTGACCCTGGTCGGCACCCTGCTGTTGGCCGGCATCGCCATCAATGCGCTGACGTCGGCCGGCATCGGCCTCCTGGTGTTCGTGGCCGACGACCAGCAGCTGCGCACCCTGATCTTCTGGACCATGGGTGGCTTCGGCGCCGTCACCTGGACGGCGATCCTGCCGGCGCTGCTGGTGCTCGCGGTCAGCGTCCCCACGTTGCTGCCCGCTGCCCATCTGCTCGACGCCCTGGCGCTGGGCGAGCGCGAGGCCGGCCATATCGGCGTCGATGTCGAGCGGCTGAAGCGCCGGCTGGTGGCGCAGGTGGCGCTGGCCGTCGGCGCCGGTGTGGCGATCTCCGGCATCGTGGGCTTCGTCGGCCTGATCGCCCCGCACATCGTGCGCCTGATGCTGGGGCCCGCCCATCGCACCCTGCTGCCGGCTGCCGCCCTGTTCGGCGGCGCCTTCCTGGTGATGGCCGATGCGCTGGCGCGCACGCTGGTGTCGCCGGCCGAGCTGCCGATCGGCGTGCTGACCGCCCTGGTCGGTGGGCCGTTCTTCATCTGGCTGCTGGCTGGCCGCGCTGCACGGGAGGGTTTGTGAACCTCCTGCAGGCCGAGAAGATCGACGTGCGGGCGGGCGGCAAATGCCTGATCCACGCGGTATCGCTTAGCCTCGCGCCCGGCGAGCTCGTGGCCGTTATCGGCCCCAACGGCGCCGGCAAGAGCACCTTGTTGGGTGCGCTGTCGGGCGATCGACCTCTCGCGGCGGGTCGCGTGCTGCTCGACGGCAAACCGATCGGCCGCTGGAACAAGGCGGCGCTGGCTGGGCGCCGCGCCGTGCTGCCGCAGCATTCCAACGTCGCCTTCGACTTCACCGGCCTGCAGATCGCCACGCTCGGCCTGCTGGTCCATCGCGGGCATTTGTCCGAGAAGCAGATGCGCGCCGTCGCCGTCCGCGCGCTCGCCGAGACCGAGGCGCTGGCCTTCGCCGACCGGCCCTACACCGTGTTGTCGGGCGGCGAGCGCCAGCGCGTCCAGCTCGCCCGCGTCCTGGCCCAATGCGATGCCGAGCCGGGCGATGCCGGCAGCCGGCCGTTCCTGCTGCTCGACGAGCCGATTGCCGGCCTCGATCTCGCCCATCAGCATGCCGCGCTGGCGAGCGCCCGCCGCCGCGCCGACCGCGGGCTGGGGGTGCTGGCCGTGCTGCACGATCTCAACATGGCGGCGCGCTATGCCGACCGGGTCGCCATCGTCGAAGACGGTCGGCTGACCGCCCTGGGACCGGCCGAAGCGATTCTCGACCCGGCCCGGCTCTCCCGGGTGTTTTCGACGCCGATCGTCAGGTTGCGGGGCGCCGAAGGCGTGGCGTTCGTCAGCACGGGCTGATCGCGGTGCCATTTCAGCCGGAGTCCAATTGCCCGGACTCTCGTAGGCGCCTCGGCTTGCGGCCTTAGCATAACGTCGGGCGGCTGGGCCGTTGGATCGACTCTCGACCCCACGTACTTTCTTGACGAGCGGCGCGTAGCGCCCGGATTTCTGACGACCCTCAATGGGTCGTCAGAAATCCGTTGCGGTTGGCCCGCGATCATTCGGTAGGTAGGCTACTTGTCGCAGGATGGCCTCGGCGTTCAGGCGAGCGCAAAATGTTGGCGGTCCGCGGCGTCGATTGCGCGCGCCGAAGTGGCGTGCCGGTGGCGTTCGCTCGACCATGCCGGAACACGGTGAGGATGGCCCCGCTGCCGGGGCGCACTATTGGCAATATTTGTTGAAGATAGTTGCGTAATACGCTATGCTATGGTCATGAGCATCCCGCCGCGCCCAATGCCGCTGTTTGCCTCACGACGGTTCGCCTCCGGGCGCGTCATGATCGTCATGACGATCATGAAGATTGGCCTGAAAGGCCGCAGGATCAGGCTTTCAGACCAATCGTCATGACGATTGTTTTTGTGGCGGCGGAGTTGGGGGCGATAGGATCGGCAGGCGGGAAGATTGCCGGAAGCGCCCGCGGCATCGGTATCCGAGGCTTCCCACTTGGGCGAGACGCGTGAGACTCGGCGAGCGGCGCGCCGGCACGATCGTCCCAGCACCACCATTAGGAGCGGCTCCGTTATTTTTGGCGATGTACCCGCAGGTAACTGCCGCTATAGGTTGCGAACGCAACGAAGCAAAAGTCGGCAAACCGAACGATCGTCGGAGAAACGGCGGCTTCTCCGTCGCCCGCCACTTCCGCTCACGCCGCCGAGGCGTAGACCCGGTCGAGGTCGCCGTCGTCGTAGGTGTATTCGGTCGAGCAGAACTCGCACTTCACGACGACGCGGCCGGTCTTGTCGCGCAGGTCGCCCAGCTCCTCGCGCTTGATCGAGCGCAGCACGCGGTCGATGCGGTCGCGGCCGCAGCGGCAGCGTGCCTCGAAGGGCTTGCGTTCGAACTGGCGCGGCCGCTCGGCGTGGAACAGGCGATGCAGCAGCGTCGCGCCCGGCAGGCTGGGGTCGAGCATCTCGGCTTCGGTGGCCGAGGCCATCAGGATCACCGCCTTGCGCCAGTCGTCCTCGCGCTGCTCGGCGTCGGCGTCGATCCGGCCGGCGTCGAAGTCCGGCATCTGCTGCACCATCAGCGCGGCGGCCCGCCAATGGCCGACGTCGCCGTGTTGATCGCGGCGCGCCGCGATCTTGATGCCGGTTGGCAACTGCTCGGACTGTCGAAAGTAGGTATGGGCGCAGTCGGCCAGCGTCGCGCCCTCGAGCGGCACCACGCCCTGGTAGCGTTCGGTGTGCTGGCCCTGGTCGACGGTGAAGGTGAGGCGACCCTGGCCGAACAGGCGTGGCACGTAGCCGTCGGGTGCCTCGACGCTGCCGGCCAGCGCTACGGCAAGTTTCCAGGAGTCGAACTGGGCATAGCCGCGCAGGGCGCCGGCGGTGGTGAGATCGGCCACCAGCAGGCGGATCGGTCCGTCGCCGTTGATCTGCAGGGTGAAGATGCCGTCGTACTTCAGCGACGCGGCCAGCGCGGCGCACAGCGTCATCGCCTCGGCGAGCGGCCGCGCCACGGCCACCGGGTAGCCGTGGCGCTCGATGATCGCGTCGAGCGCCGGTCCCAGCCGGACCAGCCGGCCGCGGACCCCCAGCGCATCGAGCTGGAAGGGCAGGGCGCGGTCCCAATCGGCAGAAGGAGGGCCGTCGGAAGGAAGCCCCCCCGACGGGCTACTCACGAGGGGGCACTCACGATAGGCACCACGCGAGAATGCTCTTCTGGGCGTGCAGGCGGTTCTCCGCCTCGTCGAACACCACCGACTGCGGCCCGTCGATCACCTCGGCGGTCACTTCCTCGCCGCGATGCGCCGGCAGGCAGTGCATGAAAATGGCGTCGGGCTTGGCCTGCTTCATCAGATGCTGATCGACCTGATAGCCGCGCAGCAGATTGTGCCGCCTGGCCGCACTCGGGCTCTGCGGGTCCTCGTCGCCCATCGACACCCAGGTGTCGGTGACGACGCAGTCGGCACCGCGCACGATCGTCTCGGGATCGTGCCCGATGGTGATGCGGCCCTTCGACTTCTCTGCCCAGGCGACGACGTCGGCCGGCGGCTTCAGTTCCGTCGGGCAGGCGACGCGCAGCTCGAAGTCGAATTGCACGGCGGCGTGGATCCACGACGTCGCCATGTTATTGCCGTCGCCCGACCAGGCGACCGCCTTGCCCTGAATGGAGCCCCGATGCTCCTCGAAGGTCATGACGTCGGCCATCAGCTGGCAGGGATGCGTCTTGTCGGTAAGCCCGTTGATCACCGGCACGGTCGCATACTTGGCCATCTCGAGGAGTTTCTCCTCGACGGTGGTGCGCATCATGATGATGTCGACATAGCGCGAGAGCACGCGCGCGGTGTCGGCGATGGTCTCGCCGCGGCCGAGCTGTGTGTCGGTGCGGCCGAGCATGATGGTCTGGCCGCCCAGCTCGCGCATGCCGACCTCGAACGACACGCGGGTGCGTGTCGACGGCTTCTCGAAGATCATGGCGAGCGTCTTGCCGGCGAGCGGCTTATCGTACCCGCCGTTGCCACGCGATTTCTTCATCGCCTTGCCGCGATCGAGAATCTGGCGAAGCGTCCTAGGATCGACCTGGTCGAGATCGAGGAAGTGTTTCGGTGTGCCCATGGCTCGTCACCGGCTTCCCGCGCTCTCGAACGCCAGCGCCGCCTTCTCGAGAAGGGCGAGGCCCTCGTCGAGGATCGGCTTCTCGGCGACCAGCGCCGGGAAGATGCGGATGACGTTCTCGCCCGCCGGCGGCACGAGGAGCCCCAGCGACTGCAGCTTGTCGACCATCTCGCCAGCCGGCACGACGCAGCGCACGCCCTGCAGGAAGCCGGTGCCGCGCTGCTCGGCAAACACCTTGGGATGCTTGTTGCAGAGATCCTCGAGCTTGCCCTTGAGGTACTGGCCGCGCTCGTGGACGCCCGCGATGAAGCCCGGCTGCAGCAGGACGTCGAGCACGGCGTTGGCGACGCCGGTGGCCAGCGGATTGCCGCCATAGGTGGAGCCGTGCGTGCCCGGCACCATGCCGACGGCCGCCTTCTCGGTCGCCATGAAGGCGCCGATCGGGAAACCGCCGCCCATGCCCTTGGCGACCGCCATGACGTCGGGCGCCACGCCCGACCATTCGTAGGCGAACAGCTTGCCGGTACGGCCGAAACCCGTGTGGATCTCGTCGTAGTACAGCAGCAGGCCGAACTCCTCGCACATCGCGCGCAGTGCCTTGAGGAACTCCGGCGTCGTGCCGCGCACGCCGCCCTCGCCCTGGATCGGCTCGACCAGGATGCCGGCCGTCTCGTCGTCGATCATGTCGCGCACGACGTTGGCGTTGTTGAGCGGCGCGTGGCGATAGCCGGCGGCGGGCGGACCGAAGCCTTCGAGGTACTTCTCGTTGCCGGTGGCGGCGAGCGCGTTCAGCAAGCGGCCGTGGAAGGCCGCCTGGAAACAGATCAGCTTGTAGCGCTTGGGCTGACCGTTCATGAACTGGTACTTGCGGATCAGCTTGATGCCGCCCTCGATCGCCTCTGCGCCCGAGTTGCAGAAGAACATCGTGTCGGCGAACGTGAGATCGACCAGCCGCTTGGCCAGCTTCTCGCCGTTGCCCACCCGATAGAGATTCGAGGTGTGCCAGAGCTTGGAACCCTGTTCGGTCAGAGCCTTGACCAAAGTAGGATGGCAGTGGCCCAGCGCGTTGACGGCGATGCCGGAGGTAAAGTCGACATAACGTCGGCCGTCCGTCGCGTAGAGATAAGAGCCCTCTCCGCGTTCGAACACGACGTCCTTGCGACCGTACGTCGGCATAACAGCCGTAATCACGATAGACCTCCTTCAAAAGTAAAATTCCCCCGCTTTTGGCGGGGGCAGGACACTATCTTACCCGGCCCCGGGGTGTGTCAACTTGGCCCCTCTGGCAGCGGCGCCTGCCTTGAGGGGCCCCGACCCCTCTGCTAGGAGACGCGGCCCCCGATGACCCCGATTCCCACCCGCAATACCCAGCTCGCCTTGCGCCGCGCCGACTTTCAGTCCGTGGCCGAGATGGTGGACTATGCTGCACGGGGCGAGACGGGAATCACCTTTTACAATGCCAAGGGCGAAGTACTTTCGGCCCTGACATGGCGGGAGGTTCGCGAGCGCGCCCATGTGATGGCCCGCAAGCTGATCGGTGCGGGCTTCGCCGTGGGCGAGCGTCTGTTGATCACAGCCGACACCTGGCCCGGCTTCTTCGACGCCTTCTTCGGCGCGCAGTATGCCGGCCTGCTGCCGGTGCCGGTCTCCGTGCCCGTCGGCATCGGTGGCAAGGATGCCTATCTCGACCAGCTTCGCCGCCAGTTCGCGGCCTCCGGCGCGGTAGCTGCGGTCGGCATCGACGACCTTGCGGGTTTCCTTGCTGACGCAGCCCAGGAGTTTCCCGCTGTCCGCCTGCATGGCGGGATGGCCGCCTTCGAGGCACTCCCCGAGAAGCCAGTCGATCTGCGGCCGCTCGGTGCAGCCGACCTCTGCTATCTCCAGTTCTCGTCGGGCAGCACTCGTCATCCGCACGGCGTGCAGATCAACCAGCGCGCCCTGATGGCCAACCTCGCCGGCATGACGGGGCCAGCTGGCCTCGATATCGGTGTGGGCGATCGCGCCGTGAGCTGGCTGCCGCTCTATCACGACATGGGCCTGATCGGCTTTCTGATGGGACCGCTCTCTCACCAGCTTTCGATCGACTACCTGACGCCGCGCGACTTTGCGCGCCGGCCGATGCAGTGGCTCAGCCTCATCTCGCGCAACCGCGCCACCATCTCCTACAGCCCGAGCTTCGGCTTCGACCTGGCGACGCGGCGCGGTGGCCAACACGTACCGGCCGACCTCGACTTGAGCTGCTGGCGGCGCGCCGGCATCGGCGGCGATATGATCCGTGCCGACGTGCTGCACCGCTTTGCCGAGGCATTCGCGCCCGCGGGATTCGATCGCAAGGCGTTCATCCCGAGCTACGGCATGGCCGAGGTGTGCCTTGCCATTACGTTCAGCCCGAAGGGTGCCGGCGTGCGCACCGACAGCGTAGAGCGCGCTGCATTGGCCGACCTGCAGCGTGCCGTTCCCGCGGCCGATCCGCAGGACCACCGCCGCGCACGCCGTTTTGTGGTCTGCGGTCATGTATTGCCGGGCCATCGTCTCGAAGTGCGCGACCCCAATGGCAAGGTGCGGGGCGAACGCGACCTTGGCCGCATCTTCATTCAGGGCCCCAGCGTCATGCCGGGTTACTTCGACGATCCCGAAGCCAGCCGCGAGGTGCTTGCGCCGGATGGTTGGCTGGATACCGGCGATCTCGGTTACATGCTGGCGGGCGAGGTCGTTGTCACCGGCCGCGCCAAGGACCTGATCATCGTCAACGGCCGCAATGTCTGGCCGCAGGACATCGAATGGGCGATCGAGGCCAAGCGCATCGTCAAGATCGGCGATTCGGTGGCCTTCTCCATCGAGACCGACGACGGCGAGCGCGTGGTCGTAGCCGTGGTGGCGCGGGTCTCGGGCGAGGAAGCGCGGGCCGATCTGGCGCGCGACGTGGCCGGCGCCGTACGCGAGACCGTGGCGGTCGATTGTGACGTCGTCCTGGTGGCGCCCTCCGTCGGGCTGCCCACGACCTCGTCGGGCAAGCTGAGCCGCGCCCGCGCCAGGGCCAACTATCTCGCCGGGCACTTCGCCGCCAAGCCCGCCGCGGCCTGAGGCGGCTCTGATGGCGAAGCTGGTCGCGGTCACCGGCGCCACCGGCTTCGTCGGACCGCATCTCGTTTGCGCGCTCGCGCGGCACGGCTGGAAGACACGGCTGCTGGTCCGTCGCTGGTCGCCGCTGCCGTCGCTCGGCGGTGTCGATGCCGAGATCGTGTGGGGTGGCTTGGGCGACGAGGCCGCATTGCGGCGCCTGGTCGAAGGCGCCGACGCCGTGATCCACGCCGCGGGCCTGATCAAGGCCCGCGCGCCATCGGACTTCTGGACGGTCAACCGCGACGGTACGGCCCGGCTGGCGGCGCTGGCGCCCGGCCGGCCGTTCGTCCTGCTGTCGTCCCTGGCGGCCCGCGAGCCGCAGCTTTCGCCCTACGCCGCCAGCAAGCATGCCGCCGAGGAAGCCGTCGCCTCCCGGTCAGGGTCGTGGCTGGTGGTGCGTGCGCCGGCCGTCTACGGCCCGGGCGATCGCGAGACCCTCGCCTATTTCCGTACAGTCGCCCGCGGCCTCGCGTTGCGGCCGAACCTGGGCGATGCCCGCCTGTCGCTGGTCCATGTCGCCGACCTCGCCGAGGCACTGGCGCTTGTCGTCGACCGTCCGCCGCTGGCCGGGGTCTACGAAATCGATGACGGTCGCGAGGGAGGGTACAGCTACGCCGACATGGCGGCGGCGGCGGGCGCGGCGCTGGGCCGCCGGGCACGTTCGGTACCGATTGCCCGTACCGCGATGATGGCTATCGCCTGGCTGAACAGCCTCCGACACTCGCTTGGCGGCTCGGTGCAGATCCTCACGCCGGCCAAGGTGAACGAGATGTTTCACCGTGACTGGACTCTTCATGACCGCCGCCTGGCCCCGGCCGTCGGCTTCGTCGCCCGTCACACCCTCGCCGGTGGATTTCGCGACACAGTCTTGTGGTATCGCCGGCAGGGATGGCTCTAGGGGCGGTGAAACACTGCGTAACAATTTGTTATTTCACAATGATTCGCAATTTCTGTCACATGATGCCTGTCTGACCCCGGACCGGAGAACCGCTTTTGCGTACAGCCCAAAATATGATCGTCGAGAACGACGGCATGGCCGACATCATCGAGTTGCCTGGCAAGGTCACGCGCGCCAGCGTGATGGAAGAGATTTGCCTTCATCTCGCACCCTTCCAGGTCGGCGAACGGCCGATCACCGGGGAAACCGTGATTTCCAAGGATCTGACCGTCGATTCGCTCGCGGTCATGGACATGGTGATGGAGCTCGAAGACCGCTTCGACGTGTCGATTCCCATGAACGTCGTGGCCGAAATCCACACGGTCGACGAGCTGACGGACACCATCCTGGAACTGCGCGCCAAGCGCTAGGCAAAATGGGCTTGTTTGACAGACATGCGGGCCTGCTCGAGGTCTATCGCGATGTCCGCACGACGGGGCCAGACCCCTTCCAGATCCGGATGGAGCGCGTCCTTTCGCCCACCGAAGCGATAATCAACGGCCGCAAGACACTGCTGGTCGGCACCAACAACTACTTCGGCCTGACCTTCGATCCGTCCTGCATGGAGGCGGCCATTGAGGCGATCCGGGCCGAGGGCACCGGCACGACCGGCTCGCGCATCGCCAATGGCAGCTACAGCGAGCATGTTTCCCTCGAGAACGAGATCGCCGAGTTCTACGGCAAGAAGCACTGCATGGTCTTCACGACCGGCTACCAGGCCAATCTCGGCGTGATCTCGACCCTGGTCGGCGAGGGCGACCACCTGCTGATCGACGCCGACAGCCACGCCTCGATCTACGACGCCTGCAAGCAGACCCAGGCCGATGTGGTCCGCTTCAAGCACAACGATCCGTCGAGCCTGGAGGCCCGCCTGCGCCGGCTGGGCGACAAGCCGGGCAACCGGCTGGTGGTGCTGGAAGGCATCTACTCGATGTTGGGCGACAGCGCTCCCCTCAAGGAATTCGTCGAGGTCTGCAAGAAGTACGGCGCCTACGTGCTGGTCGACGAGGCCCATTCGCTGGGCGCGCTCGGCGAGAACGGCCTCGGCCTGTGCGAAGAGGCGGGCGTTCTGGACGACTGTCATTTCATCGTCGGCACTTTTTCCAAGACCTTGGGCGCGATCGGCGGTTATTGCGTGTCGAACGACCCCGACTTCGACATCCTGCGCGTGACCGTGCGCGCCTACATGTTCACCGCCTCGTTGCCGCCGTCGATCGTGGCGTCGGTACGTCAGGCGCTACGCGTCGTCAAAGCCCATCCCGAGTTGCGCACGAAGCTTTGGGCCAATGTCGCCACTCTCTATGACGGTCTGGCCGCGCAAGGCTTCAAGCTCGGTCCCCAGCACGGCCCGGTCGTGGGCGTGCATCTGCCCGATCGCATGATGGCGATCGGCTTCTGGCGCGCCATGCTCGACGCCGGCATATACGTCAATGTCGCAATACCACCGGCCACGCCCAACGGCGTGTCGCTGCTGCGCTGCTCGCTGTGCGCGGCGCACACCGCCGAGCAGCTCGAGCATATGATCGAGGTCATGACCGGCATCGGCCGCCAGATGGGCGTCATTCCCGGTACGCCCAAGCTGCGCGTCGTCTCGGGCGCCCGCTGACCCGCTAACCCCCGGTACCGGCCGCGCTTGACCGCTGCGGGCCGGCAGTGGATCACGGATTTATGTTCACCCTGGCGCATTTGTCGGATCCGCATCTGCCGATGCCGACGGCTCGCGTCTCCCAACTGCTCAACAAGCGCGCGACGGGCTATTTCAACTGGTGGCGGAACCGCGCGCGCATCCACGTGCCCGAGGCGCTGGCTGGCATCGTGGCCGACATCAAGGCGCAGAGGCCGGATCACATCGCGCTGACCGGCGACCTGATCAACGTCTCACTGCCCCAGGAATTCCGCCGCGCCGCCGACTGGCTGGCGGTCTTCGACCGACCGGACCGCATCACGGTCATTCCCGGCAATCACGACGTCTATGTTTCGACGCCCTGGAGCGAGAGCATGGGCCTGTGGGGCGCCTATATCGCCGGCGACGGCGCCCCGCCGGCGCAAGGCTTCGACGTCTTCCCAACGCTCAGACGGCGGGGCAGCGTGGCGCTGATCGGGCTTTCGACCGGGGTTCCCAAGCCGCCGCTGCTGGCGACCGGCACTGTGGGCGAGGCGCAAATCGCGCGCGCCGAGCGCCTGCTCGAGGAAACGGGCCGCGAGGGACTTTGCCGCATCGTGCTGATCCACCATCCACCGCTCCCCAACCAATCGCGCTTCAAGCACCTGACCGACACCGCGTCGTTCCAGGCGATGATCCGCCGGGTCGGCTGCGACGCCATCCTGCACGGCCACAACCACCGCAGCGAGATCGCGCGCATCGACGGGCCGCTCGGCGCGATCCCGGTGCTGGGCGTGGCATCGGCGTCGGCCGCCGCCGACAGCAAATACGGCCGCGCTCGCTATCATCTGATTCACATTGAGCGCGAAGCCACCGGTTGGCGCCTGCGGGTCGAGGTGCGGGCGCTGAAGGCCGACGGCACCGGCTGCGAGCCCGACGGCGAGTTCGTGTTCCACAGCGCCGCCGTGGCCACCGTGGTAAGTTGAGCAGGTCATGAATTCTCCAGAAATCGTCGTCTCGCCGGTCGGCAGCAAGGCCGACCTCAAGGCTTTCATCGATCTCCCGACGCGCCTCTACGCCGGGCACAAGGGCTACACCGCCCATTTGAACGTCGAACGGCGGGAAGCCTTCTCGCCCAAGAAGAATCCGCTGTTCCAGCATGTCGATGTGCAGTTCTTCCTGGCCCGCCGGGCGGGCCAGGTGGTCGGCCGCATCTCGGCCCAGATCGACCACGCCCATATCGATCGCTATGCCGACGGCACCGGCTTCTTCGGCTGCCTGGTGGCGGAGGACGATGCGGCGATCTTCGCCGCCCTGTTCGCCGCCGCCGAAAAGTGGCTGCGCTACAAGGACATGGTCCGGGTGACCGGGCCTTTCTCGCTGTCGATCAACGAGGAAGTGGGCCTGTTGATCAAGGGTTTCGACAGCCGCTCGGTGTTGATGGTGCCCTACGATCCGCCCTATGCCGGTGCGCGGGTCGAGGCCTGCGGCTACGCCAAGGCCAAGGACGTCTTTTCCTACGACTACGACGTCCAGAACGCGCCCGAGACGGTCGGCGCCAAGCTGCTGGCGCGGGCCGGCCTGGCCGAGCGCGTGAAGGTCCGCACCGCCAACATGAAGATGTTCGACGCCGAGATGCGCACCCTGGTCGCCATCTTCAACGACGCCTGGAGCGACAATTGGGGCTTCGTGCCCTTCACCCAGGCCGAGATCGACCATGCCTCCAAGGCGCTGCGGCCGGTGATCGTTCCCGACCTCGCCGTATTCGTCGATGTCGACGACGAGACGGTGGCCTTCATCGTGGCGCTCACCAACATCAACGAGGCCATCGTCGACTTCGACGGCCGGCTCGCTCCCTGGAACCTCGCGAAGCTGGTGTGGCGGCTGAAGATTGCCGGCGTCGGCAGCACGCGCGTGCCGCTGATGGGGGTCAAGAAGAAGTTCCGCAACAATCCGCTGCTGGGCGCCGGGCTCGCCATGATGGCCATCGACCGGCTGCGGGTGAACGGCAAGCGCCTGGGCAAGACCAGCGCCGAACTCGGCTGGATCCTCGAGGACAACAAGGCGACCAACAACATCATCCGCTCGGTCGGCGGGGTGCATTACAAGACCCATCGGATCTACGAGAAGGCCCTGGTGTGACCTCTCCGCCGGGTGCCGCGACCCGGCCGGCGTCGGCCTTCGCGCCACTGGCCAATCGCGCCTTCCTCGGCCTGTGGATAGCCAATCTGCTGTCCAATACCGGCGGCTGGATGGCGAGCACGGGTGCGGCCTGGGAAATGACCAGCCTGACGTCCGAGCCGATCTTCGTGGCCCTGCTGGCGGCCGCCGGCACCTTGCCGATGTTCCTGTTCAGCTTCTTCGCCGGCATTCTGGCCGACCGCTTCGACCGCCGCCGCTACATCATCGCCTGCCAGGCCTGGATGATGGGCGTCGCCGCCGTCCTGTCGGTGCTGGCCTTCCTCGGCTGGCTGGACCATTGGAGTCTGCTGGGCTTGAGTTTCTGCCTGGGCCTCGGCAACGCCATGAACGGCCCGGCCTGGCACGCCGTGGTGCCCGAGATCGCGAGCGGCCCGCAGCTCCGGCCAGCCATCGCCCTCAATTCAGCGGGCTTCAACCTGGCCCGCACCGTGGGGCCGGTGATCGGGCAAATGCTGCTCAGCCTGGTCGGGGTCTTCCTGCTCTTCGCCATCAACGCCTGCACCTACATCGGCGTGATCCTGGCCATGTCGAGCTGGCGACGGTCGGCCGAAGCCCGCGCCGCCCAGCGCCGCGAGGGCCTGGTCGAGGCGGCCCGCACCGGCATCGACTTCGTGCGCGGCTCGGGCGAGCTGAAGGCGGTGTTCGCACGCGGCCTCTGCTTTTTCGTGCCGGGCATCGCCATGGGCACCCTGCTGCCGGTGATCGGCCGCTTCGATCTCGGCCTCGACGAGTTTACCTTCGGCATCCTCTATGGCGTGTTCGGCGTGGGCGCCGTGGCCGCCGCCATCCTGATGCCGACCTTGAACCGTCTGCTGACGCCCGATCGGGCCAACATCTGGGCGATGGGCCTGCAGGCTGCGGTCGTCATGGTGGCGGCACTGGCCATGACGCCGCTCGTCGTAGGCGGTTGCGTCGCCATCTCGGGCGCCTGCTGGATCATCGTCATCGCCAACAACGGCACCGCCGTTCAGATGATCCTTCCCAACTTCATGCGCGCACGTGGCATGGCGGTACACCAGATGGTGTTTTTCGGCGCCATGGTGGTGGGCTCGCTGCTGTGGGGAAAGGTCGCCGATCTGTTCGGCGTGCAGAGCGCGCTGATCGCCTCGGCGCTCGCCCTGGTTCCGTTCACTGTGCTCGCCGCCTCGATCCGGCTGCCGGGCGCCTCGCTGCCCCGCGTCTGACGTCAGATACGTCTGACACAACTTTGTGTGCTTTTTGGAACACAAGACCCCCAGAAATTTGCTCGACGGGGAAGAAATCCCTTGTCACCGCGTACATTAGTTGTAGATACCAATCCGTAAGACGCCCACGCACGTGCCGCTGGCCCTTAGTGGTTACGCAACGACGGAAAGTGTTCTTTTTGGCAGTGCCGGCGATGAGCCGGGTCCGGGAAGGAGCTTCTGAGATGGTTGCTAGCAGTGCGGGGCGCGATCCCCGCTATCAAGTCATTGGCCTGGTGTTGAACCAGGCAAGCCTCGATCTTCCGCCCCAGCGGAAAACCGCACCGTCGAGTATCGGCTGACGCACGCCGCCCGCTGTGGCGCCGTACGTCCCGTTCGATCGATCCACCAAACCTGAGCTGACACCTTTTTGCGGGGAACCCCCCAGCGATGACTGAGCGTATTTTTCGTTACCTGCGTGAGCAACAGCCCGAGACACCCGTCCTGGTGGTTGACCTCGACGTGGTCGAGAATAATTTCCGGCGCATGCGCGAGTTGCTGCCGGCGGCCCACATCTTCTATGCCGTGAAGGCCAACCCGGCCGCTCAGGTCCTGTCGCGGCTCGCGACGGCCGGCTCGAAGTTCGACACGGCGAGCCGTGGCGAGATCGAGTTGGTGCAGGCCACCGGCATCGCCATGGACCGGATTTCCTTCGGCAACACCATCAAGAAGGAAAAGGACATCGCCTGGGCCTACCAGCAGGGCGTGCGCCTGTTCGCCTTCGACAGCGAGGCCGAGCTGCAGAAGCTCAGCCGCGTCGCGCCGGGCGCACGGGTGTTCTGCCGCGTGCTGGTCGATTGCGGCGGCGCCGAGTGGCCGCTCAGCAAGAAGTTCGGCTGCGCGCCGGAGATGGCCAAAGACCTCCTGCGCAAGGCCAAGCAGTGGGGGCTCGATGCTTACGGCATCTCCTTCCACGTCGGCAGCCAGCAGACCGACCTCGAGCAATGGGACAAGGCGCTGGGCCAGGTCTCGCAGATGTTCTTCGCGCTCGCCGAAGAAGGCGTCGACCTGCGCATGGTCAATCTGGGCGGCGGCTTCCCGGCCCGCTACCGCGCCGAGGTCAACAGCATCGAGGCCTACTGCGAGGCGGTCGGCCGCGCCCTGGTGCGCCACTTCGGCAACCGCATGCCGGAGGTCATCATCGAACCCGGCCGCTCCATGGTGGGCGATGCGGGCGTCATCCAGAGCGAGGTCGTGCTGGTCTCGCGCAAGGCTGCCAACGACCGCAAGCGCTGGGTCTATCTCGACATCGGCAAGTTCGGCGGACTGGCCGAGACCATGGGCGAGAGCATCAAGTACCGCCTGCGCACGCCCGGCGAGGGCACGCGCATGGGTCCGGTGGTGCTCGCCGGCCCGACCTGCGACAGCGCGGATATCCTCTACGAGAAGACCGAGTACAAGCTGCCGCTGTCGCTGAAGCCCGGCGACAAGGTCGAGATCCTCTCGACCGGCGCCTATACGACGACCTACTCGTCGGTTGCCTTCAACGGCTTCGCGCCCCTGAAAGCGATCTGCATCTGACAAGCAACCTCATGCTGAGGAGGCCGCGTAGCGGCCGTCTCGAAGCATGGCTACAGCAAGACTGGTCCCCACCCTTCGAGACGCGGTCCTTCGGACCGCTCCTCAGGGTGAGGATTAGGAAACCGGCGGGGCCTTGAGAAAGGCCCCGTCGCCGTTTATCGACCATCCACAAACACAGGCAGGGACGCGAAATGGCGAAGAAAGTCGCGCGCAAGGCTTCCGCGAAGAAGTACCTCACCTTCAAGGGCCGCATGGTGATGATCGGCTTCGGCTCGATCGGCCAGGGCGTGCTGCCGCTGATCTTTCGCCATATCGGCATCAAGCCCTCCCAGATCACCATCATCGCCGAGGATGACCGCGGCGGCCTGCCCGAAACCCGCCGCTACGGCGTCGAGTTCATCCAAAAGCGCCTGACCCGCGCCAACTACCGCCAGATGCTGGCCGGGCGCCTCGGCAAGGGCGACTTCCTGGTCAACCTCTCGGTCGAGGTCGCCTCCACGGCGCTGGTCGAGCTCTGCCAGGAGAAGGGCGCGCTCTATATCGACACCTGCATCGAGCCGTGGCCGGGCGGCTATACCGACCCCACCCTGTCGGTGTCGCGGCGCTCGAATTATGCCCTGCGCGACACCATGCTGAAGCTGAAGCCGCGCTATCGCGGCGGCCCGACCGCGGTGATCGCCCACGGCGCCAACCCGGGCCTGGTCTCGCATTTCACCAAACAGGCACTGGTCAATCTCGCCAAGGACACGGGCCTCAAAGCCGCCGTCCCGACGACGCGCGAGGGCTGGGCCAAGCTTGCCCGCAGGCTGGGCGTGAAGGTGGTCCACATCGCCGAGCGCGATACCCAGGTCTCGCCTGTCCCGAAGGAAGTGGGCGAGTTCGTCAACACCTGGTCGATCGACGGCTTCGTCTCGGAAGGCGGCCAGCCGGCGGAGATGGGCTGGGGCACACACGAGAAGGCGCTGCCGCCCGACGGCCGCCGCCACACCTTCGGCTGCGATGCCGCGATCTACCTCAACCGGCCGGGCCTGCTGACGCGCGTGCGTACCTGGACGCCGCTCGAAGGGCCGTTCCACGGCTTCATCATCACCCACAACGAATCGATCTCGATCGCCGACTATTTCACACTGCGTGACGGCAAGAAGGTCGTCTACCGGCCGACCGTGCACTACGCCTATCACCCGTGCGACCAGGCGATCATGTCCATGCACGAGATCGCCGGAAAGAACCTCGTCCAGCAGAAGCGCCAGCGTCTGATCGTCGAGGAGATCACCTCGGGCCGCGACGAGCTCGGTGTGCTGCTGATGGGCCACAAGAAGGGCGCCTACTGGTACGGTTCGCAGCTCGACATCCACGAGACGCGCAAGCTCACGCCCTACAACAACGCGACCTCGATCCAGGTCTGCGCCCCGGTCCTGTCGGGCATCGTCTGGGCGCTGGAGAATCCCGACCTTGGTATCGTCGAGGCCGACGAGATGGATTTCGCGCGCAACCTCGAGATCTGCATGCCCTATCTTGGCCCGGTGGTCGGCCAGTACGGCGACTGGACACCGCTGCAAGACCGCGGCGTGCTGTTTCCCGAGGATGTCGACCGGTCCGACCCTTGGCAGTTCAAGAACTTCCACGTGGTCTGAAGCCTGATGTCTTTGGCCTTTCGCGGCGGCCCGGCTCTCGCAGCAAAGTGGCGCCCGTGCTGGGTCGACGCGTGAGTCAACTGAAAGTCATCACGCTCTAGAAGATGCAGTCCACGCGGGCGGCCGGTGGAATGGGATCCGCCGGCATGTCGAGCCGGCAGTGATAGTCGAACGCGGCGCGAAACGGCGATGCGATGCGCGTCCTGGCCTGAATGGGCAGAACGAAGCGACCGCCGCGCCGGTCAATCTGCTGGCGGCCGTAGCCGATATTGGTGCCGTCCGCGAAATGCGCCTCGAAGAAGGAGTGTCCGGCCGTCGAGGTGAACTCCAGGATCAGGATGGCGCCGTCGATGCATTCGAAGCGCGGACCGCTGCGCAGGACACCGGTTTCCGTGGTTTTCCCCGAGGGTCCGGAGATCGTCCACTGCGAGGTCGAGGACCTTCGCGACGACTCCGCCTTCAGGGTACCGCAGGTCAACGCATTCGGGGCCGGGCCGTCCGCGGGCTGGCCATACGCCTGTCCCGCGAGGATCGTCGTCAGCAGCAAGGGCAGTAACGAGCGCATCACAAACGACCTTTGTTGAGTAATCGCGCCAACGTAACGCGCGCGTGACCGGGTTTGACATCTCTACCTCCCCTTTTCCCGTATAGAGGATGAAACGCGGGAGAGGTCGACCGTGGCTTTGTTCGACACGTGGCGGGCGCGGCTCGATGGCTTTCCGCAGCCGCTGCTGCAGCTACTCATGCGTGTCAGCATCTTCTGGGTGTTCTGGCGCTCCGGCAACCTCAAGGCCGCCAACATGGGACAGGCGATCGGCCTGTTCCGCGACGAATACAAGCTGCCGATCCTGCCGGCTGAAGTCGCGGCCCATATGGCTACCGCCGTCGAACTGGGCGCGCCCTGCCTGATCCTGGCCGGCCTGTTCACGCGGCTCGCCACCCTGCCGCTGATCGCCATGACCTTGACCATCCAGTTCCTGGTCTATCCGGTCGACTATCCCACGCACCTTCTGTGGTTCGCCATCCTGGTCTTCATCCTGACCCGCGGGCCGGGGCCTTATTCTCTCGACGCACTGCTCTTCAGGAAGCGCTGAGCGGCAAACAGCGCGACCAGGATCGCTGCGCCCGCGAGGTTGACGACCGTCGAGCCGATGTAGAGCCACATCGCCAGATAGGCCGACGACATCGCGAGCGTGAGGCCGGTTACGCGCGATCCGAAGGCGGTGAACTCGCCGAACGAGATGCGCTTGCCGTCCTTTTCGGCCAGGCCCGTCACCGTGACATTGGCCGAGGCGCCGATCAGCGTACCGTTGCCGCCGAGACAGGCGCCCAGCGACAGCGCCCACCACAGGATCTGTCCCTCCGGGCCGGCATTGAGTTGGCCGAGCAGGCTCGCCACCAGCGGAATAGTGACGGCGGTGTAGGGGATGTTGTCGATCACCGCCGACAGGAAGCCCGAGACCCAGAGGATGATCAGGGCGGCTACCAACAGCGTGGCGCGTGGCGACAATCCCAGGCCGCTTGAGATCTTCTGAATCACCCAGGCCAATCCCGTCGCCAGGCTTTCGATCAGCCCGGTCGCCACGGCGGCCCCCACCATGATGAACAGGAACAGGAAGAAGGCGAGCGTCGGCCACTCGATGTCCTTCTCGAGGATGGTAAGCACGCCGTGCTGGCGTTCTTCATGGGTCGGCTTGTGTTCCTTGAGATAGTAGTAGTCCTGGGCGAACAGGATCGCGGCGATGCCGATCACGGCCGGCACGGCCACCGGCATGTGCGTCAGGGTATGGGTCATGAAGCCCGCAAAGATCAGGACCGTGAGCCAGCAGGTCGCCCGCAGCAGCGGCACGTTCTCCAGCTTCGCGCCGGTGGGCGTCGCCGCACCCGCGTGGTCGGCATCGGCGGCAGCGCCGATGTCGCTCGGGTAATAGCGCCGGCTGTACCAGACCAGCACGATCATCATGAAGGTGCAGGGCACGGCGAGGTGATAGATGAAATCCATGAAGCTGAGGCCGGTGCGCGGGTCGGCGCCGATCAGCACGTTGGGCGGATCGCCGATCAGCGTTGCCGTGCCGCCGATGTTGGCCGCCATGACCATGGGCAGCAGGAACGCCGAGCTGTTGATCTTGAGCCGCCGCGCCATTTCCGAGGCCATCGGATAGGCGAAGATCACCGTGGTGACGTTGTCGAGAATGGCCGACAGCACGCCGGTGAACCAGAGGATGAGCTTCGCCGCCACGCTCGGATTGCCGCGCGAGCGCTCGAGCAGCCGGTCGACCGCCCAGGGAAAGACGTTGGTGGTCTTGAGTACGCCGACCAGCGCCATCATGGCGAACAGCAGCAGGATGACGTTGAGGTCGACCGCCGCCTTGGCCACCTCGAACGAGATCAGCCTGAAGGGCGAGAAGTAGGTGATCAGCCAGATCACCGCGACCGCGCCGATCGGGATCAGCACGCGGTGCACGCGGTCGGCCGCCAGCAGGGCGAACACGCCGATCAGGATCGCCGCCACGATCCCCTGGGAAAGCACATCGCGTGTCGAGTCGAAGCCTTGCATGGAGGTTTCCTAGGCGAGGTAGGTGGCCGACACGCCGCCGTCGACGGTGAGCGTATGGCCGTTGACATAGGACGCGGCGGGCGAGGCGAGGAACAACGCGGCGCCGGCGATCTCCGGCGGATCGGCCCAGCGTTTGAGCGGACAGCGCTCGCGTTGCACTTCGCCCAGCGGTGAGGCGATCAGCTTGGCGTTGGTTTCGGTGGCGAAGAAGCCGGGCGAGAGCGCGTTCGAGGTGACGCCCTTTGCCCCGAACTCGGCCGCCAGCGCGCGGGCCAGCGCCGACAGGCCGCCTTTGGCCGCGATGTAGGAACTGGCGTTCGGCACCGCGAGGTCGGCCACGATCGAGGTCACCAGGATCAGCCGGCCCCAGCCCCGGTCGATCATGCCGGGCACCACCAGCTTGACCAGCGCATGGGCCGCCACGAGGTCGACATCGATCAGGCGGGCGAAGTCTTCGGGCTCGATGTCGGCGAAGGGGCGCCGGTC
Organism: Asaia bogorensis; assembly: GCA_945889625.1. Classification (GTDB taxonomy): domain Bacteria; phylum Pseudomonadota; class Alphaproteobacteria; order Reyranellales; family Reyranellaceae; genus Reyranella. The sequence continues at coordinate 115,058 of CAMDCE010000002.1, read as the reverse complement.
GCGCTCGCCGACATTGTGGATAAGGATGTCGATCGGGCCCGCTTTGGCGATCTCGGCCCGCATGGTGGCGCGGTCGGCCATCTCGAAGCCCAGGGCATCGGCGGCAAAGCCGGCGCGGCGCAGCGTCTCGAGCTGCGGCGCCACGTGCCCGGCCGACCGGCCGTGCAGCAGGACCCGGGCGCCGGCCTGGGCCAGGGCCTGGATCATCTCCCAGCCCAGGCCGCGGGCCGAGCCGGTGACCAGCGCGGTGCGGCCATCGAGGCGAAATTGATCGGGAAAGGTCGACATGGGGTGGGGCATTCGTCTATTTGCGCGGCCTGAGTAAGCGTTGGATTGGTGAATGCTGCAACTGCCTAAAGTCATCGGTCATCGCGGCGCGATGGCCTACGCCCCGGAAAACACCCTGGTCTCGTTCCGTGAGGCCAGGCGGCGGGGCGCGCCCTGGGTCGAGATCGACGTCAAACTGACGGCCGACCGCGTGCCCATCGTGATGCACGACGCCTCGCTCAAGCGCACCATGGGCGTCGACCGGCTGGTCGCTGAAACCCGGCGGTCCGAGCTGCCGGTGGACGTGCCGACCTTCGAGGAGGCCATCGCCTGCTTTGCCGAGTTGGGGCTGGGCTGCAATGTCGAGATCAAGCCGTGTGAAGGACGCGAGGCCGAGACGGCTCAAGTGGCGGTGGCAACCCTGCGGCGCTGCTGGCCTGCGTCACTGCCCGCGCCGCTGCTGTCGAGCTTCAAGCGGGCTTCGCTGGTTGCCGCCAGGGAGGCAGCGCCGGAATTTGCCCGCGCGATCCTGTTGGGAGAGATCGAGCGGAACTGGCGGGAGCGTGCCGACGAGGTGGGTGCCGCGGGTGTCAATACTGACGGAACGAAGCTCACCGTCGCCCAGGCCGCCGAGATCAGGAAAGCGGGCTACGCGCTCTCGGTTTACACCATCAACGACGGCGATATGGCCAGGGCCCTGGTCGGCATGGGTGCCGACTGCGTCATCACCGACGTGCCGGACGTGGTCCTGGCCGCGCTCATTTAGGTCAATTAGGGGGTTGCCTTCGGGGGACAGTCTTGATGGACTGTCATGGGACTGAAATAAAAACGACACATCGCAGTCTTGGCCCCCGTCGATATATCGGCGGGGCTTCATAGGGAGGTACTATCGCATGTCACGCATTTTGCTGTCGTCCGTCGCTGCTGTCGCCGCCTTGGCGAGCGCACACGGGGCTGCTGCGCAGACCGAAATCCAGTGGTGGCACGCCATGGGCGGCAACCTCGGCGAGACCGTCGGCGCCTTGGCCGATGGCTTCAACAAGTCGCAGAGCGAATACAAGGTCAACGCCGTCTTCAAGGGCTCCTACACCGAGACCCTGACCGCGGCGATCGCCGCCTTCCGCGCCAAGCAGGCGCCGCACATCGTGCAGGTCTTCGAGGTCGGCACCGCCAACATGATGGCCGCCAAGGGCGCGGTCTATCCGGTCTACCAGCTCATGGCCGACGCCAAGGAGCCGTTCGATCCCAAGGCCTATATCGGACCGGTCTACGGCTACTACTCGACGACCGACGGCAAGCTCTTGTCCATGCCGTTCAACTCCTCGACGCCGGTGCTCTACTGGAACAAGGAGCTGTTCACCAAGGCAGGGCTCGATCCCAACAAGCCGCCCAAGACCTGGCCGGAACTGGGCGAGATGGCCAAGAAGGCCGTCGCCGCCGGCGCCAAATGCGGGTTCACGCCACAGTGGCAGACCTGGACGATGATCGAAAATTACGGCGCTTGGCACAACCTGCCATTCGCGACCAAGGCCAACGGCTTCGGCGGCCTCGACATCGAGCTCAAGTTCAACGACGCCCCGCGCATCAAGTTCATCCAGATGCTGGCTGACTGGGGCAAGGACAAGACCTTCGTCTATGGCGGTCGCGAGGGTAAATCGACGGCGCTGTTCACCGCCGGCGACTGCGCCTTCCTCGTTGGCTCGTCGGCCACTGCCGCGGCGATCGACAAGGCGCTGGGCACCGACAAGTTCGGCATCGCCATGATGCCCTATTCGCCCGACGTGGCACCCAAGCCGCAGAACTCGATCATCGGCGGCGCCACCCTGTGGGTGCTGCAGGGCCGGCCGGCCGCCGAATACAAGGGCGTTGCCAAGTTCCTGACCTACCTGGCGAGCACGCCGGTGCAGGCCAAGTGGCACCAGGATACCGGCTATGTGCCGGTCACTCTGGCCGCCGCCGAAGTCACCGAGAAGGCGGGCTTCTACAAGAAGTTCCCCGGCCGCGACGTCGCCGTCCAGGAGTTGACGCTCAATCCGGCGACGGAAAACTCCAAGGGCCTGCGCATCGGCAACTTCGTGCAGATTCGCGACGTGGTTGACGAGGAGCTCGAGGCGGTGTGGTCCGGCAAGAAGGACTCCAAGGCCGCGCTCGACGAGGCGGTGAAGCGCGGCAACGAGCTGCTGCGCAAGTTCGAAGCGGCCAACAAGTAGGGCCGGGGTGGTCGACCCTCGCGAACAGTCCGACCCCCTCCGCCCCTGCGGGGCACCTCCCCCGAAGACGGGGGAGGAAAAGACCCTTCCCCTCCCACATCTTCGGGGGAGGTGGCCGAAGGCCGGAGGGGGTCAAGGCTTGAGGGTCTGGTCGCACCGCTGACATGGAAAAGCGCGTCACCTTCAACGAGCGGTGGCTGCCCTACCTTCTGGTGGCGCCGCAGATCGTCATCACGCTGGTGTTCTTCTTCTGGCCGTCGGGCCAGGCGCTCTGGCAGTCGCTGCTGATCGAGGACTCGTTTGGCGGAAACTCCAAGTTCGTCTGGTTCGACAACTTCGCCCATCTATTCCAGGATTCCAGTTACTACGCCTCGGCGCGGTTAACGGTGGTGTTCAGCGCCCTGGTCGCCTCGATCGGACTCGCCGTCTCGCTTTTGCTCGCGGTGATGGCCGACCGGGTGATCCGCGGCGCCACCGCCTACAAGACCTTTCTGGTGTGGCCCTATGCCGTGGCCCCCGCCGTGGCGGGTGTGCTGTGGGGCTTCCTGTTCAATCCCTCGGTCGGCATTGTTGCCTGGCTGCTGCAGGGCATCGGCATCGAGTTCAACTACGTCATCAACGGCAACCAGGCGCTGCTGCTGGTGGTGATCGCCGCGGTGTGGAACCAGGTCAGCTACAATTTCCTGTTCTTCCTGGCCGGCCTGCAGTCGATCCCGAAATCGCTGATCGAAGCCGCCGCCATCGACGGCGCGGGGCCGGGCCGGCGCTTCTGGGACATCGCCTTCCCGCTGCTCTCGCCCACCGGCTTCTTCCTTCTGGTCATCAATATCCTCTATGCCTTCTTCGGCACCTTCGGCGTGGTCGACGCGCTGACCAAGGGCGGGCCGGGCCAGTCCACCAGCATCCTGGTCTACAAGGTCTACAACGACGGCTTCCGCGGCCAGGATCTCGGCGGTTCCTCGGCGCAGTCGGTGATCCTGATGATCGTCGTCATCCTTCTCACCTTCGTCCAGTTCCGCTTCATCGAGCGACGGGTGCACTACTGATGGTCGAGAACCGCCCCTTCGTGACCTTCCTGAGCCACCTCGTCATCATCCTGGGGGTGATCATCATCGCCTTCCCGGTGTGGATGACTTTCGTGGCCTCGACCCACGACCAGGCGACGATGCTGCGCTCGCCTGTGCCGCTGCTGCCCGGGCCGCTTCTCCTCGAGAACTACAGCCAGGTCCTGTTCGAAGGCTTCGGCCGCGGCTACGGCGGCGCCCCGATCTGGGTCACGCTGATGAACAGCACGATCATGGCGTTGGGCGTGGCGCTGGGGAAGATCGCCATCTCGATCATCTCCGCCTTCGCCATCGTCTATTTCCGCTTTCCGCTGCGCATGGCCTTCTTCTGGGCGATCTTCGTCACCTTGATGCTGCCGGTGGAGGTGCGCATCGTGCCGACCTATGGCGTGGTCGCCAGCCTCGGCATGATCGACTCCTATTCCGGCCTGATCATCCCGCTGATCGCCTCGGCCACCGCCACGTTCCTGTTCCGCCAGTTCTTCCTCAGCGTCCCCGACGAACTGGCCGAGGCCGCGCGGGTCGACGGCGCCTCGCCGATGCGCTTCTTCTGGGACATCCTGCTGCCGATGAGCCGGACCACGATCGCCGCACTGTTCGTCATCCAGTTCATCTACGGCTGGAACCAGTACCTCTGGCCGTTGCTGATCACGACCAAGGAGAGCTTCTACACCGTGGTCATGGCCGTCTCGCGCCAGGCCAATGCGGTCGATGCGACGCCGAGCTGGAACCTGCTGATGGCCATGGCGATGCTCGCCATGCTGCCGCCGGTGCTGGTCGTGGTCTTCATGCAGCGCCTGTTCGTGCGCGGCCTGGTCGAAACAGAGAAATAGGCGAGACGGAGAAATAGCATGGCCGTCGTCCACCTGCGTGGCGTCAAGAAGACCTACGACAAGCTGGAGGTCATCCACGGCGTCGACATCGACATCGTCGATGGCGAGTTCATCGTCATCGTCGGCCCCTCGGGCTGCGGCAAGTCCACCCTGCTGCGCATGGTGGCCGGGCTGGAGAGGATCACCGGCGGCGAGGTCACGATCGGCAACCGCGTGGTCAACGAGCTGGAGCCCAAGGACCGCGACATCGCCATGGTGTTCCAGAACTACGCGCTCTATCCGCACATGAGCGTGTACCAGAACATGGCCTATGGGCTGAAGATCCAGAAGCGCTCGAAGGAAGACATCGACCGCCGGGTGCGCAAGGCCGCCAAGACGCTGGAGCTGGAAGCGCTCCTCGATCGCCGGCCGCGCCAGCTCTCGGGCGGCCAGCGCCAGCGCGTCGCCATGGGCCGCGCCATCGTGCGCGAGCCCGCGGTGTTCCTGTTCGACGAGCCGCTCAGCAATCTCGACGCCAAGCTGCGCGTGCAGATGCGGCTGGAAATCAAGCGCCTGCAACGGGAACTGGGCGTGACCTCGATCTACGTCACCCACGACCAGGTCGAGGCAATGACCCTGGCCGACCGGCTGATCGTCATGAACGCCGGCGTGGCCGACCAGATCGGCACGCCGATGGACGTCTACGACAAGCCGGCCTCGGTATTCGTGGCGGGCTTCATCGGCTCGCCGTCGATGAATTTCCTCGCCGCCAAGGTGGTGGGCGGCGGCCGCGCGGTCGATCTCGCCGCCACCGGCACCAAGCGCGTGACCCTGCCGCTGCCGCGCGCGACATCGGCGGCGGACGGCACGGCGGTGGCGCTGGGCATCCGGCCGGAGCATCTGGTGCCCGTGCCGGCCGGTCCGCTGGAACTCATGATCGAGCTCGCCGAGCCGCTGGGCGCAGACACGCTGCTGCACGGCCATTTCGGCGAGGCCAAAGAGCTGGTGACGGTGCGCCAGCCCGGCCACGTGCTGGCCAAGCCCGGCGAGAAGCGGCGCTTCGCGGTCGAGTCCGCGCGGCTGCACCTGTTCGATTCGCAGTCCGGCAAGCGCCTGGCCGGTGCCTGAAACGCGCCTTCACCACCGGGTGAAGCGGCGGCTGACCGACGTCACGACCGGTCTCTACATGATCACCGCGATATGCGGTCTGGTCGACGCCGTCTGCTTCCTGGCGCTCGGCGGCGTCTTCGCCGAGATGATGACGGGCAATCTCCTGCTCATGGCTTTCTCCATCGGCACCGGCAGCGCGTTGGGCGACACCACGCGATACGTGCCCGCGGTTATGGCCTTCGTGGCGGGTGCGCTGCTCGGCGGCCGTCTGCTGCGCGGCCCGCAGAAGATGCGTGAGCGGCGGGTAGGCTTTGCCGTCGAATGGATGATCGTCCTGGCCGCTACCGTGGTTGCGGCGTTCGGCAGCCCCGACGCGGACAATTTGCCGGGCAAAGTCATCGTGGTGATGCTGTCGCTGGCGATGGGACTGCAGAATGCCATGGTGCGCGTGCACGGCGTGCAGGACCTCGCGACCAACGTGATGACGGTCACTTTCACCGGCATTTTCGCCGATTCCGCCGTGGCCGGCGGCGACAACAAGAACTGGACACGGCGGGTGTTGTCGATCGGCCTGTTCGTGGTAAGTGCCGCTATCGGCGCCCTGGTGCTGCAGTTCGGCGTTGTCTGGCCGCTGCTGCTGGCCAGCGTCGTGCTCAGCCTGGCGATGATCCCGCTGCTGCTGGGCGACTAGAGCGGCTTTCGGTCAAATTGAACCGCGGAGCGGTTCAATTTGACCGGAAACGCGTTGTACGAAGTATTTCCTTCAAAGGCATAGTCCGTCCGGCTGATTCCAGCCGAACGGACCATGCTTTATCAGTCGAAATAGGGACCACCGGCGATGAGCGATGGAGCGGCGGGCGTATGGCAGCCGATGGAGACGGCCCCGAAGGACGAGGAGCCCGTGCTGCTGTTCTGTCCCGGCCTTGCGGGTCATGTCTGTCAGGGCATCGTCGTGGGCGTCTGGCGCTTCGATGCCAATCGCCGGACGTTCGGCTATTGGGTGAGCGACGTCGGCCATCTCGACCAGGGCTTCGCCGAGACCGGGCCGTGGATCGAGTATGTCGAGCTGCATCCGGAGAAATGGGCGCCGCTCACGCGCCCCGCCTAGGTTCGCCAGCATGCTGTTCAGCACCTACAACATCCACTACGGCGTCGGCGCCGACGGCGCCTACGACGTGGCGCGCATCGCGGACGCGGTGGCCGAGGCCGACATCGTCTGCATTCAAGAGACTGTCCGCGGCTGGCCGCAGAACGGCTACGCCGACCAGACGGCGGAGATCGGCCGGCGGCTCAACCGCTATTTCCGCTTCCACGGACCGATGGAAGCAGATGCCAGCACGGTCGAGGCCGATGGCCGGATCGTCAATCGCCGGCGCAGCTTCGGCAACGCCATCGTGTCGCGCTGGCCGATCGCCTGGTCGCGCGGCGTCATGCTGCCCAAGACGCGGATGACCGATCGCTTCGACCTGCAACGCGGCTACATCGAGGCCGTGGTCATGGCGCCGGGCGGGCCGCTCCGGATCTATTGCACGCACCTCAGCCACGTCGGGTCGCAACAGCGCCTGCCGCAGGTCGAGGCCCTGCTGGTGGCGGTCAATGGCGCCGCCACGACGGGCGCCACCTGGGATGCGACGGGACCGCAGACCTTCATGTTCCAGGAGGCGACGCTCGCCGTGCCGGCTTCGGCGATCGTGGCCGGAGACTTCAATTTCACGCCCGGCCATGCGGAGTATCCGCTGGTCGCCGCGGCGGGCCTGGCCGACGCCTGGCGGGCCGCCGGCAACAGCGAGGAGGAGGTCGACAGCTTCCCGCGCGAGGGCCGCATCGACCATGTCTTCGTCACGCCCGACCTGGCGCCCCGGGTGAAGCGCGCCTGGATCGACTATGCCAGCAACGGCTCCGACCACTGGCCGGTGTTCGTGGAGTTCCTGCTCTAGGATGATTCAGCTGCAAGCGGAATCGCTCACGCGCTTTCCGCCAATGGCGGAAACGCTCGCGCGCTTTCCACCAAAGGCGGAAACGCTCTAGCGGTGCGGCTTCTGCTTGTAGTGCTCGGCCAGCGCGTCATGGCCGAAGTCGGCGGTGAGGTCGCGCCACACCGAATGGATGTGGTTGGCGCCGTTCTGGGTGTTGTCGTGCTCGATCAAGGTCACCGGCCCGTGCACGCGGAAATAATGCGCCTCGCCCGGTGCGAGCGAGCCTGCCCAGGCGAAGCGGAACCTGGCCAGCTCCTGCTCGACGACCCGCCGCTTCTGCGCTGCCGCCAGGTCGGGCGCCAGCGCCCCCAGGAAGCGGTCGAGCAGCGCCTCGACCAGGGTGCGGGCGGTTCCGTCCATGGCGGAAAGCTCCAGGCCGCGCGGCTGGCCGAGGTCGCGCTCGCGCTGCGGGCTGGCCACGATCTCGCCGAACGAGCGGTCGGCGATGATCGCGGTGCGCCGCGCCGCCTCGGGCAAGCTCGCCATGAGCTGGCGCGCGAGATCCTCGGCCGCGCCCAGCGGCCGCAAGCCACGGCGTGGGCCGTCGCGCACCGTCGCCGGATGGGCGCCGACGAAGAACGGTGTCGCCGAGATGTGGCCGGCATCGGCCAGGGTGACGTTCAGCGACAGGTGATGGCCCTCGAAGCGCCAGCCCCACGGAAAGCGGCCTGGCGTGCCGAAGATCGACACGTAGTAGCGGTCGGGATCGCGGAAGCTGCCCTGCTGTTCGCGCAGCACACCCTCGATCACGCGGACATTGTCGAGAAGCTCGAGGCCCTTGTCGTTCAGCACCGAGGCAAACAGCCCGCGCGCCGCCGCCTGCTGGTCGGGGCGCAGGGCGCCCAATGGCAGGCCCTGCCGGCTGCGCGGAACATAGTGCCAGTCGATGCGGTTGTCCGACCCGAAGGCGATCAGCACCTGCTTGCGCGGGCCGTCGTCGAGGGTTGCCAGGAAGCGGTTCGCCGAGAGGGCGATGCGGCTGGCGGCATCGACGGTCTGGGCGCTGGCGGTGCCAAAGGGCAGGAAGGTCGCCGCAGCCAGAACGGCCCGCCGAGTGGGCGGGCCGTGAGGATGGTGATGAGCGTGGCCATCACCGTGATCGTGCGGATGCCAGCCGTCGTGCGGCATGGCGCGGCCGATCAGGCGTTGTTGCGGCCGTACTTCAGGCTGCAGCCGTAGGGCGGGGTCGACGCCTCGGCGACCGGCTTCCCGGCCAGCACCTCGTCGAGTGCGACACGGACATACTGCTTGGCCTTGGGTACGTCGCTGACGCTGGACGACCGGATTGAATCGATGCCGCCCTTGTAGACCAGCACACCTCGGGCATCGATGATGTACATGTGCGGCGTGACCGTGGCGGCGTAGGCGCGCGCGATCTTGCTTTGTGGGTCGAGCAGCACGGCGGCCGGCGCGGCATTGCGCTTCTGGGTCAACTCGTTGGCCTGGTCTGCCGTCACGAAGCCTTCCTCGCCCTTGGCCGACGAGGCCGAGGTCAGCCACACCACGCCCTTGGCCGCGGCCTCGCGCTGCTGGGCCTGCATATTGCCGGCCTGGTAATGCTTAACCACGTAGGGGCATTGGTGGTTCGTGGTCTCGATGACGACCACCTTGCCTTTCAGCTCGGCCAGCGACCAGCTCTTGCCGTTGCTGTCGGTGGCGGTGAACAGCGGTGCGGGCTTGCCCAGTTCGGAAGTGGCCCAGGCAACGCCCGGCATGACCACTGGCATGGCGGCCAGCGCGGCGCTGCCCAGCAGCAGGGAACGGCGTGCAATGATGAGGTTCGACATCTTCGTCTCCTAACGCTTGGCTTGCTGGATCGACGACAATTCCGACAGGACGGTCGCCTCGGTGAGAATCTGTGGCAGGATCCTGGGGCGCTCGGCGCCCGGGGGCCAGAAAAGATAGAGCGGAACGCCGGCCCGGCCTAGTTCCCTTAACAGACTTGTGATCTCGGGATCGCGGTTGGTCCAGTCGCCCTTGAGCTTCACCGTGCCGGTCTGCTCGAAGGCACGACGCGTGCCAACCGTCTCCAGCGCCACCCGCTCGTTGACCAGGCAGGTGATGCACCATGCTGCCGTGAAATCCACGAACACCGGCTTGCCGGCCGCCACCGCCTCGTTCATGCGCGCCCGCGAGAAACGCTCCCAGCCCTCGAAGCTGACGCCAGACGCCTGTCCACCAGATGAGGGTCCACCGGACGCTGACGCGGCCGTCGCCGGTCCGTCGTCGAGCTTCAGGGTGGCGGCAAGGGCCAGCAGCACGGCGGCAGCGGCCACGCCGCGGCGCAGCCACGACGTAAAGGATGTCGCCGATGAGGGGCCGGTGCCGATGCGCAGCAGCCAGATCGCGAAGGCGATCAGGATCATGCCGCCCAGCGCATAGACCACGCCATCGGCGCCGGTCTGCTGGGTCAGCACCCAGATCATCCACACTGCCGAGGCATACATCGGAAAGGCGAGGAACTGGCGCAGCCGGTCCATCCAGGCGCCGGGCTGCGGCATCAGCCGTTGCAGCGCCGGCGTGGTCGACAGCGCGAGGTAGGGCAGCGCGAGGCCGAGCCCCATGGCGAGCAACACAGCCACGGTCTGCGGCGCGGGCTGGCTCAGCGCAAAGCCCAAGGCGGCCGCCATGAAGGGCACGGTGCAGGGCGTGGCAACGATCACCGCCAGTACGCCGGTGAAGAACGAGCCCGACACGCCGTGTCGCGCCGCCAGTCCCTGGCCGACGCCCGTGAAGCGGCCGCTGATCTCGAACACGCCGGACAGATTGAGGCCGATCACGAAGAAGAGGTAGGCCACCAGCAACGAGAAGATCGGCGACTGGAACTGGAAGCCCCAGCTCACCTCGCCGACACTGGCACGGATCGCCACAACGATGGCGGCCATGACTGCGAAGGAGGCCAGCACGCCCGCGGTGTAGGCAAGTCCGTCGCGGCGCATCTCGCTCCTGGCCTCGCCGGCCAGCCGGGCGAAGGAGGCGGCCTTCATGGCGAGCACGGGGAAGACGCAGGGCATCAGGTTGAGGATCAGACCGCCCAGGAGCGCAAACAGCAGGGCCTGCAGCAGCGAAAGCTCTTCGCCCGCGTTCGAAGCGGCAAGTGACGAGGCCGAAAAAGCAGCGGGCACAAACGCCGGATCGAGCTTGGCGATGACGTCGAAGGCCTGGCGATGTTCGCCATCGCCGGTCTTCTCGGTCATCATCAGCGTGCCGGCGAGCGTCGGCGGTGGCGCGCCTTTGGCGTCGCCCTTCTTCAGCGGAATGCGGATGCCGTCGGCGGTGACGATGGCCGTCTGCTTGGCCATGCTGGCGGCCGTGCCCCATTCGGCCGGGAAGAAATAGACGTTGCGGATCGTCTCGGGCTTCAGCCCCTTGGCCTCGACGATCAAAGTGGGGTCGCCCGACGGGGCGACACCGAAGCGTGCCGGCCACGGGCTTTCCATCGGCACGACGCGGCGCGCCTTGTCGAACAGGGCGCGGGTCGCCGGGTCGGCGGGCTTGGCGGACGGACCGGTCGGCAAGGTGAGCGTGAACTTGCCATCCTCGGGGATGCAGACGTCGTCGCACACCAACCAGTTGGCCTCGGCGGCAAGCGTGAGATCGTCGCTGAGACTGGCCGGCGGCGTGATCCGCACCATCAGCAGGATGTCGTCGCTGAAGCCGTAATTGATGACGCCGCTCACATTGATCAGGCTGGGCGTCGGCCAGACAATGGGGTCGGCCTTCACGCCGTCCGGCAGCTTCCAGGCGATCTCGGTCGGCAGGCCCGAGTCGCCCGGGTTCTTCCAGTAGGTGTGCCACTTCGGCCGGATGGTCTGGCGTAGCGCCACCCAGAAGGGCTCGCCCGGCTTCACGGCGGCGGCTTCCGAGATCAGTTCGGCACGCACGTTGTCTGTTGTCACTACGGCCTGCGCTTGCGCAGGTGACTGCGCAAAAGCAGGTCCGGAGAGCAGCAGAGCGAACAGGAAAGCGAGGAAACGCGGCATCTGGACCTAGTAAGTGACCATCCCCTTACGTGCTGGCAAGGCAATCCGGATCAAGGCGACGTGATATTTTGCCCTGCCGGCGCGCAGCGTCTAAGCTTTTGGTTTCATTGAGGAAACAATGAGTCTTCGGGTTGACGACAGGCACTTGCTGGAGGCGCTCGACGAACTGGGCCAGATCGGCGCCATCGAGGGCGGCGGCTGTGCGCGGCTGGCGCTCACCGACGAGGACAAAGCAGGCCGCGACCTGGTCGTGGGCTGGATGAAGGCGGCCGGCCTCGATGTCGCCATCGACGCCATCGGCAACGTGATCGGCCTGCGCGCCGGCCGAGAGAAGTTGCCGCCGGTCATGACCGGCAGCCATATCGACACGGTACGCACCGGCGGCCGCTACGACGGCAACTACGGCGTGCTGGCCGGCCTCGAAATCGTGCGCGCGCTCAACGAAGCCAGGATCACCACACGCCGGCCGATCGCCGTGGCGTTTTTCACCAACGAGGAGGGCGCGCGCTTCCAGCCCGACATGATGGGCAGCCTGGTCTATTCCGGCGGGCTGGGGCTGAACGAGGCCTATGCCGCGACCGACAAGGAGGGCGTCGCGGTTGGCGACGAGTTGCGGCGCATCGGTTATCTGGGGTCGGCCAAGCCGGGGGTGCTGAGACCGCATGCCTTCCTGGAGCTGCACATCGAGCAGGGCCCGATCCTCGACGAGGAGCAGGTGCGGATCGGTGTCGTCGAAAGCGTCCAGGGCATCTCATGGACCGAGTACACGGTCACCGGCGTCTCCAACCACGCCGGCACCACGCCGATGCGGCTGCGTCGCGACGCGGGCTGGCTCGCCGCCTCGGTCAATCTCTTCGCCCGCAAGCTCGCCTGGGAGATGGGCGGCGACCAGGTGGCCACGATCGGCGCCCTGACGCTCCGGCCCAACCTGATCAACGTGGTGCCCAACCGCGCGGTCTTCGCCGTCGATTTGCGCAACACCGACGAGGCGAAACTGAAAGAGGCCGAGGCGCGCGTTGCGTCTCACATCACCGAAGTGGCGAGGGAGGAGCGGGTCGAGGTCGAGGCCAAGGTGCTGGCGCGTTTCGAGCCGGTGATCTTCGACGCCCGCCTGGTGGGTCGCGTCGAGCATCACGCCAAGGAGCTCAAGCTCAGCACGCGGCGCATGCCCTCGGGCGCCGGTCACGATGCGCAGATGATGCAGCGCCTGTGTCCCACGGCGATGATCTTTGTGCCCTCGGTCGCGGGGCTCAGCCACAACGTCAAGGAACACACCGAAGCCGCCGACCTCACTGCCGGCGCGCAGGTGCTGATGAACCTGATGATCGAACTGGCGGAGTAGAGAGCCTCCCCATTCATATGGGGAGGTGTCGCCGTCATACGGCGACGGAGGGGTCATGACCCCATCGCCCTCGTAGGACGAGGGCACTTCCCCTTGTAAATGGGGCAGAAAGACCTACAGCACCCCGTGGAAAATCACCTCGCCTCTGAGGCTGGTGCCGATCACCTTCCAGCCGGCCGCGCGATAGAAGCGTTCGGCGCGCGTGCCCGGGCCGGTCGACAGCGTGGCGGTGCGATGTCCCGCCCCGCGCAGCACCTCGCAGGCTTTGGCGAAAAGGGCGCGGCCGATGCCGCGGCCGTGGTGCGCCGGATCGATGAACAGCGCCCACACCGAGCCGTCGCGCGTGTCGGCCGCCGAGAAGCCCAGCACCTGGCCCGCCTCTTCCCACAGCCAGATGCCGGGATGCTCGGTGAACCAGGCGACATCCTCGTCCGTCACGGCGTCGAGATTGGTCAGCTGGTTCTCGTTCACGCCCAGGCGAATCTCCCAGATGTGCGGCCAATCGGCCGGAGTGGCCCGACGAATTTGTCCGGACAAGCTTGGCACTTCGCCGCCTGTTAAGTTGTCCGACAACTGGCTAGCATCGCGCCCGATGACCGACAAGCAAGCCGCCAAGCCCAGAAACAGCAATCTCGCCGAGCGGGTGATAACGCGGCTCGGCGCCGACATCCGTGGCGGCCGGCTGGCGCCCGGCGCGCGCCTGCCGACCGAGCAGGAACTGACGACGACGCTCGGCGTCAGCCGCACCGTGGTGCGCGAGGCGGTGGCGGCGTTGCGGGCCGACGGGCTGGTGGTGACGCGGCGCGGCTCGGGGGCCTATGTCGCGGCCAATCCGACGTCCTCGCCGTTTCGCATCGCCGCGCCGCGGCTGGGCCCGATCGACGCCGTTCTCGACGTGATGGAGCTCAGGCTCGCGGTCGAGGTCGAAGCGGCGGCACTCGCGGCCGAACGGGCGACCCGCAAGCAGATCGCCACCATCCGCACGGCGCTGCGCGGCATCGACAAGGCGTTGCGCCAGGGTGACGGCGCGGTCGCCGAGGATTTCGCCTTCCATCGCGCCATCGCCGAGGCCACCGGCAACGGGCAGTTCCCGCGCTTCCTCGCCTTCCTCGGCAGCCACGTCATTCCGCGCCAGAGCGTGCGGCTTTCGGTGGACACGCCGGCCGAACGGCGCGTCTATCTCGAGCGCATCCAGCACGAGCATCGCCGCATCGTCGCCGGCATTTCCGACGAGGATCCGGCCGAGGCGCGGCGGGCGATGCGCGAACATCTCGCGCGTTCGCTGGAACGCTACAGAAAATTGGCAAAGACAGCGGGGAGAAGCAGCGATGGCTGACGCCAGCAACGACAGGAAACGCAGGATCGTGTTCACCGGCGCGTCCGGCGGTGTCGGCACCATGATCCGGCCGCTGCTTGCCGTGCAATACCCCGGCCTGGTGCTGAGCGACAAAGCCAAGCCCGCCAACCTGTTGCCGGGCGAGACCTTCGTCGCCGCCGATCTCGCCAGGCCCGACGAGGTCGCCGCCGCCGTAAAGGGCGCCCACAGCGTGATCCATCTCGGCGGCTTCTCGGTCGAGGGGCCGTGGGACGCCATCCTGCAGGCCAACATCATCGGCTGCTACAATCTCTTCGAGGCGGCGCGCCAGGCCGGCGTCAAGCGCGTGATCTTCGCCTCGTCCAACCACGCCGTCGGTTTCTATCCGCGCAAGCGGCGGATCGGCACCGACCTGACTGTGCGGCCCGACAGCCGCTATGGCGTCAGCAAGGCCTTCGGCGAGGCGCTGGGCGCGCTCTATGCCGACAAGCACGGCATGATCGTGACCTGCCTCAGAATCGGAAATGTCGGGCCACGTCCGCTCGACCTGCGGCGCCTGTCGATCTGGATCTCGCCGGAGGACATCGTGCAGTTGATCTGCATCGGCCTGGAGCATCCCGACATTCGCTTCGATATCCTCTACGGCGCGTCGGACAATGCCGCGTCCTGGTGGGACAATTCGCGGGCCCGCCAGCTCGGCTACCGCCCGACCGGCAAGTCCGAGGATCATCGCGCCCACGCCGAAGCCGAACAGGCCAGGATCGGGCCCGACCCGGTGGGCGATCGCTTCCAGGGCGGCACCTTCACCTCGATGGAGTTCACCAACGACGTGAAGCGCGCGGGGCCTTGACGCTCGCGACCTGAAGACAGGAGACGATGCCTGACGGACGTAGAGGACGCGGCGGTTCCCGCTTTGACAGCCCAATCTCGGCGTGCGAGCCTTCAATCGCCGCCGAGCAGGACGAGGCTTTGGACAGTTGTCCTGACGGCAGGCGCGTACAACGCGTGGTCCCGTGGTCGGGCGTCCTGTTTCGTTGTTGCAGTGTGGCGTTAGTGTCGCAACACGGATTGCCTGAGCCATCTGCGGACCTCACCAATAACAAATGGGAGGTTGGGTCATGTCAGGTATAGCTCGTGCGTTGCTGATGTCGGCTGCAGTGGCCGTGACTGCTGCCGTGATTGCCCTTCCGGCGCAGGCACAGGATAAAGTGCGCTGGAAGATGCAGAGTGCTTTCGGCAGCCAGCTGCCGCATATCGGCACCTCGGCGGTGCGCTTCTCCAAGAATGTCGATCGGCTGTCCGGCGGCAAGTTCGAGGTCAAATTTTACGAACCGGGGGCGCTGATCCCGCCGCTGGAATGCTTCGACGCGGTGTCGAAAGGCTCCATCGAATCGTGCTGGACCACGCCGGGCTACCATACCGGCAAGTACCCGGCGCTCGCCTTCTTCACCACGGTGCCGTTCGGGCCGCCGATCGGGGAATTCCTCGGCTGGAAGTGGTTCGGCGGCGGCAACCAGCTGCGCGACGAGATCTACGCCAAGCACGGCCTGGTCGCGATCGACTCCTTCGCCATCGCGCCGGAGACCTCGGGCTGGTTCCGCAACGAGGTGAAGTCGGTGGCCGAGCTCAAGGGCATGAAGATGCGTTTCTTCGGCCTGGGCGCGCAGGTCATGCAGAAGCTCGGCGTGTCGACCCAGCTGCTGGCGGCCGCCGACATCTATCAGGCACTGGAGCGCGGCGTCATCGACGCCACCGAGTTCTCCATGCCGACCATGGACACAAAGCTCGGCTTCCACCAGATCGCCAAGTTCAACTACTTTCCTGGCTGGCACCAGCAGGTCTCGGTCAGCGAACTGCTCATGAACAAGGCGGCGTGGGACAAGCTGTCGGATCAGAACAAGGCGATCATCGAGATCGCGCTCGGCGACTCGACGATGCACACCTACGTCGAGAGCGACCACTCGCAGTTCGCCGCCATGGCGGAATACCAAGCCAAGCAGGGCGTCAAGGTAAAGCGTTGGAGCGACGAGGACCTGGCGGCGTTCGAGAAGGCCTGGATGGAAGTGCTGGCGGAGGAGTCGGCCAAGGATGCGC
Organism: Asaia bogorensis; assembly: GCA_945889625.1. Lineage (GTDB taxonomy): Bacteria > Pseudomonadota > Alphaproteobacteria > Reyranellales > Reyranellaceae > Reyranella. Next base: position 98,885 of record CAMDCE010000002.1, on the reverse strand, counting down.
TGTTCAAGAAAGTTGCCGACCACTACCTCGACTATCGCAAGAAGTTCTCGGTGTGGGGCGCTTCGCAAACGATGAAACCCACTTATCTCACCAAGTGAGCGCGATGCCGGCGCGGCTTCTGCCGCGCCGGCACCTTCAACCAACATAAACAGGTCGATGTACGGGGCCGGCGGTCCGGACCCGTCATGCATCTTGCACTCGGATTGAGTGAAACAACGAGGTCGGGAGGGGACATGCCGAGAGAAATCTTGCGGCCGGCGTCGCGCCGGCTGATTGGCGGTCCCGGGACGGCGTCACCATGAACGCGGTGCTGAAGCTGGCGGAAGCCTTGCGGCGGCTGCTCGAGTGGATCGCGCTGGCGTCCGGCTGGCTGCTGGTCGTCATGGCCTGCGTGACCACCTTCGACGTGGTGGCGCGCAAGTTCGGCATGCAACTGCCCTACACCAAGCTGCAGGAACTCGAGTGGCACTTCCACGCAGTGATTTTCTCGATGTGGATGGGCTACTGCTACACGATCAACGCCCATCCACGGGTCGATACTTTCCTGGAAGGCCGGTCGTATCGCGCCCGGGCGTGGATCGAGTTGTTCGGCTGCCTGCTGCTGGCGCTGCCCTACGTCACGCTGGTCGCCTACTTCAGCCTGGACTACGTCGCCAGTTCGTATGCTCTCAACGAGCAGTCGGACAGCACGGTGGGTCTCACTCATCGTTGGCTCATCAAGGGAATCTTTGCTCTCGGCCTTTGGCTGGTCGTGTTGGGCATCTTAAGCGTTCTGCTGCGGGTCATCGTGTTCCTGTTCGCCGGAAAGTCGAACGAGGAAGTCAACCTGCAGATCGGCCATGTGGAGGCGGACGTCTAAAGCACATTTCGTCCGGCTGAGGCGCGTAAACGCGCCGCGATCAGCCGGACGGAATGTGCTCTGTCCGATGAAAGGGGAAACCATCGTGCTCGACTGGCTGGCCGACTATCTCTCGCTCATCATGTTCTTGAGCATGTTCTTCTTCATCTTCCTGGGCTATCCCGTGGCCTTCATCATGGGCGGGCTGGCGCTGGTCTTCGCCCTGGCCGGAGCGTATCTCGGCGTTTTCAATCTCGTCAGCATTTCCGATATCGTGCTGCGTATGTGGGCCGGTGTCGCCGCCGACCCGGTGCTCGCCTCGATTCCCATGTTCATCTTCATGGGCGCCATTCTGGAGCGGTCGGGATCGGCCAAGGACATGTTGTCCGCCACCGAGCTCCTGATGAAATGGTGCCCGGGGGCGCTTGCCGTCTCCGTCATGGTCATGGGCACCATCCTGGCCGCGCCGATCGGCGTGGTCGGCGCCGCCGTGATCACCCTGTCGGTGATCGCGCTGCCGCAGATGATGGCGGCGGGCTACGACAAGAAATTGGCCATCGGCACCATCGCCTCGGCCGGCACGCTCGGCATCCTGATCCCGCCGGCGATCATGCTCGTGGTGATGGCCGAGATGCTGGCGACGTCGGCCGGCAACCTGTTCCTGGGCGCGATCATGCCGGGTCTGGTGCTGTCCGGCCTCTACACCGTGTATATTATCTCCGTCGCGATCTTCAAGCCGGGGATGGCGCCGAAAATGCCGGCGGATTTCGGGCCGCAGACCCGCGGCGAGTTCTGGCGCGCGCTGTGGCGCGGGCTGTTCCCGATGACCGCCCTCCTGGTGATCGTTCTCGGCTCGATCTTCGCCGGCTGGGCGACGCCGACGGAAAGCGGCGCCGTCGGCGTTCTCGGCTCGATGTTCATCGCCGCGCTGAACAAGCGCATGACCATGCGGATGATGACCGAGTCGATCTTCCAGAGCTGCCGGGCCAACGGCCTGGTTTTCCTGATCTTCCTCGGCGCCACCGGCTTCTCCTACGTGTTCCGCGTACTGGGCGGCGACGACGTGATGATCTCGACCCTGCAATATTTCGGCATCACGACGAAGTGGGAGATGTTGACCTTCATCATGGTGCTGATCTTCCTGCTCGGCTTTCCGTTCGAGTGGATCGAGATCTGCCTGATCGTGCTGCCGATTTTCGGTCCGATCCTGATGAAGTTCGATTTCTCCGATCATCTGGGCGGCAGCAACACCGGACTGATGACCTGGTTCGGCTGTCTGGTCGCGGTCAACCTGCAGACGGCCTTCATGACACCGCCTTTCGGCGCCACGCTGTTCTACATGAAGGGCACCGCGCCGCCCGGCGTTACCATGAGCGACGTCTATCGGGCGATGTATCCGTTCGTCGGCCTGCAGGTACTCGGGCTGCTTCTCTGTATCTGGTTCCCGGAGATCAGCCTGTACTTGCCGAGGCTCGCCGGCTTCATCGATTGAGGCGCGCCGGCACGATCGACGCGACACTAAAATGGCGATGATTTCCCGATATTTTAACCGTTACCCGCCGATAACCGCCACTACATGTTGCGATCATTCCGGAAGCGGTTCTTGGAGCCCCAGCCGCCAGCGGCAATACTCGAATCGGGGGGAATGATCGATGACACGTATCCTTACAGTAGGCGCTGCCCAAATGGGCCCCATCCAGCGCAGCCACACGCGCCGCGACGTGGTCGAGCGGCTGGTGGCCCATCTGCGCGAGGCCAAGCGCATAGGCTGCGAGCTGGTGGTGTTCCCCGAACTCACCCTCACCACCTTCTTTCCGCGCTGGTGGATGACCGACCCCGCCGAGATCGACGCTTTCTTCGAGCGCGAGATGCCGTCCAACGAGACCGCGCCGTTGTTCACCGAGGCCAAGCGGCTCGGCCTGGGCTTTTGCCTGGGCTATGCCGAGCTCGCCGATGAAGGCGGCAAGGTCCGGCGCTTCAACACGTCGATCATCGTCGAGCGCGACGGGCGGGTCGTGAGCAAGTACCGCAAGATCCATCTTCCGGGCCACAGCGAGCACGAGCCGGCGCGCCCCTTTCAGCATCTGGAGAAGCGCTATTTCGAAGTGGGCAACCTCGGCTTCCCGGTGGTCAAGGCGTTCGGCGCAAATATGGGCATGTGCATCTGCAACGACCGTCGCTGGCCCGAGACCTACCGCGTCATGGGCCTGCAGAATGTCGAGATGGTGCTGCTGGGCTACAACACGCCGCTGCACAACGCGCCGTCGCCCGACCACGACGAGCATTCATGGTTCCACAACCAGCTCTCCATGCAGGCCGGCGCCTACCAGAACGGCACCTGGGTGGTGGGCGTCGCCAAGGGCGGCACCGAAGAAAACGTGCCGTCGCTGGCCGACAGCATGATCGTGGCGCCCTCGGGCAAGGTGGTGGCGCGGGCTGCCGGCGTGGAGGATGAGCTGGTCGTGCATCGCTGCGATCTCGACGCCGGCCAGAGCTACAAGCGCACCACGTTCAATTTCGCCGTCCATCGCCAGCCCGACCAGTATCGCCGGATCGTCGATCAGAAGGGCGCGGTCGATCCACTCTAGGCGAATTTGCCGAAGCTGCGGTCCGGCGTGCCACGATTGAGCGACAGATGGGTATGAGTGGCCACGAACGGATCGCCGATCTTCAGGCGGCCCAGTCCCACGGTGGCGCGGCCGCCGCGGTCGAAAGGATCGCCGTTGGGATGGAAGCCGTCGGAAGTCCACACGCCCATGCCGATGGCGGTCAGGCGGTCGGCCGAGACGATGGCCTCGACCGATTCGAGCGTGAAGCGGAAGTTGCGGATGGTGCCCCAGACGTTGCGCCACTGTTTCTGCTCGGCCAGCTCGCGGCCGATCATGAAGTCGGTGAAGGTGCCGAAGGCGATCATGTCCTCGGCGAAGATCGGCCGCGCGCCCTGGTAGTCGACCGCCCGGCAATGGCTGGCCAGGGTCGCGAACCAGGCGCGGACGGCGGCGAGGTCGTCGACGTGCGGGGCGGTGCGAAGTTTCATGGGCCAGTCCTACAGTCCGAAACGTTGCCAGTGCATGCGCTCTTCTATCGCGGCAAGCGTTGCCGGGCCGACCATCTCCAGGCCGCCGCCGAGGCCGAGACGGGAGAGCAGGCGGCGGCGCGGGCCGATCACCGGCAGGCGGACCTTGGCGCCGTAGCGGGCCTGCAGCGTGGTGCGCAACTCGCCCAGACCGTCGACCAGGCCGAGCTCGACGCCGCGCCTGCCGGTCCAGAACTCGCCGGAGAACAGCATCGCCTCGTCGCCCTTCAGCCGCGCGGCCCGGCGCTCGCGCACCCAGTCCTTGAAGCCGTCGTGGATCTCGGCCTGCAGGCGCTTCAGCCGCTCGACATCGTCGGGAGTCTCCGGGCGAAAGGGATCGAGCATCGCCTTGCGTTCGCCCGACGTGTGCACGCGGCGCTCGACGCCGGCCTTGGCGATCAGGTCCTGGAAGCCGAAGCCTGCCGATATGACGCCGATCGAGCCCACGATCGAGCTGGGGTCGACCAGGATCTCGTCGGCGGCGCAGGCCAGCCAGTAACCGCCGGACGCTGCGACGTCCTCGACGAAGGCGATCACCGGCAAGTTCTTCTCGGCCGACAGCAGCCGGATCCGGGCCGCGATCAGTGCCGACTGCACCGGCGAACCGCCGGGCGAATTGATGGCCAGCGCCACCGCCTTGGCGCCGCGCTGGCCGAAGGCGCGCGCCAGCAACGGGGCCACGGACTCGATGGAAAGACTGCGCGAGCCCAGCAAGCCGCCGGCGGCGATGACGCCCGACAGGCGGACCACCGGCACGACGGGCGTGCGGTGAAAGCGATCTCTGAACCATGCGAACATGCCGGCACTGTCGCGGCGCGTCGCCTAGAAGGCAAGCGGCCCCTACGGCGCGATGACTTTTGCTTCGGCCGTCGGCCCGGCTCCCGCAGCTGAGCGGCACACGTGCCGGGCCGACGGCGTGATTCGAGTGAAAGTCATCGCGGCTTAGAAGACGATGGGAGCTGCGTGGCGCAGGATCGCCTCGGCTTCGGCGGTGTAGCTGCCGTCCGGCCGATGCAGGACGATCGTCGGCGCTTCGCGGCGGTGGCGGGTGGTGGCGCGGCGGGCGCGGACCAGCACGCGGGCGGCGGGCGCGAGACGCTGGATCGCGATATCGCCCCAACCCAGCCGCTCGAAGTGGCCGACGATCTCCTCCAGCCGGTCGCTGCGATGGATCGCCGTCACGCTGCCTGCAGGTTTCGCGGCAGCCGTCGCCACGGCCAGCCATCGCGCCAGGTCGGCGCTCGATTCGACAGTCGCCAGCGCCTTCGCGGGGTCGGGCGAGGGATCGGCGACGGCAGCGGCGAGATAGGGCGGATTGGTCGCGACATGGTCGAACAGGCCGAGACCTTCCGGCAGCGGCCGGGCAAGATCGTGAACGATCGTTCGTACGCGCTCTTTCACTCCATTGAGCAGGGCATTGCGTTCGGCGAGGACTGCGAGGCCGGGCTGCAGCTCGATGCCCACGATCGTGCATCCAGATATGCGCGCAGCGAGGCAGAGGCCGACTGCGCCCACGCCGGCGCCGAGATCGAGCACGCGCTGGCCTTCTGTCGCGTCGACCGCAGCGGCCAGCAGGACCGCGTCGATGGCCACGCGATAACCCCGGCGCGGCTGCAGCAGCCGCACCCGGCCGCCCAGCAGCGCGTCTTCGGTCGGGGCCGTTTCCATGCTAGGGACTTAGACCATCTCACGACATCGTGTCGCAACAACCGGGGTCCGCCGAGGGACTATCCTGTCAGCATGGCCAACGTCGTATCCCTCGAAGGCAAGCGCAAGTCTCCCAGCCTGGAGCCGCTGCTGGCGCTGTGCGCCGACGACATGGTCCGGGTCGATCGCGAGATCCTGGCGAGAATGCGCTCGCCGGTATCACTGATCCCCGAGCTCGCCAACCACCTGGTCGGCGCCGGCGGCAAGCGCATGCGCCCGCTGCTCACCGTCGCGGCGGCGAGGCTGTGCGGCTACGACACCGGCGACGACCGCCACGTCCGGCTCGCGACCTGCGTGGAGTTCATCCATTCGGCCACCCTGCTGCATGACGACGTGGTCGACGTCAGCGCGCTCAGGCGCGGCAAGCCGACCGCCAATTCGGTATGGGGCGACAAGGCCTCGGTGCTGGTCGGCGACTTCCTGTTCACCCGCGCCTTCGAGCTGATGGTCGACGTCGGTTCGCTCGACATCCTGGCCGTGCTGTCGCGTGCTTCCTCGACCATCGCCGAGGGCGAGGTGTTGCAGCTCGTCACCCAGCGCGACATCAGCACGCCCGAGGCCACCTATCTCGAAGTCATCAAGGCCAAGACCGCCAAGCTGTTCGCCGCCGCCGCCGAAGTCGGTGCCATGGTGGCCGGCCGCAACGGTCCCGAGCGCGTGGCGCTCGAAAGCTTCGGCATGAATCTGGGCATTGCCTTTCAGCTGGTCGACGACGCGCTGGATTACGTCGGCCGTGCCGCCGAGCTCGGCAAGACCGTCGGCGACGACTTTCGCGAGGGCAAGATCACCCTGCCGGTGATCCTGGCGTTCCTGCGCGGCGGCACCGTCGACCGTGAGTTCTGGAAGCGCACCATCCAGAAGCTCGACCAGCATGCTGGCGATCTCGAGCAGGCGCAGAGCCTGATCGAACGCCACAACGCCGTTGCCGACACGCTGGAACGCGCCCGCCACTACGGCGCCATGGCGCGCGACGCGCTCGGCCTGTTCGGCGACACGCCGCTCAAGGCGGCGCTGCTGGAGGCCGTGGACTTCGCGATCGATCGGGCACACTGAGCCTCCGCCACGCGATGGCCGCCAGGTACATTCTCGCCATCGATCAAGGCACGACCAGTACGCGCGCCATCGTGTTCGATGTCGCGGGCCGGCCGGTGGCGTCGGCGCAGAAGGAACTGAAGCAGATCTTTCCCAGGCCCGGCTGGGTCGAGCACGATCCGGAGGAGATCTGGGTCGCGACGGTCGAGGTCTGCCGCGCAGCACTCGCCAAGGCCGAACTCGAGGCCACGGCGCTGGCCGGGATCGGCATCACCAACCAGCGCGAGACCACCGTGGTGTGGGATCGCGCCACCGGCAAGCCGGTCCACAACGCCATCGTGTGGCAGGACCGCCGGACGGCCGATCGCTGCGCCGAGCTGAAGCGCGGCGGCCACGAGGAGATGGTGACGGAGCGTACCGGCCTGCTGCTCGATCCCTATTTCTCCGGCACCAAGATCGCCTGGATCCTCGATCATGTCGCCGGCAGCCGCGCTGCCGCCGGCAAGGGCGCGCTTGCCGCCGGCACCATCGAGAGTTTCCTGCTGTGGCGGCTGAGCGGCGGCAAGGTCCACGCCAGCGACGCCACCAACGCCAGCCGAACCCTGCTGCTCGACATCCACAAAGGCTCGTGGGACGCCGATCTTCTGAAGCTGTTCGGCGTACATCAGTCGCTGCTGCCGCACGTCGTCGATTGCGCCAGCGAGCTCGGCGTCACCACGGCCGATTTTCTCGGGCACCCGGTGCCGGTGCTCGGTATGGCCGGAGACCAGCAGGCCGCCACCATCGGCCAGGCCTGCATCAAGCCCGGCATGGTCAAGGCGACCTACGGCACGGGCTGCTTTGCCCTGCTCAACACCGGCAGCATGGCGGTGCGCTCGCACAATCGTCTGCTCACCACCATTGCTTATCAACTGGACGGCAAGCGGACATATGCACTTGAAGGCAGCATCTTCGTCGCCGGCGCCGCCGTGCAGTGGCTGCGCGACGGGCTCGGCCTGATCAAGAACTCGTCCGAGATCGAGGCGGTCGCCAAGCGCGCTCATGCGGCCCATGAAGTCTACATGGTTCCAGCCTTCGTCGGGCTGGGCGCGCCCTACTGGGATGCCGAGGCGCGCGGCGCCATCCTGGGCCTCACCCGCGATTCCGGGCCCGGCGAGATCGCCGCCGCCACACTCGATTCGGTCTGCTACCAGACGCGCGATCTCGTCGAGGCGATGCGCGCCGACGGCGCGGAGATCGCCGACCTCAGGGTCGACGGCGGCATGGTCGTGAACGACAGCCTGATGCAGCGGCTGGCCGACACGGTCGGCACGCCGGTCGAGCGGCCCAAGGTCACCGAGACGACGGCCTTGGGAGCGGCCTTCCTGGCTGGGCTGCAGGCCGGCCTGTGGCCCTCGCTCGATGCGCTGGCCGCGACCTGGGCGCTCGATCGGGCGTTCAAGCCCGCCGAAGATGCATCTTCGCGCGACCGCCGCTATGCCGGCTGGCAGGATGCCGTGCGGCGCGTGCGCAGTTCCTGATTGCTGCTGAGAGGCGCGACCTTTAGGTTGCGCGCGCCATGCCGACCCGCCCGAATCCCGTCTATTGCGGCATCGACACCATCGATCTCGCCTGGGCCACCAAGCTCATCCGGGCCATTGCCGGCGGGCCGAAACCAGCCGTGGGCGGCATCAAGCTCGGGCTGGAGTTCTTCCTGGCGCACGGCGCGCCGGGCGTGCGCTACGCCTTCCCGGCACCGGTGCGGGCGACGGGCGTGGGCTTCTTCCTCGATCTGAAGCTGCACGACATTCCCAATACGGCGGCGGGCGGCATCCGCGCCGTGATCGAGCTGGCGCCCACTTTCATCACCATCCATGCAAGCGGCGGCCGCGAGATGATGAAGGCGGCGGTCGACGAGGCAGGCGCCCAGGCCGCGAAGTTCAACGTGCCGCGGCCCAAGCTTCTGGGCGTCACCGTGCTGACCTCGCTCGACCGCTCCGACCTCGAGGCCACGGGCGTCAATGCCGATCCGTCCGATCAGGTGCTGCGGCTGGCTGCGCTCGCACGCGAGTCGGGGCTCGACGGCGTGATCTGCTCGCCGCTCGAGATCGCCGCCTTGCGCAAGCAGTGCGGCCGCGACTTTGTGCTGATGGTGCCCGGCATCCGCCCCGTGGGCAGTGCGTCCGACGACCAGAAGCGGGCCATGACGCCGCGCCAGGCGGTCGATCTCGGCGCCACCAACCTGGTGGTCGGCCGGCCGATCTGCCAGGCGGCCGATCCGCGCGCCGCGGCGGAAGCGATCGCGCGCGAAGCGGGCGTCAACGACCTATGACCGTCGAAGCCAAGATTTGCGGCCTGTCGACGCCGGAAACGGTCGATGCCGCGGTCGCGGGCGGCGCTCGCTACGTCGGGTTTGCCACCTATCCGCGTTCGCCGCGCCACATCGATACCGCCCTTCTGAAAGTCCTGGGCGCGCTTGTGCCCAGGACTGTCACGCGCGTCGGCCTGTTCGTCGATCCCGACGAGGCGCTGCTCGATGAGCGACTGGCGACGGGCGCGCTCGACATGCTGCAGCTCCACGGCGAGGAGACGCCCGAGCGCGTCGCGGCCATCAAGGCGCGGACCGGCAAGCCGGTGATGAAAGTGATCAAGGTCGCGCGGCCCGGGGATGTCGAACGCGGTATCACCGCTTACGCAGGCGTCGCCGACCGGCTGATGTTCGACACCGCCGACGGCATCCTGCCCGGCGGCAACGCCAAGGCGTTCGACTGGACGATTCTTTCCGGGCGCAAAGTGCCGCTGCCGTGGTTACTGGCCGGTGGCCTGACGCCGGGCAACGTCGGCGAAGCGGTGCGTGTCACGGGTGCGCGCACCGTCGATGTTTCCTCTGGCGTCGAGAAGAGCCGGGGTGTGAAATCCGTCGAGCTGATACGTGCCTTTCTCGATCGGGTGAAGGCGCTTTGAGGAGGACAGGCATGAAGACCGAACAGCGGCTGAAGGAACTCGGCATCGAACTTTCCAAACCGACCTCGCCGATGGCCAACTACGTGAACGCCGTGCGCACCGGCAATCTGCTGTATCTCGCGGGCAAGGGACCGGGTCTGCCGGGCAAGCCGTTGCCCACGGGCAAGCTCGGCCGCGACTTCACGATCGAGCAGGGTTACGGCTACGCCCGCGAGACCGGCTTGAGCCTGATTGCCGTGATGAAGGCCGAGCTTGGCGATCTCGATCGGGTCAAACGCATCGTGAAGGTGCTGGGCATGGTCAACGCGACGTCGGAGTTCGGCAGCCAGCCGGAAGTGATCAACGGCTGCTCCGACCTGTTCGTCGAGGTGTTCGGCGATCGCGGCCGGCACGCCCGCTCGGCGGTCGGCATGGGCTCGCTGCCGCGCGGCATCCCGGTCGAGGTCGAGGTGATCGTCGAGATTTCGGATGGCCCGGCGCCGCGCGCTGCTGCGGCAAAACCTGCTGCCAAGCGCAAGGTTGCGGCCAAGACCAAGAAGAAGTCGGCCAAGAAAAAGAAGTTGTAGGCCTCTTTGACCGACCCCTGTCGGGACTGCTAAGTCGCCCGTCCCGACAGGAACAGCGATGGCAACGGCTCCCAACAGTTTTCGCACCGGCCCCGACGAGCGCGGGCATTTTGGCATTTTCGGCGGCCGCTATGTCGCCGAAACGCTGATGCCGCTCATTCTCGAGCTGGAGAAGGCCTATAACGACGCCAAGGCCGATCCTGCGTTCCAGCGCGAGCTCGATTATTTGTTGGCGCACTACGCCGGCCGCCCCAGCCCGCTCTATTACGCCGCACGCCTGACCAGGCATCTCGGCGGCGCCAAGGTCTACCTGAAGCGCGACGAGCTCAATCACACCGGCAGCCACAAGATCAACAACGTGCTGGGCCAGGTGTTGATGGCCAAGCGCATGGGCAAGACGCGGGTCATCGCCGAAACCGGCGCCGGCCAGCACGGCGTCGCGACGGCGACGGCCTGCGCGCTGTTCGATCTTCCCTGCGTGGTGTTCATGGGCTCGGTCGACGTCGATCGCCAGGCGCCGAACGTCTTTCGCATGAAGATGCTGGGGGCGGAGGTGCGGCCGGTGACGTCGGGCGCGTCGACGCTCAAGGACGCCATGAACGAGGCGCTGCGAGATTGGGTGGCGACCTGCGAGACGACCTTCTACTGCATCGGCACGGTGGCGGGCCCGCATCCCTACCCGGCGATGGTGCGCGACTTCCAGTGTGTGATCGGCAACGAGACGCGCGCCCAGATGATGGAAGCCGAAGGCAGGCTGCCCGATACGCTGGTCGCCTGCATCGGCGGCGGCTCGAACGCCATGGGCCTGTTCCATCCCTTCCTCGACGACAAGGCCGTGCGCATCATCGGCGTCGAAGCCGCCGGCAGGGGCCTGGAGAGCGGTGAGCATGCGGCGTCCTTGACCGGCGGCCGCCCAGGCGTGCTGCACGGCAACCGCACCTATCTGCTGCAGGACAAAGAAGGCCAAATCCAGGAGGCGCATTCGATCTCGGCAGGCCTCGATTATCCCGGCATCGGACCCGAGCATTCCTGGCTGAAGGAGCTGGGTCGCGTCGAGTATGTCTCGGCCACGGACGACGAAGCGGTCGCGGCCTTCCAGCTGCTCTGCAAGCTCGAAGGCATCATTCCGGCGCTCGAATCCGCGCATGCACTCGCTCATGTGATGACGCTCGCGCCGACGTTGCCGAAGGACAATTTGCTGGTCATGAATCTCTCCGGCCGAGGCGACAAGGACGTGCCGCAGATCGCCGCGCGCATGGGGATCAAGCTCTGATGAGCCGTATCGCCAAGCGCTTTGCCGACCTAAAGGCAAGCAAGCGCGCCGGGCTGATCGCCTATGTCAGCGCCGGCGATCCCGATGCCGCCGTCAGCTACCAGATCCTGAAGGGCTTGCCGGCGGCCGGCGCCGACCTGATCGAACTCGGCATGCCGTTCACCGATCCGATGGCCGACGGCCCTTCGATCCAGCTCGCTGGCCAGCGCGCGCTCAAGGCCGGCATGACGGTCGATGGCACGTTCGAGATGGTGCGGCGCTTTCGCAAGGAGACCGGCGACGACGCGACCCCCATCCTGCTGATGGGCTACTACAATCTCGTCTACCAGCGCGGCGCCGAGAAGTTCTGCAAGGAAGCGGCCGTCGCAGGCGTCGATGGTTTCATTCTGGTCGATCTGCCGCCCGAAGAGGCCGACGAGCTGAAGCCGCATGCGACTGCCAACGGCCTTGACACCGTGCTGCTGACCGCGCCCACGACCGATGACGCGCGCCTGCCGGCGGTGCTGAAATATTCGGCGGGCTTCGTCTATTTCGTCTCGGTGCTGGGCATCACCGGCACCAAGTCGGCGACCGAGGAGACCGTGCGCTCCCATGTCGAGCGCATCAGGCGCCACACCAAGCTGCCGGTGGGCGTGGGCTTCGGCATCAGGACTCCCGATCAGGCCGCGGCCGTGGCTCGCCACGCCGATGCCGCCGTGGTCGGCACGGCCATCGTCGATCGCGTGAAGGCCGGCCTCGACGACAAGGGCCGCGCCAGGCCCGACCTGGTGCCGGGAGTATTGGAGTTCGTGAAGTCGCTGGCCGACGGCGTGCGCAGCGTGCGCAAGGCCTAGGCGGCTACTCGTCGTCGTCGAACAACAGGTCGGCCACGAAGGAGTTGGTTTTGCGTTCCCAGCCGAAGGTCGAGGTCTGGCCGTGACCCGGCACGAACTGAATGTCGTCGCCCAGCGGCCACAGCCTCTTGCGGATCGAATTCAGAAGCTGCTCGTGATTGCCGCGCGGGAAATCGGTGCGGCCGATCGAGCCGCGGAACAGCACATCGCCGACGAAGGCGATTTTCGCCGGCTTGTGCACGAACACGACATGACCCGGCGTGTGGCCGGGACAATGCACCACGTCGAAGGTCTGTTTGCCCAGGCTCACGGTCTCGCCGCCTTCCAGCCAGCGGTCGGGCACGAAGGGCTTGTAGGCCGGGAAATTGTATTTGCGACCCGACTCGGCCAAACCCTCGATCAGAAACAGGTCGTCCTTGTGCGGCCCCTCGATCTTCACGCCGTAATGCTCCGCCATGGTGCCGGCGGCCGAGGCGTGGTCGACATGACCGTGCGTCAGCAGCACCTTGGTGACCTTGATGCCCTGCTCGTCGATGGCGTCCTTCAGCATGTCGAAGTCGCCGCCGGGATCAACGGCGGTACCCTCCATGGTTTCCGAGCACCAGACGATGGAACAATTCTGCTGAAACGGCGTGACGGGAGCGATCATGACCTTGATCATGGGACCGATCTAATGCCTCCCGCACGCGAACGGAAGGGCGTATGCTGCGTATCCCTCATGCGTAGTCGACGATGAAGCTGCGTTTCCTGCTGTGTCTCCCCGGTCTGCTGGGCTTATTTGCGGTTCCCGCCACCGCCCAGATCGGCCCGGTTTCCTCGCCCTCCGGGCCCGTGATGGCCGGCCCCTATGTGGTGGTCGACACCGCGACCGGCGAGACGCTGCTGCAGCGCGATGCCGGCGCATTCTGGTATCCCGCGTCGCTCACCAAGATCATGACCGCCTACATCGTCTTCGAGGAGTTGAAGGCCGGCCGCCTCACTGCGGCAAGCCCGTTACCCTTCACCGAAGTCGCTCGCGCCAAGCCACCGTCGAAGCTCGCCGTAGCGCCCGGCCAGACGATAACGGTCGATCAGGGCCTGCAGGCCCTGGTGGCGCGCTCGGCCAACGATGTGGCGACGGCCTTCGGCGAACTGATCTCGGGCTCCGAAGCAGCCTTCGCCGTGCGCATGACGGAAACTGCGGCGCGGCTCGGCATGAACGCCACGCAGTATCACAACGCCAACGGCCTGCCCGCCGCCGGACAGCTCAGCACGGCGCGCGATCTCGCCTTGCTCGGCATGGCGGCGGTCCGCGACTTCCCGCAATATTATGGTTACTTCCAGACCCGCGACTTCTTGCTGGGCAAACAGAAGATCGGCCCTGGCATCAAGTTTCTCGATCTCTATTCGCCCTATGCCGACGGGCTGAAGACCGGCTTCGTCTGTTCCTCCGGCTTCAACATCGTGGGCAGCGCGGTGCGCGACGGGCGTCGGCTGGTCGCCGTGGCGCTGGGCTTCCGCCGTGGCGACCTGCGCGACGAGTTCATCATCCGGCTGCTCGACGAGGCCTATCTGCTCAAGACCGGCGGCAACCGGCCGAAAGTCTGGCAGCTGCGCAACGGCGGCGGCGGCCCCGCGACCGTGCTGAGCCAGCAGGAGTGCGGCCAGATCCGCTACGACATGCCGGGCGACGCGGCCTGGCTCGGCACCTACGGCGACTGGCGAACGGCACGGCAGACCTTCGACGTCGGCCAGGCCGAACTCTCGACGCTCGGCGTCAGTCGCCTGGGCAAGGAATGGATACTGCCGGTCACGGCCAACAACGCCACCCGCCAGGCCGCGATAATCGCCGATCTCGAACCCGACGCGGCCCGGAAGCTTTGCGCCCACTACCGGGCGAAAAAATTGTTCTGCGAGGTGAAGAAACCTCAGGACATCGTCCCGCCCTTTGGTGCCTTCTACCGGTGATCTTGGCCCAATCCCGCATTCGTGCGATACCGCCGCCATGAACTGGCTGACCAATTTCGTCCGGCCGAAGCTCCGCGCCCTCGTCACGCGCAAGGAAGCACCGGAGAATCTCTGGCTGAAATGCCCCAAGTGCGAACAGATGCTGTTCATGCGCGATTGGGAGGCCAACCAGGAGGTCTGCAGCCATTGCGGACACCACATGCGCGTGCGGCCGACCAAGCGGCTGCCGTTCCTGTTCGACGAGGGCAAGTACGAGCTGCACCCGTTGCCCAAGGTGACCGCCGACCCGCTGAAGTTCCGCCACACCAAGCGCTACGACGCCCAGCTGAAAGAGGCGCAGGGCAAGTCCGACGGCTCGTCCAGCGACGCCCTGATAGTGGCCAGCGGTCCGCTGGGCGGGCGCATCGCCGTCCTGGCACTGCTCGATTTCGGCTTCATGGGCGGCTCGATGGGCACCGCGGTCGGCGAGGGGCTGGTGATGGCGGCCGACCTTGCCGTCGCGCGCAAGGCGCCGCTAATCGTCTTCTCGGCGTCGGGCGGGGCCCGCATGCAGGAAGGCATCCTGTCGCTGATGCAGCTCACCCGCACCACCATCGCCGTACGCAAGGTCAAGGAAGCGGGCCTGCCCTACATCGTGGTGCTGACCGACCCCACGACCGGCGGCGTGTCGGCCTCGTTCGCCATGCTGGGCGACGTCCATATCGCCGAGCCCGACGCCATCATCGGCTTCGCCGGGCCGCGCGTCATACAGGACACGATCCGCCAGGAACTGCCGGAAGGCTTCCAGCGCTCGGAGTATCTGCTGGAGCACGGCATGGTCGATGCCGTCGTGCACCGCCACAAGCTGCGCGAGACGCTGATCCGGCTGGTCTCGCTCCTGATGGATCCTGTGCTCTCCGAGGGCCGCGGCCTCGCTGTCGCGGTCCGCTGAAGCTTCCGTCGTCATGGCTGACGTGACCGATCCGCTCCTGGAGCGCCTCATGCGGCTCCACCCGCGGCTGATCGACCTTGAACTGGGGCGAACCGAACGACTGCTCAAGGCACTGGGCTCGCCGCACTTGCGGTTGCCGCCGGTCGTCCATGTTGCCGGCACCAACGGCAAGGGCTCGCTGGTCGCCTATCTCCGCGCCATGGCCGAGGCGGCAGGCTGCCGCGCTCATGTCTACACCTCGCCCCATCTCGTGCGCTTCAACGAGCGCATCCGGGTGGCCGGCCGCCTGATCGACGACGGCACGCTCGACAATATCCTGACGGAATGCGAGGAGGCCAATGGCGGTCGGCCTATCACTTTCTTCGAAATCACCACGGTGGCGGCTTTTCTCGCTTTCGCCCGCGTCCCGGCCGACCTCTGCATCATCGAGGTCGGCATGGGCGGTCGTCTCGACACCACCAACGTGGTCGAGCCGGCACTCTCGGCCATCACGCCGATCGGCTACGACCACACGGGCTTCCTGGGCGACAAGCTCGAGAGCATAGCGGGTGAGAAAGCGGGCATCCTCAAACGCACCGTGCCGGCGGTGATCGGCCGGCAGCGCGAGGTGCCGGCGGCGGTGATCGCGGCCGAGGCGGCGAAGCTCGCGGCGCCTTTGTTCCGCATGGGCCGCGAATGGCAAGTGACGCCGACCGCTTCCGGCTTCGCCTACGAAAGCGATCTGATGAGTCTCGACCTGCCGGCGCCGGCACTGGCCGGCGCCCATCAGCTCGACAATGCCGCCACGGCCGTGGCCTGCATCGAGCGCCTGCGCGCGGCCAACTTCCGCATCGACGACGTCGCGGTCCGCAAAGGCCTGGCATCGGTCGAATGGCCGGCCCGGCTGCAGAAGCTCAAGCGCGGGCCGCTGGTCGAAGCCTTGCCGCCCGGCAGCGAATTGTGGCTCGACGGCGGGCACAACGAGGATTGCGGGCTGGCGCTCGGCCGGATGGCGAGCGACTGGGCGAAGGAGCCGGCGCCGCTGCCCCTCTACCTGGTGTTCGCGATGCAGACCACCAAGGACGCCTCAGGTTTCCTGCGGCCGCTGGCGCGCCATGCCGTTGCCGCACGTGCCGTTCCGTTCCCCGAGGGCCATAGCGCCTACACGCCGGCCGAAGCCACCGCCCGGGCAGCCGAGGTCGGCCTCGATTGCGTGCCCGCAAACGACATCGGCGCGGCGCTGGAGGACCTGTTGGCCACCCAGCCCGCGCCGATGCGCGTTCTCATCTGTGGTTCGCTCTACCTCGCGGGAACCGTGTTGGCCCGCAACGGTTGAAGATCCCTAGGCGATGGCGGTGTTGATCCAGCTCACCAGCTTCTGCTTCGGCTCGGCGCCGATCTTGGTCGCCGCGACCTGGCCGTTCTTGAACAGCAGCAGCGTGGGAATCGAGCGCACGCCGTAGCGCGTCGGCACCATCGGGTTCTCGTCGATATTGACCTTCACCACCTTGAGCTTGCCGTCCATGTCCTTGGCGATGTCCTCGAGCGACGGGCCGATCATGCGGCAGGGACCGCACCACTCGGCCCAGAAGTCGACGAGGACGGGCGTGTCGGACTTCAGGACTTCCTGCTCGAAGGAGGCGTCGGTTGCTTTGACGGTCATGGTGGGTTCTCCCAAAAAAGTACAGGCCGGTCGATGGACCGGCGGCGCCCTTGGCCAGAACGTAGGAAGCCCCACCCCGTCCGTCAAGGCCGGGCGCTTCGACTACTTAGGCATAAGGCATTGATTTATCTAGGGTTTTTGTATCGATTTCCATCAGCCGCGGCGCTGCTGTCCACAGCAAAAAAGCCCGCACGGTGCGATCGGGATAAATCTCCTTGAGCAGTGCGCGATAGAGCGCGAGCTGGCGGCGATAGGCGAGCGCCACGCCTGCAACCTGTTCGGGCGGCGGCCGGTTGGTCTTGTAGTCGACGATCAGCACTTCAGCGTCCAACACCGCGAGTCGATCGACCTGGCCGCTGACCGTGAAGCTGCCGCGTGGTGTGGCGATCGTGCCGATCAGCGCCACCTCGGCGTGCGAGCCGGGCGCGAAGAGCGCGGCGTGCCCGGGCGCCTCGGTAACGGCCAGCGCCTCGCGCGTCCACTGCTCGACCTGGTCGGCTGAGAGTCCGCGCGCCGGCTGGCCAAGGAAGCGGCGCGCCGCGGCCTCGCGTTCCGTCGGCGCCAGCATCGGCAGGTGCTGCAGCAATTCGTGGATCAGCAGACCGCGCTTGAAGCGTTGTCCGTCGTCGGCTGCAAGGGGGCTGAAGGCGGCCGGCTCGGCCGCGGCCTCATCGGGCAATGGCTGGGAAGGCGCGAGAGGGGCCGGCGGATCGGGCTCGGCGGGGGCAGGCGCGCGCGACCAGGGCGGCAGCTTGGCCTCGGTGGAGATCGGCAGCTCGGCCTGTGCGGGGAGGGAAACCTTGCCGTCGCCCACGAGCTGAAATCCTTCGCCTGTCCAGCCATCATCGCCGAGTTCGGCGGTGAAGTCGAAGGTGTGGGCGATGGCGCGCAGGGGCGGTAGCACACCGATGATCGAGCACTTAGGATCGGTGCTGGCGGCGAGGCCGGTGGCGATGCGCTCGTGCCAGCAGCCGGCGTCCTGCTTGTTCTTCTTGACCCAGCCGCCGACATAGAGCCGGTCCTCGGCTCGGGTCATGGCGACGTAGAGCAGCCGGTTCTGTTCGTCGAGCGCGCGTTCCTGCACGCGCTTGCGCCACTCGCGCGCCGCCTCGTTGGCGTCGTCGGCGCGCGGCAGCCACAGCCGCGCAGCGCCATCCTCGGCGACCAGCAGCCGGTCCGTGCCGCGCGGCACGCGCGTGGTATCGGGCAGGTAGACGACCGGCGCCTGCAATCCCTTGGCCGCGTGTACCGTGAGGATGCGGACCTCCCGTCGGCGGTTCTGGTCGAGATCGCGCTTGATCTCGCCGCCGCCCGCCTCGAACCAGCGCAGGAAGCCCTGCAGCGAGCCGCTCTCGGCACGCTGGTATTGCAGGGCGCGCGACAGAAGCTCGTCGATCGGGTCGGCGGCCTCCTTGCCCAGCCGCTCGAGAAACCGCACACGGCCGCCCTCGGGCCCAAGCGTCTCGGCGAAGAAATCGAACGGCGTGGTGAAGTCGGCGCGCGCCAGCCACGCCGCCAGCCGCGCATGGGCCGCGGCGAAGCGCGGATTCTCTGCGCGGCCGCGCAAGGCGCGCCACAGGTGGCCTTTGCGGCCGTGCGCCAATTCGAACAGCGCCTCCTCGTCGAGCCCGACCAGCGGCGATTTCAGGAGGCAGGCGAGATTGAGATCGTCCTGCGGCAGCAATACGAAGCGCGCCAGCGCCAGCAGGTCCTGGATCGCCAGCTCCTCGCCGAGGTTCAGCCGGTCGACGCCCGCCACATCGATCTCCACGCGCTTCAGTTCCTTGACCAACGCCCTGACGAAGGCGTTGCGCCGCCGCACCAGGACCATGAAGTGCCCGGGGTGCAGCAGTTCGCCGGTGCTGGCGCGGCGCTCATTGCCGATCAGGCCCTTGGCATGAAGGGCGATCAGGCGGGCCAGACGCTCATGCGGCGCCGAGGTGGTGTCGGAGCGCGGCCCGAGGTCGGTCGTGTTTGCGTCGCTCGGACGTGCCTCGACCACGGGCCACAGCTCGACGTGACCAGGCTGGCCCTCGCGGGCCGTGAGATGCACGACCTCGCCTTCCTCGGCATCGGCCAGCCCGCGCATGGCGTCGGGCTGGGAGAACACCCAGTCGACGGCATCGAGCACCGCCTTGGTCGAGCGGAACGAGACTTCGAGATGGACCTGGCGCAGCTCGCGCGCGATCGAACGCGTGCGGTCGACGAAGGTCTCGCGCATCTCCTTCAGTTTGCGCGGATCGGCGCGTTGGAAGCTGAAGATCGACTGCTTGGTGTCGCCAACCGCAAAGACCGTTCGGTTGCGCTCGACCGCTCCGGCGCCGGCGAAGAACTCCTCGGTCAGGCGGGAGATCACCTCCCATTGGTCGGGATTGGTGTCCTGGGCTTCGTCGACCAGCACGTGGTCGATGCCGCCGTCGAGCTTGTAGAGCACCCAGGCGGCGCCATCGGCGCTCTCCAGCAGGCGGCGCGTCGCCACGATCAGGTCGTCGTAGTCGAGGGCGCCGCGCCGGTGCTTGGCGCGGGCGTAGCGCTCGACGATGTCGAGGCCGAGGCGCAGCAGCGCCATTGTGCGCTCGACCAACGCCGCGCCATTGGCGTGGTCGAGCACGGCGGTGATGCGCTCGGCCTCGGCGCGCAGCACGTTGGCCAGGGTGGGCATCTCCTTCAGCGCCGCCTTGGTGGCGAGCCGGTCCAGGATCTTGCCTTGCTGGGTGAAGAAGGCCTTGCAGTAGGCATCGAGGCCGGCCGGCCGCTCGACCTCCTCGTGGTCAAGCCAACGCAGGATCGCCTCGCTTCGTGTGACTTCGCGCGGGGTTCCCCTGGCGAGCGCTTTGGCGGCCAGTCGCAGGAGCTTGGCGTCGAAGGCCGCTTCGGTGCAGGCCGACGACAGGATCGCGGCTTCCGTGTCCTTGGCGCCTACCCCCAGCGCTTTTGCGAGACGCGCCTGCTCGCGGGCCAAGCCTGCTTTGTCGCCGATGCGCGACAGCAGCCAGGCGCGCTCACCCAGCAACCGCGCCATCAGCTCGGTGTACTCGGTCATCGACACGTGGCCAGCCACCGCAGCGAGCGCATCGCGCAGCGCAGGCGGCGCGTCGGATTGGGCCAGCGCCTCCATCTGGTCGTTCTCGGCCTGGGACAGCAGCGTCGCGGCATCGCCTTCGTCCAGCACCTCGAAGCCGGGCGCGACTCCCGCCTCGAGTGGAAAGCGCTTGAGCAGCGCCTGGCAGAAGGCGTGGATGGTGAGGATGTTGATGCCGCCCGGCGCATCAAGCACGCGCGCGAACAGGCGGCGGGCGATGACGCGCTCGTCCTCTTCGGGCGCTCGATCGATCAGCTTGGTGATCTCCTCGTCGAGCTTGGCGTTGTCGGCAAGCGCCCAGCGGCCGAGCTGACCCGCCAGGCGGTTGCGCATCTCGGCGGCGGCAGCCTTGGTGAAGGTGAGGCAGAGGATGCGCTCGGGCCGCACGCCCGCCAGCAGCAGCCGCGCGACCCGGTCGGTCAGCACCTTGGTCTTGCCGGTGCCGGCATTGGCCTCGACCCAGGCCGAGGTAGCAGGCGACGTGGCACGACGCTGGGCGTCGCTGGCGATCCTTCGGCTGTCGGTGACGGTGCTCATTCCTCGCTCCGGTCTGCCGTCGACCACTCGGCGACTCGCGACAGATGCTCGTAGTCGTTGAAGTGCGGGACGAACTCGGGATAGGGCAGGGCGGGATAGGGAGCGGCGGGATTGGCGAAGTGCGCCACCATCTTCTCGACCAGCGCCAGCATGGCAGGCACCAGTTCGGCGCTGTCCTTCACTTCAACTTCCTTGCCGCCTTCGTCGAGGCCGTTGGTGCGCCAGTAGGACAGGTGGGTCTCTTCCGCCTTGCCCTTGATGTCGCGGAAGCCGCCGCGTTCGGCCATCGCCGCCTCGAGCAGCAGTTGCGGCGCGAACAATGCCTTGAGCTCTTTCACCGTGGGCGTGCGGCCGGTCTTGTAGTCGATGATCTCCCACACGCCTGGTTCGATCTCGTCGATGCGGTCGGCGCGGGCCTTGATGGTGAGCGATCCCAGTTTCAGCTCGCCCGACGTTTCGCCGCCCAGCACGCGGATACCGGAGGATCGCCGTCGGTTCTCGGTCGCAACGAACCAGCGCGCGACGCGCTGGAAGCGCGGCCACCAGAAGGCGCGCTCGGCCGGCGCTGCCAGCAGGGTGCCGAGATGTCGTTTCCCCACGGCCTCGAAGCGGTCGACCGCGTCGGGAGGCAGCAGGCCGGATGGGTAGGCCTTTATGAAGTCGTCGAGCGCGTCATGCAGGGCCAATCCGCGGTCTGCAGCGCCCAGCTTGTCCTCGAGAGGGTCAAGCAGGCGCAGGCCGAGAATGTAACGAGCGTAGAGTCCGTAGGGATCGCGTCGCCACTGTTCTATTGCGGTGACATACAACTCGGTCGGCCGCGCAACGAGTGGCGGGGTGGGTTTGGGCCGGCCCCACGGCAGGTAGGCTGCCGGCCGGTCGATCGCTTCGGCCCATTGTGCAAAGTGCAGGCCGCGCTGGATGTAGACCGGCGGCGGCGCGGGCGTGCCATGTTCGTAGCCCAGCAAGGCATCGAGGCGGGCAAGCCAGCGCGACGGCACGGTCGGCGCGCCGCCTTCGCGCTCGGAACGCGTGATCAGCACACGGTCGGCCGCCAGCGCCGAGACGAAATCGTGCGCCGACAGGCCGATACGGCGCTCGGGCTGCGGCAGGCCAAGTGCCGTGCGCATCGGCCGGTTGAGCCACGGCCCGGTTTCGACCGACGGCGGCCAGGTGCCTTCGTTGAGGCCGCCCAGCACCAGAAGATCGGCGCGCTGCAGGCGGGCTTCGAGCGGTCCCCAGATGGACAGACGCGGATGGCGGCCGAAACGGGGACGGATCGTCTCGGGCGCCAGCATCGTCGTGAGCAGCGCTGGCCATTCGCCGCCGGCGATCGGCGGCCGGCCGGCCCAGGCCGGCCGTTGGCGCGCCAGTGCGTCGGCCAGCGCTTGGCCCGCCTCGCCGCGCCACAGCGTGTCGGCCGAAGCGATGGCCTCCGCGGCCGCGAGCGTGGCGTCGAGCAGCCCTTCGGGTGTGGCGTCGGTCTTCATCAGAGCCGCAAGTGCGCCCGTGCGCTCGTCGAGGCGATCGATCAGGTCGAGGACGATGGGTCGGTCGTCGCCGGCCTTGAGGTCGGGCTTGTCGATCAACGCACGGATCGCCTCGAGGCCAGCTGCAGGTTTGAGGCCGCGCAAGAACTTCCGGTCGAGGCGGCGGGCGGCATCGAGAAGGACGGCGCGATCGAGGCCGAGCGTTGCGAGCGGGTGCTTCAGGACCGCCAGCAGGTCGACCGGCGCGAAGCCGCCGTCAAGGCAGGCCAGGAGGGCGCGCAGCAGGGTGGCGGGGGGCGAATCGATGAGCGGCGTGCCAGCCGAATCGTCGATCGCGACGCCCCAGCGGTGCAGCTCGGCCGCGACGCGGCGAGCAAGGTCGCGGTCGGGCGTGATGAGGGCGCCGGTCTGGCCGGGCTTCTCCAGGACCTCGCGCAAGGCCAGCGCAACGGCCAGCGCCTCCTGCTGGTGCGTGGCGCAGTCGGCGCGCGCGACATGGTCGAGCGCCAGCGGATCGGGCTTGGTCCAGCCATCGCTGGTTTCGGCGGGCCGCATCAGCTCGGCGATCAATCGGCGGCGGATGGCCGTGCCCGTGATGCCCGGCCATTCGGCGACGTCGCTGCGCGTGCAGCCCAAGGCACCCAGGAGTTCGCGCAGGCCGAATTGCGGGTGCGTCGCGTCGAGTGCGGTCCAGCTTTCCTCGTCCATATCGCGGTCGAGGCCCGGCAAGACGACGGCACCCCGCGGCAGCTTGGCGATGGTGTCCAGCAGCTCCCGGGTGGCGGGTTGCGAGCCGGTCGAGCCGGCGGCGATCACCGGCGTCTTTGGCGGGTTCTTGCGCCAGCGGGCCGCCTGCGCCCGGATGGCGCGCGTACGACGGTCGAGAGCGTCGATCAGCCCTCGCTCGGCCAGGATCTCGGGCCACTTCTTGCCAATGATCTTCAGGAACTCGAGCGTGCGCAGCCAATGCTGCGAGTAATTGCCGTCGACCAGGCCTTTCAGCCTGTCGAACGGCACGCCGTCGATAGCGAGTTCGTCGAGCAGATGGCTGAGCTCGCGTGCCAGCTTCAGCGCCTGGGCCGGCGTCTGGGCGATCGGCTCGCCACGATCGTCGGGAAACAGAGCGACCATCTGCGCCAGCAGCGCCTCGCGCTCGGCGGAGTCGATGGCGGGCGGCAGCTCCAGCGCGTCGGGGCCGACATCGTCGCCGGCTAGCCACTCGCCCTCGTCGACGTCGCCGAGCGGCGCCATCCGCGGCAGGATCGTGGGCTTGCCGTCTGACGCGCGCAAGAAGGCCTCGCGCAAGGCGCGCACCGAGCGCCGCGTCGGCACCAGGATCAGCGTGTCGGCCAACGCCAGCGGATCGCCGCAGTGTTCGGCCAGCACCACGCGCGCTAGTTCGTCGGCGAAGTGCCGGTCGATGCCGATCGAAAAGACGCCCTTCATGCCAGCACCCGCTCGGCTTCGGCCAGCGCCGGCGGTGTGCCGACATGGAACCATTTTCCGTCATGGACAAGGCCATAGAGGTGGCCGGCAGCCTGGGCGCGATGCCAGAGCTTCACCAGCGAGAACGGGCCATCCGGTGAGCAGCGGAACAGCCGCGCATCGCAAATCGATATACTGGCGAACATGTACGGAGCAGCGGTCTCTGCACCGCGATGGCGGGCCTTGCCGTTGCCGTCGAGGAAATAATCGCCGCGATCGGTCGCTTCACGGCCGATGGTATCGGCCATCGGATGCAGCAGCAGCAACGCGTCCATGCGGGCAGGATCCCAGGCGGCCTCCAGCCGGCGCAGCATCGGGCTCGGCCCATCGGACCACAGACCGTCGCCATTCAGCACGAAGAACGGTTCGTCGCCCAGCAAGGAGAGCGCATTCTTCACGCTGCCGCCGGTCTCGAGCAGTCGATCCTCGCGCACGATATGGGCACGGCCGCCACCGACGTGGCGGGCGATCTGTTCGCCGAGGTGATGCACGTTGACCACAACATTACGAACGCCGTGATCCTTCAAACGCTCCATGCTGCGGTCGAGCATGCAAGCGCCCGCGACCGGAATGAGCGGCTTGGGCGTGGCATCGGTGAGCGGCCGCATGCGCTCGCCGCGGCCGGCCGCCAGGATCATGGCGGACCTGATCACGCCGCACCAATGCGCCGCAGCGGCGGCGGCAGATGGCGATCGACCCAACGGCGCAGCGGCTCCAGCGCCGCATGCTTCAGCGCGCGCTCGAACATCGGCCAGACGCGCGGCAGGTGCGGCAGATATTCCGGCTTGCCGTCGCGCCGCAACAGCCGCACGAACAGGCCGATGATGCGGGCATGGCGTTGGGCCGCCATCAACGCGAAGCCGGTGCGAAAGTCGCGCGCATTGAGGTCCGTGGCTCCGATATAGCGGTCCAGACAGCGCGCATGAACGGCCGGCGCCACGTCGCGGCGGGCATCCTCGATCAACGACACCAGGTCGTAGGAAGGATGGCCCTGCTGGGCATCCTGGAAGTCGAGCAGGCCGCAGGCCCTGACGCCCGGCCGCGCCGGCAGCCAGAGGAGATTGTCCTTGTGATAGTCGCGCAGCAGCAGGGCGCTGGCGTCCGCCGGCAAATGCGCAAGGCATTGCCGCCAGGTGGCGCGATAGGCGGCGGTGTCCTCCGCCGCCGTCGCGTGCCCGGTCGCCTCGGGCAGATACCACTCCGGCAGCAGCATCGCGGCATCGATCAAGGCCTCGCCTGTGTAGCCGCCCAGTCCCGGCAGCAGCGCATGGTCGGGCGCCTGGTGCAGAGCGACCAGTACGTCGGTGGCGCGGGCATAGAGCTCGCCTTCGTCGCCGCCGGCCGCCAGTACGCGCGCAAAAGTGTCGTCGCCCAGATCCTCCAGCAGCAGGAAGCCGTGGACGGGATTCTCGGCAAGGATGTTGGGCGCGCTCAGTCCGAGCTGGATGAGGTGACGGCCGATGCGCACGAACGGCCGCACATCCTCCTGCGGCGGCGGCGCATCCATGACCACGGCCGTACCTTTGGCGCGCGTGAGGCGAAAATATTTTCGGAACGAGGCGTCGCCCGCCAGCAGGCGCTCGCAAGCATCGCCCCAGCCGGCGCGGGCGATGAAGTCGGCCCGCAGATGGTTACGATCAGACATCGAGCAGTGCCCGGCGGCCGTCGCCGTCGACTTCCAGCGCCACGCTGAGATGCTTGGGCATCAGCGGGCCCAGACGTTCCGGCCATTCGACCAGCACGATGCCCTCGGCCAGCGCATCCTCCCAGCCCAGCTCGAAGACCTGCTCGGGAGCCTCCAGGCGATAGAGATCGAAATGCCAGAAAGTGCCGAGTTTGGTCTCGTAGACCTCGACCAGGGTGAAGGTGGGGCTGGGCACGACCAGTTCGGGATCGCCGGATGCCGCGCGCAGGATGGCCCGGGCCAGCGTGGTCTTGCCGCTGCCGAGGTCGCCGGTGAGCCCCAGCACGTCGCGCGGGCGCAGACGCAAAGCGAGCGTGGCGCCCAGCTGCTCGGTGGCGGTCTCGTCAGGAAGCGAAAATGAAAAAGTCGGCATCGGGTCTCCCGATGCCGACTTTTAGCATGCGCGCCCCTGTGGGCGGTTCGAGCTAGTAGCGGTAGAGATCGCCCTTGAACGGCCCGGCCTCGGGCACGCCGATATACTTGGCCTGGTCGGGACGGAGCTTGGTGAGCTTGGCGCCGACCTTCTCGAGGTGGAACGCCGCCACCATCTCGTCGAGCTTCTTGGGCAAGGTGTAGACCTTCTTCTGGTACTTGCCAGGGTTGGTCCAGATCTCGATCTGCGCCAGGGTCTGGTTGGAGAACGAGGCCGACATCACGAAGCTCGGATGGCCGGTGGCGTTGCCGAGATTGACCAGACGGCCTTCCGACAAGACGATGATGCGCTTGCCGTCGGGGAACTCGACCTCGTCGACCTGCGGCTTCACGTTATGCCACTTGAAGTTCCTGAGGTTGGCGATCTGGATCTCCGAATCGAAATGGCCGATGTTGCACACGATGGCGCGGTGCTTCATCGCCTTCATGTGGTCGAGGGTAAGCACGTCGACGTTGCCGGTCGCCGTCACGAAGATGTCGGCGCGGGGCGCGGCATCCTCCATGGTGACGACCTCGTAGCCTTCCATCGCCGCCTGCAGGGCGCAGATCGGATCGACCTCGGAGACCATGACGCGGCAGCCGGCCTGGCGCAGCGAGGCGGCCGAGCCCTTGCCGACGTCGCCGAAGCCCGCGACCATCGCCACCTTGCCTGACATCATCACGTCGGTGCCGCGGCGGATGCCGTCGACCAGCGATTCGCGGCAGCCGTAGAGATTGTCGAACTTCGACTTGGTGACCGAGTCGTTGACGTTGATGGCGGGCCACAGGAGCTTGCCTTCCTTCTCCATCGTGTAGAGCCGGTGCACGCCCGTGGTCGTCTCCTCGGTGACGCCCTTGATCGAGGCGCCGAGCTTGGCGTACCAGCCAGGCTTGGCCTTGTTGGTCTTGGCGATCGCCTTGTAGAGGACTTCCTCCTCCTCGTTGGTCGGCTTGGCGATCAGCGACGGATCCTTCTCGGCGCGGATGCCGAGATGGACCAGGAGCGTGGCGTCGCCGCCGTCGTCGAGGATCATGTTGGGTTCGCCGCCGTCGCCCCATTCGAAGATGCGATGGGTGTAGTCCCAGTATTCCTCGAGGCTCTCGCCCTTGATGGCGAAGACCGGCGTGCCGGCCTTGGCGATCGCCGCCGCCGCATGGTCCTGCGTCGAATAGATGTTGCACGAGGCCCAGCGGACGTCGGCGCCCAGCGCCTTCAGCGTCTCGATCAGCACGCCGGTCTGGATGGTCATGTGCAGCGAGCCCGCGACGCGCGCGCCTTTCAGCGGCTTTTTGGGGCCATATTCCTTGCGGATCGACATCAGGCCCGGCATCTCGGTCTCGGCCATGTCGAGTTCCTTGCGGCCCCAGTCGGCGAGCCCGATATCCTTGACGACATAATCTTGTGCTTTATTCGGGGCCATGCGGCGCTCCTAGGGTGCGGCAGTTGCGAAAGGCGGCCGTGTCATATCAGCGACCCCGTACCGCCTCAACGCGCCGTATGCGCATATAAGCAAGAATTTATGGGCAGATAACGAGGGCTTTATGTGACACCACCGGTGTCATCCCGAGTCGCGCGGGGTAACCCCCGCGCTTTGGCGAGGGACCTTTCTGAAGTCCAAAGATCCCTCGGCCTATGGCCTCGGGATGACACGCCGCAGACGCGGCGTGTCAGTCTTCGCCGAACTTGCTCTCGACCAGCGCTGAGAGGGCGGCCATGGCTTCGCGGGCCTGGCGGCCCGAGCAGCTGAGCTCGACGGTGCTGCCGATGCCGGCAGCCAGCATCATCAGCCCCATGATGGAAAGTCCGGAGACGTCCTGTCCCTTGAAGCTGACGCGGATGACCGCGTCGAACTGGCCGGCGGTGCGGACGAACTTGGCGGCGGCGCGGGCATGCAGGCCGCGCTTGTTGGCGATCGAAAGCGTCCGCCGCAGCCCGCCGACCACGGCGTGGGCCGCGGCCGGCTCGCTCACGAGGCTTCCTTGGCCAAGATGCGCGAGGCCACGGTGATATATTTGCGGCCGGCCTCCTGGGCCATGCGGACCGCTTCGCCGATCGGTCGGTTGCGTACGCTGGCGAGCTTCACCAGCATCGGCAGATTGACGCCGGCCAGCACCTCGATGCGGGCCTGCTCCATGATCGAGATGGCGAGGTTGGACGGCGTGCCGCCGAACATGTCGGTGAGCACGATCACCCCTTCGCCGGTGTCGCAGGCGCGCGCCCGTTCGAGGATCTCCGTGCGCCGCTTTTCCATGTCGTCGTCGGCGCCGATGCAGACTGCCGAGATGCATTGCTGCGGACCGACGACATGTTCCAGCGCAGCCAGGAATTCGAGCGCCAGATTGCCGTGGGTCACGAGTACGATGCCGATCATACGCCCATGCCCGAATTGCTCCCCGCCGCCGGTTACCCTCCCCTGAGGTCGACGTCGCGGTGCGAGAGAGTGACCGAGCGGCCCGTGCCGCGCAACCAGCCTGCCAGCCGTTCGGCCACTGCCACCGAGCGGTGGCGGCCGCCGGTGCAGCCAACCGCAATGGTCAGATAGCTTTTGCCCTCTGCGTCAAAACGCGGCAGCAGGGGCCCGATCAGCCCCTCCAGCCGGTCGACGAATGGCCGGTAGTCGGGGTCGGACTCGACGAAGGTCGTAACCGCCGGATCGCGGCCGGTGAGCGGCTTCAGCGCAGGATCGTAGTGTGGATTCCTGAGGAACCGCGCGTCGAACACCAGGTCAGCTTCGCGCGGCAGGCCGCGTCGGAAGGAGAATGACATCACGGCGATGCGCATGCCGGCCGTGAGGCCGAGCGTGAAATGTCCGGTGAGAATTTGCCTGAACTGGTGGGGCGTCAGCACCGAGGTGTCGATCACGACGTCGGCCGAATCGGCGAGATGGGCAATCATCTTGCGCTCCTCGATGATGCCATCGACGACCGGTCGGTCGGGTGCCATCGGATGCGGCCGCCTCGTTTCGGTGTAGCGGCGCCGCAAGGTCTCGGTGTCGCATCCGAGGTAGAGCAGCCGCGGCGCGATATCCTCGCGCCGGCGCAGCTCATCCAGGCGGCTCATCAGCTCCTGCACATCGAAGCCGTAGGTCCGGGTGTCGACGGCGAAGGCGAGCGGCACAGCCATCTTGCCGAGACTGCCCGAGGTCGAGCGCATGAGCTCGCCGAGCAGCGGCAGCGGGACGTTGTCGACGGCGACATAGCCAAGATCCTCGAGCGCGCGCAACGCCGTGGAACGGCCGGCGCCGGACTGCCCCGTGACCAGCACGAAGGGTCGGCGCGTACCGGTTGGGGGGATGGAAGAGGAGGGCGTCGGGCTGTCGGGCATGGACGCAACGGCTCCGATCATGCGGCCGTGATTTGGCTCAAGGCAAGCCGCAACTTTGTAGCAGTCGAGGCCTCGAACGGTGCCAGCGCCAGCCGCGGTAGCGCGAGACCCTCGATTACTTCGTACGCAGGCTCCGGCAGTCGCTCGACCTCGGCCGGCGCCACGAGATCGACCAGCAGGCAAAGCGGCGCGCGCGCCAGAAGCCGGGTTTTGCCGAGTTTCACGATGCCGACGCCACGCACCTCGATCAGACCGGCAAGCGCCGTCGGCGGCGTGGCAATCAGCGTGCGGCCCCTCCTAGCGAGATGCGTCTGGTCGTCGGCCACCAGTCGGGCGTCCAACTCGATGAGGCGCAGCGCCAGGTCGGACTTGCCGGCGCCCGACGGTCCGCGCAGCAGGACGGCGCGCCAGCTCCGGCCCTGCTTCAGCGCCACGCAGGTGGCGTGGACGAACATCACTTGCGGCCGGTCGCTGCCGGCAGGCGCACAGTGAAGCGCGCGCCGAGCACACGGCCGCCATTAGGTCCGTCTGAGGGGGCGCGGCGGTTGCTGGCGGTGATCGAGCCGCCGTAGGTCTCCATGATTTGCCGGCAGATCGACAGGCCGAGGCCCGAGTGCTGCCCGAAATGTTCGCTCGGACGCTCGGAATAGAATCGTCCGAAGATCGATTCGAGATTGTCCTCGGGGATGCCCGGCCCGTCGTCGTCGAAGGTGACGACGAACGGCCCGCCGCGCGGCTCGCGGCTGAGCTCGATCACCAAGGACGAATCGCGCGGGCTGAACGACAAGGCGTTGTCGATGATGTTGCGGAATACCTGGCCGTAGCGGCCGTCGTGGCCGTGCGCGGCGAAGGGCGGGTTGGCCGAGATGCGCAGATCGACTTCGACGCCGGCCTTGCGCGCGGCGGCAACGGCGTAGTGCTGGACCAGGTCGGTCAGCAGTCCCTGCAGATCGACCGGCTTGACCTCGCCGCGCATCAGCTCGGCGTCGAGCCTGGAGGCATCGGAAATGTCGGAGATCAGCCGGTTCAGCCGGTTGACGTCGTCGACCACGATGGCCATCAGCGTGGCCCGGCGCTCCGGCTCGAGGTCGGGCCGCGCCGCGACCTCGATCGCCGAACGCAACGAGGTCAGCGGGTTCTTGAGTTCGTGCGCCACGTCGGCGGCGAAGCTTTCGATGGTGTTGAGTCGCTGCCACAGCGCGTCCGTCATCGAGCGCAGCGCGTCGTTCAGGTCGCCGATCTCGTCGCCGCGCTTGCCGAGATCGGGAATTTCCGGTCGGCTCTCGCGCGCCAGCCGCACTTCGTCGGCGGCGC
The DNA here is from genome assembly GCA_945889625.1 of Asaia bogorensis. Classification (GTDB taxonomy): domain Bacteria; phylum Pseudomonadota; class Alphaproteobacteria; order Reyranellales; family Reyranellaceae; genus Reyranella. The sequence continues at coordinate 68,772 of CAMDCE010000002.1, read as the reverse complement.
GTGCCAGCCGCACGATCGGCTGGGTGATGGTGCCGGCGAGGTAGAGCGAGAGCAGCACGGTGATGCCCAGCGCCGCCACCGCGATGGTCAGCATGTCGTAGCGCACCTCGCGCAGGGAGGCCGCGATGGCGCGGTTGTCGCGGGTCAGCATCAGCGCGCCCAGCACCTGCTTGTAGCGCTGCACCGGCACGGCGGCGCTCAGGAACAACCGGCCGTCGGGGGCGATGCGCACCGCCGAAGCGTTGAAGCCGCGCAGCGCACTCGCCGCCTCGGGAAAATCCCGCACCGTCGCCACGGCGCGCTCGATGTATTCGGGATAGCGCTCGGCATGCGAGAGCTGGCGGGCGATCCAGTCGCTCATCAGGTCGCCCAGCCGCGGCCGGGTTTCGTCCGGCACTTCGGGCGGCGGCAGCGGCACGATGCGGATGCGGCCGGCTTCGCTCAGCACCGCCGAATCGCCCAGCAGTTCGCCGGTCTCGCTGAACAGGCGGGCGCGCACGCCGGTCGGCCGCACCAGCCGCGTCAGCAGCTGACGGGCGGCCTCCGCGTCGAGCCGGTTGACCGTCGTTTCGCCACCGGCCACCGCCACTTCGCCGATGCCTGCCGCCACCATCTCGCCCTGAACCTGGAGCGAGGCGAGTTCGGCCTCGATCAGCTCGTCCTCGTAGTCGCTGAGATAGACGGCACCGAGCGCCAGCAGCGCCACCGGCATGATGTTGAGCAGCAGGATGCGGCGCGTGAGCGGCGAATAGCCCCGGCTGTGGCGGCGCCTGCGGCGCAGCAGCGACGGCGACTCGCGCTCCGCCGCGGGCGGCGGGCTGCGGAACGTCGGCAGCAGTCGTCTGAGCGCTGCCGTCAGGCGGGAGGCGAACGTGGCGGTCCTGAGCCGGCGCGAGCCGGGTTCAGGCGTCGCGATATCGGTATCCGATGCCATAGAGCGTTTCGATCTGCTCGAACTCGCCGTCGACCTCTCGGAACTTGCGGCGCACCCGCTTGATGTGGCTGTCGATCGTGCGGTCGTCGACATAGATCGTCTCGCCGTAGGCGGCGTCCATCAACTGGTCGCGGTTCTTGACGTGCCCCGGCCGCTCGGCGAGCGACTTCAACAGCAGGAACTCGGTGACCGTGAGGTGAACTTCCTTGGCCTTCCAGGTGCACTGGTGGCGGCTGGGATCGAGTATCAGCTCGCCGCGCACGATGCGCTCGGCGGCGATGCCCTCGCCCTTGCCGCCGCCGGTGTCGGCGCGGCGCAGCACGGCGCGGATGCGCTCGAGTAGCAGGCGCTGCGAGAACGGCTTGCGGATGAAATCGTCGGCGCCCATGCGCAGGCCCAGCACCTCGTCGATCTCCTCGTCCTTGGACGTCAGGAAGATCACCGGGAAGTGCTGCGTCTTACGGATACGGTTCAAGAGCTCCATGCCGTCCATGCGCGGCATCTTGATGTCGAAGATCGCGAGGTCGGGCGGCGCCTGGTTGAGGCCTTCGAGCGCGGCGGCGCCGTCGGCATAGGTCTTGACCTGGAATCCTTCGGCTTCGAGCAGCATCGACACGGAGGTGAGGATGTTGCGGTCGTCGTCGACGAGGACGATGTTTTTGCGCACGGCGTTGCTTCTCCTGTCGGGCTTGGGGGCCATGCTAGCACGACCGGGCTGTTGCCGCCGCCCGGTCGATCTGCCATCGATAAACGGGAGCAAATGCGGCTTTTTTCGACCCCGGAATGACGACAGAAGATTTGGCCCCTGCGGTGCGCGGCCTGGTGCGCCGGCTGGACCGTGCCGCCCTGGCAAGTGCGCTGCCGGCCGAAGGCGGGGCTTGGCCCTATGCCTCACTGGTGCTGGTGGCGGTCGACCACGACCTGTCGCCGATCCTGCTGCTGAGCGACCTCGCCGAGCATAGCAAGGCCATTGCCTCCGATGACCGCGTATCGCTGCTGTTCGACGGCACGGGCGGCCTCGACCAGCCGCTGACCGGCCCGCGCGCGACGTTGCTGGGGCGAGCCTCGATAACCGACGACGAACGGCTGAAACGCCGCTTTCTGGCCCACCATCCCGACGCCGAGATGTATGCCGGCTTCAGGGATTTCCGCTTCTATCGCGTGGCGCTCGAGCGCACCCATCTGGTCGCAGGCTTCGGCAAGATCCGCTGGTTTGGGGCAGCCGAACTGCTGCCCGTCCCGCCGCTCGCCGGCTTGGTCGAGGGCGAGGAGGGCATCGTTGCCCATATGAACGAGGATCATGGCGATGCCGTACAGCTCTACGCCGGCAAGCTGCTGGGGTTGCCGGGTACGGCCTGGAAGATGACGGGAATCGACGGCGAGGGCATCGATCTCCGCCAGGCGGGCCAAGTCGCCCGGCTTGCCTTCGACGCGCCGCTCACCGCTGCCGATCAGGCACGTAAGGTTCTCGTCGAGCTGGTCGCCCGCGCCCGTTCAGCTTGAGGGGACTGCCTGATTCCGCGCCGCGGCAGGCCTTCGCGTCTGCGAAGGGCGATCCACATGCTCCGCAAAAGTCGCAGCGGGCAGGCCTTGCCAGCCCTACCCCGGCCCCATTTGTTAGCGCATAAGGCCTCACATTCATTCAGGGAGAAACGCCGTGCAACAGGCGGGCCTCGTCGTACCAAAAGTCGGACTCGACGTTCTCGGGTTGAAGAACCTTGGCAACGTCCATTGGAACCTCTCGGTTGCCGCGCTCTACGAGGAGGCGATCCGCCGCCATGAGGGCGCGGTTGCCGACGGCGGCGCCTTCGTGGTGCGCACCGGCGTGCACACCGGCCGTTCGCCCAACGACAAGTTCTTCGTCGAGGATTCGGAGACCAGGAGCCGCATCGACTGGGGCAAGACCAACAAGCCGATCTCTCCGGAACGCTATCGCGCGCTCTACAACCGCATGCTGGGCTACGCCCAGCGCCGCGACCTGTTCGCGCGCGATTGCTGGGCCGGTGCCGATCCGCAGCACCGCATCGGCGTGCGCGTAGTCACCGAGACCGCCTGGCACAACCTGTTCGCGCGCAACATGTTCCTGCGGCCGAGACGCGAGGAGCTGGCAGGCTTCAAGCCCGACTTCACCATCCTCAACCTGCCGGGCTTCCAGGCCGATCCGAAGCTCGATGGCACGGCGTCGGACTGCGTGATCCTGGTGAATTTCACCGAGCGCGTCGTGGCGATCGGCGGCACCTGGTACGCCGGCGAGATCAAGAAGTCGGTGTTCACCATCCTGAACTACCTGTTGCCCGACAAGAACGTGCTGCCCATGCACGCCTCGGCCAACATCGGGGCGAAGGGCGACGTCGCGATCTTCTTCGGCTTGAGCGGCACCGGCAAGACGACGCTGTCGGCCGACCCCTCGCGCACCCTGATCGGCGACGACGAACACGGCTGGGGCGAGACCAGCCTCTTCAACTTCGAGGGCGGCTGCTATGCCAAGGTGATCAAGCTCAGCCGCGAGGCCGAGCCCGAGATCTACGCCACCACCGAGCGCTTCGGCACGGTGCTGGAGAACGTCGTGCATGATCCGGCGACCGGCGGGCTCGACCTCGACGACGGCCGGCACACCGAGAACACGCGGGCCTGCTATCCGTTGGAATTCATCCCCAACACGTCGGCGTCGGGGATCGCTGCGACGCCGACCAACATCGTCATGCTGACGGCCGACGCCTTCGGCGTGCTGCCGCCGATCTCGCAGCTCAGCCCCGAGCAGGCGATGTACCATTTCCTCTCGGGCTACACCGCCCGTGTCGCCGGCACCGAAAAGGGCGTGACCGAGCCGCAGGCCACCTTCTCGACCTGCTTCGGCGCGCCGTTCATGCCGCGTCATCCCACGGTCTACGCCAAGATGCTGGGCGAGAAGATGGCGCGCCAGCATGTGAAGTGCTGGCTGGTCAACACCGGCTGGTCGGGCGGCGGCTTTGGCGTCGGCCAGCGCCTGTCGATCCGCCATACCCGGGCGATGGTCCGGGCGGCGCTCGACGGCACGCTCGCCTCGATCGCTTCCTCGACAGATCCGCACTTCGGCATGCAGGTACCGAGCGCCTGCCCCGATGTGCCGGGCAACGTGTTGAACCCGAAGGATTCGTGGAAGGACAAAAGGGCCTACGACAGCGCCGCGCGCGACGTCGCCCAGCGCTTCGAGAGCAATTTCCGGCAGTTCGAGGGTCATGTCGACGGCAAGGTCAACAAGGCGGCGATTCGCGCCGCGGCGTGATCGCCCTTTCGCGTTGCCCGGCGGGACACCCTATGATGTCCCGGCTTGACCGTAGTTCCTGACGCTCCCTCCGCCGCCGTCGCGCCGCCCGTGCGCGGGCCGTGGCGCCTGCCACTGATCGTGGCTTTGGCGCTGGCCTTTGTGTCGCTCGCCCTGATCTCGGGCATCGCCTACGTCATCGTGCTCGCCGGCGCCACCGGCACGGCCGAGCGCCTGCTGCTCGACCGCGCGGCGCGCGTCGTCGAGGCGCAAACGGCGCTGATCAAGAGCCGGCTCGATCCGGTCAGTGAGAATCTCGAGCTGATTGCGGCGTTGATCGCCGCCGGCCGCATCGACGTCAATTCGCCGGTCGACATCCGCGAGGCGCTGGCGGTGATGATGAAGCAGGTGCCGGCGGTATCGGCCGCGGGCTTCGGCACACTCGACCTCCAGTTCCATCGCGCGGTTCGCCAGCCCGACGGTGTGATAGCCCGCGACACGGTCTCCCTGCTCACCCTGCCGCGTGGCCTGGAACGGATTCGCCAATTGCAGATCTCGCACCGCACCTTCTGGGGAGAGCTGTTCTGGAGCGATGCGCTGAAGCAGCCGGTGCTCAACGTGCGCACGCCGGTGCGGCGCATCGACGACGCCTTCATCGGCGGCGTGGTCGCCACCGTTGCCGTCGGCGACCTTTCCTACCTGATCCGCGATCCCAACCAACCAAGGGGCGGCAACTATTTCATCCTGGTCGACCACGATCATGTGCTGGCCCATCCCCGGCTGGTCGATCCGCGCGGCCTCGACCTCTCCGAAAACAAGCCACTGCCCACCATCAAGCAGGTCGACGATCCTGTGCTGGCCAAGTTCTGGGATCCGCCGATGCGCCGTCCGCAGATCGACCGTGCCCTTGGCGCGCTCGGCCACGTCGTCGAAGCCGGGGGGCGGCAATGGGTGTTCGTCTATCGCCCGCTGCCGCACTATGGCCCCGAACCCTGGCTGGTCGGGCAATACTTTCCCGTCGAGGACGCCACCGCCGACCTTGACCGGCTGATGAACGGCGCCATGGTCGGCGGCGGCTCGCTGGCTGTCGCGCTGCTGCTGGCGCTGCTGATCGGCCTCCGCATGGCGCGCTCGATCCGCACCATCACGTCTGCCGCCGAGGCGATACAGCGGCTGGAATTCGACCAGCCGATGCACAAGCGGTCGCGCCTGCGCGAGATCGACGACGCCGCACACAGCCTCGACAAGGCGCGCGGCGCGCTGAAATGGTTCGGTGCCTACGTGCCGCACCGCCTGGTCTTCCGGCTGATGGAGCTGGGCGAGGACGGTATCGCCTCGCGCCGGCGCAACGTCACGGTGATGTTCACCGACATCGTCGAGTTCACGCCGCAGGCCGAGGACTTGCCGGAGCAGGAGACCGCCGACCTGCTCAATCATCATTTTGCCCTGCTCGGCGCCTGCATCGAGCACGAGCACGGGGTGATCGACAAATACATCGGCGACTCGGTGATGGCGGTGTGGGGTGGTCTGTCGCGTCAGGAGGACCATGCCGACTCGGCCATTCGTGCCGCACTGGCCATCGCCCGGGTGATCCGCGAGGACAACGCGATGCGGCGCGCCGCCGGCGAGCTGCCGATCCGGGTCCGCGTCGGCCTGCATTCGGGTCCCGCCGTGGTCGGCAACATAGGCGCGCCGGGCCGGGTCAACTTCACCGTCGTGGGCGACACGGTCAACATCGCCCAACGCTTCGAGCAGCTCGGCAAGGAGTTCATGACGCCCGACGACGAGGTGGTGGTGCTGGTGAGCGGCGGCACGCTGGCCGCAGTCAAGGACCGCGAGTCGCTCGGAATCACGCCGCCGCCGCCCGAGCAACGCCATGTGAAGGGCCACGACGAGCCAGTCGACGTCTACCGTCTGGTGTAACAAAGCGGTGCCGTCTTCGGCGCGCTGAAGCGGCGCCGCCTCGGCGCGCGGGACACCATGCAACCAAAGCAGATGCTTCGTTCAACGAGTTTCCGGTCGGATTGAACCGCTCCGCGGTTCCATTTGACCGGAAGCCGCACTAGGATGCCGGCGGGAAGTTCTTCCTGGGCAGGCGGAAAACATGAAACGACGTGAGCTTGTGGCTTTGTCCACGGCTGTAGTGGCGCTGACACCTCTTCGGGAACTCTTGGCGCAGACGCCGCCATCGACGCCCGCACCGGCCACGCCGGCGGCACCTTCCGCTCCGGCGACGCCGGCTTCGACCTCCACCGCCGCGGCCTCTCCGCCGCCCTTCACCGCCGCCCAGCTCGACCAGATGATGGCGCCGATCGCCCTCTATCCCGACGCGTTGCTGGCGCAGACTTTGATGGCGGCGACCTATCCGCTCGAGGTGGTCGAGGCGGCGCGCTGGTCGCAGGCCAATCCCAACCTCAAGGGCGACGCCGCCATCACGGCGGTCAAGGACAAGGGCTGGGATGTCAGCGTGACCTCGCTAGTGGCCTTCCCATCGGTCCTGTCCATGATGAACAGCAAGCTCGACTGGACCCAGAAAGTTGGCGACGCGATGATCGCCCAGCAGTCCGACGTCGCCGCGTCCGTCCAGCGGCTGCGCGCGCAGGCCCAGACCGCGGGCAACCTCAAGACCACGCCGCAGATGAAGGTCACGACGCAGCCGCCCAGCGCCGGCGCGCCGGCCAACACGCCGGCCGCGATCGTGATCGAGCCGGCCAGTCCGCAGACGGTCTACGTGCCCTACTACAACCCGGCCAACGTCTATGGGCCATGGCCCTATCCCGAATATCCGCCGACCTATTTCCCGCCGCCGCCGGACTACGGCGCGGCGTTGCTGGGCGGCCTGGCGTTCGGCCTCGGTGTCGGGATCGGCTTCGGCATGTTCGGCGGCTGGAACTGGGGCGGCGGCTGGGGCGGCGGTTGGGGCTGGGGCGGTTGGGGTGGCTGGCACGGCGGCAACAGCTACACGACCGTCAACAACAACGTCACCCGCATTAACAACAACTACAACCGCGACCATCCCAATCACAACGGTCACTGGAATCACGATCCGGCGCATCGCCATGGCGTGCCCTACCGCGATCCTGGCAGCCGGCAGAAGTACGGCCAGCATCAGCACCATCCCACCGCCGGACAGCGCCAGGCTTTCCGTGGCCAGATCGACCGCTCGCCGCGGACCAGTGGACTGCAGGGCGCCGGGCGCGAGCCGCGCACGGCCGATCAGAATCGCGCCGCCGAAAACCGGGGAGCCGAGAATCGGAATCGAGAAGCCGAGAACCGGAATCGAGAAGCTGAGAATCGCAATCGAGGAGCCGACAACCGTAATCACGCCTTCGCCGGCGTCCATCACAACGGCTCCCAGGCGCGCCATGAATCCAATCGCGGGCACGCCTCCGGCGGCGGACGCAGCTTTCACGGCGGAGGCGGCGGCGGCCATCGTGGCGGCGGCGGCGGACACGGAGGCCGGCGATGAGCAGTCCCATTCTTCGTCGCGGCCTTCTGGCCCACGTCTTCATCGCCGGGCTGGGCGCGGCGGCTGCGGCCCAGCAGGCCGCCAAGCTCCAGGGCTTCGCCACCGCCGAGGCGGCGGCGGCAGCGTTCACCGACGCAGTCCGTCGCTCCGACAGCAAGGCACTGGCGGCCATGCTGGGCGGCGACTGGACCGATTTCGTGCCGAGCGACAAGGACGATTCCGGCCGCGAGCGCAGCCAGTACCTTGCGGCGTGGAATGACAATCATGTCGTCTCGGTCGCCGGCGGCACCAAGGCGACGGTCGAGGTCGGCAAGACCGGCTGGACTTTACCGATCCCCATAGTCAAGGACGGCGCCGAATGGCGCTTCGACGTCGCGGCCGGCTACAAGGAAATTCAGGCCCGGACCTTCGGCTATGACGAGCTGGGCGCGATCCAGACGCTGCTGGCGATCGTCGATGCGCAGTACGAATATGTCGAGCTCGACCCGATGAAGACCGGCTGGCCGCAATATGCCCGCCGCCTGACGAGCTCGCCCGGCCGCAAGGACGGGCTCTATTGGCCGACTGCGACCGGCGAGCCGCCGAGTCCGCTGGGCCCACAGGTCGCCAACGCGCAAGCCGACGGCAGCGCGCCGGGCGGCCACTATGGCTACAACTTCCGCCTGCTCCACGCCCAGGGGCCGGCGGCGCCGGGCGGCGCCCACGACTACCTCGTGAATGGCCGCATGATCGGCGGCTTTGCCGCGATGGCCTGGCCGGTGCGCTACGGCGACACTGGCGTGATGACCTTCATCGTCAGTTACAACGGCATCGTCTATCAGCAGGACCTTGGGCCCGAGACGGCGCAACGCGCGACGTCGATCGCGGCCTTCAACCCGGAAAAGGGTTGGGAGAAGGCGGACCTGACGCCGCCCTAGGCGCGCCGTCTGCCCGGGAGGAGCGCATGTGGGTTACCGACGCCTGGTACGTCGCCGCCTGGCTGCACGAGCTGGAACCGGGGCGCATCCATGCGCGCACCATCATCGACCAGCCGCTGGCGCTCTATCGCAGAGCCGGCGGCGAGATCGTGGCCCTTGAAGACCGGTGCTGCCATCGCTTCGCGCCGCTGTCGCTTGGGCGCCTCGAAGGCGACGATCTGCGCTGCATGTATCACGGGCTGAAGTTCGCACCCGACGGCAGGTGCATCGAGATTCCCGGCCAGAAGCTGATCCCGCAAAGTGCCTGCGTGCGGCGCTATCCCGTCGAGATCGTAGGCAGCTGGGTCTGGGTGTGGATGGGCGATGCGGCGGCGGCCAATGCCAAGTCGATCCCACCCTCGCTGGCGCTCGACGATCCCGGCTATCGCCTGATGGCGGGTGCGCTCGACTACGACGCGGACTATCTGCTGATCGACGACAACCTGCTCGACCTCTCGCATCTTTCCTTTGCGCACGAAAAGACGCTGGGGCTCGACATGCCGCAATGGGCCGACGAGCGGCCGCGCGCCGTCACGCTGGACCGCGGCCTGCGTTTCCAGCGCTGGCTGCGCAACCATCCGCCGCGCGGCTTCATGAAGAAGCTCGGCGAGCGGGTCGATGTGTGGAACAGCTACGACTTCCTGTTTCCCGGCATCTTCCTGCAACGCACTGGGTTCTATCCGCAGGGCGCCGCCGACCAGGCCGGCGGCAAGGAGCCCGCCGCCGCACCACTCTTCTATCGCATCGACGAGCAGGCGGTGACGCCGGTCGGCCGCCGTGCCTCGCGCTACTTCTACGCCGTCGGAACGCGGGCAATCGACATCGATGCGGGCAAGCTCGAGCGGCTTTTTGGCGTGACGACGACGGCCTTCTACGAAGACAAGACGATCATCGAGGCACAGCAGAAACTGATCGATCTCGATCCGGAACGCCGCATGCTGCCGACCAGCCTCGATGCCGGCCCGACCCAGTTCCGCAAGATGGTCGATGGCTGGCTGGCGACTGCCGGTGCGCCCTCGGCCGCCGCATCAGCGGCCGTGGACCGCCGGTAGCGCAAGCCTTTCCTCCCCTGTCTTCAGGGGAGGTGTCGGCGTCTTACGCCGACGGAGGGGTCATGGGTCACGGACTGGGGCCTCCGACCCCTGAGCGCCTGTGAAGGCGCAAAGTCGCGTATGACGCGACACCTCCCCATAAGAATGGGGAGGAGAAGCTAAGCCGCTAAGTCAGCGGCGGCATGACGTGCTTGACGTAGGCCGGCCGCGTCTTCAGCCGCTCGTACCAGGTCTTCACGTTCTTCAAGTCGGGCCGCTCGACGCCGAGCGCGTACCAGCGGTGGACGAAGCAGCCCACCGGGATGTCGCCCATGGTGAAATGCGGGCCGGCGACGTAGCGCTTGCCCGCGAGCCAGCCGTCGAGCCGGCCCCATAATTTACCGCCATCGACCGCGGCCTTCCTGATCGCGGCCATGTCGCGCTTGTCGGCGGGTGTGCGGATCAGGCCCCAGAACATCACGCGCATGGCTTCGGAGATCGTGCTGAGCTGCCAGTCCATCCAGCGGTCGGCCTCGCTCCTCTGGCCGGGATCGTTCGGCCACAGGGTGCCGGCGGCGTACCTGGCCGCGAGATAGCGTACCGCCGAGTTGCTCTCCCAGATGATGCGGCCGCCGTCGTCGATGGTCGGCACGACGCCGTTGGGGTTCATGTCGAGATACCATTTCTGGTCGTTGCCGCCGAAGGCCAGGCCGACATCGACACGGTCGTAGGCTACGCCGCACTCGTCGGCCGCCCACAGCACCTTCATCACATTGATCGAATTGGCCCGACCCCAGATCTTCATTGATGCGATCTCCAATTGCGCTCGACTTGAGTTACACAAAAAATGTCATCCGCGGCGGAGTAACCTCCGCTCGGGATGACACGATATGCGATCGTGTCAATGTGCCGCCGCCCAGTTGGCGCCGACGCCGGTGTCGACGACCAGCGGCACGGAAAGCGTCGCCGCACCCTCCATGACCTTGCGGGCCACGGCCTTGGTCTTGTCGATCTCCTTGTCGGGCACCTCGAACAGGAGCTCGTCATGGACCTGCAGCAGCATGCGGGCCTTGAGCCTGGCCGACGCAAGGGCTCCCGGCAGGCGGATCATCGCTCGCTTGATGATGTCGGCGGCGCCGCCCTGCAGCGGGGCGTTGATCGCGGCGCGCTCGGAGAAGGCGCGCATGCCCTGGTTCTTCTCGTTGATGTACTTCAGGTGGATCTTGCGGCCGAACGGCGTCTGCACGTAGCCGTGCTTGCGGGCGTACTCCTTGGTCCGTTCCATGTAGTCGCGGATGCCGGGATAGCGCTGGAAGTACTTGGCGATGTACTCGCGGGCCTCCTGCTGGCCGATGCCGAGCTGGTTGGCGAGACCAAAGGCCGAGATGCCGTAGATGATGCCGAAGTTGATCGCCTTGGCGCGCCGCCGCACCTGCGGATCCATGCCCTTGACCGCCACTCCGAACATCTCGCTGGCGGTGATGGCGTGGATGTCGTCGCCGCGCGCGAAGGCTTCCTTGAGCGAGGCGATGTCGGCCACGTGCGCCAGCAGGCGCAACTCGATCTGGGAGTAGTCGGCGCTGAGCAGCTGGTGACCCTTCTCGGCGATGAAGGCCTGACGGATCTTGCGGCCTTCCTCGGTGCGCACCGGGATGTTCTGCAGGTTGGGATCGGTCGAGGCGAGCCGGCCTGTCGCCGCGCCGGTCATGTGATAGGAGGTGTGGACCCGGCCGGTCTTGGCATCGAGCTCGCGCACCAGGGCGTCGGTGTAGGTGCCCTTGAGCTTGGCAATCTGGCGGTGCTCGAGGATCTTGACCGGCAGCGCGTGACCCGCCGCCGCCAGCTCGTCGAGCACGGCGGCGTCAGTGACCCACGAGCCGTTCTTGCTGCGCTTGCCGCCCGGCAGATTCTGCTCGTCGAACAGGATCTCGCCCAGCTGCTTGGGCGAGGCAACGTTGAACTCGCGGCCGGCGATCTTGTGCAGCTCGATCTCGAGCTCGGCCAGGCGCTTCTCGAAGTCGGCCGAGAGCTTGCGGAGCTGGGCCGCGTCGACCTTGATACCGGCCTGCTCCATGTCGAGCAGGACGGGGATCAGCGGTCGCTCGATGGTCTCGTACATCGCGACCATATGCTCGGCCGTGATACGCGGCTTGAATTGGGCCCACAGCCGCATGGTGACGTCGGCATCTTCGGCCGCGTAGTCGCGCGCCTTGTCGATCGGCACGCGATCGAAGCTCACCTGCTTGGCGCCCGAACCCGCCACGTCGGAGAACTTTATGGTCGTCTGGTTGAGATAGCGCTCGGCCAGCTCGTCCATACCGTGATTGTGCTTGCCCGCGTCGAGTACGAAGGAAAGCAACATGGTGTCGTCGACCGGGCCGATCGCCACGCCGTAGCGGCGGAACACCGCCATGTCGTACTTGATGTTCTGCCCGACTTTCAGCACCGAGGGGTCCTCGAGCAGCGGCTTCAGCTTGGCGATCGCCTTGTTCAGCGGAATCTGGTCCGGCAAAAGTTTGCCGTCGCCCGTCTTCTCGGAAGCGCCGCCGAGGTCGAGCGCACCCTGCGCCTCGCCGCCCGGCGCGCGATGGCCAAGCGGCAGGTAGGCCGCGCGCCGCCGGCTGGAATTGACGTTGCCCCACGGCCCGTCGAGCAGGGCCAGCGACACGCCGACCAAGCCGGCATTGTTGGAATCGAGCGCGTCGGTTTCGCAGTCGAAGGCGACGGTGCCCGCCTTGGTCGCTTCGGCGACCCATTCGTCGAGGGCTTTCTCGTCCTTGATCAGTTCGTAGTCGGCGGCGGTGAAGGGCCGGTTGGACTTGGCGCGGGCCGCCTGCGCGGGCTTGGCCTCGACAGTCTCGGCTTTCTTGACCGGGGCGGGGGTGGCCGACGGCGCCACCGGATTGGTGGCCTCGCCCAGCTCCTTGGTGAATTTCGGGATCAGGCTATTGAAGCCCTGCATTTCGAGCCAGGGCAGCAGCACGTTGGGGTCGGGTCGGTTCTTGTCGAAGGAGTCGGGATCGGCCGGCGGTGGCACGTCGTCCTTGAGCTGAACCAGCTTCTTGGAGATGCGGATCAACTCGGCATTCTGCTCCAGCGCTTCGCGCCGCTTGGGCTGCTTGATTTCGCCGGCCCGCTTCAGGAGCGTCTCGAGGTCGCCGTACTCGTTGATCAGCAGGGCCGCAGTCTTGATGCCGATGCCGGGTGCGCCGGGCACGTTGTCGGTCGAATCGCCGGCCAGCGCCTGGACGTCGACCACCTTGTCCGGCGTCACGCCGAATTTCTCTATCACTTCGGCCGGCCCGATCTTGCGCATCTTCATCGGGTCCATCATGTCGACGCCCGGGCGCACGAGCTGCATCAGGTCCTTGTCGGACGACACGATGGTGCACTTGGCGCCGGCCTCGACGGCGAGGCGGGCGTAGGTCGCGATCAGGTCGTCGGCTTCGAAGCCTGCGAGCTCGACACTCGGCATGCCGAAGGCGCTGGCCGCCTCGCGGATCAGCGGGAACTGCGGGATCAGGTCTTCCGGCGGCTCGGGCCGGTTGGCCTTGTACTTGTCGTAGATCTCGTTGCGGAAGGTCGTGCGGCCGGCATCGAGGATCACCGCCACATGGTCGACTTCGGGATCGTCGAGAAGCTGGGTCAGCATGCGGCTGAAGCCCAGCACTGCATTGACCGGCGTGCCGTCGGGCCGATTGAGCGGCGGCAGTGCGTGATAGGCGCGGAAGATGTAGCCCGAGCCGTCGATCAGGAAGAGGTGGCGCAGCGGCTTGTTCCCGCCGTTCGCCTTAGCCGGAGCCTTGGATTTCGCCATGGCCAAGGCCTAGCACGCGGCGCGCGGGGAGGGGAGGCGGGCTTGCGCCGGTTTTCCCACCGCGGTGGGAGGGCTACGGCATCCTCAGGCGGGGCGACGGGACAGCGCACGGGCGACGAATTCCATCGCCTCCGCTCGCGCCTGTCCGCCGGTGGTGACGGCGGCGGCATAGACCGTCACCAGGTCGCACCCCGGCGGCAGCGCGGCCACGAGAACGAGTCCCGGCGTTGCCTGGATTTCGGTTTCCTGGGTGCAGCCGATCGGTCGGCGGGTGGTCGATGCGGCCAGCGCGCGCATCGCGGTGGCGCCGTTGGGCGCCGTCTTCAGCCGGCCGGCGACCTGATCCCAGATGCCGAGCTCGCGGATCACCTTGGCGAAATGGATGCCGGCCGTCGCCTGCGCGGGGTCGGGAAAATGGATGGCGTCGGCCGCCAGCAGGGCGGCACGCAGGCCGGCCTTGTCGGCGATGTCCGGGAGGGCATCGCCGCTGCGCACCGCGACCGCCGTGGCGACGGTGGCGACGTCGGCCACCGACGCCGCCACGACATGGCCGTCGCGCGCCAACTCGTCGATCAACGCCCGGCTCAGAATCATGAGATCGGCCGGCTCGTCCGCCAGCAGGCGCGCCTTCATGGCGCCGACCGCGCCGAAGGTGCCCTCGACCCGGCAGCCGGTCTCAGCCTCGAATGACGCCCGCAGTCCTTCCACCAATCCCTGGGCGGCGCCGCCGCTCAGGATCCTCAGGACCTTCATTGCAGCTTGATGCCGGCCTTCTCGATCAGCTTGGCCCACTTGTCGATGTCGCCCTTGATGAAATCGCCGAACGCCGCCGCAGTCATCGTCATCGGCACCGCGCCCTGCTTGGCCCAGGCCTCCGTGATGCTGGGCTTGGCGATGATCTTGGTGATCTCGGCATTGAGCCGGTCGACGACCTCCTTCGGCGTGCCTTTGGGCGCCATGATGCCGAGCCAGATCGTCGTCTCGTAGCCCGGCACGCCCGCTTCGCTCACCGTCGGCACGTTGGGCAGGACGGCCGAGCGCTTGTCGCCCGTCGTCGCCAGAGCCCGCACCTGGCCCGCCTCGATGTTGCCCTTCATGGCGGTGACGGCGTCGAACATCATCTGGACATGCCCGCCCATGATGGCGTTGCGCGCCTCGCCGCTGTTCTTGAACGGCACGTGCAGAAGGTCGGTGCCGGTCATTGTCTTGAACAGCTCGCCGGCCAGGTGATAGGGCGTGCCTGCCCCGGCCGAGGCATAGGAGAGCTTGCCCGGGTTGGCCTTGGCATAGGCGATGAACTCCTGCAGCGTCTTGGTCGGCAGCGACGGGCTCACCACCATCACCAGGTCGGACGAATTGACCGGCACCACCGGCACGAAGTCGCGCATCAGCGCGTAGGGCTTGTTGGGCTGCAGCGTCTCATTGGTGGTGAGCGTGTTGGACATCATGAGCAGCGTGTAGCCGTCGGGCGCCGACTTGGCGACGACGTCGGCGCCGATCATGCCGCTGGCGCCGGCCTTGTTCTCGACCACGAACGGCTGCTTCAGCACGTCCGAGAGTTCGTGGCCGAGGACGCGAGCATAGATGTCGGCCGGCCCACCCGGGCCGAACGGCACCACGATCTTCACCGGCTTGGTCGGCCACGACTGCGCGGCCGCCGATATCGAAAGAACCGTAACGGCCGCGATCAGCAGGCCAAGTCTTGTCGCCCAGCGCATTATTTCCTCCCTGTGTTTTGCCAAGTGATGCCACGACCTCGTGGCGGACGCCAATTCCATCTAGAACCAACTGAACAAATAATGGAGAGGGGATGGAAGACGCCGGGCGCCGCAGCGTCGAAGGCCGTGCCTCGTGGCGCGCAGCCTGGTTGACGCTGGCCATCCTGTCGATCTCCTTCGGTTCGCCGCTGCTGATCGTGGTCGGCATGAGGCCGATGCAGGAGGCGCTGGGCACCGAACGCTCGCTGCTGGCGCTCGCCGGCGCCCTGGTCTGGGTCGGCACCGGCGCCGGCGGCATCCTGATGGGCTGGCTGGCCGACCGGATCGGCGTGCGCGCCACCGTGGCCATCGGCGCCAGCATGATCGCCGGCGGCCTGGCGCTCTCCTCGCTGGGCTCGATGTGGGCGCTCTACGTCGGCCAGGGGCTGATGGTCGGGCTGCTGGGCGGCGGCGGCGTCTATCCGCCGCTGCTGGTCTATGTCAGCCGCTGGTTCGATCGCCGGCGCGGCACCGCCATCGCCCTGATCTCGTCCGGCCAGTACGTCGCGGGCGTCATATGGCCATCGATCTTCCAGGAGGGATTTTCCCAGCTCGGCTGGCAGGCCGTCATGCTGGGTTATGCCGCCGTCGTGCTGGCGACCATCCTGCCCGCGACCCTGCTGCTGAGGCCCGTGCCGCTTCCGCCGCCGCCGCCCAAACTGGCGCCCGGAGCGGTGCGCAGCAATCGCGTCGCGGGCCTGCATCCCAACCTCGCACAGGCGCTGCTCTGCATCGCGGGCTTCTGCTGCTGCATTCCGATGTCGGTGCCGTCGGCGCATCTGGTGGCCTTCTGCGGCGACATCGGCATCACGCCGGTGCGCGGTGCCGCCATGCTGTCGGTGATGCTGGCCTGCGCCTTCCTGGCGCGCCAGGCTTGGGGGGCGCTCGCCGACCGCATCGGCGGCCTGCGCACGATCATGGCCGGCTCGATCTGCCAGGCCGTCGCCATCTCCTGCTTTCTGCTGACTCAGGACGAGGTCGGCCTGTTCGCGATCTCCGCGGCCTTCGGTCTGGGCTTCGCCGGCATCATCCCGGCCTATTCGGTGGCGATACGCGACCTCTTTCCCTCGGCCGAGGTCTCGTGGCGCATGCCGCTCACGCTCTTCACCGCGATGGGCGGCATGGCGTTCGGCAGCTGGTTCGCAGGGCTCCTCTACGACCATTTCGGCTACTACGCGCCGGCCTTCGGCCTGGGCGTTGCCTTCAACGTCGCCAACCTGGCGATCATCGGATTCCTGGTCTTCCGCACGACCGGCATGCGGCGGCAGGCGCGGTGGCCCGCCGTCGGCTGAGCGTGGTTTACCTACTGCTGCTGCTGGTCCTGCTGGCCCCAGCCCTTCTGCTCGGCCTCGAAGAACGAGGCGAAGACCTTGCGGATGGTGCTCTCGCCGATGTCGCGGGTGATGAACACGATGCGGCTCTTGCGGTCGTCGCCCTCGGGCCACGCCTCGAGCGTCGCCGGCGGATGGAAGACGTGCTGCACGCCGTGGACGACGACGGGCTTGTCGGTGTCCTTGACGTTCAGGATGCCTTTCATGCGCAGCAAGTCCGGGCCGCGATAGGTCACCAGCGCATCGAAGGCGGCGGCAACCGTCGACCAGCTCATCGGCTCGTCGAAGGTCATGCAGAAGGAACGGATGCGATCGTCGTGGCGGTTGACGTTGTGCGGATCCTGGTCGGCGCCGGCGCCCTCGGCATGGTCGTGCTTGTGGCCGTGATCGTGCCCATGATGATGGCCGTGCCCATGATCGTGGCTGCCTTCGTAGGCCTCGGCCTGCAGCCACTTCTTCACGTCGGCGCTCTTGGTCTCGGGATTGTAGAGCCCGGCATTGAGGATCTGGTTGGGATCGATCTCTCCCGCCTCGACGGTCTGGAACGGTGCGCCGGGATTGAGATGGTGCAGACGGTGCTTCAGTTCCGCGAGCGGGGCTGCATCGGCGATGTCGGCCTTGGTGAGCAGAATGCGGTCGGCGACCGCGGCCTGCTTTACCGCCTCCTCATGGTTGTCGAGCGTGCTCGAGCCGTTGACGCCATCGACCGTCGTCACCACGCCGTCGAGGCGGTAGCGCGAGGCGAGCAGGGGATCGGTCATCAGCGTGTGCAGGATCGGCGCCGGGTCGGCGAGGCCGGTGGTCTCGACCACCATGCGCTTGAACTGGCTGACTTCGCCGCGCGAGCGCTTGAGGAACAGTTCGCTCATGGTGCGCACCAGATCGCCGCGCACCGTGCAGCACAGGCAGCCCGAGTTCAGCGTCACCATGCCCTCGTCGTCGGATTTCTCGACCAGCAGATGGTCGAGCCCGATCTCGCCGAACTCGTTGATGATGACGGCAGTGTCGGCCAGCTCCGGCCGGCGCAGCAGCTTGTTCAAGAGCGTGGTCTTGCCGCTGCCCAGGAAGCCCGTCAGCACGGTGACGGGAATGCGTTGTTCGGCGGCGGTCTGCGTATCGGTCATCTTTACTCCGTCATGGCGGCTACGCCGTCACCTTCCAAAACCGCCCGGCCGCCCTGAAGCGCTTCCACGCCCGCTGCAGCTTGCGCCGGCGCTGCTTTTCGCCGGAGGCTGCCTGCTTGGCGAGTTTGCGCAGCGGCTTTGCGACGTCTTCCGTCGGGCGGGCCGCAACCGCGATGTCGGCTATCATCTGGGCCGCCACCGCGCGATCGTTCAGGACGCCGAGCGCGCCCTGCAGGCGCACCGTCGCCCCGATATAGGCGTTCGCCGGCGTCGGCGCAAAGGTGGGCGAGCCGAAGGCCGGCTGCAGGAAGGATGCAGCGTAGCGCAGCTTCTTGATGGCAATGCGCAGGCGATGCAGGCGCTCGCCATCGAGCGTCTCGAGCTTGTGCGTGCGGCGCTCGACCTTGGCATGGCGCTGCTCGAGCAGCGGCCGTCCGAAATCGCCGAGACGACCGCCGCTGGCCGGCGGGGCCTGGATGAAGGCCGTGAGGTCGCGATCGAAGGCGGTGAAGCGGGCGCCCGATAGCGCGCTGCGGGCCCGCTCGAGATGGGCCCGCGCCACCCGGTTGGCGATCCGGCGCACCACAGGCGGCACATCGCTCACGGTCTCGGCCAGGAATACCTGCAGGTCGCGCGCCGGCGCGCATTCTCCGGCCAGCCACTTGGCTTCGGCCGACAGCGAACGCAGCCGCCGGCGATCGCCCGCACCCTCGACCGCGTTCCGGAACAGGCCGAAGGCGGCGCGCATGCGGCGCAGCGCCACCCGGGTCTGATGGATGCCGATCTCTCTTCGGCTGAGCAGCAC
Source organism: Asaia bogorensis (assembly GCA_945889625.1). Lineage (GTDB taxonomy): Bacteria > Pseudomonadota > Alphaproteobacteria > Reyranellales > Reyranellaceae > Reyranella. The sequence continues at coordinate 50,304 of CAMDCE010000002.1, read as the reverse complement.
GACGGTGCGGAATCTCAGGAGGTCGGCATGGCACTCCGACACGATCTGCCGCAGGGCGGCATCAGGCGGAGTATTGGCGGCAAGACCACTGGCTTGGCGGGCGGAGATTTCCAGTGTTTGGTCCATGCAAGGCCGACCGTAGCGGCCGGCCGCGAGGGGGCAACCGTTAAGAACGTCAGTCTTGTGAAGGTTTTGTTGCGATCGGTGTGCCGCGGCGGGCTGCCTCACTCGGTCGGCATGGCGAGCGATTTCGCTGCCCGGCCGGGCGGTTAGCGGCCCTTTCTGGTGGCGGCCGGCAGCCGGCCTGCCCTAGAGTCCCAGCATGACCATCGACGCGGCTGCCTTCAAAAAGGGCATGCGCCATCTCGCCGCCAGCGTGACCCTGATCACCACCCGCCACCACGAGCTGCGCGGCGGGCTGACGGCGACCGCCGTCTGCTCGGTGTCGGCCGAGCCGCCGCAGATCCTGGTATGCGTCAACAAGACGGCCTCCGCCCACGACCCGATCGGCGAGTCGGGCTTCTTCTGCGTCAATATCCTGGCGCCGCAGCACCGCAAGATCGCCGAGCGCTTCGCCGGCATGGATGGCGTCGAAGGCGACGAGCGCTTCCGCGACATGGGCGAGTGGACCGCGCTCACCACAGGCGCGCCGGTGCTCAAGGGCTGCCCGGTGTCGTTCGACTGCCGGCTGGTGACGAAGCTCTCGGCCGGCACGCACACGATCTATATCGGCGAGATCGTCGACCTCGTCCTCGACCCTGCCGCCTCGGCCCTGCTCTATGCCGACGGCAACTTCGTGCACGGTGAGCTCCTGAAACGCGCCGCGGCGGCTGCGGCCGCTGCCGCGAGCTAGTAGCGCGCCCCTGGTGAAATCACTATGTTCCGCCGCGCCTGCTGGGGCGTAGCCAAGTGGTAAGGCAGAGGATTTTGATTCCTCCATTCCCAGGTTCGAATCCTGGCGCCCCAGCCAGCACTAGCGCCGCTTGCCAAGCGCCGCGAGAATCCCGGTGACGCACCCCTGCGAGTCCATCGTCCCCGTGTCGACCGTGAGATCGTAGCTCCAGAAACCGTGGACCAGTTCGACCAGGCCGCGCGCGCGGCCCAGCACGCGATCGCCGCGAGCGAGCTCGCGCGCTTCGAGGATATCGAGGGCGCAGGTGACGCCGACCTTGAAGACGTCGAGCCCGGCGAAGGCCTTCAGGCAGCTCTGGTGCATGGCCTCGTCGTGCAGGACATGATCAAAGATGACCTTGTTGCCGCCATCGACCAGCGTGCGCACCGTCGGGGCCATCGTGTCGAGAATGCGGCGGAACACTGGACCGAATCTCGCCACGGCGCGCGGCGGCGCGCCAGGGGGCGAGGTGATCGCCATCTCGACGCCGAGCGCCGTGAAGGCGTCGCGCTCGGTCTGCCGGCCGGTGTCGGTGCCGCGGTAGTAGCGGGGCGCCGACATGAAGATGAAGTCGTCGAAGCCGACGACGAGATAGGGCTGGAGGATTTCCGACTGCAGCGCCCGGCAGAGCGTGGTTTTGCCGGCGCTCGACGAGCCGTTGACGAGGATCACGTCGGGCCAGCGGCGTTCGTCTGCCGCCGTCATGCCGACTTGCCCTTCATCGCCTTCTCCCGTGCCTGCCAGGCGCGCGCCAGAAGCGTGGCGCGGTCTTCCTGCTTGGTGAAAAGGTCGGGGCCGTCGGGATCGTTGCTGGCCAGGAGCTTGTCCTCGATCGCCCGATGCGGCTCGCTGCGGCCGTCGGCCAGCAGATGCTCGATGACCACGCCGCGCTCGGCCAGACGCCGCGACACCAGCACCGTGCGGTGGCAGTCGAGCGGGTTCTTCTCCGCACACATCAGGCAAAGCGTGGCGTCGGCCGCTCCCTGGACCAGGCGGTCGAGTGCCGCCGTAAACGCCGGCCGGTTGGCAAGGTCGTCGTAGCTGGCGCCGGCTCCGGACTTGTCGATTGGCGGCTTGCCGCCAAGCGCTGCGCCTTCGTAGCGATAGAGGATGCCGGCGCCGGTGAGGCTCGCCGTCAGCCGTTCGCGGCCGAATTGCGGGAAGCGGCGCGAGTAGGGTGTGGAGCGCACGTCGATCAGCACCTCGACGCCGCCGGCCTTCAGAAGACCCACGAAGCGGTCGATCGGCTGGTTGGAGTGGCCGATGGTCTTGATAATGGGGGTCTTGATGGGGTTCATGCCAGCTTCCTCACCAGGTCGATGAAGGCCAGCACCGCCGCCGAACTTTCGTTGCGGCGGCAGGCCAGATTGAGCGGCACCTTCACCGCTGGCCGGCCCTTGAGCGGCCGGTAGGTTACACCCTCCAGCGGCAGGCGGCTCAAGGAGGCTGGAACGATGGTGATGCCCAGTCCCGCCGCCACGAGATTGAGCGTCGAGACGATGCGCGGCGCCTCCTGGCCGACATGCGGGCTGAAGCCCGCCGCGCTGCAGGCCGCGATGATGACGTCGTAGAGTCCGCGACCGTCGGGCCGGCGATAGAGGATCAGGGTCTCCCGGGCGAGGTCCTTCAGGCGAAGCGAGGTACGTTTGGCCAGCGGATGGCCGGCAGGCAGCGCTGCCACCATGTCCTCGTCCTGCAGTTCGTGCACCACCAGCCCCTCGGGATCGGCCAGGCCCGAACGGATGAAGGCGATGTCGAGCCGCTCCTCGCGCAGGCCGCCCACCAACTCGCTCGAGCCGGTCTCCTCCAGCACGAAGGAGACGTCCGGCCGCCTGACACGAAACTCGCGGATGGCGCGTGCGACGACGGGATGGAACGGCGCCGAGGTGGTGAAGCCCACGGCGATGCGGCCGGTCTCGCCGCGTGCCGTCCGTTGCGCACGGCGCGTGGCATGCTCGACCTGCGCCAGGATCGCCTCGGCGTCGGCCAGAAACGAACGGCCTGCGTCGGTCAGCGCAACGCCGCGCGGATGGCGCACGAACAGGGTGGCGTCGATCTCGCGCTCGAGCGCGCGGATCTGCTGGGAGAGCGGCGGCTGCTGCATGTGAAGTCTCTCCGCCGCGCGCGTGATGTGGCCCTCGTGGGCCACGGCGACGAAATAGCGGAGGTGGCGGAGTTCCATGACCATATTAAATTAATATGGAAATGACACTTATCATATATTTGAACGCTGCATAAGCTGCCTTTAGGTTCGCCTCCATGACGGCACTCATGGCGGCGAGCCTCTCGGTTCTGATGATCGGCACGGCCTTCCTGTCGGGGATTTTCGGCATGGCCGGCGGCTTGATCCTGATCGGCGTCCTGCTGGTGGTCTTCCCGCTGCCCACCGCCATGGTCCTGCACGCCATCACGCAGATGGCCTCCAACGGCTGGCGCGCGCTCTTGTGGTGGCGGTACATCGAGTGGAAGAGCACGGCCTTCTACGTCGCGGGCTGCCTGGTCGCGGTCGGCCTGTGGTCGATCTGGCTCTACGTGCCCGACAAGGCGATCGCGCTGCTGATGCTCGGGCTGTCGCCCTTCATCATCCGCGCCATTCCCGAACGTATCCTGCCGCGCAGCTTCGGGCCGGCGCAGGTGGCAACCACCGGCCTCCTGTCGATGATGCTGATGCTGCTGACCGGCGTCACCGGGCCGCTGCTCGACACCATGTTCCTGCGCTCACCGCTCGAGCGCCGGCAGATCATCGCAACGAAGGCGTCGTGCCAGGTGTTCGGCCACGGCTTCAAGCTCGTCTATTTCGGCGCGCTGGTCGCCGAAGTCGGCGAGGTCGAGCCGTGGTTCCTGGGCGTCGCGATCGCCTCGTCGATGATCGGCACGTCGCTCGGCAAGCTTCTGCTCGAGAGACTGAGCGACAAGCAGTTCCGGGTCTGGTCGAGCCGCATCATCACCGTGCTTGCCTCCTACTATGTCGGCTACGGCCTCGTCTTGCTGACGGGCATCGCCTAAGATGGCGGTGTGCCCATTCCTCCCGGCTTTCGTGAACTGACAGAGGCGATCGGATTTGCGGCGGCCAACGGGCCGTGGTTCGAGAAGATCGAGGACGGCCGTCTCATCCGCGGCTTCCTGCCGGGGCCGCCGCACGCCAATACGCTCGGTATCGTCCATGGCGGCATGCTTGCGGCCTTCCTCGATTCGGCGATGGGCAGCACGGTGTTCCACACCCTGCAACGCCGCTGCGTGACGCTCCGGCTCTCGCTCGACTATCTCGGACCGGGCAGGGTCGGCGACTGGCTGCAGGCCGAAGCCGAGGTGATGGGTCATGACGAGCATGTGGCGCAGGTCCGCGGCCGCCTTTATGGTCCGCGCCGCGACGTGCTGGGTGCACTCGGCTCCTTCTCGCTGCTGAGCCGACTGCGCCCGACCAACATCCGGAGCCAGCTTTGATCGACGATGCTCCACCCGCCGGATTCCTGCGCATCGACTTTGACCGCGGCCGGCCCGATCCCACCTTCAACAGCCTCATCGGCACCCTCTACGCCAGGCGCGGCGAGAAGGGCACGCGCGACGAGTTCGTCATGGGTTTTCGCGTGCAACAGAACATGTGCAACCCGGCGGGCGGCCTGCACGGCGGCATGATGATGACGGTGGCCGACCTGGTGGGCACCATGGGCGGCGGCGCCCTGGTCGGCCTGCGCAAATTCCTGCCGACCGTCAGCATGACCTTCGATTTTGTGGCGCCGGCCAGGATCGGCGACTGGGTCGAAGGCCGCGCTGAGCTGGTCCGCCAGACGCGCTCGCTGCTGTTCACCAATATCTATCTGACGGTGGGCGAGCAGAAGATCCTGCGCGCCTCCTCGATCGCCAAGATCCCGTCAGGCGATGGCCTGGCCTTCGACAAGGCGCGCCTAGACCGAGGCGCCGAAGTGGCTGGCCCCAAATTGACTGGTGAGGGCCCGACGACCTGAGTCGGTGAGCCTGACGGTGCGGCCGCGGCGCAGGCGCTCGGCCCAGCCACGCTTGAAGAAGGTGTCGGCGATCGCAGCCCCCAGCGCGCCCGAGATGTGCGGCCGGCGCTCGCTCCAGTCGAGACATTGCCGCGCGAAGTGACGGCTGCCGGCCCGCCGCGCGCCCGGTATGTCGACGCCGATGCGGCGGCAGAACAGGTCGCCCGAATCGGTCAGCCGCCAGTCGCGGGGCCCCTTGGGTTCGAGATGGCCGCGCTGGGTCAGCGCATCGGTGACGGCGATGCCGACCTGGCCCGCCAGATGGTCGTAGCAGGTTCGGCAGAAGCGCAGATCCGGATCGCGCCGCCAGGCTGCCGACTGCGAGGCCGGCGGGCCCCGTGTGCCGGCCAGCGCCTCCAACGATTCGATGGCGTGCGCCACGTCGCCCGAGGCCAGGCGATAGAAGCGGTTGCGGCCCTGGGCGCGGGCGGTCAGCAGGTTGGCCTCGACCATGCGTGAAAGATGTCCGCTCGCAGTCTGCGCCGTGATGCCGGCGGTGATCGCGAGATCGGACGCGGTGTGGGCGCGGCCGTCCATCAGGAGCTGCAGCATGGAGGCGCGCGCCGGGTCGCCCATGAGGGCGGCAATTTCGGAGAGGGCGTTCACGGTGATCATGGACGAAATTTAGTCCCCGCCGGCAGCGCTTGCCATGTCCAATAGTACGGCCGCTGCCGAAGGGTTGCTCAAGCCGCGTCTGCGCGCCAGCAGCACGTCGGCGCGGCCAGCCGCGCCCTAGCGCCACTTCGGGTTGGCGATGGCGATCTTGTCGGCGACCGTGGCCTCGAGGTGGGCCATCAGGGCGGCGTCGCGTTCGTCCCGTTCGCCGGTGCGGAGCTGGCGCGCCAGTTCGCGGTTGAGTTCGTCGAGCGTGCCTCGGCGGCCCAGCAGTTTGGCGAGCCGTTCCTGCTCGCGTGCGTCGGCGGCGGGCCCCAGCCGCCATTCGCGTTCCAGGATGGCGAGCGAATTGGCCGCCACCCGCATCTGGAAGCCCAGTCGCGGATCGATTCGATCGAGCACCGGTGTTGCTTCCTCGCGCAGGAAGTCGGTGATGGCGGCCAGGAACTCCGATGCGGTGGGCCGGTCCTGGGCCATTTCAGGCTCCGCTCTTCAACAGTTGCAGCAGGTCGACCTCGGTCTCGACGGCACGCCGGCCAATCGATGCCATTTCCATGGACTTGAGCGATCCGGAGAGATGCTTCCATGCCTGCGTGTGACAGATGATGCCCCACCGTACGGTGCCGAAGACCTCCCACCATTGCGCGCGTGCCGGATCGACCTTGCGGCCGCCGGCACGCTGATAGGCAGTCCATAATTCCTCGCGGCTGCCGAAGCCGCCGGCTGGCTTGTCGACCGAGCCGAAGCGCCAACTCTTCACGCACAGCCAGCCGAGATCCTCGATCGGATCGCCGAGGTGCGCGCCCTCCCAATCGAGGATCGCCGTCACGCCCGATTCGTCGACCAGATAGTTACCGGTGCGGAAGTCGCCGTGCACCAGCACGGGCGTTGGTGTCGGTGCAGGCTTGCGCCGCTCAAGCCAGGAAAGCGCCAGCTCGAACACCGGTTGCGCGGTGCCTAGGGCATCCAGCTGGCCGCGCAGGCTGGCGATGTGGTCGGCAGCCTCGCGGTGCGCGAGTCCCGGCAGGCCCTTGATGTCGACGGCGTGGATGCGCGCCAGGATCTCGCCGAGTTGCCCGGCGATCAGCCGGCGCGCGGCGGCATAAGGCGGATCGCGCAGCAGCTTGCGCGCTATCGCAATGCCCGAGATGCGGCGCATCACATAGGCATCGCCCAGCCCGTCTTCCGGCGTCAGCTCGAACAGCACTTCGGGTGCGCGCACCCCGGCCCCAAAGGCAGCACGCAACACGCGGAATTCGATGGCGCGCTCCAGCGAGCCCGCGCGCTCGCTCGTCGTTGCCGTCGGCGGATCGCGCCGCAGAATCAGCTCGTGGCGCTCGCCGTTCACGACGGCGTCGAAGCTCCAGGTCTGGCGCGACGCGCCGCCGGACTCCCGGCTCATGTTCTCGATCCTGGCAACGCCACCGAAATGCCGGCCGGCCGCCTGGGCGAGCGCGGAGGCCACCAGATCGGCCTCGCTGGACATGTGAACAGCCATTCAGCGGACTGTGGCATAGGCCCCCATGCGTGATAAGGGGGGGCGCATGGTAAGAGGGCCGCGCAAAAGTGGGACAATGGGCGGGGCAACGGGGAGAGCGCGGCGTGACGCAGACTTTCGAGGCCATGAACGGCCTCTTTCTCGAGGATCTCAAGATCGGCCAGTCGGCCATGTTCGGCCGCACCGTGACCGACGCCGACATCGTGGCCTTCGCCGGCGTGTCGGGCGACACCAACCCGATCCATCTGCACGACGGCTTTGCGCACACTACGCGCTTCGGCCAGCGCATCGCCCACGGCATGCTGAGCGCCAGCTACATCTCGACGGTGATCGGCACCAAGCTGCCCGGCCCGGGCGCGGTCTATATCTCCCAGACGATGAACTTCCTGGCGCCGGTCATCATCGGCGACACCATCACCGCCGTCGCCACCATCACTGCCATCGACGACAAGCGCCGGCGGGTGACGCTGAAGACGCAGTGTTTCAACGTCGACAAGATGGTGATCGACGGTGAGGCCATCGTGCTGGTGCCGCGGCGCGACGTCAGGTGATTTCGGGCATGAAGCAGGTCTTCGACCACTGGGAAAAAATCCCCACGGCTGCCAAAGGCGGGGCGGTGGCGCTGGGCAATTTCGATGGCGTGCACAGGGGCCACCAGGCGCTGCTCGCCGAGACCGCGCGGTACGCCAAGGCGCTCGGCGCGCCCGTCGTGGCATTCACCTTCGAGCCCCATCCGCGGCGCTTCTTCGTGCCCGACACCGGCCCGTTCCGGCTCACCCTGCCGCCGGCCAAGCGCCGGCTTCTGGCGCAACACGGCGTCGAGGCCGTGCTGGAGCAGCGTTTCGATGCGGCGTTCGCGGCCCTCTCCGCCGACTCCTTCATCGACGACGTGCTGCTCAGCGGGCTCGGCGCGCGCCATGTCGTGTGCGGCTACGATTTCACCTTTGGCGCACGCCGCAGCGGCAACGTCGAGAGGTTGCGCGCCGAGGGCGCGAAGAAGGGCTTCGGCGTCACCGTGCTCGATCCGGTGATGCGCGAGGGCGAGATCTATTCCTCGACCCGCATTCGCGAGGCGCTGCGTGCCGGCGGGGCGAGCGAAGCGGCCGAGCTGTTGGGTCATGACTGGGAAATCGAGGGCGTCGTCGAGCAAGGCGACAAACGCGGGCGCACCATCGGCTTTCCCACCGCCAATGTCGGCCTGGGCGAGCATCTGCGGCCGCGCTTCGGCGTCTATGCGGTGCGTGTGCTGGTCGCCGACACATGGCGCGACGCCGTGGCCAACCTCGGCAAGCGGCCGACGGTCGGCAAGCTGCAGGAGAATTTCGAGATCCACCTGTTCGACTTCGATGGCGACCTCTACGGCAAGACCCTGCGGGCGGCCCTGGTCGACTTCATCCGGCCCGAGATGAAGTTCTCCGGTCTCGACGCACTCAAGGCACAGATCGCGGCCGATGGCGCGGCTGCGAGGAAGATCCTCGCTATTGCGGCTTCCGGTCAAATGGAACCGCGGAGCGGTTCCATTTGACCGGAAACGCGTTGCACGAAGCATTTCCTTTGATTGCATGGTCTGTCCGGCTGATCGCGGCGCGTTTACGCGCCTCAGCCGGACAGACCATGCTTTAGCGAGAAATGACCGAGACGCTCGGCAGCGCAGGCCTCGCCGGCGCGATCGCACTGCTGGGCTTGGCCACGGTCGCGGGCTTTTCCAGCGTCTGGCTCCTGGCCCTTCTCGGACATTTTCGGCGGCATGTCGCTGCCTTCGCCCTGATCCTGGCGCTGCTGGCGCTGCTCGCCACCTGGCCGCCGGCACTCAAGGTCGCGATGTGCGCCGCCGCCCTGGCGATTTGCGCGCTCAACATGATTTCGATGAGACGGGCGATGCCGATTTCCCCGTCAGGCGCGCGCGACGGCGTCATGCTGCGCGTTGTCTTTGCCAATGTGCTCGACTCCAGTGAGGAGTTCGGACCGCTCGTCGAATGGGTCAGGTCGGAGAAGGCCGACATTCTGCTGGCCTGCGAGGTCACACCGAGAGGTGTGTCGGCACTGCGCGCGCTCGAGCCGCAGTTGCCCTTCGGCCATGGCCTGCGCCGTGGCGAAGTCATGATCCTGTCCCGCCTGCCGCTCGCGGAATCGCAGGTCGATCCCTCGCTCAGCTTCGTCCGACTGGCCAGCGCCGCGATCGCCACGCCCGCCGGCCCGGTGCAACTCGTGGTCGCCCATCCGCCCGCACCGCGGGACAGAGCGCAAGCGGTGACGAACGCCCGGACGATCGCCGCTACCGGCAGCGTTGCCGGCAAGGCACAGGGCGGCGTCATTGTCGCCGGCGATTTCAATTCAACGCCGTGGAACCCGGCGTTCCGCGCGATGGTGGCGCGCGCCGGACTCGCCTTCGGGCCCGGCGCGCTCAAGCCAACCTGGCCGACCTGGCTGCCCGCCTGGCTCGGCCTGCCGCTCGACCACATCCTGGTCGGCGGCGGCTGTACGATCGTCGAGCGCCGACACGGGCCGAACACCGGCTCCGATCACCGCCCGATTCTTGCCGATATCAGAGTGCCCGTTGCGCCGGGCGAGAGTCCTCGGCGTTGATATAGGTGATCGGCGGCGTGTGTTTCTTGAAAAGCTTACGCGTCTCGGGCTGAAGGCTGCGGAACACGGCGGGCGTCATGGCGAGACCCGTGCTGGGTAGCGTCGCCGCGACATTTACCGTCTTGCCGTAGACGTCGAGGATCTCCTCGCCCGGGCTGCCGACTCGGCCGATCGCGACGGGTCCCAGATGCAGTTTGACGACGACGTGGCTCTTGTAGCCGCGGTGGGCGAGCCAGTCGCTGCCCTGCGACTGCACCGCCTGGAAGGCGCACACGCCCGCGTCGACGGCTCCGCCCGGGAACGCTGCCAGGCCTGCGTCGCCCAGTGTCTTGATCAGCCACCCGCCGGCGCCAGTCAGAATTTGTCCGGTCAGGGCGAAGTAGCCCGACATCGTGCTCAGCAAACGTTGCGGCTCGGCAGTCTCGGCGTAGCGCCTGTAGCCGCTGAGGTCGTAGAAGCCGATCAGAAGCTCCTGTTCCGTCGGCACGCGCAATTCTGTCCAGAAGGACATGTCTTCTCTCCATGCTGTTGCTGCGTGAGCAGACGGCCCGTTCCCCGGTGAAGGGGGTCCGCCAGTGGAGGAGGAAATCGCCGGCCCGCTTGTCCGGCAGTGCCACGATTGTCTGAAGAGGGGCCGGGAAACGTCAAGGGTCGCCGCCTTGACCCTCTGCACCCCCATCCCTAGATTGCCCGCCCTATGACTATCGGAGCCCTCCAGGAGCGAATTATCCGCCCGGTCCGCTGACCGCGGCCGGGTCGTCCTGCCTGTTTGTGACCGCCGTTCCGGCGGTCGCCCATCGCTCCTTTTGCACCGAGTTGCCCGTGACAACCGACTATAAATCCAGCGTTTTCCTGCCGAAAACCGAGTTCCCCATGCGCGCCGGCCTCGCCAAGAAGGAGCCGGAGCTGCTGCAGCGCTGGGCCGACATGAAGCTGTTCGAGCGCCTGCGCGCCGAGAGCAAGGGCCGGCCGAAGTTCGTCCTGCATGACGGCCCGCCCTACGCCAACGGCAACCTTCATATCGGCCACGCGCTCAACAAGATCCTCAAGGACCTGGTGAGCCGCACCCAGCAGATGCTGGGCAAGGACAGCCACTACGTGCCGGGCTGGGACTGCCACGGTCTGCCGATCGAATGGAAGATCGAGGAGGAGTACCGCGCCAAGAAGCAGGACAAGGACCAGGTGCCGGTCGGCGAGTTCCGCCGCCAGTGCCGCGCCTTCGCCGATCACTGGATCGGCGTTCAGCGCGAGGAGTTCAAGCGTCTGGGCGTCGACGGCGATTGGGACAATTACTACTCGACCATGGCCTACAGCTCCGAGGCCACGATCGTGAACGAGCTCGGCAAGTTCCTGATGAATGGCGGGCTCTACAAGGGCTCCAAGGCGGTGCTGTGGAGCGTGGTCGAGAAGACCGCGCTCGCCGAAGCCGAGATCGAGTATCACGACCATACGTCCGACACCGTCCATGTCCGCTTCCCGGTGTTGAAATCCAAGGGCGGCAAGCTCGACGGCGCTGCGGTGGTGATCTGGACGACCACGCCCTGGACAATCCCGGGCAATCGCGCGCTCGCCTACGGGCCCGAGATCGCCTACGCGCTGGTCGAAGTGTCGGCGGTGGGCGAGGGCAGCCGCGCGGTAGTGGGCGAGAAGATGGTGCTCGCCAAGGAGCTGGTCGGCGCCGTGGCCGAGGCCGGCAAATTCACGGCCAAGGTGGTGGCCGACCTCGCCGCCGCCGATCTCGAAGGCCTGGTCGCCGCCCATCCGTTGCGCGGCCAGGGCTACGAGTTCGACGTGCGTTTGTTGGCCGGCGGTTTCGTCACCGCCGATGCCGGCACTGGCTTCGTCCATATCGCGCCCGGCCACGGTGCGGACGACTATGAGTTGGGCATCGCCAACGGCGTGGAAGTGCCGGAGACGGTCGCCGAGGACGGCAGCTACTTTCCGCATGTGCCGCTGTTCGCCGGCCTCCAGGTCTACACGCCGTTCGGCAAGAAGGGCCCGGCCAACCGCGCCGTGACCGAGGCGCTCGACACGGCGGCCAAGCTGCTCGCCTCGGGCCGCATCACCCATTCCTATCCGCATTCGTGGCGATCCAAGGCGCCGGTGATCTTCCGCAACGCGCCGCAATGGTTCATCGCCATGGACAAGCCGATCGCCGAGATCGGCGGCACTCTGCGCGAGAAGGCCCTTGCGGCAATCGATGCGACGCGCTTCGTGCCGCGCGCCGGCTACAATCGCCTGCGCAGCATGATCGAGACGCGGCCCGACTGGAACGTGTCGCGCCAGCGCGCCTGGGGCGTGCCGATCGCGGTGTTCGTGAACAAGGAGACCGGCGAGCCGCTGCGCGATCCCGAGGTGATGGGCCGGGTCGTCGAGGCGTTCAAGGCCGAGGGCGCCGATGTGTGGTTCGAGAGCCCGCCCGAGCGCTTCCTCGGCAACAAGTACAAGGCCCAGGATTTCGAGCAGGTGACGGACATCCTCGACGTCTGGTTCGATTCGGGTTGCACCCACGCCTTCACGCTCGAGGGCAACGCCGCGCTCAAGTGGCCGGCCGATCTGTACCTCGAAGGCTCGGACCAGCATCGGGGCTGGTTCCATTCCTCGCTGCTGGAAAGCTGCGGCACGCGCGGCCGTGCGCCCTATGACGGCGTGCTGACGCACGGCTTCACGCTCGACGAGCAGGGCCGCAAGATGTCGAAGTCGCTGGGCAACATCACCGCGCCACAAACGGTGTGCGACCAGTACGGTGCCGACATATTGCGGCTGTGGGTGGTCGGCACCGACTACACCGAAGACCAGCGCATCGGGCCGGAGATCCTGAAGCACCAGGCCGAAGCCTATCGAAGGCTGCGCAACACGCTGCGCTACCTGCTCGGCAGCCTCGACGGCTTCAGTGCCGCCGAGCGCGTCGCGCCTGCCGAGATGCCGGAGCTGGAGCGCTGGGTGCTGCATCGCCTGGCCGAGCTCGACGCCGTCATTCGCCAGGCGGTCGACGATTACGATTTCCACACCATCGCCACCGAGCTGCATACCTTTTGCACCGTCGACCTGTCGGCGTTCTATTTCGATATCCGCAAGGACGCGATCTATTGCGATGCGCCGGCAGCGCTGCGCCGGCGGGCGGCGCGCACGGTCATGGCCGAAGTCTTCTCGTTCCTGACCGCGTGGCTCGCCCCCATCACCTGCTTCACCGCCGAGGAGGCGTGGCTCGCCCGACCGAACGACGTGCCGGACGGCGCCGCCGAGAGCGTGCATCTGCGCCTTTATCCGACCATCCCGGCGGTCTGGCTCGATGCGGCGCTCGGCGAGAAATGGCAGACGGTCCGCGCTTTGCGCCGCGTCGTCACCGGCGCGCTCGAGCTGGAGCGGGCCGAAAAGCGCATGGGCTCGAGCCTGCAGGCCGCGCCCTGCGTCCATGCCGGAGTGGAGTATCTTGCGGCGATGAAGGGCCTCGACCTCGCCGAGATCTGCATCACCTCGGGCGGCGACCTGGTTGCGGGCGAGGGACCGGGTGGCGCCTTCACGCTGCCCGACGTCGCGGGCGTGGCCGTGGTGCCCGCGCTCGCCCCGGGCGAAAAATGCGCACGGTGCTGGCAGGTGCTGGAGGAGGTCGGCAAGTCGGCCCGCCATCCGCTGGTGTGCAAACGCTGCGAACAGGCTGTGGAAAAATCATGAGACCGATCGATCGCCACGCCATGATCCTGGCTGCGGCGACCCTGGTCGTCGACCAGGGCTCCAAGGAGTGGCTGCTGCGTTACCTCACGAAAGTGGGCGCCGTGGTGCCGGTATTCGACGACTTTTTCCGCCTGGTAATCGTCTGGAACCGCGGCGTGAGCTTCGGCCTGCTGGGCGGCGACCGCGCCCTGCCGTCGTGGGTCCTGTCGGCGGTGGCGGTGGCGGTATGCGTCGGGCTGTTCGTCTGGCTGCGACGAACCGACCGGGCCCTCACCGGCTGGGGTATCGGCCTTGTCATGGGAGGCGCTATCGGCAATGTTATCGATCGCGCGCGTTGGGGAGCGGTGTTCGATTTTGCCGATTTCCATGTGCGGCAGTGGCACTGGCCGGCGTTCAACGTCGCCGATTCGGCGATCGTGGTGGGAGTGGGGCTGATGCTCATCGATTCCCTGATCGGCGATAGACAACGTACGCCCTGATACGGCCATGATCGGCGGACAGAACCGACCTCCGAAGGACGGACGATGAGACGGACTATTTTCATTCCGGCGACCTTGATCGCCCTCGGCGCCCTCGGATTGGGCGGCTGCAGCGCCTTCGAAAATCTCGGCGGCGCCAAGAAGGTCTCGCCTGACGAATTCAAGATCGTCTCGCATTCTCCGCTCACCATGCCACCCAACGCCGAGCTGCGACCGCCCCGCCCGGGCGAGCCGCGGCCGCAGGAAACGACACCGTCCGACCAGGCCAAGGAGGCGCTCTCGCCCGTCATGGCCGGCCGCGTCCAGCCGCGCGGTCCCGGCGGGGCAGCGCCGCCAGGCGGCACCGGGCCCTCCGAATCGGCGTTGGTCGCGCGCGCCAGCCAGGGCGGCGTCGATCCCAACATCCGCAGCCGCGTCAACACCGACACCCGCGTGCTGGCCGACAGCAACAAGGGCTTCATCGACAGCCTGATCTTCTGGCAGGACCCGCCGCCGCCCGGCACGGTCATCGACCCGGCCAAGGAGCAGCAGCGCCTGCGCGACGCGCAGGCTGCGGGCCAGCCCACGACGGCGCCGACGCCGACCATCACGCGGCGCAAGCGCGGGCTGCTCGAAGGCATCTTCTGAGCCCGCATCGATGCTGAGCCGCCGCGCCATTGTCGGCGGCCTCATGGCGGGCACCGCGCTCGCCAGCCCGGGTCCTGCGCTTGCCAAGCTGCTCGCCGTCGGACGGCGCCCGTCCGAGACCTTTTTCCTGGCCAACGGGCTGCAGGTCATCGTCCTGCCGTCGAGCCGCGGCCTGATCGTCACCCAGGTCGTGATCTACAAGGTCGGCGGCGCCGACGAGGTGTTCGGCCAGACCGGCATCGCGCATTTTCTCGAGCACATGATGTTCAAGGGCACGGCGGCCCTGGCCCCCACCGAGTTTTCGCGCATCGTCTCGCGCAACGGCGGGCGCGACAACGCCTTCACCGACTTCGACATCACTGGCTACCACCAGACCATCGCGTCCGACCGGCTCGAACTGATCATGCGCATGGAAGCCGATCGCATGGCCAACCTGCGCATCGTCGAGAAGGAGCTGATCCCCGAGCGCCAGGTCGTGCTCGAAGAACGCCGCATGCGCACCGACAACGTGCCGGCGGCGCTGCTTGACGAAGCGGTGCGCGAGCAGTTGTTCGGCCGGCACAAGCCCTACGGCATGCCGGTCGTGGGCTATGCCGACGACATCAAGAAGCTCGGCGTCAACGAACTCACGGCCTTCTATCGCAGGCACTACGCCCCCAACAATGCCGTGCTGATCGTGGCGGGCGACGCCACGCCCGATTCGGTGCGCAAGCTCGCCGAACGACATTACGGACCGATCCCGAACCGCCCTGTCGCGCCGCGCCGGCGGCCGTCCGAGGGCGGGACGGGGCTGCCGCAGCGGGTGGTCCGCGCCGATGCGCGGGTCGTCGAGCCGGGCTGGTCGCGCGACTATCTGGCGCCGTCCCGTCGCGTCGGCGAGACGCGGCACGCCTACGCCCTGCAGGTCCTGGCCCGCCTGTTCGGCGGCAGCGAGACCAGTCGGCTGTGGCGCGCGATGGTAGTCGACAGCAAGCTCGCCCTGTCGGCTTCGGCCGGCTACAGCCCGGCCAGCCTCGGCCTCGCCAGCTTCGGTTTGGGCGTGCATCCGGCGCAGCAGCGGACCGTGGCGGAGATCGACAGCGCCGTTGCCGACGAGATGAAGAAATTGCTCGATGGCGGCGTCACGGCCGAAGAAGTCGAGCGGGCGCAGAACCAGCTTCTCGCCGCGGCGATCTACTCCCAGGATTCACTGGCCAGCGGCCCGCGTCTTTACGGTGCCGCACTCAGCACCGGCGGCACCGTGGCCGACATCGACGGCTGGCCCGCCCGTATCTCCGCCGTCACGCCGGCCGACGTCCTGGCCGCCGCCCGCCATGTCTGGCGCGAGGACGGCGCGGTGACCTCCCTGCTGACTCCGGCGGAAGGCAGCCGATGAAGATGACGCGCGGCATCCTCGCTGCCCTGCTCGGACTGATCGCCGGGCTGCCCGCGTCGGGTGCCGGTGCGGTCGAGATCAAGGAAATCACCACACCGCTCGGCATCAAGGCCTGGCTGGTCGAGGACAAGAGCACCCCGGTCGTGGCGCTGTCCTTCTCCTTCCCCGGCGGCACCGCGTCGGAGCCGGAGGACCGCAAGGGCGTCACCAGCATGGCGGCGGCCATGCTGACCGATGGCGCCGGCCCCTTCCCGTCGCAGGCCTTCCGCCAGCGTCTGCAGGATGCCTCGGCCTCGCTCGGCTTCAGCGCCACGCTCGACCGGCTGAGCGGTTCGCTGCGCGTTCTGTCGGCCACCCGCCGGGAAGGCTTCGATCTTCTGGCGCTGGCGCTCGCCAAGCCGCGCTTCGACCTCGAGATGGTCGAGCAGCGCCGCGCCCAGTTCATCGCCAACCTCAACCAGGCAAGCCAGCGGCCCTCGTCGGTCGCGGCGCGGACCATGATGGCGACCGTGTTCGCGGGCCATCCCTATGCCGCCAATTCGGAGGGTGTGCGAGAGGGCCTGAAGGCGCTGACGCCCGACGACCTCCGGCGCCGCGCCGCCCTACTGCTGACACGCAGCGGGCTGGTCGTGTCGGCGGTCGGCGACATCGACGCCGCCGAACTGGCGCGCCAGCTCGATCGGACTTTCGGCAGCCTGCCGGCGGGTGAGCTGAAGCCGCTGCCGCCCGAATGGGCGCCGACCACCAAGCCGCGCACCATCATCGTCGATCGCGCCGTGCCGCAGAGCTCGGTGCAGATGACCTTGCCCGGCATCGCCCGCGACGATCCCGACTGGTACGCCGCCCTGGTGCTGAACCACATATTGGGCGGCGGCCAGCAGTCGCGGCTGTTCAACGAGGTGCGCGAAAAGCGCGGGCTGGCCTACAGCGTCGGCAGCGGGCTGCGGACCTATCGCAAGGCCTCGCTTCTGGTGATCTCGACCGGCAGCGCCAACGAGCGCGTCGCCGAGGCGGTTCGGCTGATCCGCGGCGAGCTGGTGCGGCTGCGCGGCGAGGGTGTGAGTGAGCAGGAACTTGCCGACGCCAAGACCTATCTCAGCGGCGCGCTGGCGCTGTCGCTCGATTCGTCGGGCTCGATCGCGGGCCTGCTGCAGTCCCTGCAGGTCGACGGCCTGCCGCGCGACCATCTCGACAAGCGCACGGCGCTGATCGGCGCGGTCAAGCTCGACGACGTGCGCCGGGTCGCCCGCCGCCTGCTGCGCGACGAAGCGCTCACCACCATCGTCGTCGGCAAGCCGCTCGGCCTGGCGGCGGAAAACTGAAGATCGCGCTCATGCACTACACCCAGGTCATCGACGACGCGCTCGATACCTCCGTCGGCGCCAAGGGCCTGTCGCGCGCCTCGCTCGACCGCGAGCTGGTCAAGCTGCGGCCCGCCCTCGACCGGCTGCGCGCCTGGAGGGCCGATGGCACGCTGCCGCTGCTCGACCTGCCGGCACGGCGCGACGATCTGGCGGCGCTCCGGCCGCACGCCGACCGCTTCGCCAAATTCGAGCACGTCGTTGTCATGGGCATGGGCGGCTCCAGTCTCAGCGGCAAGGCGCTGGTGGCGCTGAAGGACCAGGGGTTCGGCCCCATCAAGGGCCGGCCCAAGCTGTGGTTCATGGACAACGTCGATCCCGCGACCTACGCCGAATTGCTGGGTCGCCTGCCGCTCGATCGCACGGGCTTCATCGCCATCTCCAAGTCCGGCGGCACGCCGGAAACGCTCGTCCAGCTTTTTGCCGTGCTGGAAGGGATGGAAGCGAAGCTCGGCGGGTCGTCGCTTGGCGCCCACGTCATCGCCATCACCGAGGCGACCGACAATCCGCTGCGGCGGCTGGCGAGCCGGCTCGGCTGTACCATTCTCGACCATGATCCCAAGGTCGGCGGGCGCTATTCGGCGCTGTCGCTGGTCGGCATGCTGCCGGCGATGATCGCCGGACTCGACTGCGCCGCCGTCCGCGAGGGCGCGGCGTCCGTGCTCGATCCCGCCCTGGCGGCCAACGATCCCACCAATCTGGCCCCCGCGATCGGGGCGGCACTCTCGGTCGGCCTGGCGCGCGAACGCGGCCTCAATATCACGGTGCTGATGCCCTACGTCGACCGGCTCAACACCTTCGCCTTCTGGTATCGCCAGATCTGGGCCGAGAGCCTGGGCAAGGAGGGCTGCGGCACGACGCCGGCGGTGGCACTGGGGACGGTCGACCAGCACAGCCAGGTCCAGCTCTATCTCGGCGGCCCGGCCGACAAGCTGTTCACGCTGCTGATCCAGGACACGGCAGGACAGGGCGCGTTGCTCTCGGCCGCCGCGCTCGGCGGCGACAGCGCACTGAGCTACCTCACGGGCCACACCATGGGCGATCTCTTGCTGGCCGAGGCCGACGCCACGGCGGCGACCCTGGTCAAGGCGGGCCGGCCGACGCGCGTCATGCGCATCAACCGCATCGACGAACGGACGATGGGCGCGCTGATGATGCATTACATCCTGGAAACCATCTTCGCCGCCGAGCTTTGGGGCATCGATGCCTTCGACCAGCCCGCTGTCGAGGAGGGCAAGGTCGTTACCCGCCAGTATCTTTCCGCAAGGCGGCGGACGTAGACTGCGCGCCTGATGAGCGCGCTGCGTCGCCTTCCCTCCACCCTGGTCAACCGCATCGCCGCGGGCGAGGTGGTCGAGCGCCCGGCGAGCGCCGTCAAGGAGCTGGTGGAAAATGCCATCGACGCCGGCGCGCACCGCATCGCCGTCACCCTGAAGGAGGGCGGCCGCACCTTCATCTCGGTGGTCGATGACGGTGTCGGCATGACGCCCGAAGAGCTGCAGCTCGCCGTCGAGCGGCACTGCACGTCGAAGTTGCCCGACGACGATCTCAGCCATATCCGCACCCTCGGTTTTCGCGGCGAGGCGCTGCCCTCGATCGCTTCGGTAAGCCGCTTCACCATCACCTCGCGGCCGGCCGGCGCCGACACGGCCTGGAGTCTGGAGATCGACGGCGGCGCGAAAAGCAAACCCAAGCCCGCGGCCCATCCGGCCGGCACGCGGGTGGAGGTGCGCGAGCTGTTCTTCGCCACGCCGGCCAGGCTGAAGTTCCTGAAGGAGCCGCGCACCGAGTCGGGCCAGGTGGCCGACGCCCTGCGCCGGTTGGCCATGGCCCATCCCGAGATCGCCTTCCGCCTGGAAAGCGAGGAGCGCACGCTGATCGACCTGCCGGCGGCCCCCCCGTCGCTGCTCGAAAATTCCGGCGCGGCGCGGCTGGAGCGGCTGGGCGCGATCATGGGCCGCGAGTTCGCCGACAACGCGCTGGCGATCGACGCCAACCGCGAGGGCTTTCGGCTCACCGGCTTCGCCGGCCTGCCGACGCTCAACCGGCCGACCAGCCAGCATCAATACCTGTTCGTGAACGGCCGGCCGGTGCGCGACAAGCTGCTGGCCGGTGCGGTGCGCGGCGCCTACCAGGATTTCCTGGCGCGCGATCGCAACCCCATGGTGGCGCTGTTCCTCGAGGCGCCCTCCGAGATGGTCGACGTCAATGTCCATCCCGCCAAGACCGAGGTGCGCTTCCGCGACGCCGGCATCGTGCGCGGCCTGATCGTCGGCGCCTTGCGCACCGCGCTCAGCGCTGCCGGCCATCGCGCCAGCACGACGGTGTCGGATGCAGCGCTGGGCGCCTTCCGGCCACACACCGGCTATTCCAATGCTCTGCCACTGGGTCAAAGCAGGGGCGGTGGTGGCTGGACGGGCTCGACGATCCCCCGCGGCCTGGCGGAAGCGGCAGTGCAATTCATGGCGCCGCTCGACAGCCTGTCGGCGCGGGTCGAGACGCCGACTGGAGAAATCGCCAACGGCAACTACCCGCTGGGCGTGGCGCGGGCGCAGCTGCACGAGACCTATATCGTGGCCCAGACCGACCACGGTGTGGTGATCGTCGACCAGCACGCCGCCCACGAGCGCCTGCTGCACGAGAAGCTCAAGAACCAGCTCGAAACCGAAGGCGTGAAGCGCCAGGCCCTGCTGCTGCCCGAGGTCGTCGAGGTGGGCGAGGACGGCGCGCGGCGGCTGACACAGCGCGCCGCCGAGCTCGCCGACATGGGTCTGGTGCTGGAGCCGTTTGGCCTCGGCGCCGTCGTCGTGCGCGAGACGCCTGCACTGTTGGGCGAGGCCGACATCCAGGGTCTGGTGCGCGACCTCGCCGACGAACTGGCCGAGATGGGCGATCACCTGTCGCTCAAGGAGAAGGTGGAAGAGGTGTGCGGCACGCTCGCCTGCCACACCTCGGTGCGTGCTGGGCGGCGGCTCACGGTCGAGGAGATGAACGCGCTGCTCCGACAAATGGAGGCGACGCCGCACTCCGGCCAGTGCAATCATGGCCGTCCGACCTACGTCGAACTCAAGCTGGCCGACATCGAGCGGCTGTTCGGAAGACGATGACAAGACTCCTGTTGCTGATGCTCGTCTTCGCCCCGGTCCCGGCCTTTGCGCAGGCGCCGGCGCCCGCGCCCGCTCCGGCATCCAGCGTCGACGGCCAGTGGCGTGGCACGAGCGACGGCGGTTCGTGCAACGCGCCGCTCGAATACACGCTGTTCATCGAAGCAGGCATCGTCGACGGCACCGCGACCGACGCCACGGCGCGCGGCCCGGTGCCCAATCCCAAGAAAACCGCGCCGCCCGCGCCGACACCCGGCCTGTGGCAGATCCATGGCCTGGCCAAGCCGGGCACGTTCTCGCTGATGGCGGTCGCCTCGGTGAAGGGCGCCGCCGACCGGCGCGGTGGCAAGCTGAACGTCAGCAGCCAGGGCGGCGTGCTCACCATCACCGAAGCCAGCGGCTGCGGCCGCACGGCGCGGCTGGCCCGCGGCTGAGCTAAAACAGCGACTCGATCCGTTCCTCGCGGCCGGTGAGCAGGCGGAAGAAGGCGTCCTGCGGCTTTTCCAGGACGAACATCGCCCGCGCATCGAGGCCGAGATTGAGGCCGCGCAGCACGGCGCCGCTGACGCCATGACCCACCACGACGGTGCGAACCTGCGACGCGGCGATATCGGCCAGCATCGCAGCCGAGCGACGACGCAATTCGAAATGGCTTTCACCGCCCGGCGGCACGAAGCCCTGCGGGTCGGCGCGCCAGTCGCTGAGCGCATTGGGCCGGTCGAGCTCGATCTCCTTCCAGCTCAGCCCTTCCCACGCGCCGTAGCTGAGCTCGGCCAGTCTAGGATCGTCGCGCCACCGGGCGGGATCGAGGCCGAGCTCGCGACCGACGATCAGCGAGGTCTCGCAGGTCCGGCCGAGCGGGCTGCGCAGGAAGACCGTCGGGCCGGCTTGGAGCGCCAGTTCGGCTGCAAGGGCGCGACCCATGGCGACGGCCTGGGCACGGCCGCGTTCGGTGAGGTCGGAGTTCCTGGTGCCCTGCATGCGACGCTCGGTGTTCCACGCCGTCTCGCCGTGGCGCAGCATATAAAGAGGAGCAGCAAGCTTCATGGTGCGTAGCGCAGGATCACGATCTTGGCGGCACCATAGCGCCGCTCGTCGATCTCCTCGAAGGTCTTTGGTGGTGTGAGATCCTCATTATGCGCCAGCTCGACGGTGGCGATGGCGCCGGGCCTGAGCCAGCCGGCTTCGGCCAGCGCCGCAAGTGCGGGGGCTGCCTGTCCCGAACGGTAGGGTGGGTCGAGGAAGACGAGATCGCAGGGATCGCGGCCGGGCGGCGGGCGGGTGGCGTCGGCGCGCACCACCTTGGCGGCGGCGGTTTCGCCCAGCTTGGCGACGTTCTCGCCGATCAGCTTGATCGACCGCGCATCGTTGTCGAGGAAGGTGGCGTGCGCCGCCCCGCGCGACAAAGCCTCCAGCCCGAGCGCGCCCGAGCCTGCGAAGGCATCGAGCACGCGCGCGTCGATCAAGGGCGAGGTGCCGTCGGCGTGCCAGTTGGCATGGGCCACGATGTTGAACAGCGCCTCGCGGGCGCGGCTTGCCGTCGGCCGCACGTCGAGCCCCGCGGGCGCTTCGAGCGCACGGCCGCGATGCTTGCCACCCACGATCTTGAGCATTAGTGCCGGCGCTTCTTGTGCCGGTCGTCACGCGGCTTGGGTTTGGCCCAGCCCTTCTTGCGCGGCGCCTTCGGCACACCGAGCAACTTGTCGAGGGCGTCGGGTGGCACCTCGTCGAGCTGGCCGCGTTCGAGCTCGCCCAGATGAAACGGCCCGAACGCCACGCGGATCAGCCGCACCACCGGCAGGTCGAGATGGGCCAGCACGCGGCGGACCTCTCGGTTCTTGCCCTCGGCCAGCGCGATGTCGAGCCAGGCGTTGGAGCGCTGCTGGCGGTCGAGCGAGGCCTGGATGGCGCCATAGCGCACGCCCTCGATGGTGATGCCGTTCTTGAGTGCCGCCAGTTTCGCCTCGTCGACCGCGCCGTGCACGCGGGCGCGATAGCGCCGCGTCCAGCCGTTGGCCGGCAGTTCGAGCTGGCGCGCCAGGCCGCCGTCGTTGGTGAGCAGCAGCAACCCCTCGGACATGAAATCGAGCCGCCCGATCGTCACCACCCGCGGCAGCGACTTGGGCAGCGACTCGAAGATGGTGCGCCGCCCCTCGGGGTCGCGCGCCGTCACCATCTCGGAGGGCGGCTTGTGGTAGCGGAACATGCGGGGGCGCTCGGCCGCCGGCAGCGGCTTGCCGTCGACCTCGATCACGCTCCGGTCGTTGACGACGCAGGCCGGCGTTTCGAGCAGCTTGCCGTCGACCTTGACGCGTCCGGCTTCGATCCAGCGCTCGGCATCGCGGCGCGAGCACAGACCGGCGCGAGCCAGCCGCTTGGCGATTCGCTCCCCCTCACGGGGGAGCCGCTCGCCGACTGCCTTGGCGGGTTCGCTCACCGCGCGGCCGCGGCGCCCAGGAATGCCTTGAACAGCCTGGCGTCGCCCTCGGAGATCAGGAATTCGGGATGCCACTGCACGCCGATGCAGAAGCGGTAGGCCGGCGCCTCGATGCCCTCGATCACACCGTCGGGCGCCGTGGCGTTGACAATCACGCCCTTGGGCTGGTCGGCCGCGGCCTGGTGATGGGCGCTGTTCACCTTCAATTCGTCGGCCGCCACGATCCTGTGGAGCTGCGTGCCCCTGGCCACCTTCACGGTATGGCCGGGCTCGTTGCGCGGGTTGGGTTGCTCATGGGCCAAAGCTTCGGCGACTGAATCAGGAATGTGCTGGATCAGCCGGCCGCCCAGCACGACATGCAGCAGCTGCTGGCCGCCGCAGATTCCCAGCACTGGCTTGTTGGCCGCGAGTGCTGCCTTGGTCACGCCGAACTCGAAGGCGGTGCGGCGGTCCTTGGTGATGACGGTCGCGTGGCGCGCGCCGCCGTCATAGTAGGAGGGATCGACGTCGAAGGCGCCGCCGGTCACGACCAGCGCGTCGATGCGCTCGAGATAGTCGGCGACGCGGTCGGGCTCGTGCGGCAGGGCCACGGGCAGGCCGCCCGCCGTGTCGATGGCGTCGAGGTAATTCTGGCGCAGCGCATACCAGGGAAACTTGGAGTAACCGCCGGGCTTTTCAGCATCCAGGGTCACGCCGATCAGGGGGCGGGGCATGGGGGGAGGATAGCATATCTGTCGTCCGCGGCGGAGTAACCTCCGCCTCGAGCGCAGCGAAGGACCTCACCCTGCGGCCAGACACGGACGGCTGAAACCGAGTCGCTGGCAGGCGCGAGGTCCTTCGCTGCGCTCAGGACGACGGAGAAGTCAGGACGACACGACGTTCCTAGGCACGTCCTTGAAGGGCTTGTCGGTGTCGACGCTGTGCTCGCGGGGCATCTTCAGCACGCGCTCGGAGATGATGTTGCGCTGGATCTCGTCGGTGCCGCCGGCGATCGAAGAGGCCGGCACCGAGATCAGGATCTCGGCGATCACGCCGCCCAGCGGACTGTCCTCGCCGCTCAGCAGCGCGTCGGCGCCGGTGATGTAGGTGTGCACCCGCGCGGCCTGGCGCGCGACGTGGCTCGACACCAGCTTGCCGAGCGAGCCTTCGGGACCCTGCGGCCGGCCCTGCTCCTGCGCGGCACGGGCGCGGCGGGCGGTCCATTCCGACGCCTTGGACATGATCAGGAGCTTGGCGATCTCCTGGCGCACGACGGGATCGTTGATCTTGCCGGTCTCCTTGGCCCGCTCGAGCACGAGGTCGACGCGGCCGGCGCGCTGCGGATACCACTTGTAGGGCTCCATGGTGGTCGCGACCTCGGCTCGTTCCTCCTCGTAGATGCGGCCCTTGCGCTTGGACCCCGTGGCCCAGGTGCGTGTGCCGTCGGCGCCGCGCCGTTCGTGCATCAACGTCGTGGTCGCCACGCTCCAGCCGTCGCCCACGTCGGAGATCATCATCTCCGGCTCGACCATGGCATCGGTGAAGAACACCTGGTTGAAGGAGGCATGGCCGTTCATCTGTTTCAGCGGATGGACCTGAACGCCGGGCTGCTTCATGTCGAGCAGGAAATAAGCCAGCCCCTTGTGCTTGGCGACGTCCCAGTTGGCGCGCGCCAGCAGCAGCCCCCAGTGCGCCTTGTGGGCGCTGGTCGTCCACACTTTCTGGCCGTTGATTACCCACTTGTTGCCCTGGCGGTCGGCGCGGGTCACGGCGCCCGCCATGTCCGAGCCGCTGCCCGGCTCGCTGAACAGCTGGCACCAGGTGTGCTCGCCGGTGAGGATGCGCAGCAGGAACTTCTCCTTATGCAGGTCGGTGCCGTGCGCCAGGATGGTGGCGGCCGCGAGCGTCCGGATGCCCGCCTTGGCGACGCCGACTGCGCCGATCTTGGCGAACTCCTCGTCGACCACGGCATTGAACTTCACCGGCAGGTCGCGGCCGTACCACTGCTTGGGCCAATGCGGCACGCCCCAGCCCGAGGCCGCCAGCTTGGTCCGCCATTCGACCAGCCCGAGCTTGGGGTTCCAGTTGTCCTTCAGCCAAGCGCGGACTTCGCTGCGCACACTCTGTTCGGTGGGTTCGCTCATAGTCCGCCTCCCTCAGTGCTTCCAGTGCCGCAGCATCTGCTCGCGATGCTGGTTGGCGTCGCCGAACAGGATCTCGCTCGACTTGGCGCGCTTGAACCAGAGATGGGTGTCGTTGTCCCAGGTGAAGCCGATGCCGCCATGCATTTGCACGGCATGGATGGCGGTCTGCAGATAGGCTTCCGACGCCGCGGCCTTGGCCAGCGAGGCCAGCGCCGGCGCCTCGTCATCGCCCTCGTCGAGTGCTGCAGCGGCGTAGTAGGCCGCCGACTTGGCGAGCTCGACATCGACCAGCATGTCGGCCGCCTTGTGCTTGGTCGTCTGGAACGAGGCGATCGAGCGGCCGAACTGCATGCGCATCTTGGTGTAGTCGAGCGCGTCCTGGCGCAGCCGGTCGGCGCCGCCCACCATTTCGTTGGCCAGGCACACCAGCACCTGCTGCATGGTTTTGGCAAAGGGCGCGGAGGCGGCGCCTGCC
Organism: Asaia bogorensis; assembly: GCA_945889625.1. Lineage (GTDB taxonomy): Bacteria > Pseudomonadota > Alphaproteobacteria > Reyranellales > Reyranellaceae > Reyranella. The sequence continues at coordinate 25,053 of CAMDCE010000002.1, read as the reverse complement.
TTGCCGAGCAGCTTGGCCTCGACGTTCTTGAAAGTGAGCCGCGCCAGCTTGCGCGTTTCGTCCATGGTCTTGAGCCGCTTGCGTTCCAGCCCCTTGGCGTTGCCCGCGACGGTGAAGAACGACAGCCCCGTCTCTCCCTTGGAGCCGGGCCGGCGCGCCAGCACGACGATCAAGTCGGCGGTGTGGCCGTCGAGGACGAAGCTCTTGGTGCCCTTGAGCCGCCAGCCCTTGCCCGACTTGGTCGCCGTCATGGCCACACCGGCGCCGTCGATGCGGCCGCTGTCCTCGGAGAAGGCCAGCGTCGCCGTCACCGAGCCGTCGGCAATCCCCGGCAGCAGCGCCTTCTTCTCGGCCTCGCTGCCGGCATTGAGGATGGCCGCCGTGGCCAGCACCGCGGTCGAGAAATAGGGCGCGCAGACCACGTTGCGGCCCATCTCCTCCAGCACGATGGCCAGCTCCGACAGCCCGAAGCCGTGGCCGCCATAGGCCTCGGGAATGTGGATGGCGGTGAGCCCGAGCTCGCCGTTGAGCTTCTGCCAGCCCTCGCGCTCGAAGCCTTCCTCGGTCGCCATCAGCCGGCGGACCTCCTTGGCGGGCGAGCGGGCGTCGAGCAGGCGGCGCAGCGAGGTGCGGAACTCCTCCTGCTCCGGCGTGAAGCTGAAGCGCATGATTTACTCCTCCCAGTCGGGCATTGCGGCGCCCGGCATTGCGGCTATTTTCCCCGATATGACAGCAACGACAAGACCGTCCGCCATGGAAGCGGCCCTCGTCGAGGCCCGCGCTGCCGCAGAGCGGGGCGAGGTGCCGATCGGCTGCGTGGTCGTGGGGCCCGACGGCGCCGTGCTGGCCCGGGCGGGCAACCGCACCGAGGAGACCCGCGATCCCACCGCCCATGCCGAGCTGCTGGCGATCCGGGCGGCGGCCAAGAAGCTCGGTGCGCCGCGGCTGGTCGATTGCGATCTCTACGTCACGCTCGAGCCTTGTCCGATGTGCGCCCAGGCGATCTCCTTCGCGCGGCTGCGGCGCGTCTATTACGGCGCTTCCGATCCCAAGGGCGGCGGCGTCGAGCACGGCGCGCGGATCTTCGACCAGCCGACCTGTCATCATAGGCCCGAGGTCTATCCGGGCATCGCCGAGCAGGAAGCGGGAGAGCTGCTGCGGGTGTTCTTCAGGGAGCGGCGGTAGCCTCGTCTCACCGTCTCAAAGGGCGGGTTTGAGACGGGTGAGACCAGCCGAGTTGGTAACGCGGGGAGCAGGGTGGCGCCCTATTCAGCCTTGACGCCGACTATTCCGGCAGTCCGGCCTTGAGCAGGCCGGCGATCACCCGTTCGCGCTGCGCCAGATAGTCCGGATGGTCGCTGAAGGCGCTGGTCCGGTACCGCCGCACGTTGAACATCGGCGCGAAGACGAGACCCGCCTGGACGGCGGCCTTGGCCTCCTCGATCCGGTCCAGTTCGGCCAGGGCGGCCGCCATCATGAAGAGCGTGTTGGGATTGTTGCGGTTCATTTCGAGGGAGCGGCGGAAGCGGGCGATCGCTTCCTCGTTGCGTCGGGTGAAGAGCTTGGCGACGCCGGCGATGGACATCCAGAGATAGGCGTTGCTGTCGCGCGGGCTGAGGCGCAGCGCCTGCTGGACATGCGCCTCGGTTTCCTCGCCGCGGCCGATGCAATATTGCGCCATACCGATGCCGGCATGGGCGCTCGCAAGATTGGGGTCGAGAGCCAGCGCGCGCTCGCATTGGGCGATGCCCGCCGCGGGGCGATTCGTCTGGATCTGCGCCAGGCCGAGACAGACATGGGCAAGGGCGTGCTCGGGCGCCAGCGAGAGGACCTTCGCCAACGCCGCCTCGGCTGCGGCGAACTGGGCGGCGCGCTCGGTGCTGGAGAAAATCGAGGCCCGGAGGGTGTCCACGAAGGCTGCGTTCGCCAAAGCTTCGATGTTGCCGGGATCGAGCGCCAGGGCGCGCTGGAAATAGTCCGTCGCGCGCGCGAGATTCTCCGGCGTGTTGCCCCGGGCCACCGAGGCCATGCCCTGAAAGTAAAGATCGAGGGAATCCGGATTCGGCGCTTTCTCGGCACGCCGCGCCTCGGCGGTGATGAGTTGCGCGCCCAGCTGGCTGGCAAGTCGCGCCACGATCTCGTCCTGCATGTCGAAGAGATCGGCGAGGGGCTTGTCGAAGCGTTCGGCCCAGATGTGGCCGCCCGAGGCCGCGTCGATCAGCTGCGCATTGACGCGCATGCGGTTGCCGCTGCGTTGCACGGAGCCTTCCAGGACATAGCGGACGCCCAACTCGCGGCCGACCTGCTTCAGGTCGACGTGTTTGCCCTTGTAGGTGAAGGCCGTGTTGCAGCCGATCACCAGCATGCCCGCCATGCGCGACAGGTCGGTGGTGAGGCTCTCCGTCACGCCATCGACGAAATACTCCTGCTCGGGGTCGCCGCCGATATTGGCAAAAGGCAGAACGACGGCCGACAGGCGCGGCGGGTTGGCCTTCTCGGGAATCGCGTCCAGCGCCGACGCGCGAGCGCCCGACGCCGATGCCGATGCCGAAGGCGATGTTGGTGACGATGTTGGGGGCGGCCAATCCTCGCCACGCCAATCGGCGCGGAAGGCCAGCACCGGCCGCTCGATGTTTTTCAGGGACAGAGGGCCGAGTTCATGGAGCTGTGTCTTGAGCTTGCCGGCCACGGCATCGTGGAGGGCGCCGGAAACCAGGATCCCGCCCACCGAGGCCTGCGACTCGAGTCGGGCGGCGATGTTCACGCCGTCGCCATAGAAGTCGTCGCCGTCGACGATCAGGTCGCCAAGATGCAGGCCGATGCGGAAGACGATCCGGTCGCCCTCGGGCCGGGCGAGGTTGGCCTCGGCGACGGCCTGTTGAAACTCGATCGCTGCGCGGAGGGAGTCCACGGCGCTGCCAAAGACCGCGAGCGCGCCGTCGCCCGTCAGCTTGACGAGGCGGCCGCCGTTGCGGGCGAGCGCGGGCTCGAACAGCTCGCCGCGATAGGTCTTGAGGCGCGCCAGGGTGCCGCTCTCGTCGCGGCCCATCTGCCGCGAATAGCCAACCATGTCGGCGGCCAGAATCGCTGCAAGCCGCCGTTGCTCACGCACCAATGATTTCTCCCCGTTCGTGGCCCGGAGCCTAAAGACACGGCACGCCCCGCGAAACGGATAAGATTGGAATCCGCCGGCGACCCGCCCTATTCGGCCTTGATGCCCGCGAACTTGATCACCTTCGCCCACTTTTCGGTGGCCTCCGCGATGATCGTCCCGAATTCCGCCGGCGAGCCGCCGATCACCGTGCCGCCCAGCTCTTCGATCCGGGCCTTGATCTTGGCGTCGGCGAGGCCGGCATTGAGCTCCTTGTTCAGCAGATTGATGATCTCGGCCGGGGTGCCCTTGGGCACGCCGATACCGGCAAAACCGGTGGCCTCATAACCAGGCAAGAATTCCCCCACCGATGGAACGTCTGGAAACACCTCCAGACGCTTGGCGGGCGTCACCGCCAGCGCGCGCAGCTTGCCGGCCTTGATGTGTGGGATCGCCTCCGACACCGGAGCGAAAATCACCTGGACGTGGCCGGCGACCAGATCGGCGACCGCAGGCGCGCCGCCCTTGTACGGGACGTGGACCAGATTCACCCCGCTCATCATCTTGAAGAGCTCGCAGGTGATGTTCTGCGGCGTGCCGGCGCCGGCCGACCCGTAGTTGATCTTGCCCGGGTTGGCCTTGGCATAGGCGATGAGCTCGGGGAGCGTCGCGGCGGGGACCGACGGATTCACCACGACGACGTAGGCCAGCCGCGCCAGGTAGATGACCGGCGCGAAGTCCCGCATGAAGTCGAAGGGGAGATTGTTGAAGAGCGAGGGATTGATCGCGACCGGGGTCACGACGGTCAGCAGCGTGTAGCCATCCGGGGGCGACTTGGCGACCGTATCGACTCCGATGTTGCCGCTGGCGCCGGGCTTGTTGTCGACGATGAATTGCTGGCCGAGGCGCTGCGTCAGCCAATCACCCATCAGGCGCGCCATGATGTCGGTCGCCCCGCCGGCGGGAAAGCCGACGACGATGCGTGCCGTCTTTGACGGATAGGCTTGTGCCCGCGCAACGCCGGACAGGACCGGCAACGCAGCAGCACCCACGGCCAGAGGCATGAATGCACGGCGGGGAAATTTCATGATGCTCCCTCCACAGTTTTTTTGCGCTACGGCGCCGACATGCAATCCAACGGGGCGCCCCGCGGCAACAGGCTACATCCGTCTTGTGACGAGGCGGAAGGGGCGCTTCTCGCACTGCGGCCCAGCCGAGGTCGAGCGGGAGGCGGGCGAGCCGCCGCGGGCGTTCTTCAGGGAGCGGCGCCAGGCGCCCCCGCGACATCCTTGGCGGCGTGGAATTCAACGAAGAACCGCACCGGACCGAGGGGCTCCACTTCGTGCGATTGCTCGGGCCGGACAAGTCCGGGGCAATCGACGGACAATATCCGTTCGCTGGCCGGATCGAGGATGCGGTAGCGCAGCTGGCCTTCGAGAACGTGGATGATTCCCCAGACTCCGGGCTTGGTACGGTGCGCGCGGCGAAGCCCGGCGGGAAGGCTGGTCTGGTCGAAGACCGGAGTTCGCTTGTAGGGCACAAGCCCGTCCGGCAAGCCTTCTGGCATGTCAGGCGGCATTCTTCAGTCCGGCCGGAGCCAGGGCCGCAGCCGGCCGCCGGCCGGACAGCTCGTCGGCGAAGCGGTGATTGACATCGCGATGGCCGGCTTCGTCGGCACGTACCACCAGGACCACGTCGCGCAGTGTCGCGTCATCCGCCAACGCCCAATAGCGCCTGGCGATCGCGGGCGCCGGTCCATTGGCCTGCCGCCCGGCATCGATCTCGGCCAGGCATTCCGTATAGCTGATCACCGCCTCTTCCTCGAAATACCCGACGACGCGATGTGCCGTCCTGGCCGAGACGAGATAGAGCAGGAAGAAGGCGTTGTAGAAGCCGCCTTGCACGAGCAGCACGACGAAACGTTCGAAGGCACTGGGCTTGGCGATCTCGATGAACGTCATGAGATGCATGCGCTCGTTCTCGGCCTCCTCCAGCAAGGTGTGGATCCATCCGCGATCTTCACTCATGCGGCGCAGGCACTTGAGGTGGTTGAGCGTGGCGCCCACCATGCCCGGCACGGCTGCCACCGTTTCCAGCACGATGGCGCGGTTGCCGTACCGCTTGGCGAAGAAGGTGTCGGCGCAAAAGCGCAGGACCTTCACGAAACCAAAGGCGACGCGGTCGGAAATCCCGCGCGGGACATGATGGACGTCGAGATCGACGGATATCCGGGTTGTCATCGCGCAAATCTCGACATCGTCGTCCTCCGCTGTGGCCATATCAGAATGACCCCGAGCGGCAAGATCGCAGTCCCGGGTAACCCTCTGCGAGAACGGCTCGCCAGCGCCAAAGGGTGCGATCACGTCTGCGTGTGTCGCCAGGAAGCCTCTTGGACAGCCAGATCGTCCAAGGTGTCGCTCTGGCTCGAGTCTCACCGTCTCAAACCCCGCCTTTGAGACCGGTGAGACGATTCTTTTCGTTCAGAACCGGTGCGACAGGCGGATGCCGAGATTGTCCATGCCGGGATTGGGACTCGACGTATAGCCGTTGGAGACGTGCTCGTAGTAGGCCGAGATGCGGTGCTGCGGCGTCACCTGAATGCCGATCTCCAGCGGGATGTGAAACAGCACGCGCGAGCCCAGCGCCTTGTGGCCGCTGCTCGAGACATAGAGGTTGTCGCCGGTCTGGATCGCGGGACCGACGCCCACGCCAAAGAAGAACAGCGAGCCGGACCATTCCCATCTGGCGTCGAGATAGACGAAGCTCGTCTGGCCCCCCGGCGTGAAGGAGCCGCCGAGAACCGGCCGGATCGCGCCGCCGAACAGCGGCAGCGACGGCGCGAAGGCAAGCTCGGCGTTCAGGCTGACGCTGTCCTCGGTGCGACAGCAGGCGACGATGGGGACGTCGTGGACCAGCACGCCGGCGCGAATCTCGTAGAGCCACGACGACTGGGCGAAGGCGGGACTCGGCAGCAAAAGTGCCGTTGCCGCCAAAAGACCGAGAAGCCGAACCCGCATGCGCATCCCCTTTTCCTGTTCGAACGCAAACGCATTGGCCAGCCAATGGATGCATCGGCGGATTGTTTCTCGGCGGTATCCTCGTACGTATCCTGCTCTATTGTGGCTCCTCAACCAGAGCTGACGACGCCCGGCTTGGGGCGCATCGGTGCAATAATCACCAGGCGACCTCGCCGCGACTATTGCGTAGGCTCGCCTCCACACGGAAGACGGCGGTTCGGGAATGCGTCACCTTTTCTTGGGATTGTTCCTTGTGGTCGCCGCGCTGGCCGCCACGTTCATCACTGCGACCGTCTTCCAGCAACGCGCCGCGAATCGGCTGGCCGCACCCGAGTCGTCGCCCGCGCCGGAGCCGCAGTTCGAGCGGCCCTTTGCCCGGCCGCTGGGCGAACCGCGTCGCGGCCGGACCTACAGTCCTGCCTCTGATGATGTTCATTCGGGCCGCCGCTCTTTCTCTCCGTTCAACGCTGCCTTGTCGGCCTCACCACCGGCAATAGACTGAGCGCCGATGATGGCGTTGCGCCATGTGCGGTAAATTCACGGCCCTGGCATCCTGGCGCGAAGTCGTCACGTTTTCGCAGCCGCTCACGGAGGGCGGCGGAGGCGAAGGACAAGGCGGCGACCAGGGGGACGATGGCGGCAGCAACGACGAAATCGTCACCTATCGCGTTGGCGGCTTGTTGCCGGTCATTGTCTGGGATGCCGAAACGCGCGCGCGGCGCGCGGTCAGGATGCGCTGGGGTTTCCCGGACCCGAGGGACTGGCGGCGGCCACGGCCGATCCACGCGCGATCGGAAACCATCGACGGCAAGGAGCCGTTCCGCACGCCCTTCCACGCCGGTCAGCGCGGCATCGTCGTCTTCCGCACCTTCAACGAAGGCGAAGAGGTCACCAAGCCGAGCGGCCGGACGGAAACCCGGCAATGGACGATCGACCCGAAGGACGGCCAGCCGCGCGGCTTCGCCTTCGTGTGGCGGCGGTTCGAGATCTCCGATCTGCCCGCCCCCCTGCTGGCGTGCGTCATGGCGACAGTGCCTGCCAACCAGCTCATACGCCGCACGATGAAGTCCCGGGAGGACGATCCCCGCATGCCGGCGATCCTGGCCGACGACGCCTGGTCGACGTGGCTGGGCGAAGTCGACGCAACACCGGCCACGGCCAAGGCCGTGCTGAGGACCATGGAAGGCGTGAACTGGCAGGCAGCGCCGGAACCGAAGAAGCCGAGATCCCGCAAGGCCTGATGGGGCACACATAAGCCAATACCCTCGAGGGGCTAGGGTCGACCGGCCTTGATGTCATTCATTTGGTTGCGCATCTCAGGACAGTCTGCGCTGGCCTTCGGATTGACGAGTTTCGTGCCAACGTTTTTATAGGCGCAATCATAGGATTGCTGCTCGGCCCGGTGGATATTGGGCGCTGGCGTTGGCGGCTCGCACCCCGCAAGTTGCATGTATTGGAGCGCCAGTTGGGCGCCTGCGATTTCGATGGCAATAAGGCGACTGTACTCAGCCGGTGATGTATTGGTCGCCCCCTTCGCCTGTTCGGCAATCTCCGCTTCGACCTTCATTGATCGCAGCGGAAGCAGGGGCGCCAATGCCTCTCGATATCCCGTTTGAGCCTGTGCGCAAAGCTGCGCCTTGTCCTGGGCGCAAACCCCTGTCGCTGCCAATAAGGCCAAAAGTCCACTGATCCAGCACCATCTCATCTCGCGAGGCTATCCGTCGGCGGGGCACCCTTCAACGCCCGCGGTTCTTTAGGGCTAAGGCCTACGGCAGCTGGAGTCTCACCGTCTCAAACCCACCCTTTGAGACGGTGAGACAGCCTCACCGCTCCATGACATGCCCCTCGGCGATCGCCTTTTTGCGCAGCCGATAGGCCGTGGCGCGGGAGACGCCGAGCTCCTCGGCGGCGTCGGCGGCGCTGATGCCGTCGTTGAACAGGTCGACGGCGCGGCCGAACTCGGCGTCGCGCACCGGCTTCCACGACCACACCGGGTTGCCCATTGCGTCGGCCTGCAGATGGGCCTCGAACGGGTCGGTGGCGTCGCCGAACAGGCCGCGCGCTTTTTCGATATGGACCTCGAAGCGCGCACCCTGGTTCGCCTCGTAGTCGGGCGGCCGGCGCAGCGCCAGCACCATGTCGAGCACGTCCTCGCGCCGGCTCGTGCCGCGCTGCTGGCCGCCCTTGCCGGCGTGATGGACCAGCAGCACCGACACGCCCCTGCGGCGCAGCTTCAGCAGCCAGCTCTGCATCACCGACCAGCTCTCCGCATCGTTGTCGCGCGCGTTGCTCACCAGGCTCGAGAGATTGTCGATCACCAGCAGCTCGGGCGGCTCGTCCCACAGGCTTTCCAGCACCGCCTGGCCTTCCGGCCGGCCGAGGTCGGGCAGGGGGCCTTCCTGCATGTCGGCCAGCAGGAAGCGCAGCGTCGGCGGCGCCGAGCCGATCAGGCGCAGGCGCGCCTGCATCTCGGCCGCCGGCATCTCGCCGTCGACGTAATAGACGCGGCGCGGCTGCTCGGCATGCCACCTGAGAAACTGGCCGCCTGCCGCCGCGGCCCAGGCGATGCCCATCGCGACATGCGTCTTGCCCAGCCCGCGCGGGCCGTAAAGCATGGCCAGCCCCTTGGCCGGCAGGATCGGATCGACCAACCGCTCGCGCGGCGGCAGGTGCGCCACGATCAGCTCGGCGGCGCTGACGCTCACCGGCCTGATGTTGTCGGGCGCATCGGGATCGAACTCGACGATGATCGGCTGGGGGATGGCTTCAGGCGGCATGTCGCGTACTCCTCTGGAGAAAATTGAGGCGGGGTGGCCAGGCCATCCGCCGGGTGGTGTCGTGGACGCGCTGGGCGAGCGAGCGGCTGTCGCACAGGATCGATTGGACGCCGTCGAGGATGAATTCCGTTTGCGTCCAGTCGAGGATCACCGCGCCTTGCCGCTTGAGGCGAATCCAGGTCAGCGGATCGGACAGCAGCGTGAGCCGGCTGCCGTCCTCGGCGCAAAAGCCGATCCAGTCCTCGCCCAACGCACCTGCAATTCCGTGACGCGTGGCGGTGCGCCGGTCCTTGAGCCGACAGGCCACGAGATCGAACAGCTCGCCGTTCTCGACCACCGGCTCGATCAGCGCCACGTCGCCGTGCGGCCGTTGCGGCTGGTAGAAAGCGCGCGAGAACTCGACGAAGTCGATCCCCCAATCGCGGCCCAGATAGTCCGGGCCCTCGGACACGCGGCGACAGGCCGTCAGGAAGTCCTGCAGCTCAGGGTCCCGCGCCAGGGTCAGGGCTTGATGGAACTCCCTCTCAAGGGGGCTCCGGGCCGGCCGGGCGGGCATGACTCCGATCTAGGCCAATCGTGCGAACAAAGCAAGAACAATCGTTGCGGTAGTCGCGTTTTGTCTGAGACAAGGGACCAAAGAGCAACTGTCGTCCTGAGTCGCGCGGGGTCACCCCCGCGCTTAAGCGAAGGACCTCAGCGCCGCTTGCAACCGGCATGAGATCCTTCGCTGCGCTCAGGATGACAATACGTGTCTCACCGTCTCACAGGCGGGGTTTGAGACGGTGAGACTGGTGTTCATGCATCGATTGCTTGACCATCAATAACCTCATCCTGAGGAGGCGCGCAGCGCCGTCTCGAAGGATGGGCAGCAATGACGTCTCGCGCCCACCCTTCGAGACGCGGCCTGCGGCCGCTCCTCAGGGTGAGGTCGAGTCTCACCGTCTCACAGGCGGGGTTTGAGACGGTGAGACTCCCCGTCTTCTGGTTTCAGTACCCCGCCGCGCGATCGACGACTTCCTTCAGCGGCGCCCCGTCGAGGAAGCGGCCGAGATTGTCGACAAACAGGCGGGCGACGAACTTGTCGCGCTGCGGATGGGGGCCGCCGATATGCGGCAGCACCACGATGCCCTCGGCCTTCCAGAACGGATGGTCCGAAGGCAGCGGCTCCTGGCGGAAGACGTCGAGCACGGCGCCGGCGATCTTCTTGTCCTTGGCGGCGGCGATCAGGTCGGCGTCCTTGATGATGTGGCCGCGGCCGAAATTCAGCAGCCAGGCGGTGGGCTTCATCTTGCCGAGGCGTTCGGCGTTGATGAAGTTGTCGGTGGCGGGCGTGGCCGGCAGCAGCAGCAGCACGAAGTCCGATTGCGCCAGCACCTCGTCGGTGCGCTCGGGCGGCAGGATCTCGGCGACGTTGGGCATCGGCGTCGGCCGCCGCCGCGTGCCGATCACGCGCATGCCGAAGGCCGAGGCGAGCCTGGCCACTTCCTGGCCGATGGCGCCCAGCCCCAGGATGCCCAGCGTCTTGCCGGTCAGCGGCTGCGGCATGGTGTGGACCCACTTGGCCTGCTTCTGGTTCTCGACCGCGATGCGCACCGGCTTGGCGACATAGAAGAGTGCCCCCATGATGTTCTCGGGCATCGATTCGGTGTGGGTGCCGCGCGCGCAGGTGAGCGTGAGCCCGGCCGGAAGGTCGGGCAGCGCGAGCCAGCCTTCGACGCCCGCACTCATGGCCTGCGCCCAGCGCAGCTTGGGCATGGTGGGCAGCAGGCCGGCGGGAACGCCGCCCGCCATCAGCGCCTCGGTGCGGGCGAGCTGGTCGGCCGACGGTCTGTCCTTGCGCGGAAGTGTGTCGACGGCGACGCGGTCGGCGAGGCCCGCCGCCTTGATGGCGTCGAGGTAGGCGGCGGTCTGGTCGGTCCAGAGAAGAATGTGGGCACGATTGGTGGTCACAGGGACGCTCCGTTTCTTGAGCAAGGCTCAGGGCTTGGCGAATTTCAGCACGAACTCGTCCTTGGGCTGCGGCGGGTCGGGCGTGTTCCTGTCGCGCGGGTCGCCGGGATTGCGCGGCCGGCTCTGGCCATGGACCTGGCCGGTGGGGCCGATCGGGCGGGCCAGCATGTCGGCGGGCTTGCGCCGCAAATCGTTGGTCCGGTCGGCAGCACTGCGAACCGGGCTGGCCGGGATTTTGCCAAATTCCTCCGGCGTCAGGACCGCCGGCCCTGGCTTGTTGCCGGGCAGCTGCGCCGTCGCGGCGGCGGCGTCCAGCCGCAAACCGGCGCCGGCGGCGAGGATCGCCAGGAGGGTTTTTCGGCCGATCTTCATGGGCTTGTCCTTCGCGCGGGGCCGATTACTACAGCAGCAATGCCATCTTCCGCCGTCCGGCCACCATTTGGTAGCGCTCCAACCTTCGTTTTTGCCGGCTTGACAGACCCTGCCCGGTCTTGCTCCTTAGCTGCTGAGAGCGGCGGCTGCGAGCACACCATCATCTCATTTCATCTACAGGCTCGCTTGATAGGATACGGACTATGGCTACAGGCACGGTTAAGTGGTTCAACGCCACCAAGGGTTTCGGTTTCATTCAGCCCGACAGCGGCGGCAAGGACGTCTTCGTCCATATCAGCGCCGTCGAGCGTTCCGGCATGAACGGCCTCAATGAAGGCCAGAAGATCAGCTACGAAGTAGCCAGCGAGCGCGGCAAGGAAGCTGCCGTGAACCTGAAGGCGGTCTGACAAGACCCGACTGAATTGCGGTCTCGCCGTCTTGCAGCCCCTGCGCTGCGGGACGGCGACACTGTTTCGCCGGCTCATCGCGCACGGCCGGCCTGATTGTCGGCGCGGCTTTCAGGGACGCGCCTTCCCCCACTTGATGTCGTAGGCCCGATCGCTGCCATGGCAGGCAAAGCGACGCGTGCTGTCGTGCGCCTCATCGGCGGAATTCCAGATAGCCCGGCCCAAATCGGTCTCGCTCAACGCAGGTTGCCGTCGTCTCGTTCACGCGTTGGCAGGTGAGCGTACGTTCCCACCACGGCGCCTCATTGTTGCATCCGAATGGCGTCTCGGGCTGGATCGCGTGCAAGGATCCATCGCTGCCGAACGCCGCCGTCAGCGGTGCTCTGCAGTAGTATTGCCTCCCACTCGGGCAGAACGTCGACATGTCGTGGGTGCCGTTGCCCTGGCCGTCGAAGCAAAGTCGGGCCGCCTTCTTGGTGCAGTAGTCTTCGACGATCGTGCCGTCGGGCTCGCGCACGGTCATTCCGACATCCTGCCCCAGCCGCCAGCAGCCCTGCAGCAGGCTGAGATCCTTGTTGTTCCAACGCTCGGCGTCGAGATCGACCGTCGCTACCGGCGGCGGTGGCGGTGGAGGCGGAGGGGGTGGTGGTGGAGGCGGCGGCTTGCGCAGGGCGGTCTGCTGCGGACGCAGCCGGCCGGTCTGGGTCGGCAGCTCGAGCGGCGGCGGAGGCGGCGGCGGAATGCTGGCACAGGCGAGGTTCTTGCGCGCGAGTTCCAGTTCGAGCTGGCGAACCTCCTTGCCGAGCGTCATGCCACGCGCCGCTTCAGCCGACAGCGTGGTCGGCAGGACGGGGCAGAAGTCCCAGCCGAGGGTCGGCCCCAGGGTCGGCACGAGGCTCGTCACCGACAGTCCGCAGGCGCGCAGCAGCACGCCGCCGCCGGCCGCGACGATCGCCGCGAACGTGGCCCACAGCACGACCGACAGGGCTCGCCTGCCAGCACGGCCCGTCATGGCCGAATGGTCTGCATCGATCTCCCCCGCCGGGAATTTCCCAGAGCGCGGGGCCGTCGGCAACCGCGACCGGCTCTAGGGCAGGCGCTCTGCCGCGAGCGCCGCCAGCTCGCGCAGGCGCTCGAGCGGGCTGTCGGCCGGCGCCATCGCCGAGCAGACCTTGATGTTCTTGCCGCTCGGGCATGACGCCGTGCCGCCGATCTTGCAGCCGGCGTTGGTGCACTTCTTGCGGTTGTCGGCATTGTCGGCGCCGCTGTAGCGGCAATATTGCCCGCAGCTGCTGCCCTGGGTGCAGATCAGGCAGCCGTCGGCCAATGCCGGCAGCGTCCAGCCCATCAGGACGACGAGTGCCAGGATGATGCGTTTCATTTGGTTACCCCCCATTCGGCCCGCACGGCCGGCTCGATCTCACGCCGCAAATGGGCCGCGCGCAAGGCCTCGAAGCGGCCGGGGTCGAGATGGCTGAGCGCCCATACCGCCGCGCCGCGCACCAGGGCCGCGTCGTCGGCCAAAAGTCTTTCGACCGCCGGCAGGGCCGCAGCCGTCGCGCTGTTGCCCAGCGCATAGGCGACGTTCCTGAGGAAGCGGTCGCGGCCGATGCGCTTGATCGCCGTGCCTGCGAAGCGGCGGCGGAAGGCCCGGTCGTCGAGCAGGGCGAGAGCGGCCAGGGCCGGCGCATCGGTGGCGGGCCTCGGCGCCAGCGCCGTCTCGCGCGCGGCTTGCGCGAACTTGTTCCACGGGCAGACGGCCAGGCAATCGTCGCAACCATAGATGCGGTTGCCGAGCAGCGGCCGCAGCTCCTTGTCGATCGCGCCTTCATGCTCGATGGTGAGGTAGGAAATGCAGCGCCGCGCGTCGAGCCTGTAGGGCGCGGGGAAGGCGTCGGTCGGACAGACATCGAGGCAGGCGCGGCAGTGGCCGCAATGGTCGGTCTCGGCCTCGTCGGCCGGCAGCTCGATCGACAGCAGCAGCTCGCCCAGGAACAGCCACGAGCCGAAGCGGCGCGACACCAGGTTGGTGTGCTTGCCCAGCCAGCCGTGGCCTGCCGCCTGCGCCATCGGTTTTTCCATCAGCGGTGCGGTGTCGACGAAGACTTTCAGCTCGTGCCGGTAGATGTCCCAGATGAAGCGGCCGAGCGCCTTCAGCTTGCTCTTCATCACCTCGTGATAGTCGCGGCCCTGGGCATAGACCGAGATCGCGGCGCGGTCGGTGCGATCGAGCACGCCGAGCGGATCGCTGGCCGGCCCGTAGTTGAGTGCCAGCGACACCACGGTCCTTGCCTGCGGCCACAGGCTCTGCGGATCGGCGCGCTCGGCGCTGCGCTCGCCCAGCCAGCCCATGTCGCCCTGCCAGCCGTCGGCGACGAACTGGGCCAGCCGTCCCAGCCGCTCGGCGCGCGCCGCGGGGTCGAGGCTGGCCGGCGCGAAGCCCACGGCATCGAAGCCCAGCCTCAGCGCCTCGGTGCGGATGGCGTCGCGCAGCTCAGCCGGGCTCGCTTTCTTCGGCGGCCGTTTGGGGACGGGAGGTTTGCGGCTCATCCCCGCTCGCGGCTCATCCACGCTCGCGGCTCATCCACGGCCACGATAGCTCGCCACGCCCTGGTCGGGCAGCCACAGGCCCTTGGGCGGCTGGCCGGTCTGCCAGAAGACATCGATCGGCATGCCGCCGCGCGGATACCAGTAGCCACCGATCCTGAGCCAGCGCGGTTTCAGTTCCTTCACCAGACGTTGGCCAATCGCCAGGGTGGTTTCCTCGTGGAAGCCGGGATGATTGCGGAAGCTCGCGAGGTAGAGCTTCAGCGACTTGCTCTCGATCAGCCTGGCGCGCGGCGCATAGTCGATCGCCAGATGGGCGAAGTCGGGCTGGCCGGTGACGGCGCACAGGCAGGTGAATTCCGGTGCCGTGAAGCGCACGAGATAGAGCGCGCGAGGATCGGGGTTGGGCACGCACTCCAGCAGCGCCTTGTCGGGTGAGTCCGGCTGGGCGGCCAATCGGCCGAGTTGCTTCAGGTGGGTATATTTAGCCATGCCCCATCATATGCTAAGCGGGCGTCCATGACTCACCGGGTTGCCATCGTCGGCGCCGGACCTTCCGGCTTCTACGCCGCCGATGGGCTTTTGCGCGGCAGACCGGATCTGCGCATCGACCTGATCGACCGCCTGCCGACGCCGTTCGGGCTGGTGCGGGCGGGCGTGGCGCCCGACCACCAGGGCACCAAGGCGATCGTGCGCCAGTTCGAGAAGCTTCTGGCCCAGCCCGACGTGCGCTTCGCCGGCAATGTCGAGATCGGCCGCGACCTCACCTGGGAGGAACTGCGCCAGGACTATGACGCGCTCATCGTGGCGACCGGCATGGTGATCGACAGGAAGCTCGGCGTGCCGGGCGAGGAGCCGCCGTTCGTCTGGGGTTCCTGGAAATTCGTCGCTTGGCTGAACGGCCATCCTGATTTCCGCCAGGGTCCCGACCTTGCCAGGGTGCGCAAGGTCGCGGTGATCGGCAATGGCAACGTGGCGCTCGATGTCGCCAGGGTGCTGGCCAAGAGCGCCGACGAGATGGCCAGGAGCGACATCGTGCCGGCGGCGGAGGCCGCGATCGCGGCAGCGCCGCTCAGCGACATCTACGTGATCGGCCGGCGCGGACCCGAGCAGGCCTCCTTCACCAACAACGAGCTCAGCGAGATGAGCCGGCTCGGCCGCGCCGTGGCGCTGGTCGATGGCGATGCGCTCGTTGCCGTCGAGGCGCCGGCCGGCGATCCCACGCCGGAGCGGCTGCGCAAGGCCAAGAACCTCGAGATCCTGCGCGGGTTCTCGGCCAACAAGCCGGGCAGCAAGCCGATTGCACTGCATTTCCTGTTCAATGCGGTGCCCAAGGCGTTCGCCACGGGGCGGGTCGAGTTGACGACTGCCGCTCTTCCGGGTGGCAAGCTGGCGGTCGATCTCGTCATCACCTGCATCGGCTACAGCGGCGAGGACTTCCCCAAGGGCGAGGGCGTCTTCCCGGTCGGCTGGGCCAGGCGCGGGCCGACCGGCACCATCCCGACCAACCGCGCCGAGAGCCACGCCGTGGCGCAGCAGGTGCTGGCCTGGCTGGCCAAGCGCGACCCCAAGAGCGGCACCGATCCCATGCCGCTGTCGATCGACTTCGCCGGTTGGCACCGGATCGACAAGGCCGAGGTGGCGGCGGGCAAGCCGCTCGGCCGGCCTCGCGTGAAGTTGACCGACTGGAAGGCGCTTTTGGACGTCGCGCAAGGCAGCTGAGCGCCTTATCCTCACACTGGGGAAGTTCATCCGAGGGGAAGTTCATGTTTGCCATCACTCGCCGAATAGTTTGTGCGCTTGCCGCCGCCGTTGCTCTTGCCGGAACGGCGAGTGCGCAGACCGTCCTCAAGGTCGCGCTGCATTCCGATCTCAAGATCATCGATCCGATCTGGACGACGGCGCTGATCTCCACCCACCACGGCTACATGGTGTTCGACACGTTGTTTGCCCTCGACGACAAGCTCGAGGTCAAGCCGCAGATGGTCGACAAGTGGGAGACCTCGCCCGACAAGCTCACCTGGACCTTCACCCTGCGCGACGGGCTGGAATGGCACGACGGCCAGCCGGTGACGGCGGCCGACTGTGTCGCCTCGATCAAGCGCTGGGGCGCCAAGGATTCGATGGGCCAGAAGCTCCTGAGCGTGATCGCCGATCTCAGCGCACCCGACGCCAAGACCATCAAGATGGTCCTGAAGGAGCCGTACGGCCTGGTGCTCCAGTCGCTCGGCAAGTCGAGCTCGAACGTTCCCTTCATGATGCCCAAGCGAGTCGCCGACGGCGATCCCAACACCCAGATCACCGAGGCCATCGGCTCCGGCCCGTACATCTTCAAGCGCGACGAGTGGAAGGGCGGCGAGAAGGCGGTCTACGTCAAGAACCCCAAGTACAAGCCGCGCGCCGAGCCGGCCTCGGGGCTGGCCGGCGGCAAGGTTGCCAAGGTCGACCGCGTCGAATGGCTGGTGCTGCCCGACACCTCGACCCAGGTGAATGCCCTGATCAGCGGCGAGGTCGACCTGGTCGAGATCGTGCCGCCCGACCTGCTGCCGCTGCTGACCAAGGACAAGAACGTCAAGATCACCGTGGTCAACACGGCGGGGCGGCAATACGCCATGCGCTTCAACGTGCTGTTCAAGCCATTCGACAACGTCAAGGTGCGCCAGGCCGTGCTCTACGGGCTGATGCAGAAGGAATTCCTCGAGGCCAATGTCGGCAACCCGGCCTACTACAAGGAGTGCAAGTCGCTGTACCCCTGCGGCTCGCCGCTCGAATCGACCAAGGGCTGGGAGGACAAGGTCTCGGGCAACGTCGCCAAGGCCAGGCAGCTCCTGCAGGAGGCGGGCTACGACGGCACGCCGGTCGTGTTCCTGCACCAGACCGACACGTCGGGCCACAACAACCTCGCCACCGTGGGCAAGGCGCAGCTCGAGAAGATCGGGCTCAAGGTCGACCTGCAGCCGATGGACTGGCAGACCCTGGTGACGCGCCGCGCCAAGAAGGACCCGCCGGACAAGGGCGGCTGGGGCGCCTTTTTCACCTCGTGGGGCGCCACCGACATCATGAACCCGGTGTCGGCGGCCTTCCTCAACGCCTCGTGCGACAAGGCGACCTTCGGCTGGCCCTGCGACGTCGAGATCGAAAAGCTGCGCGACGCCTTCGCCAAGGAGACCGATCCGGCCAAGCAGAAGGCCATCGCCGAGGCCATCCAGCTGCGTGTGCTCGAATATCCCACGCACGCCATCCTCGGCCAGTTCACCACGCCGACGGCGATCCGCGCCAACATCAACGGCCTGCTCCAGACGCCGTCGCTGGCGCTGTGGAACATCGAGAAGAAATAGTCGAGAGGGTGAGCGTCAGTCGAGCCTGACGCTCACCCCTTCGAGACCTTTCCTCGACGCCGGGAACCGCTTCATGACCTCGGCGTCGTGGCCGGGGATCACCATTTCGACGCGGCCGTCCGCCAGCTTCTTCAATTTGTCGTAGCCCGCCAGCATGTCGGCTACCGAGTAGACGATGGCGAACAGCTTGTCGTTGTTGACGCCCCAGAAATAGTGCGACGCGTCCGACGCCAGCACGAGCCAGCCGTTGCGGGTCATCACCCGCACCGACTGGATGCCCATGGTGTGGCCGCCGATCAGATGGACCGACAGGCCGGGCTGGATCTCCTCGTCACCGTCGTGAAACACCACGCGCTTGCCGTACAGCGCACGCACCATGCCGACGACATCCTCGACCTCGTAGGCGTGGCGGAACGGGTCCTTGCACATGTGCCGGCCGGTGGCGAACTGCATCTCCTTGTCCTGGAGATGAAAGCGCGCCTTGGGGAAGCGGTCCCAGTTGCCGACGTGGTCGTAGTGCAGGTGGGTGACGATGACGTCCTCGACTTCCCTGGCGTCGACGCCGACCTCGGCCAGCAGGTCGGCAGGGTTCTTCTTCACCTCGCGGCCGCGCTTCTTGCCGATGGCGGTGTTGAAGCCGGTGTCGATCACGATCGGCTTGCCGCCGATGGCGCGGTGGCCCTGCTCGTCGAGCGGGATCGCCACCCAGACGAAATAATCCATCGGAAAGTCGGCATCGTGCGGGTCGGGGGTAATCTGGACTTCCCAAGCCTTGCGCGGCAGGTGGGCGTACTTGACCGCATGGACCTCGTAGACAGGCGTCGAACGCATTTTTGTTTCCTTCCCGGTGAGCCGTTGCCAGGAGGGTAGCCCGCCTCCGGGCTCGCGCGCTATACTGGCAGCATGGTCGATAGGGACCTCCTTGGAAGGCGAATTAGCACCCCGGTTTGCATCGCAAACCGCCGCGTCGCTGCGTTCGCTCTCACGTCATCCAGGGAATCGTCCGATGTCCGCCGTACTCGCTCTCAAGCGTAGCCATTCCACCGTCCGATATTGTTTCGAAGCCGACGCCGAGCCGGGTGTGCTGCCGCGCGCGCTCGAACTGCTGGCCAAGCGCGGCCTCGTGCCGGCCCGCGTCTTCGCCCAGGCCGATGACGGCGCCTTGTCGGTCGAAATCGAGGTCGAGGGACTGGCCCCCGACACCGCCGAGCATGTCGGCCGATGTCTCAGCGAGATCGTCGGCGTAAGGCAGACGTTCTAATCTTCCGGACCGCGGGCTTCCAGCCCGCTCATGATCGAGAGCGCGCAGGATGCGCGCGGTCCGAATGAGTCAGGCCATCAGGCGGCGAACGATCGCCTCGATATGCAGGCGCGTGCAGTCGACGGCGGGGAAGCCGGCGTTGGCCTCGTCGAACACCAGAGCGAGCTCGGTGCCGGCCAGCAGGATGGCCTCGGCGCCCTCGTGCTCGCAGAGCCGGCGAGCGATGGCGCGCAGCCCGGCGATCCGTGCCTCGTCGAGGCGGCCGCTGTCGACGATCGTGAAGTAGCTCGCGTGGATCTCGTCGATCTCGGCGGGCCTGGGCTTCACGAAGGTGACATCTGCCAACTGGCCGAACAGGCCGCTTTCGACGGTGAAGCGCGTGCCGAAGGCCGCCACCGTCTTCAGCCCGCGGGTGCGCAGCTCGGCTGCGATGCAATCCATGACGTTGATCATCGGCACGTGGACCTTGCGGGCGAGCTCGGCAATGCAGATGTGCGGAGTGATGGCGGGAATGACGCCTGAGTCGGCGCCGGCCACCGCCAGCTCGTCGATCAGCCCGGCGAGATACTGCGCCAGCTTGTCGATCTCGCCGGCGCGTACGAAAGCCAGCCCGCGGTCCATGTCGGCATGGTTGATCAGCAGACGCGGCACCCGGCCCTGTTCCCTGCAGGCTCTGGTGATGGCGCCGTAGTAATGGATCGTCGCCTCGACTCCCAGGCCGCCCAGGATGCCGACGCAAGGCGGACGCGGCTCGCTCATATTGCCCGGCTCATGTTGGGGGGTAGTTGCGCGCCCATACCGGGACGAGCTCGGGCACCTGATCGGCGCGGCGGGCGATGGCAAACAGGCGCGGCGTCTCGGCCTCGAACCAGCCGCGCTTGGGTCGCCAGCGCGTCATGACGTTGGCGTAGATGTCGAGCGCCGAGAAACGTTCGCCGAGGAACCACGGCGCCCCGGCGTTGGCCTCGATCTGGTGCCACAGCTTCTGGGCATAGGCGTCGGTGGCGGCGCGGAAGGGATCGCGCGCGGCGTTCACCGACACGAAGCGTGCCGGATCGTCGGCGTAGGTGAAGGTGGGATAGATGTTGGCCACGATGAACACCAGCCAGCGCAGGAACTTCGCGCGCTCCGGCGACCTGGGGCCGGGCACCAGCGAGTCCTTGCCTGTGATGTCGGCCAGCAGCAGCGTGATCGCCGCGCTCTCGCTCATCACGCTGCCGTCGGGCATCACCAGCGTCGGCACCTGGGCGAGCGGGTTGGCCTTCTCGAGCCGGGTCTTGGCGTCGGGCTCCTTGAAGAGATCGCCCACGGCCTCGAAGGTGAAGGGCATCCCGTACCAGGCGAGCTGGGCCTCGACGATCGCCGAGCCCCAGCCGGCGCGGCCCCAAAGCTTGTAGGTCACTATGGCCCTCCCTTGTCATCCTGAGTCGCGCGGGGTAACCCCCGCGCTTAAGCGAGGGATCTAGCACTTCAACAGGGTACTGTGTGGCAGTCGTGAGGTCCTTCGCCTTCGGCTCAGGACGACATGATTGCATCAGGGCTTCTGCAGCGGCTGGATCAGGCTCGAGGTGTCCCAGCGGCCGCCGCCGCGCTCCTGGACGCGCTGGTAGAACTGATCGACCAGCGCCACGACCGGCATCTGCGCCTTCCAGCGCTTGCCCTCGGCCATGGCGATGCCGAGGTCCTTGCGCATCCAGTCGACGGCGAAACCGTAGTCGAACTTGCCGGCGATCATGTTCTGCCAGCGATTGTCCATCTGCCAGCTTTGCGCCGCGCCCTTGGAGATGGCGCTCATCACCTTGTCCATGTCGAGGCCGGCGCGCTGGCCGAGGTTGAGCGCTTCCGCCAAGCCCTGGACGAGGCCGGCGATGGCCATCTGGTTCATCATCTTGGTGATCTGGCCCGAGCCTGGCGGGCCGATCAGCGTGACGGCCTTGGCGTAGGCGTCGGCCACCGGCTTGGCCCTGTCGAACGGGCCTTGCTCGCCGCCGCACATGACCGTGAGCTGGCCGTTCTCGGCGCCCGCCTGGCCGCCCGACACCGGCGCATCGATGAAGTCGACGCCGATCTTCTTTGTCGCCGCATGCAGCTCGCGGGCGATGTCGGCCGAAGCCGTGGTGTTGTCGAACAGGATCGCGCCCTTGGCCATGCCGGCAAGGGCGCCGTTGTCGCCCAGCATCACCGCGCGCAGATGGCCGTCGTCGCCGACGCAGCTGAACACGATCTCCTGGCCGGCGGCCGCTTCCTTCGGTGTCTTGGCCGCCTTGCCCTTGTGCTTCTTGGTCCAGGCCTCGGCCTTGGCGAAGGTGCGGTTGTAGACCGTTACCTCATGGCCCTTGGCGGCCAGATGCCCCGCCATCGGAAAGCCCATCACGCCCAGACCCAGAAACGCCACCTTGGCCATCGTCTTCTCCCGTTCGAAATTGGATGCGGCGGATCATAGTGCCAAATCGGCCCAATGACAGCGCCCCATGGCAATGGTTGCCAGCAGGCCGGCTTGCGATAGATTTCGGCCATGCAAAGACGCGTCATCCTGGCAGCGCCGCTGCTCTTCACCGCCGCTTCGGCATTGGCCCATCCCAACTCGGCCCCGCAGGGCGCCGAGGCCGAGCGCATGATCGAGGAGGTCAAGGCCTTCCGCGAAAAGCTCGCCAAGGCGGTGACGGCCAAGGACTTTCCGACGCTGCGCGCCTGCTACTCCGACAGCTTCACCCACACCCACGGCTCGGGGAAGGTCGACAACAAGGATGCGCGCCTGGTCGCGGCGATGGCCGGCGAGCCGTTGATCGAGAATGCGCCCGCGAGCGAGCTTCTGTTCCGCGTCCATACCGGGCCGACGGTGATCCTGACCGGCAAGAGTCCGATCCTGAACGTCAAGGAACAGAAGACCTACGATTTCCGCTGGGTCACGGTCTACGTCACCGCTCTGGAAGGCTGGCAGCTCGCCGTCAGCCAGGCAACGCGGCTGGCTAATGCGTGATGACTTTGGCATTTCGCGTCGGCCCAGCAGCGCGCCAATGGCTCTTCGAGCCATTGCGCGGACTCGCAGCTATGGCGCGATGGTTGGCCATCGCGCCTGAGCGGCGCCCGCGCTGGGCCGACGCGTGAGTCAACTGAAAGTCATCACGCTCTAGCTGACCAGCAGCGCCACGACCACGACGAGGCCCACGGCCACCGACGGCACCGCGAGCGGCCAGGCGCGGCGGTAGAGTGCGGCATCGGAGATCGCGAGCGACAGCAGCGCGGCGCCCATCGAGACGCGGATCGGCGACAGCATGGTGAGGTTGGTGCAGACGCTGTTCTGGATCGCGGCGATCCACACCGGGTCGACCTCGATGGTGCCCGCCAAGGCGATCACCATCGGCATCAGCATGGCGTTGGCCGCCGACCCGCCGCCGGTCAGAAAGCCGCCGACCGCGGCGAACAGCGGCACGCCGGCGGCCGAGGCGCGGCCCGAGGCGGCGCGCAACGCCTCGGCGATCTGCTGCGCCATGCCCGAGCCGACATAGAGCTCGGCCATGACGACGAAGGCCAGCGTCACGGCGCATGACCGCCAGGCGCTGCGGCCTGTTTCGGCCAGCACCCGGGCCAGTGTCGCGCGCGAGGGCGAGGCGCGCTGGCTCAGCACCACGACCACGCCGATCGAGACCAGCCAGAAACCGGGCGCATAGAGCGGTGCGAAGGCCGGCTGGTTGTCGTAGGGCTTGAACGCCCATAGGGGCTTCAGCAGATCGCGCAACGGCGGCACCAGGCGCGTGGCGCAGAGGGCGATCGTGAGTGCCACGTAGGGCGCGTTGGCACGCAGCGCCGCCAGCAGGCGCGCGATGTCGGGCCGCTCGTCTCGCCAGAAGCGCACGGCCAGCAGGAACGCCGTCGGCGCCGCACCCGCGATCTCGACGTCGGCGATTTTGTTGGTCAACCAGATCAGGGCCAGCAGCAGCGCTGTCCATGCCGCATCGTCGAGCTTCTGCGCCGTCGGGACGGCCACGCCGGCATCGCGGGCGAAACGCCAGTAAAGGGCCAGGTAGCCGGCGTGGATCGGCACCTGCAGCAGCGCGGAGCTCAAGCCCAGTTCGTTGGGCGTGAGGCCGGCCAGCGTCGCGCCGACGGTGGTGCCGGTGGCGAGCGCACCCCAGGGCACCAGCGACTGGCTGTAGAGGCCGAGGATCAGGGCCGGCAGGCCGCCCAGGCCGAGGCGGCGCAGCGCCGCCAGCGCGATGATGTAGCCGACGCCAAAGCCGGTGACCGATTCGGCGAAGGGCGCCAGCAGGAAGCAGGTCGACCACAGCCGGCGCGGCGTGGCGTCATGGGCCTCGCCTGCTGTCGCGGCACCCCTGGTCAGGGTGCAGCGATAGAAGAACATGCCGGCGGCGATGATGGCGATGACCTGCCAGGAGAGCCAGAGACCGGCCGGAATCTCCCGCGCGAGCAGCGGCCAGGGCGCACCCGAGACGGCGATGGTGGCGGCGAGACCGGCCAGGCCCGCGGTGAGCGCGCTGGCGCGGCCGGAGGCCAGGAGGCCCACGACCAGCAGGAGAGGAAATAGCGCAAGAGCGGTCGACATGGCGACGTTCTATAGCCGAAACGCCGCCTTGCGCCGCCGCGGCCTTTCCCCTAAACCCGCCGCCGTGCCCCGATAGCTCAGCTGGTAGAGCACGTCATTCGTAATGATGGGG
This sequence comes from Asaia bogorensis, assembly GCA_945889625.1. GTDB lineage: Bacteria > Pseudomonadota > Alphaproteobacteria > Reyranellales > Reyranellaceae > Reyranella. The sequence goes on along the minus strand of CAMDCE010000002.1, from coordinate 1,617 downwards.
TCGGCGGTTCGATTCCGTCTCGGGGCACCATTTAAATCAACGTTTTAGAGATATCCGCCTTATTCTCGGAAAGGTCTAGGGACACAGGGGGGACACAAGTGGCGCGATCTCGCGTGCCGCCGGGGATTCTTCGCAAGGGGATTCCAGTCTGCCTCGCGTGCCCATACTCGACTGGCAGCCGGTGCAAGTGTCGAGACCGCGGCTCAGGCGCCGACGAGCAAGAGCCCCGATGCTCCAGCTACCTAAATCATTAACCGACGAGCGGTGCGATCCACCGTGGCGCGTAACGCAGGATCCGACTGCCGACCAGCGGCTTCTCGAGCCACTCGACCCGCGCGCAAAGCCGCGCATAGGTCTTTCGCTTCATGCCGAGCGGGCGCGGCGGGATGGCGTCGAGCACCGGACGCGAACCACCGAGCCGCTGCCTGAGCCTGTAGGCCTGCAGGTAGGCACGCGCCTTCTCGCTCCGGCGCTGGCTTTCATAAATCGGGTTGCCACAGCAGATCCGGCAGCAATAGCCACCAAAACCCTTGAACAGCCTTGCCACTCGTCGCTGGCAATAGGGGCAATGCAGCCAGGGCCGGACGCCGCCGTAGTGACATGGCGTCCAGGACACGCGAATACCCTGCGGCATCGATTGGTTACGCAGCTCGATCAGGACCCGATACCGGGCCAGACGCATTGTCACAATGCTGGGCCATCGCAACGTCGGTTGAGGGGTGATCCAGCCGCCCGCCAGAAGGCCGGCACGATGGAGCTCGCTCACATCAATCGCGTCGTTAGCGAGATTTTCGACCGTCAGCGTCACGCGACGGGGTCCAAAGTGCGCTCAAGGTAATCGTAGAGCGCGTCGGCGATCGCGTTCTGATCCTGACGCGTTTCGGTCTTGAGCAGTCCGTGTCGGACGAGCGCATCGATCTCCGTTTCGCGTAACTCCACAAACAGGCAGCGCATGCCCTCGCGGCGGCGCTCGCGGTGACGACGCATGCGTTCTGCGGCGGGGATCGGGCTCGCGGTTGTCATGGCCAACTTTTCTTTAGTTAACATGTTAATTAATAGCACGTCGCTAGCTTCACTTAAACCGGCATCCTCGACCGACGGCGACACCATCAAGGTCGACGGCATCATCTATCGCCTCTGGGGCATCGATGCGCCCGAGACGAAACAATTCTGCGAGGGCAACTACCCAGCCGGCCTAGTCGCTACCCAAACGCTGAAGAACATCATCGACAATCGGCCAGTCACCTGCGAACCCAAGACGACCGATCGCTACGGGCGCATCGTGGCGCTGTGCAGGGCAGACGGCGAGGATCTAGGTGCGGCAATGGTGCGGGCGGGCTCTGCCTGGGCCTTCAAACACAGAGGTGGCTCCGTTTGTCTGAACAGCCTTCGCCTTTGGATAAGTGGATTCCTGCGGGGGTTCAGTCGTCGGTTTGATGCGCTTTTGGGGTGCGACGGAGGTCGGGCGTAGCCCGACCGCAGTGCACCCCAAAAGCGCGGCGAAGTTCATGCCGCGATCGTCTGCGGCAGTTGGCCGAAGTAGGCTCGATCCGGTGTCTGCCGGTCAAGGCTCGAATGCGGGCGTCGGCCGTTATAGAAGCCGAAGTAACGAGCGAT
>CAMDCE010000001.1 GCA_945889625.1 Asaia bogorensis | reverse complement strand
CTTCGCCCGCTTCGGTGCCGCGGCAGGCTGGCGTCGCGCGAAAGCACGCTCCGATAGGCCACTCCCCTCACGCGCGGCTCAGTTCTCCGTGCGCAGGGTCGCTTCGATGCGCTGGATCAGCAACCCGCCGGGAAGGATTGGCTACCTGCGCCGCGAGCTAGTACGGCGTCGCCCAGCGGGTCTCGCGCTCCGCCTCGATGCGGCGGTGCCGCGCCTTGATCACCTCGGCCGGCACGGCGCCGACGAAGGCGTAGAAGGTCTTGCTGCGGATCGCATCGATCACCCGCTCGCCGACCAGCTTGGGGTCGATGCCGGTCCGCACCAGGCGCTCCGCCATGACCGCCTCCGCGGTCGGACGCAGCTGCGGGCCGCCCAGGTGATCGGGGCGGTGGCGCGCGCCTTGCGCCAGGTTGGTGGCGATCGGACCGGGGCACAGTGCGGTCACGCCGACATTGGTGCCCTCGAGCTCGTGCTCCAGCGCTTCCGACAGCGACAGCACGGCGTACTTGCTCATCGAATACGGCCCCTGGTTGGTGCCGCGGCGGTTCTGCGTGGCGGCGACCGAGGCGGTGTTGACGACGTGCCCGGCCTCGCCGTGCTTCAGGATCGCCGGCACGAAATGGCGGATGCCGTGGATGACGCCCCAGACATTGACGCCGATGACGAAGGCCCAGTCGGCCACCGGCACGTCCGCCAGCGGCGTGCCGTGCATCGGCACGCCGGCATTGTTGCAGGCGATGTGGAGCTTGCCGAAGCGGCGCTCCGCCTCGGCCAGCGCGTCGATCACCGACTGCTCCCGGGTGACGTCGGTCCTGACCGGCAGCACCTGCTTGTTGGTGCCGGACAGCCGGTGCGCCGCCTGCTCCACCGCATCCTTCTCGATGTCGGCCATCACCACGTTGGCGCCAGCTTCGGCCAATGCCGTGGCGATGCCGAGGCCGATGCCGGAGGCGGCGCCGGTGACGATGGCTGTCTTGCCGGAAATCTCCATGGCCCATGACCTCCAGAGGCGCCGCGGCGCGATGGTTGCTTGCCCATGCTAGAGCACCCATCTGGCCTTTCAATAGAGCGCCGGTCCTTTCGCTCTGTTCCCCGACGTCGTAAGCTCCGGCGACCTCGCGTCTCTGCGCGATATACTCAAAGGTCTGCCAGCATCATCGATCGGGATCTTTGGGATGCTTCGACCTGCCGCAACGGTCCAAGCGTCACAATGGCCTGCCGATCTTCGGTGGATCATCGAGACCTTCCTGTCCGATGAGGCCCGCTGGACCAAGAACGATCAGGGGAACGTCGGTAGGAATATTCAAGCTTGTGCATGGTCGCTATCCGCGCGTTCAGAAGAGCAGAAATCGAAGTGCCAACCCAAGCGGTCTGCGTACTAGTTTCGCGGTGAACTGGTGCGGGCAACCTGACCCACGAGTCGGGGAGCCTAATCTTTAAGCTGCCTGCCGTTGATGATCGCCTCGACAAGGTCGGGCGCCAGGAAAGCAAACGGCAGATGGCGCGTACCAGTGCAGCCTCTTCAGATATCCCAAAATCGACAAAACACGCGGCCGATTCGCCGCTCATATTCTGGATGGCAGGACGGCGATGGACGGTTTGTCGGGCAGACAACCAAGAGTTTTGGGCTCACAGCGATATACTGGTTGATACAGCACCGCCCTGACGTAGGATTAAGGAATGGCGAGCATAGGGGCCAGAATTGCTCGCCATGGGGGAGATTGCATGACCCATTCAGCAACGAACGTGCGTCCCATTTGGCGCGCGACGGCTGTTGTGGCGGCTCTGGCCATGTTGCTTAACGCCTGTGGCCAGACGACAGGCGGCGAAGACTCGGCGACCCTGACCGCAGCCGAAAGGGACCTGCGGGCCAAGACCGAGGAACAGCGCACGACTGAAAGTTCCGTGGTCGGCGTCGTGGTCGGCGCCGTTGTCGGTGCGGTCTTGGGCGTTGCGATCGGCGGACTGCTCGGCGCTACCGGTGGCGATGCCGGTGCTGGCGTCATGATGGGTGTGGCGGTCGGGGGACTGGTCGGTGGGGCGGTCGGTGGAGCGGTCGGCCATGGTTACGGTTCGTACATGAACGCGCGGGCTCGCGAATATTCGAACACAGAGGCGCGGGCCAGTGCGATCACGCAGAGCGCGAACAACACTCTCGCCCACTACAATCAGGTCAACAACTCCGCCCGGACAATCCTTGCGGAGCAGGAAGCAAAGGTAGCGAAGCTGAACGACGACTATGGGAGCCGCACGATCACCAAGGAGCAGTTTCAGACCGCTTTGGCCTCGGCCAACAGAAACGAGGCCAGCCTCAAGGAGCAGCTCACTGGACTCGAGACGCAGATCAACGCCATGAAGACCGATCCGCAGGCGTCGGTGCTCACCCAGCAGATTCAGTCGCTGCAGGCACAGCGCGACTCACTGAAGGGGACGTACGACCGCCTACTGCAGCTCTACGGTACCGTACCGACTGAAGTTCGCGTATCGATCCAGTCGTCGTAAGCGCGTCAGCCATGATGGGCAGTGCACGAGGTTCACGCCTGTCGGTCGTGCTGTGGGCGGCGTTCGGGGCGGTGCACACCCAGCCGCTGTATGGGAGGAGAGATCCGGAGCGCAATCATTGGCGCTCAGCCTACCTGGTGTAGCCCTTCACGCCAGCGCCGATGGAGCAATCGACAAGCACCGGACCTGTTGGCAGGAGAACCGGGCTGCGCCCACCCGGCACATCACTTTCAGAAGCGTCGGATACTCGCCGCGCCGTCGAGCGGGCGGCCCCCGCTACCGCCGGCCGCCCAGCGCGAATCCGATCGCGCACATCGCCAGCGCCACATAGGCGGCCAGCCGCGCATGGCCGAAATAGACGTCGGCAAGGGCGCCGCCGATCATCGTCTGCAGGCGGTCGTGCGGCAGCGCCGGGGCGTCCTCGATCATCAGCCAGACCTCGGTGCGCCGGTAATTGCGTGTGCGTGCCGTCCAGCCTTTCCAGAACAGGATCACCGCGGCGATCAGCACGAAGACCGCCCCGGAGCGCACGGCGATCCACGGCTCGCTGGAAAATCCAACCATGGCGGTCATGATCGCCATCAGGGCGAAGCCGCAGCCGCGCCGCACCGACAATTCGGCGTAGCGCCTGATGTCGTCGTAAGTCATGCCGCGACCTTAGCGCGCGGGCCGTCTTCGACCAATGTCGCGTTGCCGCGGCCGGGCAATCCCATTAGTTTGCCGGCACAAAAATACACTGGCTTGCGGGGAAATGGCACATGCACGGCTTCAGGATGGTGGCGCTTGCAGGTTTCGCGGCATTGGCGATCGGCGCCTGCAGCAAGTCCTCGAGCCAAGACAAGCTCGCCTATGAAGCCTGCCTGGCAAGCGCGAAGAAGGACGCCAAGGTCGGCAAGGCGGCCTTCGCAAGTCTCGCGGACTCCAAGATCACCGGCTCGACCGGCGAAGAAGAGATGCGCGTCAACATTCCCTACGAGATGGACGGCAAGAAGGCGACATACCAGTGCATCGCCCAGAAGCAGCCCGACGGTACCTTCAAGGCGATCTTCTAGGCAGCGCGTCTCATTTCCATATGTAGCGCAGCGCCGGCAGGGCGAGCAGCGCGGCTCCCGCGAGCCAGATCCACAGGGCGGCTTGGCTGTCGCGGGTGCGATCGACCAGCCGCTCGTAGAGCGCCGCAGGAACGCCGGAGACCAGCAGCGTCGCCGACGCCACCAGCAGGGAGCTGAAGAACAGCACCCAGCCCACCGAACGGGGGAAGACCTCGGGCATCAACACCGCCGCGATCGGCATGGCAATGGCCAGGAAGGGCGAGAACAGCCCGTTGAGCATGCTGATACCCACCACGGCAAAGAGCAGGAAATTGCGGTCCATGGCACTCAACCCGCCGCCGACGACCGGGGCATCAGGCCGAGCTGGTACAGCACCATGAACAGCAGCACGCGCACCGCGGCGACCCAGAAGGCCGCGACCGGAGCGATCAGGACGGGCGGCAGGGCCGACGGCGTGACGTAGGCCACCGGGCGATAGATCCAGTCGGTCAGCCAGCGGAACGAACGGTAGATGTAGTTGGGACTGTCCGGCGGCAGGAAGAAGCTCAGGAAGAAGCGGCCGAACAGGCAGTAGAAGACCAGCGACAGGAAATAGTTGGGGATGTGGAAGTACCAGTAGCTCCACCAGATGTCCTGAGATCCCACGCGGTCGTCTCCTCCTGGCTCACTCTAGCGTGGAGCGCAAAAGAAAGCAGGACCCCGTTAGGGGTCCTGCTCCCGGTCGAAAGGTTCTGCCCGACTAGGTGTGGGCCGCCACGGCGCCGCCGGGCGTGCGGATCGAGTCCACGAAGGCCTGCATCTCCTTCGAAGGCTCGGGGGTCATGAGGCTGACCACGTAGGTCACCGCGAACGCCACTGGCAGTCCGAACACCGCCGAGGAGATGTTACGGATACCGAACCACAGGTCGGTTCCGAAGATCGCCTTGAAGTCGCCCGGCGCATAGCGGGTCATCACCAGGTAGAAGAGACAGACCCCGAAGCCGCTTAACATGCCGGTGATGGCGCCGATCTTGGTCGTGCGCTTCCACCAGATGCCGAGCACCAGCGGGGCGAACAGGCCGGCCGCAGCCAGCGAGAACGCCCACGCCACCATCTGGATGATGCCCGAGGGCCGCGTACCCGCCACCGCCGCCGCGACGAGCGCCACGGCGACCAGCAAGGCGCGTGCGACGAAAAGCCGGCGCGCCGTCGAGGCCTTCGGATCGATCATCTTGTAGTAGACGTCGTGGCTCAGTGCGTTGGCGATGGCGAGCAGCAAACCGTCCGCGGTGGAAAGCGCCGCGGCCAGGCCGCCGGCCGCCACCAGCCCCGACACCACGTACGGCAGGCCGGCGATCTCCGGCATCGACAGCACGATGATGTCCTGGTTGATGACGAACTCGGCGAGCTGCAGGATGCCGTCGTTATTGGCGTCCCTGATGGTCAGCAGGCCGCCGACCTGGGACCAGTTTTGCACCCATGCCGGGAGGTTGGCGATCGGCTGGCCGATCACGTTCTGGTAGACCTCGACCTTCGCGAAGGCGGCATAGGCCGGCGCCGTGAAGTAGAGCAGGAAGATGAAGAAGATCGACCAGGCGACCGATGTGCGCGCCTCACGGACGCTGGGCGTCGTGAAGTAGCGCATCAGGATGTGCGGCAGCGAGGCCGTTCCGATCATCAGGCAGAGCACCAGGGCCCAGAAGTTGTTGAACTCCGTCCAGCTGAACTGTCCCTTGGCGTCGGTGAAGGCCGAGACGTGTGCCTTGACGATGCCGAGTTTCTGCTCAAGCACGGCGATCTGGTCGAGCGCCTGGCCGTAGGTCAGTTCGGGGATCGGGATGCCGTATTTCTGCGTCGACAGCCAGATCACCGGCACGAGGTAGGAGATGATCAGGATGATGTACTGGGCCACCTGGGTCCAGGTCACCGCCCGCATGCCGCCCAGCATCGAGCACACCAGGATGCCGAGCAAGCCGACGAAGATCGCGACCTCGAAGGGGATGCCAAGGAAGCGCGAGGTGATGATGCCGATGCCGAAGCACTGCGCGACGATGTAGGTGAACGACGCACAGAACAGCACGAGGACACCGCACAGCCGGGCACCGTTGCCCTCGTAGCGCGTGCCGAGGAAATCGGGCACGGTGAACTGGCCGAACTTGCGAAGGTAGGGCGCGAGCAGGATGCCGACCAGCACGTAGCCGCCGGTCCAGCCCAGTACGTAACCGAGGGCATTGTAGCCGCCGAGATAGAGGCCGCCCGCCATCGAGATGAAGGAGGCGGCGCTCATCCAGTCGGCGCCGGTGGCCATGCCGTTGTACAGCGCCGGCACCTTGCGGCCGGCGACGTAGTATTCCGACAGGTCCATCGTTCGCGACAAAATCCCGATGTAGGCATAGACGCCGATCGTCAGGATCACGAAGCAGTAGCCGATGACCTTGTTCGGCACACCCATCTGCTCGAGAACGGCGAGGATCAGCGTGAAGACGATGAACCCGCCGGTGTATCCGAGGTAAATTTTCCCGAGGTTGCCGAGGAAGCCGGCGCCCGGGGAGTTGATCTTGGTGTCAGAAGCCATTGTTCATCTCCCCCACGTCAGTCTTCTTGGACGCCGAATTCTTCGTCGATCTTGTTCTGAGAAATCGCATTCCAGACGCACAGGACGACGAAGGCGATCAGAGATCCCTGCGCCGACATGTAGAACCCGAGCGGGAAGCCCAGGATTTTGATGGTATTGAGCTGGACCGCAAGCAGCGGGATGACGAAGCTGAAGACGATCCACAAGATGAAGATGGTCCACATCAGCCGCGAGGTTTTGCTCCAGTATTTCTGCATCTGTGCAGCGTCGAGTTTTGCAGCCATGCCCGTTGCTCCTCCTCAATCGTTCGTTGTGCGGTGCTGTGGGGACACGCATCGAAGCGCCGGAGCGACCGGTGTGATTGCGCGAATTGTGGACTCGCAGCGCATGCTCTGCTTTGTCCTCCCCCTGGACGCCGTGATACGGCGTTCCCAACGTCTTGATCTGTGGAGAGTACGGTGTGCCCAACCACCGCCACAATCAGACCAAAGTCGAAGGCCCGACCTCGCGATGCTGTCTTTTCTCAAGCCATTCCTGCCCAAGCCCAAGGTTCGAGACCTTGCTGCGCTGCAGCAATTCCTCGAGGATGAGGCGGCCTATCTCGCGCAACGCTCGGTGGTCGAGTTCGTGCGCAACGAACTCGGCAGCCTGAGCGCCCAGGCCTTCGGCGACCCACGCTTCCAGGCCAAGATGGCGGTGTCCCGCTGGGATGGATTCGCCGCCATTCTGGCCGATATGATCGGGCTCGCGCATGCGCATCTGCTGGCCGCCGGCACGCCACGCGCCGTGCTCGATGCCTACTTCGGCAATCTCTATGCGACAATCCTCGCCGGCCATCCGGCGCCCGATCACCGTCTTCAAGGGTGGGAATCCGAGATCGCTGCGTTGCGAACACGCCTGGCGAGCCGGCCGATCGGGCTAGTCGATCCACAGGCTGACGCCACGGCGACCGGCTCCATGGTCTTCGACACTCTTCCATTTGTGCCGCGCGATCCCGTCGAGAGCCGCACGGTCCTGTCCAACGCCTTTGCCTTCGGCCTGATCGCCTTCAACGATCGCCTGCGCCGTTTGCTGGTCGTGGCGCCGCTTCGCGACGAGCTCGTCGCGCCGCCGCAGTGAGCATCGCCGAGATCTTCGGCCGCTACCTGCGCCGCCCGGCGCCGCACGGACGCTGGAACGGCCCCGTCCACACTCCTCTCGAACGACTGCCGATGGTCGCGATCGACTGCGAAACGACCGGCCTCGACCCCCGTCGCGATCGCATCGTCTCCTTCGCCGCGATCCGCATCGACGAAGGCCTGCGCGTCGCCGAACAGCCGGACCTCGACCTTCTGATCGATCCCGGTGTCGAAGTCCCGGCGCGCGCCACCGCGATCCATGGCATCGGTCAGGCACAGCTCGCCGGCGCGCCGTCGTTCGTCGAGGCTTTCGGACGGATTGCCGGAAGCCTCGCGGGAGCCGTCGTGGTCGGCCACTTCATCGGCTTCGACCTTGCCGTTCTCGGCCGCGAGGCAGCACGCGTTCGGCAGCCTTGGCACGAGCCGCCGAGCTTCGATACGGCGAGCCTCGCGGCCGCGGCTGGCTACGCTCCCGAGCATCTCGATCTCGGCGATCTGCTCGGCCGCCTCGGCGTCGAGCGCCGCGGGCACCGCCATACCGCGTCGGGCGACGCGCGCATGGCCGCCGATCTTTTTGTCGCCCTGGCGCACCGCCTGATCGGTCAGGGACGGGGCACATACGGCGGCATAGCGGCTGCCCATCGCGCACCGCGGCCGTGAAGCGATGGACACCACCGCCCTCGAACGGCTCGATTCGTTCCCCTACAGACATCGCGTCAGCGAGCTGATGACGACGCCGGTCATGACGATCGACGCGGCGCGGCCGATCGTCGAGGCCGCGATCCTGATGACCGAGCAACGCATAAGCTCGGTGATTGTCCTCGATGACGCCGGCAAGTTGCGCGGCATCCTGACGGAGCATGACGTGCTGCGGCTGGTCGCAGGCAGATCCGGCCTCGCGGAGCCGGTTTCAGCGGCAATGACCACGCCCGTGCACGCCATCGAGGCAGATGCACCCGTCTATCGCGCTCTGGCCCGCATGGCGCGTCTCGGCGTGCGGCACCTGCCGGTGGTCGACAACGACGATCGACCGATCGGCATGCTGACTTCCGGTGCGCTTCTGAAACAACGCGCCTCGCTTGCCCTGACACTCGGCGACGAGATTGCGCACGCTGCCAACGGACCAAGCCTGCGTGCGATCCATGACAGGCTTCCGGCACTGGTCAATGCGCTTCGCAAGGAAGATGTCAGTGCAACGCAAGCGTCGGCCGTCGTCGCGGGAATCACGCGTGACCTCACCGCCCGCGCGGGCGAATTGGCATTGGCTGAAATGATGTCGGCGGGACGAGGCCGGGCGCCTGCTCCGTGGTGCCTGCTGGTACTGGGATCGGCCGGGCGCGGCGAGTCGTTGCTGGCGCCGGATCAGGATAATGCGTTGGTCCACGAGGGCGGCGCTGCCGACGACGTCTGGTTTGGCGAATTCGCCGAACGCCTCAATCGATTGCTCGACGAAGCAGGCGTGCCCTATTGCAAGGGCGGCATCATGGCGAGGAGTCCCGCCTATCGCCATTCGCTTGCCGATTGGAATGCGCTGATCGACTCGTGGATTGCGAGGCCTCAGCCAGAAGCGCTGTTGGGCACAGACATCTTCTACGACTTCGTTGGGGTACTCGGCGAACACCGCCTTGCCGGCTCACTTCGCGAGCACGCAGTACGCGCCGCCGGCAGATCGCCCGCCTTCCTGCGCCTGCTCGCCGCGGCGAGCCAGGAGGTGCCGAGCGCGACCGACTTGATCGGCCGGTTGCGCACGCGCCAAGGCCGGATCGACCTCAAGATGTACGGCCTCTTTCCGATCGTCGCCGGCGCGCGGGTGGTGGCGCTGGCCTGGGGATCGGCGGCGACCGCAACCGATACTCGCCTTGCCGATGCCGTGGAGAAAGGCGCACTTCCGAAGGATGCCGCGCTGTCGCTTAGCGAAGCCCGCGGCATCATCGTCGAAGCTATCCTCGATCAACAACTTGTGGATATCGCCGCCGGTCGCATTCCAGGCAATGGGGTCGACCCCAAGCGGCTTGGCCGGAGCGGCGCTGCGAGGTTGCGGAACGCACTTGCCGTTGCCTCGGGGACACCGGAGCTGGTGCGAGAGGCCCTGACCAACCGGCCGCTTGGGCCCGCGTCTTGACCGCCCTCCGTGGCGAAGTCCAAGCTCCGGCGATGGTGGAAAGTCCGTCCTTCCTGATCGCCGACGATCATCCCATGGTGCGCGATGCGCTGGGCTCGGCGCTCGGCCAGGCGTTCGGCGGCGCAGAGATCGCCATGGCGGCCACGCTGGCCGAGGTCCAGGTCGAGCTGGAGCGCCAACCGGAGGTCGACGCGCTGCTGCTCGACCTCGACATGCCGGGCATGGACGGCCTCACCGGCCTTGCCCTGCTGCGTTCCGATCACCCGGCCGTACCGATCATCATCGTGTCGGCGGCGCGAGAACCGACCGTCATCCGCCGTGCCTACGAGTTTGGCGCCTCGGCCTACATCGACAAGTCGGCCCCGCTCGAAGAGATCGCCAGCATCGTGCGCGCCGTGCTGGCCGGCGAGATCTTCGCGCCGCCCGAGTCGGGCCCGGTCGACTCCTTCGCCCAGCGCGCGGCGCAACTCACACCCCAGCAATGGCGCGTGCTCGCCCTCATGGTCCAGGGCGACCAGAACAAGCAGATCGCCCACAAACTCGGCGTCGGCGAGGCGACCGTTAAGGCCCATGTAACAGTCATCCTGCGCAAATTAGGCGTACGCTCGCGCACCCAGGCGGTGATCGAGGCGCGCGACCTCGCGATTCCCGCCGTCGAACCTGTCAGGCCGTAAGCCGGCCCGACCTGTCAGGCCGTAAGCCGGCCCGACCTGTCAGGCCGTAAGCCGACCCACGCTCGCGCCACGCAGCCGCAGCAGCGCGCGCAGCGATGCCGGCTTCACCGGCTTGTGCAGCAATTCGACCCGCCGTGTCCGCGCCCGCACGCGCAGCGTCGGGTCGCGATCAGCCGTCACCAGCGCCGCCGCGACGGCGCGGCCCCAGGTGCGGCGCAGCGCCTCGACGACTTCGAGGCCGTCCGGTCCCTCGTCGAGATGCAGGTCGGCCAGTATCAGATCGGGCAGGCGGCCGGCCTCGACCACCCTGTCGAGCGCTTCGGCTTGCGAGGCCGCGGTCGCGACGCGGCAACCCCAGCCGCGCAGCAGGATCGCCATCGCTTCGCGCACCCGCGCCTCGTTGTCGATGCAGAGCACGAAGCTCTCGGCCTCGATCGAGAGCATGGGCTGCGCCACGGCCGGCACGATCGGTGCCGCCACGACGGTCGGCACGCACGGCACGACCACCGAGAAGGTCGAGCCCCGCCCCGGTGCGGAGGCGAGCCGCACCGGGAGCTCCAGCATGCGCGCGACGCGCTCGACGATGGCGAGGCCAAGGCCCAACCCGCGCTCCTCGCGCGGCTGGTCGTCCTCGGGCTGCAGGCGCACGAACTCGTCGAAGATGATCGTCTGCTTGTCGGCCGCGATGCCGGGGCCGTTGTCCTTCACTTCGATGCGCAGCGCCTCGCCCCCCTCGTCCATGACCCGCCGGCAGCCCAGCAGCACGCGCGGCACGCGGCCCTCGGCGCGTCCGTAGCGCAGCGCATTGCTGAGCAGGTTCTGCAGGATGCGGCGCAGGAAGGCGGGATCGGTCGACACGAAGGCCCGGGTCGGCACCACCACGAGCTCGACACCGCGGCGGGCCGCGACAGGCGCGAAGGCCGTCGCCAGCGAGTCGAACATCGGCTGCAGCGCGAACGGCCGCTTCTCCGGCCGGAAGGCGCCGGCATCGAGCTTGGAGATGTCGAGGAGAGCGTCGAGCAGCGATTCGACGGCGCCCAGGCTGGTGTCGATCTTGCCGCCGAGATCGTTGCCGGGATCGCGGTCCATCATCGCCGCGGTGAACAGGCGCGCGGCGTGCAGCGGCTGCAGCAGATCGTGGCTGGCGGCGGCGATGAAGCGGGTCTTGCCGAGATTGGCGGCCTCCGCCTCGGCGCGGCTGGCCTCCAGCTCGGCCGTGCGCTCGGTCACGCGATGCTCCAGGGTCTCGGCGGATTGGCGAAGCTGGCGGTCGCTTTCGCGCAGCGCCTCGGCGGTATGCACGCGCGCCGTCACGTCGTTGCAGGTGGCGACGAAGCCGTGGCCGGGCAGCGGATCCAGCCGCAGCTCGATGACGCGGCCTTCACGGGTGGCGATCTCGTGTGTCTGCGGGCTCTCGGGCCGGCGAAGCAGGGCCGCGACATCGGCTGTCGCACCGAACTGCAGCGGCGAGGCGCCGACCGCCACCGAATCGTCGTCGAGCGATAGCAGCGTGGTGAAGCGGTCGTTGAAGATCTCCAGGCGGCCATCGCGGTCGAAGGCGGCGATCCCCATGCCGACATGGTCGAGCGTGTTGCGCAGGATCTCGTAGTTGTAGCGGATCGCCTCGGACGCCTCGTCGATCAGGGCGCGCGCGCTCCGGGGCAAGAGCCGGCCGCGCCGGCCGAAGGCGGCGACGATGACGCGGGCCGAGGCGGCGCCCAGAGTGCCCGACAGCATCCGCTCCGTCCGGATGAGCGCCACCTCGATCGACAGGCGATCGCCGGACAGCGCGCGCACGGCGCGATCGGCACCGACGAAGCGCGCCAGCAGCTCGCGCAGTTCGTCGATGCGCGCGGCGTCGGCCGGCGCCTGCCGCTGCGGCTGCTCCGGCTCGGCGCCCATGACGAAGGCGTCGGCCTGCTCGGCGTCGGAGCCCCTGGCGCGCACCACCAGCGAGACGCAGACCAGGAGAAACGCGTTGACCAGGATGCCGACGACGAAGCCCTGGCCGACCGGATCGAGCTCGGCGAGCGGCGCCGGCAGGTAGGGCTTGAGCGGGGCCACCTGGCCGCCTCCCGTGCTCTGGCGCAGGGTCGGCAGCAGGAGTGCGTAGAGCCAGACCACGAAGCCTCCGGCCAGGCCTGCCACGACGCCATAGCGATGGGCACGCTTCCAGTAGAGACCGAGCACGACGCCCGGCGCGAAATTGGCGACGGCGCAGAAGGAGATCAGGCCGATCGAGGCGAGCGGCAGATAGCCCGAAATGATGCGCTCGTAGGCGTAGCCCGCCATCAGGATCAGCACCACGGCGGCGCGGCGCACGAACACCACCAGCGGACCCATGTCGCGATGCACGCCCGCTTGGCGGCGCAGCAGGTAGGGCATGACCAGCTCGTTGCCGATCATACCGGACAGTGCCATGCAGGCCACGATCACCATCGAGGTCGCAGCCGACAGCCCGCCGATGAAGACGAAGGCCGACAGCCAGCTCGCGCCATGGCTGAGCGGCAACTGAAGGACATAAAGATCCGGGCTGGTCTGCGATCCGAGCAGCAGCAGTCCGCCGGCAGCAATCGGCACGACGAAGAGATTGATCAGGACGAGGTAGGTCGGGAACAGCCAGCGCGCCGTCCTGAGGCTCGTCGGATGGCCGTGCTCGACCACCGCGACGTGGAACTGGCGCGGCAGGCAGAGAAAGGCCATCGCCGAGAGCAGCGTCATCACCACCCAGGTGAGCGGCGAGCCCTCGCGCGCGATCTTTTCGGCCACGGCCGGCGCGGCCTCGACCTGGGCCAGCAGGTCGGCGGGGCCGTCGAACAGCACGAACAGCACGAACGGCCCGACGGTCAGCAGGGCGAGCAGCTTGACCACCGATTCGAAGGCAATAGCCAGCATCATGCCGCGGTGCTGCTCGGAGGCCTGCACGTGGCGCACGCCGAACAGGATGGTGAACAAAGCCATCAGGGCCGCGACGATTAGCGACGTATCGGTGTGGACCACACCCGACAGACTGCCCGCGACCGGCGTGGGCGCGGCGATGGTCTTGAAGGTCGACGACACCGCCTGGAGCTGCAGCGCGATGTAGGGCAGCACGCCCACCGTGGCGAACAGCGTGGCGGTGACGCCGACGACGCGGCTCTTGCCGTAGCGCGAAGCGAGGAAGTCGGCGATCGAGGTCACGTTGTGCTGCTTGGCGAGCCGCACCATCTTGCGCAGCATCGGGTAGCCCACGATCACCACCAGCGCCGGGCCGGTATAGATCAGGATGAAGTCGATGCCCGAGGTCGCGGCGCGGCCGACCGCGCCGTAGAAGGTCCAGGATGTGCAGTAGATGGCCAGCGACAGGCCATAGACGGCAGGCGCAACCGAGCTCGCCGACCAGCTGCGCGCATGGCGGTCGCCGAAATAGGCCACGGCGAAGAGCAGGCCGAGATAGGCCAGCGACAGCGCCAGGACGGTTGGTTCCGCCATCATGCGTTGAGGTGTCTCCCGACGTCATTGAACCCCGGCGACGGGGTCGCTACAAGGCTGGCCTTTCTGGGGCCCGCCTTCCCGCCCTTCCCATTCGTCCGGAGCAACCGATGGCCGCCTACCAGTACACCTACGTCATGAAAGGTCTGAACAAGACCTTCCCGGGCGGCAAGCAGGTCCTGAAGGACATCTGGTTGTCGTTCTTCCCGGGCGCCAAGATCGGCGTGCTGGGGCTGAACGGCGCGGGCAAGTCGACCCTGCTGCGCATCATGGCGGGTCAGGACGACAGCTTTACCGGCGAGGCCTGGGCGGCCGAAGGCGTCAAGGTCGGCTTCCTCGAACAGGAGCCCAAGCTCGACGAGAAGAAGGACGTGCTGGGCAACGTCATGGAGGGCGCCGGCGACATGGCCCGCATGCTGACCCGCTTCGAGGAAGTGTCGAACGCCTTCTCCGACCCCGACGCCGACATGGACAAGCTCATCGCCGAGCAGGCCGAGCTGCAGGAGAAGATCGACGGCGGCAACGGCTGGGACTTGGGCCGCACCGTCGACATCGCCATGGACGCGCTGCGCTGCCCGCCGGGCGAGGCCAAGGTCGACGTTCTCTCGGGCGGCGAGCGCCGCCGCGTAGCGCTGTGCAAGCTGCTGCTCAGCAAGCCCGACATGCTGCTGCTCGACGAGCCGACCAACCATCTCGACGCCGAGTCGGTGGCGTGGCTGGAGCGCCATCTGGCTGAGTTCCCCGGCACGGTGGTGGCGATCACCCACGATCGCTACTTCCTCGACAATGTCGCGGGCTGGATCCTCGAGCTCGACCGCGGCGCCGGCATCCCGTGGGAGGGCAACTATTCGTCGTGGCTGAAGCAGAAGGACCAGCGGCTGGCGCTCGAGGAGAAGACCGTCGACGCGCGCCGCCGCACCATGCAGCGCGAGCTCGAATGGATGGGCACCAGCCCGTCGGCACGCCGCTCCAAGAGCAAGGCGCGCATCGAGGCCTATAACCGGATGGTCGAGGAGGACAGGCAGGAGACGCTCGACCGGGCGCAGATCGTGATCCCGGCCGGACCGCGGCTGGGCGACCATGTCATCACCGCCGACAAGATCTCCAAGGGCTTCGGCGATCGACTGCTGATCGACAACCTCTCCTTCAACCTGCCGCCCGGCGGCATCGTCGGCGTGATCGGCCCCAACGGCGCCGGCAAGACGACGCTGTTCAAGATGATCACCGGCGCCGACAAGCCCGACTCGGGAACCTTCTCGGTCGGCCCGACGGTCAAGCTGGGCTATGTCGACCAGAGCCGCGAGACACTCGATCCCAACAAGACGGTGTGGGAGGAGCTGTCGGGCGGCATGGACATCATCAAGCTCGGCAACCGCGAGGTCTCGAGCCGCGCCTACTGCGGCTCGTTCAACTTCAAGGGCGGCGACCAGCAGAAGAAGGTCGGCCAGCTCTCCGGCGGCGAGCGCAATCGTGTCAACCTCGCGAAGATGCTGAAGAGCGGCGCCAACGTGCTGCTGCTCGACGAGCCGACCAACGACCTCGACGTCGACACCCTGCGCGCGCTGGAAGAGGCGCTGGTCGACTACGCCGGCTGCGCCGTGATCATCTCCCACGATCGCTGGTTCCTCGACCGCATCGCCACCCACATGCTGGCCTTCGAGGGCGACAGCCACGTCGAATGGTTCGAGGGCAACTACCAGGACTACGAGGCCGACAAGCACCGCCGCCTCGGCTCCGACGCCGACCAGCCGCACCGCATCAAGTACAAGCCGCTGGTAAGGAACTAAGAGGCGAAAGCCGTCCAAAGTGTCCAGACTTCTCTGGACACCTCCGACATCGATGAAACAAGGGTTTTAGGCGATTCGTCCAGAATCCGGCCGCACCCCGCGCGCAACATAATTTCAAAGCACGCGCTTGGATTTACTCGACTAACGTCCGAAGGCCTGCGCCAAGACGCGGCGGGTCGCCTGCGCACCCTCGGTCGCGACCTCGGTTGCACTCCGTTCCCATTGGGTGGGATTGGGCGCCTCGAAGCTCATGTATCCGGCGTAGTTCTTGGCGGCGAGCAACTGGAACAGGTCGGCCCAGCGGACGATGCCCTTGCCGGGCGGCAGGCGATCGGTCGGCGGCGGCCCGTTGGGCGGCGCATCCGGCACGTCGCTGTACTGGACGTAGAAGATCTCCACGTCGGGCACTTCCTCGAAGCCGCGCCCCGGCCGGCCGCCGCGCTGCAGATGATAGGCGTCGAGCAGGAGTCCCACGTTCTTCTGTCCGGCGCGCGCGATCAGGTTGCGCAGGATGTCGAGGCTGCTCACGATCGGGTGCTGGAACTGGTACTCGAGCGCCACGCGCAACTTGAAGGCCGCGGCGATCTCGCCGGCACGGCGAATGTTGGCGACGGCATCGTCGAGAGTTCCGGCGCCGGGCCCGATGGCGCTCATCGCCAGGCCGCAGTCGAGTGCCACGGCGTTCTCGCAGGCCTCGCCGAACGAGGCGAACAGGCGCTCGCGTTCATCGCCAGGTGACGCGAAGATCCAGCCGTACTCGACGCCGACGGCGCTGACCGGCAATCCGCTGGCGCGCACGAGGTCGACCACCGCCTTGTTGGACAGTCCGCGCTCATGGCAGCGCAGGAAGTCGACCCGGCGCAGCTCTATCGCATCGAAGCCGCCCGCTTTGGCAGCGGCGAGCGCTCCCTCAAGCGGCGTGGTGTCGACGGTCCAGGTGTGAAGTGCGATGCCGCGAAACTTGTGTTGCATTTCAGGCTGCGTGCTTGATCTGTCGTTGCTGCTTCGATGGCCGTACAGGCAAGCGCGCGGAGAGCTCGATGCCAAGCGCGCTCATCACAGCCAAGATCGTCTTCAGCCTCGGATTGCCAGCCGAGCTGAACGACCGATAAAGCTGCATGCGGGACAAACCTGTGCGGGCGGCAATCTCCGCCATCCCCTTAGTACGAGCCACCACGCCCAAAGCATGGGCGATATAACCGGGGTCTTCGGTTCGGAACGCTTCGGACAGGAATATGGCTATTGCGTCTGCCGAGGTGAGATCTTCAGCAGGATCGTAGACAGTGAGCTTCTTGGTCATCATTCGCTCCAATCGGCGAGAAGCTGTTTCGCAGCTTTGATGTCTCTGGTCTGACTACCCTTGTAGCCCCCGCAAAGGAGAAGGATTACTGCATTGCTGCGCCTGGCGAAGTAAATTCGGTAGCCTTGGCCGTAGTGAATACGTAGCTCGCTGACGCCGTTTCCGATTACCTTCACGTCTCCGGCATGGCCATAAGCCAGCCGGTCCAGGTGGGAAGCAATCAGCGCCCGTGCACGATCGTTTCTCAGACGTAGCCGCCACCGTCGGAACGTCTCGGTCTGTTCGAGCTCGAGCACTTGTCGTCTATAAACGACAACTCTCGCATGGTCAAGGACGACTAGGCGCTGCGTACGGCATCGACCGCCTCACCTCCCCACGCCGTCGCTAGAAGCTCCTTCTCCCTTGCTAAAGCGCCTTCACAGACGCGACGCAGCGGAAAAGACAGGTAGAGATCAGATCCGCTGATCCATCTCCATCGCCGGTTCCGGCACGTCGACGCAGCCGATGATGCGGGCAGGAACGCCCGCGGCCGTGCAACCGGCCGGAACGGGTTCGAGGACCACGCTGCCGGCGGCGATCTTGGCGCAGGCGCCGATCTCGATGTTGCCCAGCACCTTGGCGCCGGCGCCCAGCAGCACGCCGCGCCGCACCTTGGGATGGCGGTCGCCGCGTTCCTTGCCGGTGCCGCCCAAGGTCACGCCGTGCAGCATGCTCACACCGTCCTCGACGACCGCGGTCTCGCCGATCACCACCCCGGTGCCGTGGTCGATGAAGATGCCCTTGCCGATCGCGGCGCCGGGATGGATGTCGAGGCCGAACAGCGAGCTGGCGCGGCTCTGCAGGAAGTGCGCCAGCGCGTGACGTTCCTTCAGCCACAGCCAGTGCGCCACGCGGTAGGTTTGCAGCGCATGGTAGCCCTTGAACCACAGCAGCGGGTCGAGATGGGAGGTGCAGGCGGGATCGCGGTCGACCACCGCCACGATGTCGAAGCGCGCCGCGAGCCCGATACCGGTGTCGGCGCTGAAGGCCTCGTCGAAGGTCTGGCGAATCAGGGCGGCGGGCACCTCGGTGGTGCCGACGAGGCGCGCCAGGTGGTAGCTCAGCGCCGATTCGAACCGCGGCTGGCTGAGGATGGTGGCGTGCAGGGTGCCGGCGAGCACCGGCTCGGCCGCGGCAGCGGCAAGGGCTGCCTCGCGGATCCTGGCCCAAACGGGGTCGACCGACCGCGGTTCTTCCGCGTGCGGCGGCGCTTGGTTCTTTACAACTGCGCTATCCATGGCGCTCTCCTCCGACCGGCCTCATCCCAACAAACGGACACGGCGGGCCGAGCGATAGAAACGCCTCCCACCGTCGAGTTTACTGAGCCTTGGCGCGTTTTTCCAGCTCGTCGATCAGGACATCGACCTTGCCGCCATTGTTCTGGATATAGGATTTGAAATCCGAACGTCTAGTCATGACCATGCTGACGCCCTCGACTTTTACATCGGTGATGCGCTCGCCCTGGCCGGTGTTGCGGACCTCCCAGTCGACCTTGATCGGCTGGCCGTTGGTCTGGTTGAGCTTGCTCTCGACCACGGTAACGCCGTTGGGCCGGTTGACGACCTTGCCGACGTCGACCGTCTGGCCGCCGTACTGGCCGAAGCGCTCGCTGTAGGCGCGGGCCTCGGCGCTGGCGGCGGCCTTGAGGAAGCGGTCCATCAGGGCCTGGTTCTTGTCGTCCCAGTAGGTGGCGAGCGCCGAGCGCCCCATGAAGCCGAGGTCGAACTTGGTCTCCAGGACGGTCCTGATGCCGGCCTCCCGCGCCGCGCCGGTCTTGGTCTTGATCAGTTCAATGACCTCGGCGGACACGTCCTTGATCAGCTGGGCGGGATCGGCCGAGGCAGGCCCGGCCACGGAAACCGAGAGGGACGCGGCAAGCGCTCCGGCAACCAGACGCAAGGCAACGCGACGATAGGCGAGCAGCGACACTGTTCGCTCCCTAGAAGAAGAATTGGCTGCTGGAGTCCTAGCGCATCAGCGCGAGATTGTCGCGACGGTCGAGCTCGCCGCGACTGTCGGTCTTCTCGCGCTTCTGGCGGATCAGGTCGGCACGCTGCTGGGTATAGGCCGAACGCAGCGCGGCATAGTAGTCGACACTGTTCTTTTCGAGATCGTCGAGGGCGAACAGCGTGCGCGAGCGGTAGTCGATCACGGTGGCGCCGTAGCGCGGGCCCGAATAGAGCAGCCAGTTGACGTCGAACGCAAAGGTGAGGATGCGGAACGGATCGACGGCATAGTCGGCCATCAGACCCGTCGCGTCGCGCGCGTTCGAGGGGCCGATCATCGGCAGCACCATGTAGAAACCGCCATTTTCGGGCTCGACGCCGGCCCACATGCCGATCGTCTTGCCGGCGTCTTCCTTGGTCTTGGTGAGGCCGAAGGTCGTCGCGACATCGAACAGCCCGGCGATGCCCAGGGTCGAGTTCACCAGGAAGCGCGCCATGGTGGTGATGGCGCGGCTCGGATCGCCCTGAAAGACTTCATTGATTGCCGTTACCGGCTCGCCGAGATTGTCGAGAAGGTTCTTGACGCTCTTCTGGCCCTGCTCGGGCATCCAGTCGCGATAAAATACCGCGATGGGACGAATGGCGATGATATCGACGGCGCGGTTGATCGAGAAGATGAACCGGTTGGGCGTCTCGATCGGATCCCAGACTTCCGCCGCGCCCGTGTCGTTCGTCGCGCAGCCGCCCACCATCGCGGCCGCCGCGATCGCCGCAACGACCGAATGCCGGACACCGGCCGCCACAGTCCTCAACAAGCCTTCAACCATCTACGCCAACCCCAAGACGGCTTTGATTTGCCGCAGTCGGCGAGAGTGTCGCACACGAATACTGCACTTTGAAGTGTGCAAAGGAATACTGCGCAGGCCTTGTGGTTTGGCGGTCACAAATTTCACTTCGATAGCCCCTTGCATACATAAAGATATGCTTATATCCTTGGATTCATGGA
Source organism: Asaia bogorensis (assembly GCA_945889625.1). GTDB lineage: Bacteria > Pseudomonadota > Alphaproteobacteria > Reyranellales > Reyranellaceae > Reyranella. Next base: position 276,348 of record CAMDCE010000001.1, on the reverse strand, counting down.
TCACCTCCTCACCCTCCTGCGGGCCGCGGCGGAAGACACGCGGCTGCGCATCCTGGCCCTGGCGGCGCGGGAAGACCTGACCGTCAGCGACTATGTCCATGTGCTGGGCCAGAGCCAGCCGCGCGTCTCGCGCCATCTGAAATTGCTCGTCGAAGCGGGCCTCCTGGAACGCTTCCGCGAGGCGCAATTCACCCGCTTCCGCCTGGTCACGGCGGGCGATGATGCCACCTTGGTGCGCGAGTTCGTGCGCCGGCTCGACCCCAAGCACCCCCGTATCGCCACCGACCGCACCCGGCTGGACGCCCTGCAGCAGCGCCGCCAGACCGCCGCGGCGCGCTTTTTCCGCGACAACGCCCAGCGCTGGGACGAGCTGCGCGCGCTGCACGTGGCCGATCGCGAGATCGAACGGGCGCTTGCCCATCACCTGCCGGTGGGCGCGCGCCAGCTGCTCGATGTCGGCACCGGCACCGGCCGTCTCCTGGAAGTGCTGGCGCCCAAGGTCGAGCGTGCCGTGGGCGTCGACCAGTCACGCGAAATGCTGGCGCTGGCCCGCGCCAACCTGGCCCGCGCCGGCATCGACAACGCCGAGATCCGCCAGGCCGACATGTATGCCCTGCCCTTCGAGGCCGACAGCTTCGACGTCGTGACCATCCATCACGTGCTGCACTACGCCGACGATCCGGCGGCGGCGCTGAGCGAAGCGGCACGCGTGGTGAAGCCGGGCGGCGTTGTGCTGGTGGTCGATTTCTCGCCGCACGACCTGGTCGAGCTGAAGCGCGAGCACGCCCACGTCCATCTCGGCTTCGCCGACAACCAGGTCCAGGGCTGGCTGCGCAGTGCCGGCCTCAACCCGCTGGAACCGATCCACTTCCCCGGGCGCCGAATCATGACCGGCATCTGGCGCGGCGAGCGCGAGATCGCCCAGCGTCCCGGCCGCAGCGCCACCCTTTCGCACGGAGCATCACGATGAGTCCCGATACCGGCCCGCTGAGTGTTGCCGCGCCGGCCAGCGAATTTCCCGCGCGCGCGCCGCAGCGCCTGAAGGCTTCGTTCGAGTTCTCGCCACCCAAGACCGAGGTGGCCGAGCGCACCTTGTGGGAGACGGTGACCCGCCTGACCCCGCTTCAACCGACGTTCTTCTCGGTGACCTATGGCGCCGGCGGCTCGACGCGCCAGCGCACGCACGAAACCGTCGCGCGCCTGAAGAAGGAAACCGGCATCGACGCCGCCGCCCATCTCACCTGCGTGGCGGCGACCCAGGGCGAGATCGATGACGTGGCCCGCGCCTATTGGGACGCCGGCATCCGCCACATCGTGGCGCTGCGCGGCGATCCGCCCGCCGGCATGGGCAGCAAGTACACCCCCCATCCCGGCGGCTATGCCAATGCGGCAGCACTGGTGGCGGGCCTGAAGAAGATCGGCGACTTCCAGATCAGCGTCGCGGGCTATCCCGAGAAGCATCCCGATTCGCCCGACGCCCAGGCCGACCTCGAGAACCTCAAGCGCAAGGTCGATGCCGGCGCCGATCGCTGCATCACGCAATTCTTCTTCGAGGCCGACGATTTCCTGCGCTTCCGCGAACGCGCCACGGCGGCCGGCATTCATGTGCCGATCGTGCCGGGCGTCATGCCGGTCTCGAACTTCAAGGGGATCACGAGGATGGCAGGCCTGTGCGGCTCCAAGGTTCCGGCCTGGCTCGCCAGCCTGTTCGACGGCCTCGACGACGACGTCGAGACGCGCCGCATGATCGCCGCGACGGTGGCGGGTGACCTTTGCCGGCGCCTGCGCGACGAAGGCGTCGACCAGTTCCATTTCTACACGCTGAACCGCGCCGACCTGACGTTCGCGATCTGCCACCTGCTAGGCGTCCGTCCGACGGACGCGGGAGTACGCCCGCATGACGCGCGCTGAAAAGGCCCAACTGCTGCGCGAGATCGGCGCCGAGCGCATCCTGGTCAAGGATGGGCCCTACGGCTCGATGATCCAGAGCTACAGGCTCGACGAGGAAGGCTTTCGCGCCGGCCGCAGCTTCAATCACGACCAGAAGGGCAACAACGACCTGTTGAACCTGACGCGGCCCGACGTAGTGGGCGAGATCTGCACCGCCTATCTTGAGGCTGGCGCCGATATCGTGGCGACCAACACCTTCAACTCCAACGCCATCAGCCTCAGCGACTACGGCATCTCGGGCATGGCGCGCGAGATCAATCTCGCCGCGGCCAAGATCACGCGCGCCTGCGCCGACGCCGCCACGGCGCGCGATCCGGCCAAGCCGCGCTTCGTGGTCGGCGCACTCGGTCCCACCAACAAGACGCTGTCGGTGTCGCCCAACGTCAACGATCCCGGCTACCGCGCCGTCAGCTTCGACGAGATGAAGGACATCTATCGCGAGCAGGTCGAAGGCCTGCTCGACGGCGGCGTCGATTTCATCCTGATCGAGACGGTGTTCGACACCTTGAACGCCAAGGCGGCCCTGGTTGCTGTCGACGAGGCAGGCGAGGCGCGCGACGAAGAGCTGCCGGTGATGGTGTCGATGACTTTGACCGATCTGGCCGGCCGCAACCTCTCGGGCCAGACGGTCGAAGCGTTCTGGCACTCGGTGCGCCACGCCAAGCCGATCACCATGGGGCTGAACTGCAGCTTCGGCGCCACCGAGCTGCACCCCTACGTCAATGCGCTCAACCCGCAGGTCGACGGGCTGGTCTGCGTCTATCCCAATGCCGGGCTGCCCAACGAGCTGGGCGCCTACGACGAGCCGCCGGAAATGACCGCCAAGCTGGTCAAGGGCTGGGCCGAGAACGGCTGGCTCAATGTGGTTGGCGGCTGTTGCGGCACGACGCCCGCCCACATCAAGGCGGTGGCCGACGCGGTCAAGGGCATCAAGCCACGCCAGTGGCATGCCCTGCCGCCGGCGCTGCGCCTGTCGGGCATGGAAGCGGCGAGTTTCTTCTGATGTCCGAACAGGCAACCGAGCCGCGCGCGATGTTCATCAACATCGGCGAGCGCACCAACATCACCGGGTCGGCCCGGTTCAAGAAGCTGATCCTGGAAGGCGACTACACCGCCGCCGTCGAGGTCGCGCGCCAGCAGGTCGAGTCGGGGGCGCAGATCATCGACGTCAACATGGACGAAGGCCTGCTCGACTCCGAGCAGGCGATGGACACCTTCCTGAAGCTGATCGCGGTCGAACCGGACATCGCCCGGGTTCCGATCATGATCGACAGCTCGAAGTGGAGTGTGATCGAGGCCGGGCTGAAGTGCGTCGCCGGCAAGCCGATCGTCAATTCGATCTCCATGAAGGAAGGCGTCGAGGCCTTCATCGATCATGCCCGCAAGGTTCGCCGCTACGGCGCCGCGGTCGTGGTCATGGCGTTCGACGAAAAGGGCCAGGCCGACACCAGGGAGCGCAAGGTCGAGATCTGCGTGCGCGCCTACGACATCCTGGTGAACCAGGTGGGCTTTCCGGCCGAGGACATCATCTTCGATCCCAACATCTTTGCCGTGGCAACAGGCATCGAGGAGCACAACAACTACGGCGTCGATTTCATCGAGGCCACCCGCGAGATCAAGGCTCGCTGCCCGCACGTCAAGATCTCGGGCGGCGTGTCGAACCTCTCCTTCGCCTTCAGGGGCAACGAGCCGGTGCGCAAGGCCATGCACTCGGTGTTCCTCTATCACGCCATCCAGGCGGGCATGGACATGGGCATCGTCAATGCCGGCCAGCTCGAGGTCTACGACCAGATCCCGGCCGAGCTGCGCGACGCCTGCGAGGATGTGATCCTCAATCGCACTCCCAACGGCACCGAACGGCTGCTCGAGCTGGCGCCCAAGTACAAGGGCACCGGCGAGGCGCCCGAGACGCAGGACGCCGAATGGCGGAGCTGGCCGGTCGAGAAGCGGCTGGAACATGCGCTGGTCAAGGGCATGGACCAGTTCGTGGTCGCCGACACGGAGGAAGCGCGGCAGAACATCGCCCGGCCGATCGAGGTCATCGAGGGCCCGCTGATGGCCGGCATGAACGTGGTCGGCGATCTCTTCGGCTCGGGCAAGATGTTCCTGCCGCAGGTGGTCAAGAGCGCGCGCGTCATGAAGAAGGCGGTGGCCCACCTGCTGCCCTACATCGAGGCCGAGAAGACGGCGACCTCGCGGCCCAAGGGCAAGATCGTCATGGCGACGGTCAAGGGCGACGTCCACGACATCGGCAAGAACATCGTGGGCGTCGTGCTCCAGTGCAACAATTTCGAGGTCATCGATCTCGGCGTCATGGTGCCGTTCCAGGACATCCTGAAATGCGCCAACGACAACAAGGCCGACATCATCGGCCTCAGTGGCCTGATCACCCCTTCGCTCGACGAGATGGTGACGGTGGCCGAGGAGATGACGCGGCAGGGCTTCCACCTGCCGCTGCTGATCGGCGGCGCCACGACCTCGAAGGTCCATACCGCGCTCCGCATCGCGCCGCGCTACAAGGGCACGACCGTGCACGTGCTCGATGCCTCGCGAGCGGTCGGGGTCTGCACCGCGCTGGTCTCGGAGTCGGGCGCCCAGGCCGCCGACTTCGCCGCCAAGGTCGCCACCGAATACGAGGCGATCCGCGTCGAGCGAGCGGGCGGGACCAAGGAGAAGGTCGTGCCGCTTGGCGTCGCGCGCGCCAACGACTTCAAGATCGACTGGTCGGCCTATACGCCACCCAAGCCCGCGGTCACCGGGACACGCGTTTTCGCCGAGTATCCCCTGCACGAGTTGATCGAGCGCATCGACTGGACGCCGTTCTTCCGCGCCTGGGAGCTGGCCGGCAACTACCCGGCGATCCTCGAGGATCCGGTCGTCGGCGAGAGCGCCAAGAGGCTCTACGCCGACGCGCGCAAGATGCTGGAGCGCATCGTGCGCGAGAAGTGGCTGACCGCCAAGGGCGTGGTGAGCTTCTGGCCGTGCCGACGCGAGGGCGACGATGTCGTGCTGTTCGCCGACGACACGCGGACCAAGGAAGTGTCGCGGCTGTTCTTCCTGCGCCAGCAGATCGAGAAGAGAGCCCCGCGTGCCAACATGTGCCTGGCCGATTTCATCTCGCCTGAGGCCGACTGGATCGGCGGCTTTGCCGTCACCGCCGGCCACGGCATCGAGGAGCACCTCAAGCGCTTCAAGGCCGACAGCGACGACTATTCCGACATTCTGCTCAAGGCGCTGGCCGACCGGCTGGCCGAAGCCTTCGCCGAGCGCCTGCATGAGCGGGTGCGCAAGACCCTGTGGGGCTACGCGTCCGACGAGGCGCTCAGCAACGACGAGCTGACGCGCGAGAAATATCGCGGCATCCGGCCGGCGCCGGGCTATCCCGCCTGTCCCGACCACAGCCAGAAGCCGGAGCTGTTCCGACTGCTCAATGCCGGCCAGAACACCGGCCTCACGCTGACCGAAAGCTTCGCCATGATGCCGGTGTCGTCGGTATCGGGTTACTACTTCGCCCATCCCGAGGCGCAGTATTTCGGCGTGGCGCGGATCGGCCGCGACCAGGTCGAAGATTACGCCAGGCGCCGCGGCGTCTCGCTCGAGCAGGCCGAGAAGTGGCTGAGACCGAATATTGGCTACTGATTGCCTCATGCTGAGGAGCGAGCTAGGGCGCGTCAGACGCGCCCCAAGCGAGCGCCCCGAAGCATGGGCAACCCGCACCGCGTTTGTTGCCGCCCGTCGAGACGCGGCCCTGCGAGCCGCTCCTCAGGGTGAGACCAAGTGCTGATCTACGCCGTGGTCCTCGTCGTCGGCTACCTCGCCGGCACGGTGAGCGGCATCGTCGGCACCGGCGCCACCATCATCCTGCTGCCGGTGCTGGTTTTTGCCTTCGGGCCGCGTGAGGCCATCCCGATCATGGCTATCGTGGCCCTGATGTCGAACTTCGCCAAGATCACCTCGTGGTGGAAGGAGATCGACTGGCGCGCGACGGCTGCCTATGCGGCGGGCGGAATTCCGGGAGCCGCCCTGGGCGCGCGCACGCTGCTGATCCTGCCCGAGAGGGCCGTCGATGTGGCGCTCGGCCTCTTTTTCCTGATCATGATCCCCGGCCGGCGCTGGCTCGTCGCCCGCAACATCACGATCGGACCATGGGCGCTCGTACCGGCCGGCGCCGCCATCGGCTTCCTGACCGGCATCGTCGTGTCGACCGGACCGATCAGCGTGCCGGTCTTCAGCGCCTACGGACTGGCCAAGGGCGCCTTCATCGCCACCGAGGCGGCGGGCTCGCTCGCACTCTATATCAGCAAGGCCGTCATCTTCCGCTCGTTCGGCGCGCTGCCGACCGACATCGTGCTGAAGGGCCTGATCGCCGGCTCGTCGGTGATGGCCGGCACCTACACCGCCCGCCTGATCGTCGAACGCCTCTCCATCGCCACCTTCCAGCATCTGCTCGATGGCGTGATGCTGGTGTCCGGCCTTGCATTATTGTGGGCAGCTATTCGCTAGGTTTTTGTGCCATACACGGGGCTCAAAAAAGGGGAGTTGGTTAGTATGAGCAAGTATCTTTCGGTCGCCGCCGCAGCGATCCTCGCAGCCACTACGGGGGCCTGCCAGACCGGACAGACGGACGCGCAAACCCTGAACAAGCAATATGCGGATTCCAAGGTCTATATCGGCGCGCTGACCTGCAACGTCAGCGGCAGCACCGGTTTTGTCCTCGGCTCGAGCAAGAATTTGAGCTGCGTCTACCTGACCAAGGACGGCGTCTCGCAGGCCTATGCCGGGACCATCCGCAAGTTCGGCATCGACCTCGGCTACACCAAGGCCGGCCACATGGTGTGGCACGTCTTCCAGCTTGGCGGCCTGGTCGGCTCGACCCTGACCACCGATCCCAAGGTGCTGGTCGGCGGCTTCATCGGCGAGCAGGCCCAGATCGTCGCCGGCGCGGGCGGCGGCGGCAACTGGCTCTATGGCGGCGCCAACAACCAGGTCGTGTTGCAGGCCACCGAGATCCAGGGCAGCGGCAACGCCGGCTACAACCTCGCCTATGGCGTCGCCGACATTTCGCTGGCGCTCAAGAACTAACCGCGATCTAACCGTTCGCCGTCGCCGCCTGCAGCGCGCAGCCGGCGACGGTGATGCGGTGCATCAGCCGGCGTTCGCCGTGATAGTCGTTGGCGGCGTAGTGCCAGGTGGCGCGGTTGTCCCAGAAGGCGATCGAGCCTTCGCGCCAGCGGAAGCGGCAGGTGAATTCCGGCCGCGCGGCATGACGATAGAGATAGTCGAGCAGCGGCCGGCTATCCTCGTCCGACCAGTCCTCGAAACGGAGCGTGAAGGCCGGGTTGACGTAGAGCGCCTTGCGGCCGCTCAGCGGATGGCGGATCACGACCGGATGGAGAACGTCCTCGCCGACCAGTTGGTGGTTGCCGTAGCGGCTGGCGCCCTCGGGATTCCTGTCGTTCAGACCACCCTTGCCGAAGATGTGCGCCGAGCCATGGACGGCCCGCATGCCTTCGAGCGTGCGTTGCAGGCCGGGCGAGAGCGTCTCGAAGGCGCGATACATGTTGGCGAACAGCGTGTCGCCGCCCTCCTCCGGCAGCTCGCGCGCCAGCAGGATCGAGCCCATCGCGGGCTCCTGGTCGTAGCTGTGGTCGGTGTGCCAGCCGCCGCCGATATTGGTCTTCTGCTCAGGCTCCTTGCGCACCTCGGCGATCTCCGGATGGCCGGGCGCCGCCTTGAAGAAGCGATTGACGTCGATCGGGGCCCAGCGCCGCGCGAACTCGAGATGCTGGTCGGGCGTCAGCTTCTGGTCGCGGAAGAAGATCACGCCGTGCTCGGTGAAGGCGCGCTGCACCTCATCCCATTGGCGGTTGCTCATCGACTTGAGGTCGACGCCCAGCACCTCGGCACCGCAGCCGCCGGTCAGTTTGCAGACTTCTACCGTTTCGTAAGCCATAGACTTTCCTCCGGTACCCAACCCTAGCGCGTCTGCACGCCGAGCAACAACAGCGCAATGGACAGCGTGATCACGCTGGCCATTGTGGAGATCACCACGACGTTGGTCGCGAGGCCGACACCGGTGCGATAGAGCTGCGCCACCATGTAGACGTTGGCGCCTGCGGGCAGCGCCGAGTTGAGCGTCGCCACCGTGAGCCACAGCGGATCGAGCGGAAAAACGAAGCGGCCGATCGTCCACACGATCAGCGGCAACAGGGCGAGCTTGAGCGCAGTGGCAAGTGCCGCGGTCTGCCAGTGCTCCTTGACCCCGACATGGGCGAGCGAGGCGCCGGCCATGATGAGGCCGCAGGGCGGCGCTGCCACGGCCAACGCCTTCAGGATCTGGTCGATCACGACCGGCGTCGCGAGGCCCGGCACATGGCCCGTCACCTCCGACCAGATCAGGCCAAGGAAGATTGCCGGAATGATCGGATGCTTCAGCATGGTGAGGACCGCGCTGCCGAGCCGCGCGATCAGCCGGCCACTGCCGCCGCCCCTGCTTTGGCCAGCAATCTCCAGCAGGAACGAGGCGAGCGTCAGCATCAGTAGCGAATGCAGCGCGATGATCATCAGCAGCGGCACCAGCCCTTCCTCGCCGAAGGCGTAGGTGATGAAGGGAATGCCGATCCCGACGCCGTTGGAGAAAGTGCCGGAAAGCGCGAACACGATGCGATCGCCGGCGGGCATGCCGAGCAGCCGGCCGACCGGCAGCAGCAGCGCGAACAGCACCATCACGCCGCCGAAGAACACCAGCAGGATGCTGGGCTCGAGCGCCGCGATCCGCACCTGGGACATCGAGCGGAAGAGCAGCGCGGGGAACAGCACGTAGAAGGTGACATTGGTCAGTCCGCGCAGGCCCTCGATCGAAATCAGCCGCGCGCGGCCCAGTCCCCAGCCGATCGCCATCATGCCGAATACCGGCACGATGATGTCGAGGATTGCCCTCACTGCCGCCCGCCTGAAAGGCGACGGCTCACGCCGCCATGGCGAGGTTGCTGTAGCGCGTCAGATGGTGCTGCTGGTTGCCGAACATCAGGTCGATCATGGTCAGTCGCTTGAAGTAGTGGCTGACCGAGAGCTCGTCGGTGACGCCCATGCCGCCGTGCATCTGGACGGCGCTCTGGCCGCAGAATTTGCCCGACTTGCCGATCTGCACCTTGGCGCCCGATGCCGCCTTGCGGCGCACGATGCCATCCTTGTCGTCGATCTTGAGGGAGGCCATCAGGGTCATCGAGCGGGCTTCCTGGGCGTTGGTGAAGCAGTCGACCATGCGGTGCTGCAGCACCTGGAACTTGCCGATCGGCACGCCGAACTGCTTGCGCGTCTTGATGTATTCGAGCGTCGCGGCATTGATCGCGTCCATGCAGCCCGTAGCCTCGGCGCAGAGCGCCACGATGGCGCGATCGACTGAGTCCTCGACCACCGCGAAGGCACCGTCGACCTTGCCGAGCACCGCATCGGCGCCGACCGAGACCTTGTCGAAGGTGAGCTCGGAGGCGCGGAACGCGTCCTGCGTCGGATAATCGCGGCGCGACAATCCCTTGGCCTTGCCGTCGACGATGAAGAGCGTGAGGCCCTTGTCCTCGCGCGCCGAGCCGGCGGTGCGGGAGAGCACGATGATGTTGTCCGCCGAGGCTGCGTTGTAGACCACGCCCTTGTGGCCGCTGAGCGACCAGCCGGCGCCTTCCTTGGTGGCCTTGAGCGATACGTCGGCCAGATTGTAGCGTGACTGGCGCTCCAGCCAGGCGAGTGCGAACTGCTTCTTGCCCTCGATCATCGGAGCCAGCAGCGCCTCCTTCTGGGCCTTGCTGCCGGCCGCCGCGATCAGGCCGCCACCGAGAACGACTGTCGGCAGGAACGGCTCGAGCACCAGGCCTTTGCCGAACTGCTCCATGACAATCATCGTCCCGATCGCGCCGAAGCCGATGCCGCCGTCATCCTCCGAGAACGGAATGGCGAGCCAGCCCAACTCGGCGAACTGCGCCCAGTTCTCCGGCAGCCAGCCGCGCTCGGTGCCGGCGATCTTGCGCCGGTTCTCGAAAGTGTATTTTTCGCGAACGAAACGCTCGGCCGATTCCTGCAGCTGCTTCTGTTCGTCGGACAGGGACAGATCCATTCTCTCCTCCGGAAACCTTTCGCGTCTTATAGACCGAGGATGGCCTTGGACACGATGTTCTTCTGAATTTCGGTGCTGCCACCGTAGATGCTGGTCTTGCGCATGTTGAAATAGCGCGGCGCGGCGGGCGGCGCATGGTCGGGGCCGACCGGCGTCTCATTGGTGTCCTGGAACAGCATGCCGGGCTGATAGGGTGCTGCGTATTCGCCGACCGCCTCCATGGCCAGTTCCGCGATGCGCTGCTGGATCTCCGAGCCGCGGACCTTGAGCGTCGAGACTTCCGGGCCCGGCGCGCCGCCCAGCGCCATGGCCGACAAAGCGCGCAGCTCGCTCATTTCCAGCGCCTGCACCTGCAGGTCGACGTCGGCGATCTTTTCGGCAAGCGACGGATCTTCACTGATCGAGCGCAGTGCGCGCACGCCGCGCTTGGAGGCCGGCACCTCGGCGATGCCCAGCCGCTCGTTGGCCAGCAGGAACTTGGCGCAGGTCCAGCCCTCGTTCTCCTTGCCGATGCAGTTGGCGACGGGAACCTTGACGTTATCGAAGAACACGTCGTTCACGTGATGTGCGCCGTCGAGCATGATGATCGGCCGCACGGTGATTCCCGGCGTCTTCATGTCGATCAGCAGGAAGGAGATGCCTTCCTGCGGCTTGGCCTCGGTGTCGGTCCGCACCAGGCAAAAGATCCAGTCGGCCCAGTGCGCGGACGACGTCCAGGTCTTCTGGCCGTTCACGATGTAGTGGTCGCCGTCACGCACCGCGCGGGTGCGAAGGTTGGCGAGATCGGAGCCGGCGCCCGGCTCGGAATAGCCCTGGCACCACGACACGTCGGAGCTGCGGATGCCCGGCAGGAATCTCTCCTTCTGCTCGTCGCTGCCGAAGGTGTAGATCACCGGGCCGACCATCTTGACGCCAAACGGGATGATGCGCGGCGCGCCCTCCTCGGCCAGCACGTTCTCGAACAGGAAGCGCTGCGTGACGTCCCAGCCCGGGCCGCCGAATTTCTTCGGCCAAGTGTAGGCGAGCCAGCCCTTCCTGCCCAGCGCCTGCTGCCACACCATGTGGTCGTCGCGGCTATAATGCTTGCCGGAGAAGGTCTTGGCCTTGGTCGCCGGCGACAGGTTTTTGCGCGCGAAGTCCCGGACTTCGTCGGCGAAGGCTTTGTGTTCCGGCTTGAGGTCGAGGTTCATGGCTTTGTCGTCCTGAGCGATTAGGCGCTTTCGAGGCTTCCGCCTCGAAACGCCCAGAAGGACCTGACAAAACGATCACCGAGTCCCAGGCCAGCGTGAGATCCTTCACTGCGCTCAGGATGACAGAGAACAGGCATCGCAATCCTCATCACAAACCCAGCACCATCTTGGAGATGATGCCCTTCTGGATCTCGTTGCTGCCGCCGTAGATCGTGGTCTTGCGCGCGTTGAAATAGCGCGGCGCGGCGAGATGCGCATATTCCGGCCCGACCGGCTCCTCGTTGGAGCCCTGCCACAGCAGACCCGGCAGATAGGGAGCGGCATACTCGCCGACGGCTTCCATGGCGAGCTCGCTGATGCGCTGCTGGATCTCCGAGCCGCGGATCTTCAGGCCCGAGACTTCGGGACCGGGCTGGCCGCCGTGCGCCATGGTCGAGAGGACGCGCAGCTCGGTATATTCGAGCGCCGTCACTTGGATCTCGAGATCGGCGATCTTCTCGGCGAAGCTCTTGTTCTCGATCAGCGGCCGGCCGTTGTCCTGCTCGACCCTCGCGATGCCCTTCAGCGCCTCGACGCCGCGCTTGGACTGCGGCACGGCGGCGATCCCCAGCCGCTCGTTGGCGAGCAGGAACTTGGCGCAGGTCCAGCCCTCATTTTCCTTGCCGACCAGGTTGGCGAGGGGGACCTTTACATTGTCGAAGAACACCTCGTTCACCTCATGGCCGCCGTCGGCCATGATGATGGGCTTCACCGTGATGCCCGGCGTCTTCATGTCGATCAGCAGGAAGGAGATGCCCTCCTGCGGCTTGACCTTGGGATCGGTGCGCACCAGGCAGAAGATCCAGTCGGCCCAGTGACCCATCGTGTTCCAGGTCTTCGACCCGTTCACGATGTAATGGTCGCCCTCTTTCTCCGCCTTCGTCCGCAAGCTCGCGAGATCGGAACCGGACCCCGGCTCGGAATAGCCCTGGCACCACCAGGTCGTGCTTTCGCGAATCGCCGGCAGGTACTTCTGCTTCTGCTCGTCGTTGCCAAACGTGTAAATTACCGGCCCGACCATCTTGGTGCCGAACGGGATGATGCCGGGCGCGTATTCCTCGGCGCAGACGTTCTCGAAAATGTAGCGCTGCGAGGGCGTGAAGCCCGGGCCGCCGTGCTTCTTGGGCCAGGTGTAGACCAGCCAGCCGTTGCGCCCGAGCGCCTGCTGCCAGCGCATGTAGTCGTCGCGGCCCAGGTGCTTGCCGTTCTTCACCTTGTCGCGGACGTCGGCCGGCAGGTTGGCCTTCACGAAGGCGCGCACCTCGTCGGCGAATTTGCGTTCTTCCGCTGTGAAAGCGAGGTCCATGTGCCCCTCCCGGGCCGGCTTTTCGGTTGGCCGGAGTTTAGCGACGAGGCCAGCCCGGACAAGCGCTGCGATACCGGATGGCGGTTGCTAGCCCCGAGATGCGGAACAAGTTTACGTAGCAAACGATTTACGTCAGGGCACGATCAACGTCTTGTCGGCCTTCAACTTTTCGATCGCGGCATCGCTCAAGCCGGCCTCGCGCAGCACCTCCTCGCCGTCGCCGCCGATCCGCGGCGCATGACGTCGGAACTCGGTCTTGGTTTTCTCGAAATCGAGCGGGCTGGCACAGGTGGTGATCGAACCTTCGGTGGGATGCTCGCGCTCGGTGAAAAAGCCGGTCGCCTTGAGGTGCGGATCGTCGAGCAGCTCCTCCAGGGTGAGCACCGGCATGGCGGGAATGTCGGCCTTGTCGAACGCCGCGAGCCACTCCTCGGTCGTGCGGTGCTTCAATAGAGAATCGAGCACCTGGTAGAGCTCGCTGAAATGCTTGGGACGCTCGATGCGATCGGCGAACCGCTTGTCCTTGGCCAGGTCGGGCCGCTCGACGATCCCGAAGAAGGTGATCCAGTGCTGATCGGTGTAGGGCAGCGCGCAGACATAGCCGTTCTTGGTCTGGAACGGATGGCGGTACTTGTTGATGATGCGATCGTAGCCCATGGCGCCGCGCCCGGGGTTCCAGGTCTTGCCGAACAGATGCTCGGTCAGCCAGAACGATGCCAGGGTCTCGAGCATCGGCACCTCGATCATCTGGCCCTCGCCGGTGCACTTGCGGTGATAAAGCGCGCCCAGCACGGCGATGCAGAGATGCAGGCCCGTCGTCTTGTCGGCGATCAGGCTCGGCATGAAGCGCGGCGGCGCGCCGTCGACGCGGCTCTGCAGCGAAGCGGCGCCGCTGACACCCTGCACCAGGTCGTCGAAGGCGGGCTTGTGGCCGTACGGTCCCTTGCGCGCATAACCGAGCGAGTAGGCGTAAATGATCGACGGATTGATCTTCTTCAGATCCTCGTAGCCCAGCCCCAATCGCTCGATCGCCGCCGGCCGGCTGTTATGGATGAACAGGTCGGCAGTCTTGATCAGGTCCTTCAGCACGGCGACGGCGGCCGGCTTCTTGAGGTCGAGGCAGAGCGAGCGCTTGTTGCGGTTGGCCGCCATGTAGATCGGACCCATGCCCTTGTCGCGGCCCATCGAGCCGCCCGACAGGCGCAGCAGGTCGCCCTCCGGCGGCTCGACCTTGATCACGTCGGCGCCCATGTCGGCCATATGCTGGGTGGCGAAGGGTCCCAGAAGCACCGCCGTCAGATCGATCACTTTCACGCCCGCTAGCGGTCCCGGCATTTCCGTCCCCTAATCGGTTCTTGGCCCGATCTTCATTGTCTCGCCGTCGACGATTCTTTCCTGTTCCGACGGCGCCATCACGACCAGCGGGATGGTAGCCCATCGCATCTCGCGCGCCACCAGCACGCCCAGCGCCACAATGGCGTCGACGCGGCCGAGCACAATCGCCGCCGGCGCATTGCCCGCATGCAGCAGCTCCAGCAGCACCGCACTCGACGAGGACGAGCCGACCGGCTCGCCGATCATCAGCACGCGATCCTTCACGCTCTCGCCGCAGTGCGGCAGCGCCGGATCGGTAAGCTTTCCGCTGAAGGGATCGACGCCGCCCCACAGCGACAGCGACCGCAGTTTCAGCACGCGGCCTTCCGCCAATCCGGGCAACAAAGCCGTCATCGCCAGATCGCCTCGTCGCGCACCAGCCGACCGGCGACCGCCGTTTCGGCGCAGTCTGCCAGAGAGCCGTAGAGCACGTCGTAGCCGGTGTTGGGCCGCGTGTAGTGCGCGAACTTGCCGGAGTTGGTGAGCAGCAGACCATCGGACGCCGGCAGGATCGGCGTCACCACGATGCAGGTGTCGGCCACGACCGTGAGGCCGCTTGTCTTGAGCGTCTCGGAGAGGCCGGCTTCGGCCAGTGCCGCAAGCGTGTGCCGGCCGGTACAGACGTAGAACGGGATCGCGAGCTTACGTCCCCTGAGATACGCGAACAGCCGGCGGAATTCGTCGTAGGAAAAGTGCGGGCTACCGACGGCGACGGCGTCGACGGCGTCGCCTGCGTGAGCCCGCGCCGTCGACAGCCGGTCGCGCGCGGCATGCAGCATCGGACCCGTGAGGAGGATCGTCTCATGTTCCGGCGCCAACTTGGGATCCTCTGTCGTCACGCCTGCGATATGAAAGAGGCCGACCGAACCGGTGGAGGCCGCTGCCGCGCCCATCGCCTTCAACCGGTCCTCGTCGATGCGCTTGGGCAATCCCGTGAAGGCAACGACCCGGCCACCCGCGGTCTCGCCGAGCCAAGCGCCCAGCACCGGCCAGAAGGCATCCTCCGCGACCAGCCGGGGATCGAGCGTCGAGGCATCGACTTCGAGCGTGGCGCGGCGATTGTCGTCGAGATGCAGACCGGTTTCAGGAGCGCGACCCGAGAGGGCGGCGCAGATATCGAGAAAGTCGCCGTAGCGTTCGCTGCGCGCGCCCAGCACGGTGTTGCAGAAGGCAACGGCGTTGCTCTCGCCCCACGCCACATGCTGGCCGAGCGCCGGGCGGTGTCCTGCCTGATAGGGCGCGCAAGTCCAGGTCGGACGACAGCCGAGCTTGAGATAGGCGTCCATCATCCGCCGCGCCATGGCCGCACGCTGCAGCTCCAGCCGCACGCGGCCGGCATGCAGGAGATCGAGCGCGCCGACATTGAGCGTGGTCGGCACCGCGACCGTGCCACGGCCCTCGACCAGTCGCTCGGCGAACAGGGTGCCGGAATCGCCGTGATAGAGGCAGCCGTCGATGTGCGCCGAGGCGATCGGCACGAGCTTCGCCGCGCCAAGAAGCCGCGCGGTGTCGGCCACGATGCGCAGCGCCATGGCGCGCGCCGGCCCGTCGCGGCCGTCGACAGTTTCGCGTTCCGCCGATGTGAGTTGCACCATGCCTTCACTATGGCATGTTGCCCGCCCCTAACGGAGAGACGCGTAGGAATGCCCGGAGCGCTGGACGGCTTGCTGGTGGTGAGTGTCGAGCAGGCGGTGGCCGCCCCCTACTGCTCGGCACGGCTGGCCGATTCGGGCGCGAGGGTCATCAAGATCGAGCGGCCGGAAGGCGATTTCGCGCGCGGTTACGACGGCTATGTCCATGGGCTGGCGAGCTATTTCGTCTGGCTGAATCGCGGCAAGCAGTCGGTGACGCTCGACTTCAAGAAGAAGGGCGATCTCGCCCTCCTCCATCGCATGATCGCGAAGGCCGACGTGCTGATCCAGAACCTGGCGCCAGGCGCTGCCGAGCGCGCTGGCTTCGGCTCGGCGGCGATGCGGGCCAAGGACAAGCGCCTGATCGCCGTCGACATCTCGGGTTACGGCGATCACGGACCCTACAAGAACCGCCGCGCCTACGACCTGCTGGTCCAGGCCGAGAGCGGCATGGCCTCGATCACCGGCACCGAGCATGCGCCCGGCCGCATCGGCGTGTCGGCGACCGACATTGGCACTGGCATGTACGCCCATGCCGCCATCCTGGAAGCCCTGCTGGCGCGGCAGAAAAGCGGCGAAGGCCGCAGCATCTCGGTGTCGCTGTTTTCCTCAATGGCGGAATGGATGAGCGTGCCGCTGCTCGCCAAGGATTACGGCGCCTACGACTGGCCGAGGCTCGGCCTCACTCATCCCACCATCGCGCCCTACGGCGTCTACGCGACGGCCGACAAAGTGCCGGTGCTGATCTCGATCCAGAACGACCGCGAGTTCACGCGGCTGTGCGAGGGCGTGCTCGACCGGCCGGGCCTCGACAAGGATCCCGACTACGCTACCAACAAGGCCCGCAATGCGCGCCGCGACGACACCAACGCCATCGTCCAGCAGAGTTTTGGTGCACAGTCTTTCGAGACCCTCGCGGCGCGGCTCGATGCAGCGCAGATCGCCTGGGCTCGCGTGAGTTCGGTGGCCGATCTCTCGGTGCACCCGCAGCTCCGACGCATCGGCTTCAGGACGCCGAACGGCGAGGTCACGGTGCCGGCGCTTGCCGCCTCTTGGGCCGGCGAGCCCGAGCGGCTGGGCGATGTGCCGGCGCTCGGCCAACACACCGACCAGTTACGGCGCGAGTTTGCCGCCTAAAGCGCGATGACTTTCACTCGCATCGCACCGTCGGCCCGGCCGCAGCGCGATGACTTTGGTCATCGCGCTGTAGTGCACCGCTTCGCTGCGGGAGCCGGGTCGACGGCTGAAGCAAAAGTCATCGTGCTGTAATGCAGCGCTTCCTCACCGGTCTCCGGCTCTCGGGTTACGGCGCGGCCTATTTCTTCGCCGCCGGCGCCTTCATGAGCTACTGGCCGGTGTGGCTGCGCGACCGCGGCGTGAGCGACGAAGAGATCGGCACCCTGTTCATGAGCCGCCAGCTGATGAGCGTGCTGGCCACGCTCACCATCGGCTGGGTGGCGCATCGGGTCGGCAACCTGCGCGGCGTCATACTGGTGCTGGCCGCCGCGTCGTTCGTGCTGATGACAGGCTACAACTTCGCCTTCAGCTTTTTCACCATCCTGCTGGTGACCCTGGTGTGGGGCAGCGTGTGGGCGCCGACCATGGCGCTGTACGACGGCATCCTGGTGACCGAGTCCAAGGCGCGCGGCTTCACCTACGGCAGCCTGCGGCTGTGGGGCTCGGTCGCATTCGTCTTCGGCACCTTCGTGTGCGGCGTGGCGGTCGACCGCTACGGCCCGCCCTGGGTGCTCTATGTCGGTCTCGCCGGAATCCTGATGCTGGCGCCGCTCGCACTGTGGCTGCCGGTCGCAGCACCTCACGAGCGCGACGGCAGCACGCACGCGCCGTTCGGCGTTCGCGATCTCTTCCGCTCCAGGCCGTTCCTGCTGTTCATGATCGCCACCGGCCTCTGCCAGGCAAGCCACGCCGTGCTCTACAGCTTCGGCACATTGACCTGGCGGGCCGCCGGCATCGACGACGTCACCATCAGCCTGCTGTGGGGCGAAAGCGTCACGGTCGAGATCGTGCTGATGATGGCGAGTCCCTGGCTGGTGAAACGGCTGGGTGTAACGGGCCTGATCGGGCTCGGCCTGGCCTGCGGCATGGTGCGCTGGCTCGCCATGGCCTTCACCGCCGACCTCGGCGCGCTCATCATCCTGCAGGTGCTGCATGCCGGCACCTTCGCGGCCTGTCATCTCGGCGCCATGGGTTTCATCCAGCGCGCCTTCCCGGCCAACGGCGTGGCTTTGGGCCAGAGTCTTTATTACGCCCTCGGCACCGGCGCCACGCAGGCCGTGATCTTCCAGCTCTCCGGTCTCCTCTATGCCCGCGTCGGCCAGCTCGCCTTCCTCGGCATGTTCGCCTGCAGCGCCGCCGGCATGATCGCGCTCATTCTTCTGGTGCGCCGCTGGGACGGCGGGTTGCTGGTGGGAGCGAAGTAACTACAGCGCGATGACTTTGCTTCAGCGATTCGAGGGAACGTCGTCGCGCTCTAGCGCGAGCGGCCGCGTCCCGTCACCGGCCAGATCTCGACCAGCGTGTCGCCCTTCACGACATAGAAGTCGTCGTAGAGATTGACGGTCGGGTCGCAGTGCGGCGGCACCAGGATCACCTGATCGCCCAGCGCCGGCGCCTCCTTGCCCTCGGGCGCGATCACCGCGAGATGCTCGTCGCCCATGAAGCGCGTCGTCGAGCCCCCGACCGCACCCTTCAGGATCATCGGCGGGCCCTTCTCGGTCGCCATCGCCTTCAGTCCGGCATCGACCGTCACCATGCCCGGCGTATTGGCGCTGACCACACGCGCATCGATCTGCAGCGCCTGCTCGAACGTCGGCCGGTCGGCCCCGCGCAGGTCGCAGACGTCGTAGTCGTGGTCCATGAACACATAGGAGCCGACCTGCAGCTCGGTGAAGACGCCTATTTTGGCGTCGATGAAATGCGTGCCGGTCCCCGAGCCCGTGATGATCGTGGGCTTCAGTCCCGCCGCCCCGAGCTTCGCCAGGATGCCCTTCAGATACTCCGTGCGCTCCTCGATTTCGGTCTTGCGCTCGGCGAAGCTCACGATGTGCTGGTGCCGGCCGCAATAGAACTGCACACCGGCGTACTTCAGGGATTTCAGTTTCGCGATCTTCTGCACCAGCTCGACAACGGCATCGGGCGAAGCCACGCCGGTGCGGTGCATGCCGGGATCGATGTCGACGATTACCGCGAGCGGCTTGCCGGCCTTGGTCGCCGCTGCGGCCAGCGCCTCGACATTGGCCGGATGATCGACCACCACCATCAGGTCCTTCATTTTGCCGTTGAGCGCGATCAGGCGCGTGATCGCCTGCGGCGTCACCACCGGCGAGGTGATGTGCAGGCCCTCGATGCCGGCCTCCCCCAGCGCCTCGGCTTCGCCCAGCTTGGCGCAGCACACGCCCAGTGCGCCTGACGCGACCTGGCGGCGGGCGATGTCGGCCGACTTGTGGGTTTTGGAATGCGGCCGGAGCTTGACGTTGTGCGCCTTGGCGAAGTTCGCCATCTCGGCGATGTTGCGGTCGAGCATCTCGAGGTCGAGCACGAGAGCGGGCGTGTTCAGTGAACGGCGCGAGCCCTGTTGGCCGATGAGATGGCGGTGAAGACGCTCGGCGTCGCTCATGACTGTCTATCCTTCGGTTCGAGATGACGGATGACCATGGCCTCGCCAGTCGTGCCGCGATTGACTCCAGCGCTTTTCTGGAAGGTCGACTCCTTGCCGGTGCCGAACAAGGCCAGGCCCTGCGCCAGCAGGCCGCCATCCACCTTCACCGTCTCGCCAGTGATGAAGCGCGCGTCGTCGGAACACAGGAAGGCCGCGACGTCGGCGATATGCTCGGGCGCGCCGCGGTCGGGCCAGGGCTGGCGCTTGAACTGTGCCTCGTAGCGCTCCGGCTTGCCACGATGGAGCAAAGGCGTCGAGATCACGCCGGGCGCGATGCCGACCACGCGGATGCGATGCGGGCCGAGCTCGGCTGCGACATTCTCGGTCAGGCTGATGACGGCGGCCTTGGCGGCGGAATAGGCGTGGCTGCCGCCGCCGCCCACCATGCCGGCGATCGAGGCCGTGACCAGGATGACGCCGCCCTGGCCATGCCTCTTGATCGCTTCGGAGGCGTGCTTCATGCCGAGGAATACCGACCGCGTCAGCACCGCGAAGGTGTAGTCCCAGTCCTCGACACTGGTTTCGGCGATCGGCCCGAAGGCGCCGCCGACGCCGGCGTTGAGATAGGCGATGTCGAGCCGGCCAAAGAGCGTTTCTGCCGTCGCGACGGCTGCCACGACGTCGGCCTCGTTCGCCACGTCGCAGCGCACGAAGGCGATGGCCTCGCCGTGGCCAGCCGCCTTGGCCACCGCCACCGTCTCCGCACCGTTGACCTCGTTGAGGTCGGCCACCACGACCTTGGCGCCCTCGGCGAGAAAGCGCATCACGGTGGCGCGGCCGAGGCCGCTGGCCCCGCCGGTGACGATGGCAACCTTGCCTTCGAGCTTTTTCATTTCGCCCTCCGATACCATCGTGGTGTTGCGCCGGCCCGGGAGCAAGCCTAGCGTTTCGCAAAGTCGCGGGAGCCTTCGAAATGAAGTTCGGCCTGTTCTACGAAATCTCGATTCCGCGGCCGTGGACGCGCGAGACCGAGCGCACCGTCTACAACAATTGCCTCGAGCAGGTGAAGCTGGCCGACGAGCTGGGCTTCGACCATGTCTGGGCGGTCGAGCACCACTTCCTCGAGGAATATTCCCACTGCTCGGCGCCCGAGCTGTTCCTGACCGCTTGCGCGGTGCTGACCAAGCGCATCCGGGTCGGCCACGGCATCGTGGTCTGCGTTCCCGAATTCAACCACCCGATCAAGATCGCCGAACGCACCGCGACGCTCGACCTGCTGTCGGGCGGCCGCCTCGAGGTTGGCACAGGGCGGTCTGCCACCTGGACCGAACTCGGCGGCTTTGGCGCCAATCCCGACACCACCAAGAAGAGCTGGGACGAGTTCGTGCGCTGCCTGCCCAAGATGTGGATGCAGGAGACCTTCGCCTATCAGGGCGAGTTCTGGTCGATGCCCGAGCGCACCATCCTGCCCAAGCCCTACCAGAAGCCGCACCCGCCGATGTGGGTGGCCGTCACCAGCCCCGGCACCGAGATCGACGCCGCCGACCGTGGCCTTGGCAGTCTTGGCCTCTCGTTCGCGGGTTTCGGCGAGCAGGAGAAGAAGATCAAGGAGTACCGCCGGCGCATCCAGTCGTGCGAACCGGTCGGCGCCTTCGTCAACGAACAGGTCGCCACGACCAATTTCCTGTTCTGCCACGAGGACGAGAAATACGGCATCGAGATCGGCAAGAAGCTCGGCAACACCTTCAATTATCTCGCGACGCAGCTCATCTCGACGCGTGAGGTTTATTCCTCGCCGTCCTACCAGTCGCTGGGCCTGCTGCCGGCACTGCGGCGCGCCGCCACCGGGCCCGATGCCAGCGAGCAGCAGACCGAGGGCATGGCCTACGGCGATCCGGCGCGCATCATCCGCGCCGTCAAGAAGTGGGAGGAGCTGGGCGTCGACTGCATCAACTTCATCCTGAACGCCAACGAGGTCGTGCCGCAGGACCAGGTGATGGCGAGCCTGAGACTGTTCGCCAAGGAAGTGATGCCGGTGTTCGCCAAGAAGCCCGCGAACGTCAAGGCGGCGGAGTAGCGACATGCCGCTCTATGGATCGCTCGACATCACGCAGTCGCCCACGCGCCTGCCGACGCTGCCCAACCTCGACACCGAATCCTGGGCCCTGCCCAAGGCCGAGATGATGCAGCTCCTGATCGAGGTGCCGCGCAGTTCGACCGACGGGCTGCTGCCCAAGGCCATGCATCCCGCGCTGCCGTCCTACGTGATCCTGGCGGTGACGAAATACCCCGACAGCCCGGTCGGGCCGTTCACCCTGGCCGTGCTGCGGCTGGGCAGCCGCGCCGGTGCGCATCCTCGTGGTTTCATGCTGGGGGCGGTCGCGAGCAGCGAGGCGGCCGCCAAGGAGCTGCGCGGGCGCTGGGGTTTTCCCATCGAGGCCGGCGAAGTGAAGTTCCTGCGCCGCCACGACAGAGTCATGGCCACGGTGAAGAAGGACGGCCGCACGATCCTCGACTGCGCTCTGGTCGATCCGCAGCCGGTATCCGGCACCGACGTGCAGTACATCAACTGGGTGACGGCCGCGAATGCGCCGCTTGACGGCGCCACGCAGCAGATGCTGATCCAGGTCGATCCGAAATACACCTTCCACAAGTCCGAGCGCGGCAAGCCCCTGGTCAACGAGTTCGATGCGGCAGCGTGGAACGCCGGCGGCCTCAAGCTCGCCGAACCGATTGTCGGCACCTGCTGCACCGTCGACACCGACCTGCCGCGGATACGGTTCGTGATGGACCCGCTGAAGCCGGTGTACATGGGCACCCGACGCATCCGGGAGTCGCGCGTCGACGAATAATGCCCTAACCGCTGTTGCGCAGGCCGGCCGCGATGCCGTTGATGCTGAGATGGATGCCCTGCACGACGCCGGGATCGGCATCGCCTGAGCGGTGACGCCGCAGCAACTCGATCTGCACGTGGTTCAGCGGATCGATGTAGGGAAAGCGGCTGCGAATCGAGCGCGCCAGCAACGGATTGGCCGCCAGCAGCTCCTCTTGCCGCATGATGGCGCGGACCGCCGCGATCGAGGCTTGCCACTCCCCTCTCAGGCAGCTGAAGACCCGTTCGCGAAGCGCCGCGTCGGTCACCAGTTCGGAGTAGCGCGAGGCGATGGCGATGTCGCTCTTGGCCAGCACCATGTCCATGTTCGACAGGACGGTCCGGAAGAACGGCCAGTTGTCGTACATCGCCTGCAACGTCGCCATTCCGTCGACCGGGTGTGCCGCACTCCACGCCTTGACCGCCGCCCCGAAGCCATACCAGCCCGGCAGCATCAGGCGGCACTGCGCCCAGCTGAACACCCAGGGGATGGCGCGCAGGTCCTCGATGCGCCGCTTGGCTGACCGCGACGCCGGACGGCTGCCGATATTGAGGCTGGCGATCTCGTCCAGCACAGTGGACTCGCGGAAGTAGCGGTCGAAGCCCTCGGTCTCATAGACCAGGTCACGGTAGGCGCGGAAGGCGTGCGCCGACAATTCCTCCATGACCGCCAGATAGTCGGCCGGCGCCGGCGGCCGATCCCCTTCCAGCAGTGTCGCCTCGAGCGTGGCCGCGGCCAGGGTTTCGAGGTTGCGCCGCCCGACCTCGGCGTTGGAGTATTTGCCGGCGATCACCTCGCCCTGCTCGGTGATGCGGATCGCGCCCTGCACCGCGCCGGGCGGCTGCGCGAGGATTGCCTCGTAGCTCGGCCCGCCGCCGCGGCCGACCGAGCCGCCGCGGCCGTGGAACAGGCGCAGCCCGACCTTGTGACGCCGGAAGGTGTCGATCAGCACCAGCTCGGCCTTGTACAGCTCCCATGTCGAAGTGAGGTACCCGCCGTCCTTGTTGCTATCGGAGTAGCCCAGCATCACTTCCTGCGTCTCGCCGCGCGAGGCGAGCAGCCGGCGATAGGCAGGCAGGCCGAGTAGTTGGTCCATGACGCGGCCGCAGCGCTGCAGGTCACCGATGGTCTCGAACAGCGGCACGATATCGACGTCCAGCCGGCCCTCGCGCGGCCGCAGGAGTCCCGCTTCCTTGAGCAGCACGGCCACCTCCAGGATGTCGGAGACGCTGTCGGCCTTGGAGATCACGTAGTTCGGCATGGCGGCGCGGCCGTAGCGGCGATGCGCGTCGGCCGCCACGTTCAGCATGGCAAGCTCGGCGGCTGTTTCCTCGCCATATGACAGATGCGGCGAGGCGAGCGGGCGCATGTTGCCCAGCTCGCCGACTAGCAACGCGACGCGAGCTTCCTCCGGAAGCTTCCCATAGTCGACGTCGAGCCCGGCCGCCTCGACGAGTTCGGCCACGACACGCTCGTGCACATCCGAGTTCTGCCGCAGATCGAGCGAGGCAAGATGGAAGCCGAAGACGTCGACGGCGCGTCGCAGCGACCGCAGACGTCCCCGAGCCAGGCCGGCCGAGCCGTTTTCCGCGAGCGACTGGTAGACGATATCCAGGTCCGCCTTCAGATCGCCCGCCGCTTCATAAGCCGCGACCGCAGCCGTACCGACCGGCGGATGCGGGGCTTCCAGCCGATCGAGTGCCCAGGCAGTGGCGGCCAGTCGGGCATAGATGCCGACGATGGCGCGCCGGTAAGGCTCGTCCTGGCGCTCCGGCGCGCGATCGGCGGAACTCTCGGCCAGGCCTCGCAACTCATCGGAGATACGCACGATTCGGCCGTCGAGCGACAGCTCGCCGCCCAACAGATGCAACTCGTCGAGATAGAAGCGCAGCGCCCGCTGGCTCTGCATGGTGAGCGCCTGACGCGACACGTCGGCGGTGACAAAGGGATTGCCGTCGCGGTCGCCGCCCATCCAGCTGCCCATGCGCAGGAAAGACGGCACCTCGAGGTCCTGCCAAGCCGAGTCGGTGGCGCCCAGCCGATCCTCGAGATCGGCATAGAAGGTCGGCAGGGCGCGGAGGAACGTGTGATCATAGTAGGCGAGGCCATTGGCGACTTCGTCGATGACTCGCAGGCGCGTGTCGCGCAGGATGCTGGTCTGCCAAAGGGTGAGCACGGCGCGGCGCAACGCCCGGCGGTTGGCGCCCAGCTCCTCGGGCGTGAACTGGATGCGGTCGCGCTCGTCGAGGAGGCGGGCGATCTCCATCTCGCGATCGATCGAACTCTTGCGACGGATCTCGGTCGGATGCGCCGTCAGAACTGCGCTGCAGAGCGCCCGGGCAAAGAAGGCATCGAGTTGTGCCCGGGAAATGCCGGCGTTGCGGGCGCGACCAAGCGCATAGGCCATCGTGCCCTGGCGCGGCGGCGCCTTGGCCATGGCGTAGGCGCGGGTGCGGCGGATGTGGTGCTGGTCCTCGGCGATGTTGGCCAGGTGCGAAAAATAGCCGAAGGCCCGGATGATGCGGATGGCCCGGTCGGTCGGCAGGCCGCTCATGATGGTCTGCAACTCCTGCCGGGCGGCCTCGTCGGCATTGCGGTGGAACTGGACCCCGATGCGGCGGATGTGTTCGACGAGATCGAACACCGGATCGCCCTCCTGCGCGCGCACCGTGTCGCCGAGAATACGCCCGAGCAGCCTGGTGTCGTAGCGCAGCGGCACGTCCTTTTCGGGCGTTTCAGTGTCGTTGGGGCGCTCCATCGGCTGCATCTCGCTCCTGTTAGGCGATCTCTATGACATCCTCGCCGCCATTGTAGAGTCTCTCCACCAGTGCCTTGCGCCGCTCGAGCGTGGCGCGCTGGTTGATGTAGCCCTTGTCGGTGATCTCGTGACCGTCGACCGAGGCCGGCTCCTCCATCAGGATCACACGGCGCACCCGCATCGACGATCCCTTGCCGTCGGCATTCATCCTCGTGAGCCCGTCGCGCACGGCCGCGACCACGGCGGGATGGGCCAGGAGTTCGGCGCTGGAGAGCGCCACTTCGCTGTCGCCGGCGAGCTGCCGGCAAGCGGCCAGATTGGGAAAGCCGAGCAGGCCGACATACTCGCGGTCCTGGCCGCAGATCACGGCGTCCTGCAGCACCGGCGAGGCAGCAGCGATCGCCGTCGTGCGCAACGTGCCGACCAGTACGAAGGTGCCGCTGGTCAGCTTGAAATCCTCGACGACGCGGCCGTCGAAAATCAGGCCCCAGCTCGGATCCTCGGGGTCGACGAAGCGGCCGGCATCGCCGATCTTGTAGAAGCCTTCCTCGTCGAACATCTGGGCGGTGAGGTCGGGGCGCTTGTAGTAGCCGGGCGTGACGATCACGCTCTTCAGCCTGAGCTCGTAGCGGCCCTCCTCGCCGGTCGGAACCAGCTTCAGCTGCACGCCGGGGAACGGCAGCCCGATCAAGCCGACTCTTTCCGACGCCCAGTGCACCGTGGTCGCGGTCGGCGCCGTCTCGGTCGAGCCCCAGCCCGTCAGGAAAGGTAGCCGGTAGCCGGTGTGCTTCACCGCCAGCGCCTCCATGCGCTCGTAGAGGTCGGAAGGCAGCGTGGCGCCGCCATAGGCGAGCGAATTCAGGTTCTTGAAGAACTGCTTCGCCAGCCCCTCGTCCTTCTCCAGCGCCGTCGCCAGCATGGCGTAGCCTGCCGGCACGTTGGCGAAGTAAGTCGGCGAGATTTCCCGCAAGTTGCGCAGCGTCTCCTCGAACAGGCCGGGCAGCGGCTTGCCGTCGTCGATCCAGGTCGTGCCGCCCTCGGCGAGGTTGCCCTGGAAGGTGGCGTTGCCGCCCATCGTGTGGTTCCACGGCAGCCAGTCGAGCTGCACCGGCGCCGGATCGCCGGGCTTGCGCGTACGTGCCATCTGACCCATCGCCAGGTTGGCGCACATCATCTCCTGGGTGTTGATCACCGCCTTGGGCATGCCGGTGCTGCCCGACGTGAAGAGGAACTTGCCGACGGTCTTGGGCTCGATGCGCTCGATCGACCGGGCCACCGCGTCGGTCGCCCTGGTCGCCACCAGCTCGCTCCACGGCAGCAACTGCATCTGCGGTGGCGCCTGAGGCGCATGTGAATGCGCCGCATCGACATGGACCAGAGTGACGCCGTCAAGATCGAGAGCGGCGAGCGCGCGGGCGTAGATCTCGCCGTTCTGCACGAAGATCAGGCCGGGCTTGATGAGGTCGAAGACGTAGCGGAGCTTGGCGTGGTCCTGGCTCATCACCGAATAGGCCGGCGACACCGGCGCCAGCGGCGCGCGCGCCTGCATGGCCGCCATCGAGAGTAGCGCGAACTCGATGGAGTTCGACGACAGGATCATCACCGGCCTGTCGGGCCCGAAGCCGCGGTCGAGCAGCGATTGCGTGATCGCATCGACCTGCTTCTTGGCCTCGGCGTAGGTGAGCTTCAGCCATTCGCGCGCCGCGCCGCGGCGCTGTGCCAGCCAGATCCTGTCCGGCGCCTCGGCCGCCCACTTGGCGAGGAAGGCCGGCACATGCCTCTCGTAGGGCCTGAGCCTGTGGTTCGACTGCAGAACGATGCTGCCGTCGCCGCGGCGCTCGACCTTGACGTCGCGACTGAGGAAGTCGATCGGCTTGAAGGGCACCTGCAGTACGCTGTCCAACGGTGTTTCTCCCGAAATTTCTCCTTGATGACGGTTTAGGCAGCGCGCCCCGACCGAGCAAGCTCGGCCCATCCGCAAGCCGAAACCCCGGCTGCGGCACCACGGGCATTCCAGGCCATGAATGGCCGTTCACATGGCCGGTGTTTTCCGCCAGAGTCTGCCCAGCACACAGGGAGAGAAGGCGATGGATTTCGAATACTCGGATCGCAGCAAGGCGCTGGTCGAGAAACTCAGCAAATTCATGGACGAGGTCGTCTATCCGGCCGAGCCCGTCTACGAAGAGCAGATGGAGAAGGCCAAGGACCGCTGGCAGCTCCCGCCGGTGCTCGAGGCGTGCAAGACGGAGGCGAAGAAGCGCGGCCTGTGGAACATGTTCTTGCCGGCCGACCGCGAGACCGGCGACACGCACGGCACGATGGGCCTGTCCAACCTCGAATACGCGCCGATCTGCGAAGTGCTGGGCCGCTCCTCGATCGCCTCCGAATCGGTCAACTGCTCGGCGCCCGACACCGGCAACATGGAAGTGTTCGCCCGCTACGGCACCAAGGAGCACAAGGAGACGTGGCTGAAGCCGCTGCTCAACGGCGAGATCCGTTCCTGCTTCGCCATGACCGAGCCGGCCGTCGCCTCCTCGGATGCGCGCAACGTCGAGTGCCGCATCGAGGCCGACGGCAACGACTATGTCATCAATGGCCGCAAGTGGTGGTCGTCGGGCATGGGCGATCCGCGTTGCAAGGTCATCATCCTGATGGGCAAGAGCGACCCCAATGCGCCAGCCTACCGCCAGCAGTCGATGATCGTGGTGCCGCGCGACGCCAAGGGCATCAAGATCGTCAAGATGCTGCATGTGTTCGGCTACGACGACGCCCCGCACGGCCATGCCGAAGTGGTCTACGACAACGTGCGCGTGCCGAAGTCGGCCATCCTGCTGGGCGAGGGCCGCGGCTTCGAGATCGCCCAGGGCCGTCTCGGTCCGGGGCGCATCCATCACTGCATGCGTGCGATCGGCGTCGCCGAGCGGGCGCTCGAGATGGCGATCAAGCGCGCCAAGAGCCGCGTCGCCTTCGGCCAGCGCATCTCGGAGATGGGCGTCACCAAGGCCCACGTCGCCGACATGCGCATGGAGATCGACATGGCCCGTCTGCTGGTGCTGAAGGCG
Organism: Asaia bogorensis; assembly: GCA_945889625.1. Taxonomy (GTDB): domain Bacteria; phylum Pseudomonadota; class Alphaproteobacteria; order Reyranellales; family Reyranellaceae; genus Reyranella. The sequence goes on along the minus strand of CAMDCE010000001.1, from coordinate 248,436 downwards.
GCTTGGGCAATGGACAAATTCGGCAACAAGGAAGCCCGCCAGCAGATCGCCATGATCAAGGTGGCGGTGCCCAACATCACCTCCAAGGTGGTCGACCGCTGCCTGCAGCTCCACGGCGCCGGCGGCGTCAGCCAGGTTTTCAAGCTGGCCAGCATGTACGCCCACCAGCGCACGCTCAGGCTGGCCGACGGTCCGGACGAGGTCCATCGCGACCAGGTCGGCCGGCTGGAGATCGCCAAGTACAACTAAGTCTCAAGTCCCGGAACGAACGAACGAAAAGGCCGCCGCGAGGCGGCCTTTGTCGTTTGCCGGGCGTTTCCACCCATACCCCGGATACTGCCAGGCCTGCGAAAAACTCGCCATTGGACGGCTTGAAGCCATACTTACTGACCAGTAAGTTAGTTAAATGAAAACCCGGAAACAGCCTTCCAAGCAGCGCCGCGCGCCGACCGAACGGCCGCAGGAGATCCTTGAGGCGGCGCTGGCATTGTTCGTCGAAAAGGGCTTTGCCGCGACGCGGCTGGACGACGTTGCCGAACGCGCCGGGCTCAGCAAGGCGGCGATCTATCTCTACTTCGATGACAAGATCGCGTTGTTCCAGGGCGTCATCCGCCAGGCCGTGGGCAGCAACCTCGGCACGGTCGAGGCGCTCGCCAAGGCGCATCGCGGGCCGGTCGCGGTATTGCTGCCGCGCATCCTTGAATTCATGGCCGGCCGCATCGAGGACACGCCCATGGCCTCGGTCGCCAAGCTGGTGATCGCCGAGTCGCGCGCCTTCCCCGAGATCGGCCGCTTCTATCTGACGGAAGTGATCGGCCGCGGCCTGCCGCTGATGGAAGGGCTGATCGGGCGCGGCATCCGGCAGGGCGAGTTCCGCAAGGTCGATCCCGCCATGACGGTGCGGACGCTGATCGGCGCCATGCTGCTGGCGGGCGTGTGGAAGACCGTGTTCGAGCCGATCGGCGGCGAGAAACTCGACGTCCGGGCCCTCGCCCGCCACCACGCAGATTTGATGCTGCATGCGCTGAGGGCGCCATGACGCACCCCTCTCCCCGCGCGGTCGCTGTCGTGCTGGTCGTGCTCGTGGTGACGACGCTGCTGCTGACGCGTTCCTGGTGGGAGGCGCAGTTGGGCTTCGGCGCCGACGATGCGCGCTACCTCGGCTATGTCGAGGGCGAGACCAGCCTGATCGCGCCGCCGGTCGCCGGCCGCTTGCTGGAACGTCCCGTCGACCGCGGCGGCCAGGTGAAGAAGGGCGACCGGCTGTTCCTGATCGATCCGGTGCTCGCCATGGCCGAGGTGGCGCGCGCCGAAGCGGCGCTGGCCGAATCCAAGTCACGCTATGAGAACCTGCGGACCGGCAAGCGGCAGGAAGAGCAGGACGTGATCCGCAGCCAGCGGCGCGAGGTCGAGGAGTCGCTGGCGCTGGCCGAGATCGAATACAAACGGCAAAGCGAGCTGGTGGCGCGCGGCATTGCCACCCGCAAAGACCATGAGCAGGCCGAGTCGCAGATGCGCCAGCTGCGATCGCGCGCCGGCGCGCTGGCCGCCCAGGAGAAGGTCGGCAATCTCGCCGCGCGTCCCGACGAGATCGCGGCCGCCAGGTCGATGGTCGAGCAGAACCAGGCCAACCTCGACCAGGCACGCAAGCGGCTCGACGACCTGATGCCGGCGGCGCCCGAAGACGCCATGGTCGAGAACACGTTCTTCAATGTCGGCGAATGGGTACCGGCCGGCACGCCCGTGGTGTCGCTGCTGCCGCCGTCGCGGGTCAAGCTGCGCTTCTTCGTGCCCGAGGAAGAGGTCGCCAAGGCGCAGATCGGCAAACAGGTGAGCTTCACCTGCGATACCTGCCCGGCCGACCTGAGGGCCACCATCATCTATGTCTCGCCGCGCTCGGAGTTCACGCCGCCGGTGATCTATTCGCAAAGCGCACGCGCCAAGCTGGTGTTCCTGATCGAGGCACGCCCGCTGCCGTCGCAGGCCAAATTGCCGCCCGGTTTGCCGGTCGCGGTGGCGCCACTCGCGCCTGTCGCGCCGCAGTCGCCATGACTCTCGCGATCGACGTCCACGACCTCGTCAAGCGCTACGGCTCGCGCACCGTGGTCGATCGCGTCAGCCTCGGCATCGAGCAGGGCCGCATCTGCGGCTTTCTCGGCCCCAACGGCTCGGGCAAGACCACGACGCTGCGCATGATCTGCGGCCTGCTGACGCCCGACGGCGGCGGCGGCACCTGCCTCGGCCACGATCTGGTGCGCGAGCGCGACGCCATCAAGCGCCAGGCCGGCTACATGACACAGCGCTTCGGCCTCTACGAGGATCTCACCATCCGCGAGAACCTCGAATTCGTGGCGCGCGTCTACGGCCTCGATCGCCTGAAGCAGCGGATCGACCAGTCGTTGGAACGACTTGGCCTGGCCACGCGCCAGGGCCAGCTCGCCGGCTCGCTTTCGGGCGGCTGGAAGCAGCGGCTGGCGCTCGCCGCCTGCGTGCTGCACGAGCCCAAGCTGCTGCTGCTCGACGAGCCGACCGCCGGCGTCGATCCCAAGGCGCGGCGCTCCTTCTGGGACGAGATCCACGGCTTTGCCGCGCAAGGCATCACGGTGCTGGTCTCGACCCACTACATGGACGAGGCCGAGCGCTGTCACGAGATCGCCTACATCGCCTATGGCGAGCTGATGGCGCGCGGCACGGCGGAAGAGGTCATCAGGCAGTCGGGCCTCAGCTCCTTCATCGCCACCGGCCCGGGCGCCGACCGTCTGGCGCCGAGGTTGCGCGATGCGCCGGGCATCACGGCGGCTGCAGCCTTCGGTGCCACGCTGCACGTTTCCAGCCCCGACCGCGACGCGCTGCTTGCCGCCATCGCTCCGTTACGGACGGACAACATCGTCTGGAACGAGGCCGAGCCGACGCTGGAAGATGTCTTCATCCATCTCATGGGACGGGCGCGCGACAATGCGCTCGATAGCTGATCATGTGGGCCCGCCTCGCCGCCATCGTCATCAAGGAGACGCTGCAGCTCAAGCGCGACCGGCTGACCTTCGCCATGATGTTCGGCGTGCCGATCATGCAGCTCCTGCTGTTCGGCTACGCCATCGACACCGACCCGCGCCATCTGCCGACCGCCGTGATCTCAGCCGACGACAGCCAGATCACCCGCACCGTGCTCTCGGCCCTCAGCAACACCGGCTACATGGCCTTCACGCACCGGCCGCAGTCGGAGGCCGAGGCCAACTCCCTACTGCAGCGCGGCGAGGTGCAGTTCGTGGTCACCATCCCGTCGGACTTCACCCGCCGGCTGGTGCGCGGTGAGCGGGCGCAGATACTGATCGACGCCGACGCCACCGATCCGATGGCCGCGGCCAATCCGCTGGCCGCCGCGAAGCCCGCCATCGAACAGGCGCTGGCGCGTGACTTCGTGGGCCCCCTTGCCGGCCTCAGGAGCAAGCCCCCCGCCATCGATCTGGTGCTGCAGCGCCGTTACAACCCCGAGGGCAAGGCGCGGCTCAACATCGTGCCCGGACTGCTGGCGGTGATCCTGACCATGACCATGGTGATGATGACGGCGCTTGCCGTCACCCGCGAGCGCGAGCGCGGCACCATGGAGAACCTGCTGGCCATGCCGGTGAAGCCGATCGAGGTGATGATCGGCAAGATCCTGCCCTACATCGTGCTGGGCTCTGTGCAGGTGGCGGTGATCCTGGCGGTGTCGCGCCTGCTGTTCGACGTCTCGATCGAAGGCAGCGCCTTCCTGCTGTGCGTCGGCACGGCGCTGTTCATCACCGTCAACCTGGCCATCGGCTTCACCATCTCGACCGTGACGCAAAACCAGCTCCAGGCCATGCAGGCCTCGGTGTTCATCCTGCTGCCCTCGATCCTGCTGTCGGGCTTCATGTTCCCGTTCCGCGGCATGCCGGTATGGGCGCAGTGGCTGGGCGAGGTGCTGCCCGCCACGCATTTCATGCGCATCGTGCGCGGCCTGATGCTTAAGGGCGCCAGCTTCGGCGACGTCTCGGCCGAACTGGCCGCCATCGTCGGCATCCTGCTGATCGTCTCGGCGCTCGCCATCAGCCGTTACAAGGTCACGCTCGACTGAGGTCTTTCCGGCGAGAACCGGAAAGACCCCGGTCAATTAACGGTCGAGCCAGACGTCCTCGAAGCGCGTGCCGTTGTAGATGCTGTTGGTGTGGAGCACCACGCCCTTGACGTGCGGTTGCCAGCAGCCGGCGGCCCTGCCTTGGGCGATGATCGGCCGGGCGATGTCCTCCTGCAGCTTGCGGTCGATCTCCCATACCATCTTGAGACGCTTCTCGTGGTCGAATTCGCGCGACTGCGCCTCGAACAGCTTGGTCATCTCGGGATCGCAGTAGTTGTTGTAGTTGCGCAGCGAGCCGCAGGCGTAGCCTTCGAAGAAGGTGACGTCCGGATCGTCGACGGCCGAGCCGGTAAGATTGAGCGCCACCGTGTAGTCCTTCTTGAACACCCGGTTGTAGTAGACGGCGGTATCGATGATCTCGAGCTCGGCATCGATGTAGATCTGCTTGAGATGGTCGAGCAGAATCGTCGCCGGATTGCGGAAGGTGGCGATGTTGCGCGTGCTGACCTTGAGCTTCAGCCGATTGTCGGGGCCATAGCCCGCCTGCTTCATCAGTTCGCGCCCCTGCTCGCGGCTCTTCTCGACGTCGCCGTAGCCGGAGATGGTCTTTAGCATTTCCATCGGCATGCCCCATACGCCGTCCGGCCCCGGCAGCATGGCGCCGCTCATCTTGCCCTCACCCTCGCTCAGGATGTCGATATAGGCCTGCCGGTCGAGTGTCAGGGCAAGCGCGCGTCGAATCTGCGGGTTGTCGAACGGCGGCATAGCGCGGTTGACGATGAGGTTGGTGCTGACGTTGGTGTCCCGCATGGTGCATTGCGCCTGTGGAGCATCCTTGCGGATGTTCTTGAGCAGCGGCACCGTGACGTCGGTCGGGAAGGTCATGTCGAATTTGCCGGCGGTGAAGGCCAGCATGCGGATCGAAATGTCGGGGATGATACTGAATTCGATGCCGTCGAGATAGGGCCGGCCCTTCTTCCAGTAGTCGTGGTTCTTTGCAAGCTTGATGCTCTCCTTCATCTTGAACTCGACGAACTTGAATGGGCCGGTACCGATCGGCTTGGTGCGCATTTGCGCCGGCGGGACGTGGCAGGGATAGATCGGCGTGTAGCCGGACGACAGCAGCGCCAGCAGCGAGGGTTGTGGCGCCTTGAGATGGAACGAAGCGTCGAAGTCGCCGTCGGCGGTCACTTTCTCGACGTTGCCGTACCAGGCACCGCGCGGATTGCGCCTCAGCTTGTCGGTGCTCAGCAGCATCTCAAAGGTGCATTGCACATCCTTGGCCGTGAACGGCTGGCCGTCATGCCACTTCACGCCCTGGCGCAGCTTGAAAGCCAGCGTCTTGCCGTCGGCGCTCCATTTCCAGCTCGTGGCAAGATCGGGCACGATCGATTCGAAGCTGTTCTTGGCGACGTTCTGGTCGAACATGACCAGGTTGTTGAAGACGCTCATGAACGGCACCGCCGTCGAAACCGTCGCCTCCTCATGGATCGAAGCGCTGGGCGGCGTATCCATGTGCTGGATCTTGAGGATGCCGCCGGACTTCTGTGCCCATCCGGGGGCCGCCAACACCACTATGCCCGCAACAACGCTCGCCAACGCGATACACCCGATTCGGCTGCTCATGTCGTGTCCTCCCAGTGACGGGCGGCGCGCTGTTGTTTCTACGGCTTGGGCGCGCCACCAGAACATTCCCCGGCGACTCTACGCAACGCTTACGTTCTCTCCCGGGCGGCCTTTGTCTCGTGGCCTTGTACGGAGCTTGACCGGACAGGCGCGGCCGGGCAAGCCCGGGCGCCATGTCTGCGTCAACATCCGCACCAGCGATCGACGCCCCCGATGCGCTGAGCCGCCTGATCCCCTCACGGGTGGCGCGCGGCTTTCTTCTCGCGTTGGTGTCGGGCTTCCTCTTCACCGGCCTCAACGGCTCGGTCAAGGAGCTGGCGAGCGAGATGCCGCCGCTGTTCGTGGCCTGGGGCCGCTGGGTTTCCGGCGTCACGCTGATCGGGGCGGTCCTGCTGGCGCAGGTCGGCATGCGCGGGCTCGCCACGCAGGACATGAAACTCCATTGCTTCCGCGGTCTCTTCCACACCGCGGGCTACGGCCTGTGGTACGAGGCGGTGGTGTGGCTGCCGCTCGCCACCATGGCGGCGCTGGGCTTCACCGGCCCGATTTTCGTCACCCTCGGCGCCGTTTTCTTCCTGCGCGAGACGGTGCACTGGCGGCGCTGGGCCGGCGTGGCGATGGGCTTCGCAGGCATGCTGGTGATCGTCCGTCCGGGCGTCGTGCCGATGAACCCCGGCATCTGGATGATGCTGTTGGCGGTGCCGCTGATGGCCGGCTCCAATCTGGTGGCCAAGGTAGTGTCGGGCCGCGACAAGCCGGCGGTCGTGGTGTTCTGGCAGAGCGTGGTCGGCGCCGTCTGCTTCACGCCGCTCGGCATCTGGTTCTGGCAGACGCCGACCCTGACACAGCTCGGGCTTTTCCTGGCGGCCGGCGTGTTCGGCACGATGGGATATTTCCTGATCACCTGGGCCTATCGCCTGCTCGATATTTCCGCCCTGCAGTCGATCACCTTCCTCGGCATCGTGTGGGCCGCCTTGATGGACGTCGCGGTCTGGGGCAAGACCTCCGACATCTGGACGTTCGTGGGTGCGGCGATCATCGTGGCGTCGACGACATACATCGCCCATCGCGAGGCAACGCGCGGGGCGGTGGCGGGAGGAAAGAAGAAATGACGGATCGCCTGGCGGGCAAGGTCGCGCTGATCACCGGCGGCGCCTCGGGGCTGGGCGCCAATGCCGCAGCCCTCATGGTGCAGGAAGGCGCCAGGGTCGTGGTCGCCGACATCGCCGCCGACCGCGGCAAGGCCGTCTCGGAAAAGCTGGGCTCATCCGGCCATTTCGTGAAGCTCGACGTGACGTCGGAGGACAACTGGAAGGCGGCCATCGCCGAAACCGTGACGAAGTTCGGCGCCCTGCATGTGCTGCTGAATTCCGCCGGAATCGGCCTCAGCAAGACGGTCGAGGACATCACCCTAGAGGAATGGCGCCGTGTTCACGCCATCGACCTCGACGGCGTGTTCCTGGGCTGCAAGCACGGCGTCGGCGAGATCAAGAAGCACACGGCCAAGCTCGGCGGCTCGGTGATCAACATCTCGTCGATCTCCGGCATCATCGCCGGCGCCAACATGGCGGCCTACAACTCGGCCAAGGCAGGCGTGCGGCTCTTGAGCAAATCGGTGGCGCTGCACTGCGCCAAGTCGGGCTACAATATCCGCTGCAATTCGGTGCATCCCACCTTCATCGACACGCCGATCCTCGACAAATACCGCGACCGATTCGGCCAGGAGGTCATGCAGCAGAAGCTCGGCCGCCAGGTCCCGATCGGCCGCCTCGGCCGGCCGGAGGAAGTGGGCTGGGCGGTGGTCTACCTGGCGTCCGACGAATCGAGCTTCATGACCGGCTCGGAAGTGATCATCGACGGCGGTATCTCGGCCATGTGACAGGTGTGAATCACCTGTCATCCTGAGCGCAGCGAAGGATCTGCTGGTCGGTCCGGGAGGTCCTTCGCTACGCTGAAGCGCGGAGATTACTCCGCGCGAGACGACAGAAATTGGAGGACTCAATGCTTCTCTCCCTGAACAAACAGAAGATCTATTTCGACCTCGCCGGCCCGCAGAATGCGTCTGTCGTCTGCTTCACCCATTCGCTGAATTCCGACGGCGGCATGTGGACCGAGCAGCTCGTGCCGCTGCTGGCCGCGGGCTATCGCGTGCTGCGGCTCGACATGCGCGGCCATGGCGGCTCGTCGCCGGTTGCCGGCGACTACACGATGGACCAGCTCGCCGCGGACGTGAAAGGTGCGCTCGACGTGCTGGGCATAAAGAAGATCCATTACATCGGCCTCAGCATCGGCGGCATGATCGGCCAGGGCTTCGCACTGGCCAATCCCGGCTACCTCGCCTCGCTCACGCTCTGCGACACCCAGCCCTCGACGCCGCCGGGCTCGGCCGGGACATGGGAGGAGCGCAAGGCCACAGTGCGCAGCAAGGGACTTGCGGCACTTGCCGATGCCACCATGCAGCGCTGGTTCACCGACGAGTTCAAGCAGGTGAACCCCGTACGCTGGCGCGAGATTCGTGACACGATCAGCGGCACCACCCCGGACGGCTCCGCCGGCTGCATGTCGGCGATCCAGAATTTCGACTATCTCGATCGCCTCCAGACCATCAAGGTCCCGACGATGGTGATCTGCGGCGACGGCGACGAAGGTACGCCGCCCGAGCGCAACAAGCTGATCGCCTCCAAGATCCCCGGCGCCCGCTACGAGGAAATCGCCAAGGCGCGCCACCTGCCCAACGTCGAGCGGCCCGACCAGTTCAACCGCATCATGATGAGCTTTCTGGCGGCCAACCGCTGATCCTGGCGCTGACCCTGGCGCTGAGCCACCGACAAGGACGCTGAAATGGATTTCGCCTTCTCCGAACACCAACTCGCCATCAAGGACAGCGTCGCCAAGCTCTGCGCCCAGTTCGACGACAAATACTGGCTGAAGAAGGACAAGGAAGGCGGCTTCCCCGAGGATTTCTACCGAACCATGGCCGACGCCGGATGGCTCGGCATCGCCATGCCCGAGGAATATGGCGGCTCAGGCCTCGGCATCGCCGAAGCCGCGATCATGATGCAGGCCGTGGCCGAGTCGGGTGCTGCCCTGCAGGGCGCCTCGGCAATCCATCTCAACGTCTTCGGTCCCAACCCCATCGTGGTGTTCGGCACCGACGAGCAGAAGCAGCGCATTCTGCCCGACATCATCAAGGGCAAGGTCAAGGGCTGCTTCGCCGTCACCGAGCCGGATGCCGGCCTCAACACCACCAACCTCGACACCAAGGCCGAGCGCGACGGCAACGGCTACGTCGTGCACGGCAAGAAGACCTTCACCTCAACGGCCCAGGTCGCCGACAAGATGCTGCTGATCGCCCGCACGACGCCCCGGGATAAATGCCGGCGCGCCACCGATGGGCTGTCGCTGTTCTACACCGACTTCGACCGCTCCAAGATCGAGGTGCGCGAGATCGAGAAAATGGGGCGCAAGGCGGTCGACACCAACCAGGTGTTCATCGACGGGCTGAAGGTGCCGCTCGAGGACAGGATCGGCGAGGAAGGCAAGGGTTTCCACTATCTGCTGCACGGGCTCAACCCCGAACGGGTGCTGATCGCCGCCGAAGCGATCGGCATCGGCAAGTGCGCGCTGGCCAAGGCCACGCAATATGCCAAGGAGCGCATTGTGTTCGGCCGCCCCATCGGCAAGAACCAGGCGATCCAGCATCCGCTGGCCGAAAGCTGGATGCAGCTCGAGGCGGCCAACCTGCTCACCTTCAAGGCGGCCTGGCTGTACGACAACGGCAAGGAGTGCGGCGCGGAGGCCAACTCGGCCAAGTATCTCGGCGCGCGCTGGGCCTACGAGGCCTGCGAGCGGGCGATCCTGACCCATGGCGGCTACGGTTACGCCAAGGAGTTCCACGTCGAGCGCTTCCTGCGCGAAGTCATGATCGCGCGCATTGCACCGGTGAGCGAGCAGCTGATCCTGTGCTACGTCGCCGAGCGCGTGTTGGGCCTGCCCAAGAGCTACTAGGCCGCCTTAGCTGTGGTGCTCCATTCGGCGACGACGCGCTCGAGGTCGCGGAAATTCTGGTGCATCTGCTCGAATGAAAACCCCACGGCAAAGAAGCGCTCGGCTGCATCGCCAGGCAGGGTGCTCGTGATTCCCTCCTTGCGCATCGCGTCGACCTCGGCCTCGTAGGCCGCGAGTGCGCGCTCGAACGACGCCATCGACGGCGGGCCGCTTCGGGCAAGCAAGGCGGCGCCGCTCGCCTTCATGTACTGCGACGCCGTCAACGCGATCGCATCATGCAGCGGCTTCAGACGGGCCCGCATCGATACCGGCATCGGCGTACCCACCGCGCGGCCCAGCATGACGAGGTCGTGACGTATGCGCAGGACGGTGCGCCTGAGCGGTCCAGTATCGGCCTCTGAAGACAGCCGCGCCGATCGTTCGCGCTCGGCCTCGGTGCCAATCGTGTTGAGCTCGATCAGCGTCTCGCCGATTCTATCCTGCACCCGGTACAGGACATCCACTTCCAGGCCGGCGCAGATACCGGTCACCAGCACCCCGAAGCCCTCGGCCATCTGGTCGAGCATGCGGGCGACGATTTCGCGCGCCTGGCTGTGGGCGCCGGCAGGCAACACGAAGAAGGACACCAGAAGCCCGACAACGGCACCCAGCGCCACTTCGAGCACGCGGTTGATCGCCGAATCGAGCGGGCTCGAATGGGTGAAGGTCGGCACCAGCAACACGATGATCGCGGTGATCGGCACGACATTGAGATTTGGCCGGATGGCTGCGATCAGGGCAAGCGGCGCTATGGCCAGAACCAGCACGCCGATCAGCGCCAGCTCGCTCTGGTGCGGGATGAGGACGGCGACCGCGCCGCCATAGAGGGCGCCACCCAGAGTGCCGACCAGATAATCGCGCGCGGTCTTGAGCGAGCGGCCGACGCTCATTTGGGTAACGATCACAGCCGTCAGGACCGACCACAGCGGCAGCGGCAGGCCGGCAAGCTGGGCTGCAGCCAACGCCAGGACGGCGGCCAGGGTCACACCCGGAGGCTGAGGGCAAGCTGGGCGCCGCGCAGGGGAAACCGGGCGTGCAGCCATTTCCCGAGGTTTTCCAAGCCTATCCCCCAACACCCTGTGGCAATTTTGTGGCCGGCCGAGGGAACCACGACCGGAGCCCCGCGAAAAGCGTTTCACTTGCCCGGACGGGCAACCACCGGGCCGCGACGGGCGTTTCCTCTGGGACACAGGTTTCACCAATGGAGGAAACCATGACCCGGGCTCAGTTTTACGTGGCAGTTTTGGCTGGCAGCCTGGCGAGCGGCGCGATGGCATTCGCCGCCCCGCCGGTGCCGCCGACGTCGTCGCAAAGCCGCGCCGAAACTGCCTGCCATGACCAGGAGATCCGCCCCAATTCGCCGGAGTGGGAACTTTGCCTCTCCCACGTCACGCGGGCCTATGACTGGGGCGAGACGAACTTCGCGACCAAACTCGCGCACGGGGCCGGCGATGCGCGCAAGGCTTGCATGGCGTCGGGTCTGACGCCGGGCAGCTTGGGCTACCGCACTTGCATCGAGGTCGAAGTCGATGCTCGCACGCAGCCCCAGCTCCTGATCCTGGGCGACGACAAGAGCGCCAAGAACCTGGCGGAAGTCCGCTAAGAGGCCAAATCAGCGGGGAATACGCTTGTCGTATTCCCCGTCGATCGTGCGGAACACATCCCAGAACGCCGGCGGCACGCGGCCATTGGCCTTGTCGACCAGGATCGCGAGGTGGCTATGCCAGCCACCCGATGTGCCGACCATATCGGCGCGATTGGCCAGTCGGCGATGGGTGAGCGTCAGCAGCACCTTGTCTCCTTGGGGCGCGAGATCGAACACCACCTCCGACCCGGCGCCCCAGGTGAAGGCGAGATGCCGCGGCGGATCGATCGCGGTGACCTTCTCCTCGGACTGGTGCCCTTCGGCATCCATCTTGGCGTAGCGTTCCGGCGGCGGCGCCTTGTTGGGCGACAGGTCGGCATGCTTGAAGCGCAGCTCGACCTTGCCGCCGACCCGCAATTCCATCGTTCCGGTGGCCAACCACTCGCCGCGCTTCTTGGAGTCGGTCAGATAGGCCCATACGGTCTCGATCGGGCCAGGCAGCAGACGCTCGAAGCGCATTTCGGTCGGGGAAACGACGGTGCCGTAGTTGTTCATTTGCGGCTCCTTTTCTTGGCAGAGTGACGCGACAGCGCCGTTTCAAGATCGTCCAGGCGGGCCGACCAGAAGCGTTGATAGAAGACGAGCCACCGATCGGCCTGGGCGAGCGGCCCGGCCTCGATGCGGCAGCGGTGCGAGCGGCCCTCGATCGTGCGGCTGAGCAGGCCCGCCTCCTCCAGCACCTTCACGTGCTTGGCGGCGGCGGCAAAAGACATGTCGAAGGGCTCAGCGAGTTCGCCCACCGTCCGCTCGGCGCCCGCCAGCCGGCGCAGCATGGCGCGGCGGGTCGGATCGGACAAAGCACCGAAGACGCGATCTAGGGCAGCGGCTTGTTGTTCAACCATACGGTTGAATATAGACCGGGCCTGATACCCATTCAATCCTCCAGTTGAATGTACGGAACCTGGACTGTCGCGATATCGCCGCATTCCGGCCGGCAACCCGGCTTTCCGACAGGACGTTTTTCCAGAGAGGAATGTTCCATCGAAAGGAGGAAGCCATGACTGTTCGACAGAACATGCTTGTCCTTGCTCTGGGCGGTCTCGCGATCGCAGGCGTGCCCACCACTGCGAACGCCCAGTCGGGCGATGCGCTGGCGAATGCGGAGCACGCCTGCCTCGACTACGGCATGCGGCCCTACTCGTCGTCGTTCAATGTCTGCGTCGACCGGGTGGCGCTCTCCTACGACCGTGGCGCGCCGGGCGTTGCCGCCGCGCAGGCGCGGGCGATGGGCAACGCGCGGGCGACCTGCCTGTCGTACGGCCTGGACGCCCGCACGCTGGGCTTCCAACAGTGCATGGCGAGCGAGATCGATCGGGACGGCGTGCGCGCCTACAGCGTCTACCTGCCACCGCCTGTCGTCGACAGTTACGTGATCCGCTACGCGCCCTAGCCGCGACCTTGAACGATGAGCCGGTCGGGTGACTTTGCCCGGCCGGCTTTTTCGTGGAATGAAGCAGGGTATGACTCCCCTGCCCAGCTCCGTTCTTCCCTCCGGCGTGCGTACCCGCATCCTGCCCGGCATCAACGGCCTCGACATGCACGTCCTCGAAGCAGGCTTCGAGACGCCAGGCCGCCCGGCTGTCCTGCTGCTGCACGGCTTTCCCGAGCTGGCCTACAGCTGGCGCAAGGTCATGCCGGCGCTGGCGGCGGCGGGCTATCACGCGATCGCGCCCGACCAGCGCGGCTACGGCCGCACCACCGGCTGGGACGCCGACTATGACGGCGATCTCGCGGGCTTCCGGTTCATGAATTTGCTGCGCGATGCCATCGGCGTGCTGTTTGCCTTTGGCCACCGTTCGGCGGAAGCGGTGGTCGGCCACGATTTCGGCGCATCGGTTGCGGCCTATGCCGCTTTGGTGCGGCCCGACATCTTCAAGCGCATGGTGCTGATGAGCGCGCCCTTTGCCGGGCCGCCCTCCGTGCCGTTCGGCGACAAGCCTGCCGCGAGAGCGCCGGACATCCATGCCGCACTCGCCGCGCTGGCGCGGCCGCGCAAGCATTACCAGTGGTACTACTCGACCCGGCCGGCCAACGAGAACATGTGGCATGCGCGCCAGGGCGTGCACGACTTCCTGCGCGCCTATTGCCATCACAAGAGCGCCGACTGGAAAGCCAACAAGCCGTTTGAGCTGAACGGTTGGACAGCCGACGACCTCGCCAAGCTGCCGACCTACTACATCATGGATCTCGGCGAGGGCATGGCCGAGACCGTGGCCAGGGAAATGCCGTCGGCTGGCGAGATCGCGGCCAACAAGTGGCTGCCCGAATCGGAGCTCAAGGTCTACAGCGACGAATACGCCCGCACAGGTTTCCAGGGCGGCCTCAACTGGTATCGCGTGCGCACCGGCGGCCGGGTCAGCGGCGAGCTCGAGGTCTTCACCGGCCGCACTATCGACGTGCCGTCGACCTTCATTTCGGGACGCAGCGACTGGGGTATCTATCAGACGCCGGGCGCCATCGCGAAGATGCATAAAAGCGTCTGTACGCGGATGAAGGAGATCCACCTCATCGAGGGCGCCGGCCATTGGGTGCAGCAGGAGCAGCCGGACGAAGTGAACCGGCTGCTGATCGACTTCCTTAAAGAATGAGGACGGCGGTCGTGATCACCAAAGTAACGGCAAAGGCGGCATTGGCGATTCGCGAGCGCAGCGGATCGTGGAACAGCCGGGAGAGCCAAGCGCCAGCCAGCATCCAACCGACGTGGATGAGCACGATCATGGCGGCCAGGACCGCGATCTTCAGGGCGGCACCGAGCGTCGAACCGGCAAACACCGCAGCAATCGCCAGATAGGCCTTGGGATTGGCGATGGCCAGCAGGAAGGCACCGGCGAAGGACGGCGCCACCGCGCCGCGGTTCTGCGACAAAGGCGGCGCGGTCGCGATCCGGTAGGCGAGATAAAGGATGTAGGCCGCGGACGCGGCCAGCAGCACGGGCGCGAGCTCCGGCAGAGAGAGCAGGATCGACGCGACGCCGGTCGCCACCGCGAGCAACACGGCCGTAGTGCCGACGACGAGGCCCGACAGGTAGCCGATCGAGCGCCGAAGCCCGTAGGCCGCGGCGACCGCCGTCATGCTGATCGTCGACGGCCCGGGACTGCCCATGACGACGACCGATGCCAGGATCAACGAAAGAATGGCCATGCCGGACGCTACGGCCAACCGGGCGCCACCGTCTTGAACGTTCGTGCGCGAGGTGTTCTGGTAACGACCATGGACCGCCCAACGGACAAATTCTCGGACACCGACCTCTTCACCTCGCCGATGACCTTCATGGGTGCGCCCTACGGCCGGCCGGGGCCTGCCAACAAGGCGGCGATCCTGGGCATCCCCTTCGACTGCGGCACCAACATGCGGATCGGCGCGCGCGGCGGGCCCGATTCGGTGCGCCAGCAATCGGCCCTGATGCGTCGCTTCAACCCGACCAACGCCGACTTCGATCCCGTGGCGGCGCTGGGCCTGGTCGATTGCGGCAACGTCAGGCTCACGCCCAGCAAGATCGTCGATGCCTTCGAGCGCACCGAGCAGGCGGTCGACCGCATCGTGCAGGCAGGCGCCGTGCCCGTGACGATCGGCGGCGACGGCTCGGTCACCGTCCCCGTCGCCCGCGCCGTTGGCAAGAAGTACCCCAGGATGGCCGCGCTCCACATCGATTCCCACACCGATTCCTATCCCTACGGCGAGGACGAGAAGTACAACTCCGCCACCCAGTTCACCCACGTCGCCGAGGAGGGGCTGGTCGATCCCGAGTTCTCCTGGCACGTCGGCATCCGCAGCACGACCTACGCCCAGGGCGTCGTGCCGCGCGCCCTCAGTCTTGGCTATAAGGTCGTGTCGCTCGACGAGCTGATCCGCGGCGGCTTCGCGCAGCGCATGGCCGAGTTCCGCGACAAGGTCGGCAAGCGGCCGGTCTATCTCTGCTTCGACATGGACGTGTTCGATCCTTCCTGCGCGCCCGGCGTCTGCACGCCGTCGTGGGGCGGCCTGTCGGCGCGCGAGGGCATCGACCTGCTGCGCTGCCTCGGCGACCTCAATATCGTGGCGGTCGACGTCAACACGGTGAGCCCGCCGCAGGACATCAACGGCATGGCGGCCCATCTCTGCGCCCACGTCGTTTACGAGACATTGGTGCTGCTAGCCCGACAGATGAGGCTTACATGAAACGCTTCGCCGCCCTCCTCACTGTCCTGCTGGCGCTCGCCGCGCCGGCCACACGTGACGCAAGGGCCGACTATCCCGACCGGCCGATCCGCCTCGTCGTGCCCTTCCCGGCGGGAGGCGTCACCGACGTGGTGGCGCGGCTGATGGCCGAGCGGCTCGCGGCAGAGCTCGGCCAGCAGGTCATCGTCGACAACAAGGCCGGCGCCGGCGGCGTGATCGGCTCGGAGATCGTGGCCAAGGCCGCACCCGACGGCTACACGCTGCTGCTCACCACGCCCAGCCATACGATCCATCCGGCCTTCCGCACCTCGATGCCCTTCGACGCCGAGAAGGACCTGCGGCCGGTCTCGCTCGTGGGCCGGGTGCCGATGCTTCTGGTCAGCCATCCGTCGCAGCCCTTCACCACCTTCCAGGGCTTCATCGAGGCGGCAAAGAAGAACCCCGGCAAGCTCAACGTCTCGTCGGCCGGCACCGGCACGCTGCCGCACCTTACGATGGAACTGATCATGCTCAAGACCGGCATGCAGGTGACCAACGTGCCCTATCGTGGCGCCGCGCCCGCTCTGGCCGACCTGGTGGCGGGCCAGGTCCAGCTCAAGCTCGACAACTACACGACCTCGGCCCAGCTCATCGCCGACCGCAAGCTGAACGCGCTGGCCATCACCAGCCTGAAGCGTCTGCGGCAACTTCCCGACGTGCCGGCGGTCGCCGAGACGATCCCGGGCTTCGAGGGCTACCTCTGGATGGGCATCATGGCGCCGGGGAGCACGCCGCAGCCGATCGTCGACAAGCTCGCCCAGGCAGCCCGCAAGATCGTCGCCTCGCTGGAAGTCCAGGCGCGCTTCGACAAGGACGGCGTCGAGCCGGTGGGCAGCGGGCCGGACGAGTTCCGCGCCCTGGTGGCCCGCGAGATCGCGCAATGGCGTGAAGTCGCAAAGAACACCAAGATCGCCATAGACTAACGCAGGTACTTGGCGAAGAACGCCCTGGTGCGCGCCTCGGCGTCGGGCCCGCCGGCGGAATCGTAGGCCAGGCGGTGGCTCTTGCCGTTGGCCACGGTGACCGTGCGGTCCGGCGCCTTGTTGTCGAAGCTGTGATAGGCGTTGGGATAGTAGACCACCTCCACCAGCCCGGGCCGCGTGAAGCCCGCCGCCTGCAGCCTCCGGCAGGCGTCGGCCGGCGTCCAATCGTCCTTGTCGCCGATCAGGATGAGCAACGGCACGGCAACATCGCGATCGAATTGCGCCTGGCAGACTGGATAGTAGGCGACGGCAGCCTTGAGCCCGCGCGCCGCCAGACCGTAGCCGCTCTGCACCGCCCGCACTGCCAACCAGCCGCCGTGGCTGTGGCCGATCAGGCCGAGCTCGTTCTTGCGCACGAACGGCTGGGCGTTGAGGAAGTCGAGGGCGCCGGCCACATCGGCCACGCGCGTGTTGCCGCTCACGACATTGCCGCGGCCGCAGACGTTTCTCTCGCCGCGCGGCCCGAACGAATCGGGCGCCACCGTGACGTAGCCCCAGCTCGCCAGCAGCCTGCCCCACACGGCGGTGTGCTCGCTCACACCGCTGCAGGGATGGGCCAGCACGATGCCCGGGAAAGGGCCGGCGCCGCTCGGCCGGTAGAGCCAGCCCGTGATCTCGGGCCCGGCGGCGGAGTTGCCCGCGGCAACGCTGGGAAAGCGCACCGATTGCGCAGCGGCGCTGCCTGCGCAGAGCAGAAGGAGGCCGATCACAAGGGCGCGGAGCATGGCGTAGTATAGTCGCGGCGACTTCGAGGGAGATAGCGGCGATGCTGAAGACGGTCGGACTGCTGACGCGCAAGGAAGGCTGGACGCACGAGCAGTTCGTCAAGCACTGGGTCGAGATCCACGCGCCCCTGGCGCACGCGGTTCCTGGCCTGCGCCGCTACGTGCAGAACCACATCCGCGGCGAGCGCCGCCGGGTCGATATCGGCGAGACGGTGATCGAGATCGACGGCATTGCCGAGCTGTGGTTCGACAACCCGGCGGTCTTCGAGGCTGCCGTGAAGACGCCGGAGATGCAGGCCCTGCACGCCGACGGCGCCAGGTTCATCGGCCGCATCAAGACCTACGTCGTCGAGGAAAAAGTCGTCATCGGTATTTGATAGGGGAGGCCCGGGATGTTCGACCTGCTCATCAAGAACGCGGAAATCTTCGACGGCTCGGGCGCCAAGTCGGTGCAGGGCGACGTCGGCGTCATCGCCGGCAAGGTCGCAGCGCTGGGAAGCAAGCTCGGCGCGGCCAGGGAGACGCTCGATGCGCAGGGCCTCGCGCTCGCCCCCGGCATTGTCGACGGCCACACCCATTACGATGCGCAGATCACCTGGGATCCCTTCGTCGATCCCTCGCCGGTGCTGGGCGTCACCACGGCGATCCTGGGCAATTGCGGCTTCACCATAGCGCCCTGCCGGCCGGCCGACCGCGACCTCACCATGCGGCACCTGACGCATGTCGAGGGCATGTCGCTCGACGCCCTGCGCGCCGGCATCCGCTGGGAGTTCGAGAGCTTCCCGCAGTATCTCGACATGCTCGCGCGGCTTGGCGTCGGGCCCAACGTCGCCTGCTTCTCCGGCCATTCCTCGGTGCGCACCTGGGTGATGGGCGAGGAAGCGACCGAACGCGTCGCGACCGACGACGAGGTGGCCAGGATGGCCGCTCTCGTGCGCGAGGCGATGGCGGCCGGCGCCGTCGGCTTCGCCTCCTCGACGGCGGAGGCGCACAACGGCGAAGGCGGCCTGCCCATGCCCTCGCGCCTGGCCGACGACAGGGAGCTGCGCGCGCTGGTCAAGGCGATGGGCGAGAGCCGTGGCGGCGTCTATATGCTGACGCGCGGCGCCAAGACCTCGATCCCCTACCTCGAGGGGCTGGCGGCCGAGATCGGGCGCCCGGTGGTGATCGCCGCCCTCTTCCATTCCAACACCAATCCCGATGCCGCTTTCACGACGCTGGCCCAGGTCAACGAAGCCCGCGCGCGCGGCCATCAGCTCGTGGCACAGACCTCGTGCTGCCCGCTCAGCATGGATTTCACCTTCAAGAGCCCCTACCTGTTCGAGAGCATGACGTCGTGGAAGCCCGCCATGGCGGCGCACGGCGAGGCCGAGCTCGCGAAGGTCTATCGCGACACCGCGTGGCGCGCGGCGGTGAAACAGGAAATTGCCGCGGCGCGCGGCCGGCTGGTGTTCAACGGCGAATGGGACAAGCTGTTCGTGGTCGAGGTCGCCAAGCCCGAGAACCGGGCGATGGAGGGCGCGACGCTGGCCCAGCTCGCCCAGCAGGCCAACAAGGAGCCGCTCGACTTCATCCTCGACTTCGCCCTGTCGGAGAACCTCGACACCGCCTTCGTGGCCCAGCTCCTGCACAATGACGAGAAGGCGGTCGGAAAAATCCTCGCCGACCCCAACACCCATATTTCCCTGAGCGACGCCGGCGCCCATCTGACCTTCTTCTGCGATGCCGGCTTCGGCCTGCACCTGATGGGCCATTGGAGCCGCGATCTCGGCGTGCTTGACCTCGCCCAGGCCGTCCATCGCCTGACCGGCCAGCCGGCGAAATTGTTCGGCATCCAGAACCGCGGACTGCTGCGGCCGGGCTTCGCCGCCGACCTGATGCTGTTCGATCCCGCGACCGTCGCCCGCGGCCCCAAGCGCCGCGCCCACGACCTGCCCTCGGGCGCGGCGCGGCTGACGACCAGCGCCGTCGGCCTGCATGGCGTGTGGATCAACGGCACGCGCGTGGCCGACCAGAAGGGCTTCTGCGTCGACCCCACGGCGCGGCCGGGCGAGGTGCTGCGCTCCTTCGCGGCCTAGGTGGAGCAGGGAGCGTCGCACTTTCTGGCCGCATCGTCGTTGGCGTCGTGGCATCTCCTCGTGAAAATTTTGGGGTTCTGCCGAAAACGCCTGCCCGTTCAGGCACTTTCGTGGGGTCTCGTGTACGATTCGCGAAATTCGCGAGCGCTCGCGAATTTCGCGACCTGCCGGAGATCGGTTGGCTGAACCAGATCTGGTAGCCCTCCCCCGAAGCCACTGCCGTTTGCCATTTAATAAACGGTCGTTAAACGGCGTGAGCACGGCCCGTACAAAGATCACACAAGCCCTAGACTCTTCCAACGGCATCGACCTCACCGCGCCCCTTGGCAAGTTACAGGGGCTGATCGCACTATAAGGCCGCTGGGTCTCGATCGACGATTATGGTCCTTACCGAAGCCGCTCCACCCGTCGCGGCTATTGCGGGCATGAGAAGGTTTCGCTCCTCGGGAAAAGCTTCGCGGGCTAGGCTCGTTGCATGACCAAGCCCCGCCTCCCCGCCTTCGACCCGAAGGACCTCGCCGAGAGCAACGCCACCTCCTATCCGGAGAAATTCAAGGCGATCAACAGCCGCCGCTGGAACCGGCGGCTGGGCGACCATGTCGGCCTCAGCAACTTCGGCGTGAACCTCACACGCATCGAGCCCGGCGCGCAATCCTCGGCACGCCATGCACATGCCCGGCAGGATGAGTTCATCTGGGTGGTGTCAGGCGAGGTCGTGCTCGAGACCGACGAGGGCGAGCAGGTGCTGCGACGCGGCATGTGCGCGGGCTTCGCGGCGGGCGGCGGCAATGCCCACCACTTCGTCAACAGGACGGCCGAGGACGTCTTACTGCTGGTCGTCGGCGACCGCACGCCGTTCGACGAGGTCACCTATCCCGACATCGACATGCATGGCAAAGCAGGCGCCGACGGCAAGTTCGTCTTCACCAGGAAGGACGGCACGCCGCATTGATCTCCCTCCCCTGCGCGGATGCCGCGCAGGGGAGGTGCCCTCGTCTTACGAGGGCGGAGGGGTCCGAAGTACGAAATGGCGCGCATGACCCCTCCGTCGCCGTAAGACGGCGACACCTCCCCTTCGTGGGATCCACGAAGGGGAGGAACGCTCAAGGCCAGCGTTTCACCGCGCCGACTGCCATGCTGAGCGCACGGTCGAGGTCGCCGCGCAAGGCGCCTTCGCCGACGCCCGGGTCCATATAGACGACGGCAATGGCGCCCGACGCGCCCCAGCGCACGGCGAAGGTCGCGTAGGACAGCGCCATCGGGCCGTCGAAGGCGTCGCTCATCCTGAAATTCCAGCGGCCCCAGTGCCAGAAATTGGCCTCACCCGAAGCCAGCGGCCGCACGTCGGTGCCGAGGCCGTAGTGCGCGCCGCCGCCGACCGACTTACCCTCCGGCGCCATCATCCAGCGCCGCGCCACCGGGCCGATCGCCGGGTTGCCGCGCGCGAACGCCTGGTAGAAGCGGCCGTAGTCGCCGAGCGTCATGCGCCAGCCGCCGTAGCTTGAGAGCACGCGCAACGCCGGGTCGAGTTGGGCGGTGGTCGCACCGAGCAGCGTCAGCACGGCCGCCTTGCAATGGCTCTCGTAGTCTTGGCCGCTGGCTTCCTCGACGACCGCGCCGAGCAGCAGATAGGTCGCGTTGGTGTAGGCGTAGCGCTCACCCGGCGGCAGCGGCAGTTTCTTGGCGATGAACGTCTTCAGCCGGGCATCGAAAGCGGTGCGGGTGGCAGTGGTGGTGCGAAAGAAGGCGGCAATCGATCCGGTCTCCGGATCCTCGCCGCTGCGGTCGTAGCCGGCGCGATGCACCAGGAGCTGCCCGACCGTGACCTCGGCCAGGCGCGGATCGGCCGGCGCGCCGATCCGGGCGAAGGTGCGCGCCAGCGCCTGACTGAGCGGCGTGGCGAAGCCGAGCTTGCCGCGCTCGACGAGAGTTGCAACGCACACGCCCGTAACTGCCTTGGAGAGGCTGGCGAGGGGCACCGTAGCGCCGGGGCGGAACGATCCCATTGCCGCCTCGTGCACCACCTGTCCTTTGTGCAGCACCGTGAGGCCGCCGCTGGCAATGTTGCCCTTTGCCATCCAGCCGCGCCACGCACTCTCGACCTAGGTGACGGTCTGGGCGCTGGCTGGCACTGCAACGACCAGGAATGCCGCAGCAGCAAGAAAGCCGCGCATCTAGACCGTTCGCCTCCGTGCCAGCAGAAACACGATCAGGCCCGCGATCGCGGGGTTGACGATCTGGATCACGTCGAGCGTCACGACGCCGATCCAGCCCCCGACATAGGCCAGCAGCGAACCGAGCAGGATCGCATGCAGCGCAACACCCGCCACTACCGTAGCGACGATGGCGCGCCAACCCAGCCGATAGCGCGTCAGCGCAACGTAAAAGGCCCACAGCGACAGCGGCACGAACAGCACGATCGCCGTCAGCACGCCGGGATTATAGGCGCCCTGTGAGAGGGCCGGGCCGATGTGGGCGAAGGCGTTGGTGAACACGACCGAGTAGTAGGCCAGCGCCAGCACCGGCCAGCGTCGGCCGAGCAGGGCGGCCGCCGGTCCCGCCAGCCACACCGCCGCAACGTTCACCGAAGTGATGAACGAGTACGGCGTCACGCAGGTCCGTGCGTCGCCCAGGCCCAGCTGGGCACAGAGAAAGCCGCGGAAGGCATAGTGCGCACCCTCGGCGTCCACCCCGTGCTCCTCGAATTGATGGACGAGGTAGATCCAGGTGCCGGCCCAGGCGAGCCAGACCAGGTCCTTCCAGCGCGAGACACTCTTGTCGCTGCGCAGGTGGTCTGTCGCCAGCAACAGGCCCAGCAGCAACGCCGCGCCCAGGCCCATGTAGGGCCAGACGAAATCGAAGGAGAAGGCCCTAGCGTCCATGCACCATATGCAGCTGACGCTCGCTCAGCCGGCTCCATTGCAGCACCAGGGTCGTGGTCTTGAACAGCGAGATGAATATGTTGGTCATGCCGGCAGGGCGATCCTGAGCGCCAGCGGCGACACGATCAACCGCGGGAATGCGGAGGGCGGTGGCGAAACCGGCCCGACAGCGTGCTAAAACGCCGACTACGGCGCGATGACTTTTGCTTTAGCCGCCGGCCCGGCTCCCGCAGCGAAGCGGTGCACGAGCCGGGCCGACGGCGCAATTCGAGTGAAAGTCATCGCGCCTTAATCGGAGGGTAAGATGGTCGCCAAGATCGGGCATTTCATCGGCAACAAGATCGTCACCGGCCAGAGCGGCCGCAGCGGCGACATCACCAATCCCGCCACCGGCGAAATCACCGCCAAGGTATCCTTCGCCTCGGAAGCCGAGATCGACGTGGCCGTGCAGCTTGCCAGGAAGGCGCAGCTCGCCTGGGCCGCGACCCCACCGCTGCGCCGCCAGCGCGTGATGTTCAACCTCAAGGGCCTGGTCGAGAAGCGCACCGACGATCTTGCCCGCCTGATGTCGCTCGAGCACGGCAAGACCTTCGACGATGCCAAGGGCGAGGTCGGGCGCGGGCTCGAGGTCGTGGAATTCTCCTGCGCCATCGCCCACCACATGCGCGGCGACTTCACCGAGCAGGTCGCCTCGGACATGGACAGCTGGTCGATCCGCCAGCCGATGGGCGTGGTGGCGGGCATCACGCCGTTCAACTTCCCGATCATGATCCCGTGCTGGATGGGCGCCATGGCGGTGGCCTGCGGCAACGCTTTCATCCTGAAGCCGTCGGAGAAAGACCCGAGTGCGCCGATGCTGCTGGCCGAGCTGTTCGCCGAGGCGGGCGCGCCGGCCGGCATCTTCCAGGTGCTGAACGGCGACAAGGTCGCGGTCGATGCGTTGCTCAAGCACCCCGACGTGCCGGCTATCTCCTTCGTCGGCTCGACGGCGATCGGCCAGTACGTCTATCACACCGGCACGCAGCAGAATAAGCGCGTGCAGGCGCTGTGCGGCGCCAAGAACCACATGGTGGTCATGCCCGACGCCGACCTCGACCAGGTAACCGACGCGCTGATCGGTGCCGGCTACGGCGCGGCGGGCGAGCGCTGCATGGCGATCTCGGTCGCCGTCGCAGTGGGCGATGTCGGCGACAGGCTGATGGCCAAGCTGGCGCCGCGCGTTGCGGCGCTGAAAGTCGGTCCCGGCCTCGATCCTCTATCTGAGATGGGACCTCTCGTTACGCGCCAGCACAGGGACAAGGTGATGGGCTATGTCGACCAGGGCGTGAAGGAAGGCGCCAAGCTGGTGGTCGACGGTCGCGGGCTCAAGCTGCAGGGCTACGAGAACGGCAACTTCATGGGCGGCTGCCTGTTCGACAACGTCACCAAGGACATGACGATCTACAAGGACGAGATCTTCGGGCCGGTGCTCTCGGTCGTGCGCTCCAGGAGCTTCGACGAGGCAATCGGGCTGGTGAACGACCACGCCTACGGCAACGGCACGGCGATCTTCACCCGCGACGGCGACGCGGCGCGGGCCTTCGCCAGCAACGTCAAGATCGGCATGGTCGGCATCAACGTGCCGATCCCGGTGCCCGTCGCCTACCACAGCTTCGGCGGCTGGAAATCCTCGGTGTTCGGCGACCACGGCGTCTACGGCATGGAAGGCGTGCGCTTCTACACCAAGCTCAAGACCATCACCGCGCGCTGGCCGACCGGCATCCGCGCCGGCGCCGAGTTCGCCTTCAAGGCGCGGAGCTAAAGTCCCGCCCCCGAATTTCCACAATCGCGGCCGACGATCTCCGCCCCGGCTCAGGCGGAGGCCGTCATGCGACAGCGGACCAATCGATACGCGATCATGGCTGCGACGGCCGTGGTCTGCGGCGGTTGCGCGATCGCGCCCGCCACCATCGCCACGTCGATGATGACGTCGGTCGGCTCCAACCTCGCCCTGGGCGCGCTGTTCGGCGAAAGCAAGATGACGCGCGACGCGCGCGCGGCCTTCGAGCGCGCGCCACCTTGCGCCGCCATGACTCACGGCGTGCAGAACGGCAGGATCGTCACGATCGTGCGCGATATCGCCTGGTTCGACGTCTACGATTTCGGCGACGGGCGCCGGCTGGTGCCGGCCAGCGGCAACGGGCTGGTGATGGTCGACTACCAGATCATCAATCGCAGCGACGACGACGTCACGGTGACGCCGCGCCGGCTCACCGTGACCGACGCCAAGGGCAGGCTGACTCGCGAGAAAGCCGGTGTCGGCGGCATCCAGTCCGACGAGGCGACGCCCGAGGAAGCAGCCATCCTGCCGATCGACCAGGGCTGGACCATGGTCTCGGTGTTCGAGGTACCGCCCGGCGACTACGCGCTGATGGTGCCCAACGGCCGCGCGCCCGGCGATCCCGAACCGACCTGGGTCGACGGATGCCGCTTCCCCGGCCCGACCGGCACGAGCCAGCGCTAGAGCAAGGTCCGAGGTCAGTGACCCCATCGTCGCGGTATGACCGCGACACTTCCCCTTGGCGGAGTCCGCCAAGGGGAAGAGAACTGATCTGACCTGATCAGGCGCTGCTCTAGCGGCCATCCTCGATGACCATCCGCGCCGCCTTGTCGGCGATCATGATGGTCGGCGTGTTGGTGTTGCCCGAGGTGATCGTGGGCATCACCGAGGCGTCGACCACCCGCAGACCCGCGAGGCCCATGACGCGAAGCCGCTCATCCACCACCGCTGTCGGATCGGACGGAAGGCCCATCTTGGCCGTGCCCACGGGGTGAAAGATCGTGGTGCCGATGTCGCCGGCAGCCTTGGCGAGAGCAGCATCATCGTCGCCGGCGCCCGGACCCGGCAGGTATTCGTCGGGATGATAGGCCTGCAGCGCGGGCTGCTTCATCAGCCGACGCGTGACGCGGATCGCATCGGCCGCGACGCGCCGGTCCTCGGGCGTGGAGAGATAGTTGGGCGCGATGACCGGCTTGGCGGACGGATCGCCCGAGCGCAGCCGGATCGTTCCGCGCGACGTCGGCCGCAGGTTGCAGGCGCTCACCGTGATGGCCGGAAAGCGATGCAAGGGCTCGCCGAATTTGTCGAGCGACAGCGGCTGGATGTGGAACTCGATGTTGGTCCGGTCCTGGTCGGGCGACGATTTGGTGAAGATGCCCATTTGCGATGGCGCCATGGTCAGCGGTCCGGTCTGGAACAGGGCATATTCGGCGCCCATCAGGGCGCGACGGACCAGCGAGTGGTAGGTCTCGTTCAGCGTCTTGACGCCGCTCACCTTGAAGATCGCCCGTTGCTGCAGATGATCCTGCAGGTTGCGACCGACACCCGGCTTGTCCAGCACCACGGCGATGTCGTGCCCGCCCAGCCAGTCGGCCGGGCCAACGCCGGAGAGCTGCAGGATCTGCGGTGAGCCTACGGCGCCCGCCGACAGGATGACCTCGCCTCTGGCCCGCGCCTCGACCAGCCGCCCGTTCTGCCGGAACCGCACGCCGATACAGCGCTTGCCCTCGAAGACGAGCTTCTCGACCAGCACGCCGGTCTCCAGCCGCAGATTGGGCCGGCCGAGCACGGGCTTCAGGAAGGCGCGCGCCGACGACCAGCGCACGCCGCGCTTCTGGTTCACATGGAAGTAGCCGACGCCAAAATTGTCGCCGGTGTTGAAGTCGGGCGTCACCGGGATGCCCATCTCGGTCGCCGCTTTCTCGACGGCGTTCAGCACGTCCCATTTCACGCGCGACTGCTCGACGCGCCACTCGCCACCGGCGCCGTGATGTTCGGTATCGCCGAGAAAATGATCGTCGAGCCGCTTGAAGACCGGGAGCACGTCATCCCAGCCCCAGCCGGAAAGGCCGAGCTGCCGCCAATGATCGTAGTCCTGGGCCTGGCCGCGCATCGAGATCATGGCGTTGATCGACGAGCAGCCGCCGATCACCTTGCCGCGTGGATAGGCGAGGCTGCGGCCGTTGAGGCCCGGTTCCTTCTCGGTCTGGAACATCCAGTCCGATCGCGGATTGCCGATGGCGAAGAGATAGCCGACCGGAATGTGGAACCAGATCCAGTTGTCGCGGCCGCCCGCTTCGAGCACCAGCACCCGCGACGTGGGATCGGCCGAAAGCCGGTTGGCCATGACACAGCCGGCCGAGCCGGCGCCGACGACGATATAGTCGAAATCTCCCTCGAGACGGGTGGGCGCGTCCGCGGTCATTGCAGGGTCCCCACGATCACCGCCCCGGATGCCATTCGGCAAAACTCTTCACCTCGGGCCCGGAGACGCACCACGGCACCTCGTGGCTGCGCCAGATATGAATGAGCGGCCGGGCGCCCGGATCGTCGTCCAGCGAGGCAACCCTCAGGATGACGTGCGGCTCGCCGGGGTGCTCGGCGATCAAGTGGCTGCCACAGACCGTGCAGAAGTGACGGTTCTTGCCGGGTGAGGATTCGAAAGCCCGCAATTTGTCCTCGCCCGACAGCCAGCGGAAATTATCGCGCTGGACACGGGCCGTCGCGACGAATGGCGCGGCATGGGTCTTGCGGCACGTCCGGCAGGAGCAAAGGCCGATCTTCATGTCGTAGGGGCCGACCTCGTATGTGACGGCGCCGCACAGGCAACTTCCCTTCATTGCGAATACTCCCGTTGAACTTCTAGGGCGGCTTGCCGTCAAATTGAACCGCGGAGTGGATCAATTTGACGGCAAACGCGTTGTGGGAAGCATTTCCTCTAATGGCACAGTCCGTCCGGCTGATTCCAGCCGGACGGACTGTGCTTTATCAGATCTGCGAGTAGCCGGAGCCCACGATGTCGATGCCGCGGCCGACGCCCTTTTCGATCCAGCCGAACTCCTTGAGGATCTGCTGGCTGTAGGTGACGCGGCCGTTGGTCTTGGCCGCCGGTTCGCTGGCCAACAAGAGGACAGCACGCGCCATCATCGAGGGCGGCTCGCCCTTCGGATCGTCGAGCCCCTCGACCAGCCGGTGATAGACGGTGCCGGGTGTCGGCACGACTCGCGAGGGCGACACGCAGCTGACAGCGATGCCGCCATGGCCCGCCACCTCCTGGCCGAGTCCCTGGGTGAGGCGCTCGAGGGCCGCCTTGCTGGCGCCGTACATCACGCCGCCACGCACGGTCTGGTCGGCGTAGGGGCCGCGGCCCGGGCCGATCGCCGACCCCGAGCCGATATTGACGATGGCGCCGCGACCGGCGGCGATCATGTCTGGCAATACCGCCTTGGCGAGAATGAACGGTGCATGGACGTTGACCGCGAAAGCCTTGATCCAGCGGCTGGTCGGATAGTCGGCGGTCGGGATGTAGTAGTTGAGCGCCGCATTGTTGATGAGCGTGTCGACCCGGCCGTAGGCGGCGCGCGCCGCTTCGACGACCTTGAGGCACTCGTTCTCGGAGGAGATATCGGCGGCAACCGCCGTCGCCACGCCGCCGGCTCCCGCGATTGCCGCCACCGTGCTGCCAAGCGAGCCCTTCAGCTGGTGATCGCCCTCGTTCAGGGTTCGCGCCACGCACACGACCTTGGCGCCCTCGGCGGCGAGGAGCTCGGCGATCGCCTGACCGATGCCGCGGCTGGCACCCGTCACGATCGCGACCCGGCCCGTCATCCTGCCCATCGGCATTTTGGCCATGTCCGTCTCCCCTTGACTGTCGAAATCTGGGTCTTGCAGGCCCTACTAGCAGGCGCGCACAATCGGGCAAAGGGAGCCCCGCATGCAATACAAGCGCATTTCGGCTGACAGCCATCTCGACCTGCCCTGGATGCCGCCCGACCTCTTCACCTCGATGGCATCGCGCGAGCTGAAGGACCGCATGCCGCATGTCGTCGACTCCGACGAGGGACCGAAATGGGTGGCCAAGAACGGCGCCTCGTTCGGCTTCAAGAACGGCGTCGGCCCGGCCGGATCGAAGTTCGTGCCCGGCAAGCACCACCGCGTCGACATCATGGCCGAGACCGGCCTCTATTCCGACGGCGCCAAGGACATCCGCCGCATCTCCGATCCGCACCTGCGCATCAAGGACCTCGACCGTGACGGCGTCGACGCCGAAGTGATCTACGGCATCCTGGGCGCCGCCAGCCGGCTGGACGACCGCGAAGCGGGTAACCAGATGCTGACGATCTACAACGACTGGCTGAAGGAGTTCTGCAGCCACTATCCCGACCGGCACATCGGCCTGGCCTGCCTGCCCTATGGCGACATCGACGCCGCGGTGAAGGAAATCCATCGTGTCGCCAAGATGGGCATCAAGGGGCTTGAGCTTTCCTGCTCGTGGGACATGGAGCCGATGTGGCACCCGATGTGGGAACCCCTGTGGAAGGCCGTGAACGACGTGCAGCTGCCGCTGCACTTCCACACCTTCCCGGCCGTGCCGCCCGATACGATCATGAAGCATCCCGGCCGCGTCGGCCGCTCGGTGTTCTTCACCATCGTCTCGGGCTTCCAGATGAACCTGGTGAACATCCTGGCCGCCGTCATCGGCGCCAACGTGCTGGAGCGCTATCCCAACGTGCGCATCGCCTTCGGCGAGTCGGGTTCCGGCTGGATCCCCTACGCGCTCGACCGCATGGATTTCGAGTGGGAGGACCGCTTCACCGACCTCGGCCTCAAGATGAAGCCGTCGGACTACTGGCGCCGCCAGTGCAAGGCCACCTTCCAGTTCGACCGCATCGGCGCCAAGCTGATCGACGACATGGGCGCCGAAAGCCTGATGTGGGGCTCCGATTATCCGCACGGCGACGGCGTGTGGCCGCATTCGGACAAGTACATCAAGGAGCAGTTCGCGGGCGTGCCGGCCGAACAGGTCAAGATGATCACCTGCACCAACGCCGGGAAGTTCTACGGCCTGATCAACTGACAGCCTTCGTCGCGACGGCGACGAAGGCTGTCATCCCGAGCGAAGCGAGGGATCTTAAGGGTACAGGAAAGATCCCTCACTACGTTCGGGATGACACCGAGCGTGTTGCGCGGGCGCGCAGCTAAGAGAAGGCCTTGAACGTGATCAGGGTGAAGGTTTCCTTCACCCCTGCCAGCGTCTGGATCTTGCTGGTGACGAAGTGGCCGATGTCGGTCTTTTCGTCGAGGTAGCATTTCATCAGGAGGTCGTACTGGCCGGAGGTCGAATAGACCTCCGACACCTGCTCGACATTGACTGCGTCGTCGGCGACCTCGTAGGCCTTGCCGAGTTCGCACTTCACCATGACGAAGATCGTCTGCATCTACCGACGGGCGAGGAACGCCGGCACGTGGTCGCCGAGGCCCTTCGGGGCATTGCCATCGTCGCGCTCGCGACGCGGCTCGTGATGGCGCTCGGGCTTGCGGGCCGGACGCTCGGCGCGCGGCTCGCGATGCTGCTCCGACCGATGCTCCCTGGGTGCGTGCTCGCGCTCGGGACGGCGTTCGCGATGGGGCCGTTCCGGCCGCGGCTCGCGGGGAGCCGGCGCTTCCGCACGTTGTTCAGCAGGCTGTTCCGCTGCGTGCTGGTCCGGACGGGGTTCACGCGGTTCACGATGTTCGCGGGGCTCGCGACGCGGGCCACGGGCGCGCTCGGGAGATCCGCCGCGCGCGCCGCCCCGGCCACCGCGACCGCCGCGGCCACGGCGGCGGCCGTCGCCGGCCTCCAGTGCCACGGCCTCGAGGCCCGGCACTTCGATGCGCGGGATGGTGGTGCCAATCAGCTTCTCGATCGCCTCGATCAGGCCGCCTTCGGCTGGTGTGGCAAGCGTGAAGGAATGGCCGGTCTTGCCGGCACGGCCGGTACGGCCGATGCGATGGACGTAGTCTTCCGGCGAGAACGGCACGTCGTAATTGAAGACATGGCTCATGTCGACAATGTCGAGGCCGCGCGCGGCGACATCGGATGCCACGAGGATGTGGATCTCGCCGGCCTTGAAGCGCTCGAGCGTCTCGGTGCGGGCGGGCTGGCTCATGTCGCCATGCAGCGCGCCGGCATTGATGCCGTGCTTCTTCAGCGTCGTATGGAGAGTAGCGACGTCGCGCTTGCGGTTGCAGAAGACCAGTGCGTTCTTCACTTCCTGGCTCTTGATCAGGGCGAGCAGCGCCTCGCGTTTCTCGCCGTCCGACACCACGACCAGGCCCTGCACCACTGTTGCCGACGCGGTGGCGGGCGGAGAGACGGTGACTTCCTTGGGGTTGCTGAGGAAGCGGTCGGCAAGCCGCTTGATCTCAGGCGGCATGGTGGCCGAGAAGAACAGCGTCTGGCGGAGCTGCGGCAGGGTGGCCACGATGCGCTCGACGTCGGGGATGAAGCCCATGTCGAGCATGCGGTCGGCTTCGTCGATCACCAAGATCTTGACGTCGTTCAGGAGGATGCCGCCGCGTTCGAAATGATCGAGCAGGCGACCGGGCGTGGCGATCAGCACATCGACGCCCTTTTCCAGCGCCCGCTCCTGGTCGGGGAAACTCACCCCGCCGATCAGCAGCGCCATGTTGAGCTTGTTGTGCTTGCCGTAGGTTTCGAAGTTTTCAGCAACCTGGGCGGCCAGTTCGCGCGTCGGCTCCAGAATGAGCGATCGCGGCATGCGCGCCTTGGCGCGGCCCTGCGAGAGGATGTCGATCATCGGCAGGACGAAGGAGGCGGTCTTTCCGGTGCCCGTCTGGGCGCATCCGAGGACGTCGCGACCCATCAGGACGATGGGAATGGCCTTTTCCTGGATGGGGGTGGGCGTCGTGTAGCCCTTGTCGGCGACTGCCTGTAGTACCGGGGCGCTTAGCCCCAAACTCTCAAAACTCATTTAGTTTCCGTGGTTTAGTCCATTTTTCCGCTGGACCTTGGAGCGGTCGCATAAGGCTCGTGGATCGGGCCGGACCGCTGGCGGTGCTGATATGAGGCTTGGGGCCCCCTTAGTCAATGTGCAGCCCACGGGCATCTGCTGCGCTATTTCAGCCCTTTCAGCTCGATCTCCACGAAGGCGAACTCGAAGTCATTGGGGTTGATGACATCGTGTTCGACGCCGGTCTGGCGGGCATAGGAGACGCCAGCGCGAAGCGGCGCCGGCACCGTCGTCCGGCCGTCAAAAATGTGCAATTCGCCGGTGGTGACGGGCACCACGACATAGTCGTGGGCATGCTTGTGCCAGCCGGTGTGGCCGCCCGGCGGGAAGCGCCATTCGGTGACGATCACCCGGTCGTTCTCGACCTGCACGGTGGCTTTGGCCAAGGGACGCTGATCGTGACGCTGCTGTTCGCTCATGACGAAAAGCTAATGCGGCACGGCGCTTTTGTCAGGTGACAGGATAGCGCCCCTTGATACTGTGCATATGCACTTAATTTATGGAGTTGCGTCCTGTCCCATCCCCTGCTGACGGCACCGATCGGTTCCAGTTTGCTGCAACTGGCCGGCCCCACGACCGCGGTCATGGTGGTGCAGACTTTCGTTGCCATCGCCGAGACCTATTTCTTCGGCCGCCTCGGCACCGAGGCGCTGGCGGGCTTCGCGCTGGTCTTTCCGCTGATGATGCTGATGACCATGATGGCCGCCGGCGGCATGGGCGGCGGCGTTGCCGCGGCCACGGCGCGCGCGCTGGGCGGCGGCCGCGTCGAGGATGGCCGTGCGCTCGTGGTGCACTCGCTGGTGCTCGGCCTGTTCTTCGCCCTGCTCTTCACACTGCTGGCCTGGACCGTGGCGCCGTCTCTCTACCGCCTGCTCGGCGGTTCCGGCGCAGCGCTGCAGAATGCCGAGATCTACAGCCACGTCCTGTTCACCGGCTCGATCGCCATATGGGCCAACTTCTTCTTCTCGTCCCTATTGCGCGGCGGCGGAGATGCCGCGACTCCCGGCCGCTACATGCTGATCTTCTCGGTAGCCCAGGTGCCTCTATCGGGCGTGCTGGCGTTGGGTATCGGCGACTGGCCCGGTCTCGGCATGGCGGGCCCGGCCGTCTCCTCCGTGGCGACCATGGCCTGCTCGGCGCTCCTGCAGGCGCGCGCCCTGTGGCGCGGCAAGCTCGGTTTCAAGCCGGCGCTGTTCGGCATCAGGCTGGAAGGCCGGCTGTTCTGGGAGATCCTGCGGGTCGGCCTGATTGCCTCCTTCTCCGCCGTGACCGCAAACCTCACCGCCATGCTGGTGACCGGCCTGGTCGGCCGCTTCGGCGTGACGGCGCTGGCTGGCTACGGCGTCGGCGTGCGCCTGGAATTCATGCTGGTGCCGCTGGCCTTCGGCATCGGCTCGGGCCTCACGACCCTGGTCGGCGTGGCGGCCGGCGCCAACGACTGGAAGCGTGCGGTGCGCGTCGCCTGGATCGGCGGGCTGGTCGCGGCCGGCATGATAGGAAGCCTCGGCTGGGCGGTGGCGCTGCTGCCCGTGTCCTGGTCGCGCCTCTTCACCGACGATCCCCAGGTGATCGACACGACGGTCGCCTACATCACCCGGGTCGCGCCGTTCTATTGCCTGTTCGGGCTGGGCATGACCTTGAGCTTCGCCAGCCAGGGTGCCGGCCGCATGCTCGCGCCCTTCGTTGCCGGTATCGCTCGCCTGCTCGTGGCGACGATCGGCGGCTGGCTCGCCATCGAGGTTTTCGGCCTCGGCTTGCCGGGCGTGTTCTGGGCGATCGCCGTCGGCATGGTTGCCTTCGGCGCCATGATCGCTGCACCGCTTGTCCTCAAGCCCTGGGGACCAAAACGTCTGCGCAGGCGTGGTAGGCTTGCCTTCCCCACGGGAGGAAGCGATGCAACGCCCCTCGACGATCGCAACCTGGAACCGCAATCCCGCTGAAGAAGAGGCGATGGGGGCAGCCCATGCGCCGATCTGGCGGCGCATGATCGATGTCTCCGTGCCTCGCGATCTCAGCCAATCGACTGTGCTCGACTACGGCTGCAACCAGGGCGGATTCCTGCGCATGCTCTACGACCGTCATCCGTTCGCGAGCGCCGTCGGCATCGACATCGCCCGCGAATCGGTGGGACGCGCCGAGCTGCTGAAGGGCCAGCGCCCGATCGACTACAAGGTGAGCGACACCGCGGCAGCGCTCGGCCGTACCTTCGACTACGCCTTCAGCCACGAAGTGATCTATCTGCTGCCCGACGTTGCCGCGCACGCCAACGATCTCAGGGCGGCACTGCGGCCCGGCGGCGCCTACGTCGCGGCCATGGGCTGTCATACCGCGAGCGCCGTGTGGCCGCGCTGGCACACCCTGATCGCCGAGACGTCATCAATCCCGATCTACGATCATTCCCTGGAAGAGGTGGCGAAGGCTTTCACCGCGGCAGGCTTCACCGTCTCGGTACGTCCTCTGGCGCTCGACGCGTTCATGCCGGTGACGGTGGGTAGTGCTTATTTCCCCAAGGTCGCCGACCAGCTGCGCTACTACAGCGAGGAAAAGGTCCTCTTCAGGTTCGTGCGGCAGTCTTAACGACGGGCTTCAGGTCGGCATCGAGCATCGGATAGCCCTGCGCATCGGTCGCGCGATCGAGATAAGTCGAGATGCGCGTGGGATTGGCGTGGATGCCGAGCAGACGCATGGTCTTGTCGCCGACCGTGCGGAAGCTGTGCGGGATCTCGGGCGGCAGCGCCACGCAGTCGCCGGCCTTCAGCCGTTTGGGTCGATCCTCCTCGCCCTGCAGCCAGACATCGGCCTCGCCTTCGATGATGAACAGCAGCTCGGTATAGGGATGAAAATGCATCGGCGCGACATAGCCCGGTGCGGAGGTCTGGATGCCGGTGCGTACCGGCGTGTCGCCGTCGGCGACCAGCGGATGATAGAAGGCGAGCGGACCAAATTCGACGCGCGAAGCGTCGGCGAGCTTGGCGATCTTGAGCGGATGCAGGGTTGTCGTCATGGAACTCCCCTTGTGCCGTACCCGGGCGCAGTGTCGATGGCGAGAAGTTAAGCGCGAACTCCGATTTTCCGCAATGAGCGATCGATCCAGAGCGCCGCGACCTTCTCCTGGACGTCGTTCTGCCGCAGCCGCTGGCGCAGGCAGGCGAAGTCGACGCGGTCGAGCTCCTGGTCCTGGTTGAAGCAGGAGAAGACCACGCTTTCCTTGCCTGTCACCGGATCGCGATGGAGCTGCAGGCACTGGGCGCAGATCTCCTTCATCATGCATTGCATGGGGGAGTTGATCGACCCCAGGGCGCGGTGGTCGGGCTTGAGGTAGGGCTTCAGCACCCCATGCCGCGCCAGGCGCACGGCGTTCATCATGCCGTCCGAGCCGATGGCCATGATTCGGTCGGCGGCGCTGTAGAGAATCGACTGCTCGCCGAGCTCGCCCGCAGCGTAGCGGCGCATCGCCTCGACGATGTTGGCAACCACCGCCTTGTCCTGCGTCCGGTCGGGCGTGAAGCCCGGCGCCTCGTCGCAGCACCACACGACCACATCGGCCGCGGCGGCGATCTCTTCCACCTTGTAGCGGTCGCTCATCTTCTTGTAGCCGGCGAAGTAGAGCACCTTGCTGCCGGCCTTGCGGAAGGCCTGGCCGATCGAGAACAGCACGGCGTTGCCCAGCCCGCCGCCGGCCAGCACCACGGTTTCGCCTGCTTCGATCTCGGTCGGTGTGCCGGTCGGGCCCATGACGATCACCGGCTCGCCCGGCTTCAGGAGCGCGCAAAGGTCGGATGAGCCGCCCATCTCGAGCGTGATCAGCGACAACAGGCCCCTGTTCTTGTCGACCCACGCGCCGGTCAATGCCAGGCCCTCCATGGTGAGCAAGGTGCCGTCGATCCTGTGCGAATGCGCCTCGTAATTCTGCAGGCGATAGAACTGGCCGGGCTCGAAATTCCTCGCCGCTGCCGGCGCTTCGACCACCACTTCGACGATGGTCGGGGTCAGCCGGTCGACGCGCACGACGCGGGCACGCCACTGGCGGTTGGCCTCGGCCAGGATGTCGACCGCCGAGCGCTTGGGTTCCGGCAAAGCCGCCATGGCGCGTGTCAGCACCGGATAGCCCTGCTTGGCTCCGCCCATCGCCTTCACGACGTTGCCGGCGAAGGAGGGATGCGTGTCGCCGAAGAACGACATGCAGCGACCGTCGGCGTGGCGATACATCAGGACGCGCACCTCGGCGGGTTTGGCGAGGCTCTCCGGCGTCACCGGATTGCCCGCCTCGTCGATCGCACGGAAGTACTTGCCGTCGATGAAGGCGTGCGTGGTGTCCTCGCGCGCCAGAACGGTGTTGGGCTGCGTGCCGGCCGCGACCAGGATGGTGCGTGCCGGCAGGGTGGCCTCGACCTTGGCGCCGTTCTGCTCGCCCGCGACCTTCAGTGCCTTGGCGTGGCCGTTGGCGTCGATCTCGACGGCGACCGGCGACAGCCCCTCGGCAAAGCGGATGTCCTCCTCCAGCGCCTTGTGAACCTCCTCGTGGTTCAGCGTGTAGGACGGCGAATCGATCAGGCGTCGCCGATAGGCGATGGTGACGCCGCCCCAGCCGTTCACCAGCCGGGCGATGTCCGGCGTGCGCTTGTCGCGCGCGGCCGTCGCGCGCTCGGCGCGAATCGCCAAGGCGTGGGCGATGAACTCGTCGCCGATCTCGCGTTCTTCCGCACTCCAGCCGGCACGCACAGCTTGCTCGCCGCGCTCGGCGACCAGGGTCTCGTGGCGGGCGAGGAACTTCTCGACCTGCAAGGGATAATAGGCGAGCGACTCGGTCGCGGTGTCGATTGCCGTCAGGCCGCCACCGATCACGACCACCGGCAGGCGTATCTGCAGATTGGCGATGGAGTCCTTCTTGGCCGCCCCGGTGAGCTGCAGCGCCATCAGGAAATCCGACGCCGCGCGCACGCCACGGGCCAGGCCATTGGGCAGGTCGAGCACCGTGGGCTTGCCCGCGCCGGCGCAGAGCGCGATGTGATCGAAGCCCATGGCGAAAGCACTCTCGACGGTGACCGTGCCGCCGAAGCGCACGCCGCCGAACATCGAGAACTGACGCCGCCGCTCGATCAAGAGCCGCACCAGCTTCAGGTAGTTCTTGTCCCAGCGCACGGTGATGCCGTATTCGGCGACACCGCCGAAGCCCGCCATCGCCCGTTCGCCGAGATCCTCGCGCAGGCTCGCAATATCGCGCACCGGGTCGAAGGTGACGGGGTAGCCGTCGGCCGTGACACCGGACTGCTCGGGCGGCAGCGGCTCGATCTTGAGGCCATCGATGCCGACCACGGTGTGGCCGTCGTTCATCAGGTGATGGGCGAGATTGAAGCCGGCCGGGCCGAGGCCTACCACCAGCACGCTGCGGCCCGTCGCCGGCCGCGGGATCGGGCGACGCAGGTTGAGCGGGTTCCAGCGCGTCAGCAGGGAATAGATCTCGAAGCCCCACGGCAGGGCGAGCACGTCCTTGAGCGTGCGGGTCTCGACCTGGGGAATGTCGACCGGTTCCTGCTTCTGGTAGATGCAGGCCTTCATGCAGTCGTTGCAGATGCGGTGTCCGGTCGCCGCCACCAGCGGATTGTCGACCACGGCCATCGCCAGCGCGCCGATGGAGAAGCCCTCGCTCTTGAGGAGATTCATCTCCGAGATCTTTTCCTCGAGCGGGCAGCCCGCCAGGGTGACGCCGAACGGCGATTTCAGGAAGGCACCGGTCTTGCGGTCCTTCAGACCCCGTGAGCAGCTGTCCTTGCCCTGATTGTGGCACCAGATGCAGTAGTTGGCGTGATCGAGCGACTGCACCAGGTCGAAGCCCTGATCGGTCAGCGCAAAGCCCTCGCGGTGGCGCAGCAGCGGCCGCGGCAGTTTGAGCCGCGTCACGCCATCGACCACTTCGGTCTCGATCGGCACCAGATGTTCGAAGTCGAGCTTGTGCGGCACCTTGAACAGCGGTCCGTCGCGATGACGCTTTTTTCCGTCGGGATGATGCAGTGACCAGGCCGCGTAGCGCGTCAGCGCCTCGATCTCCGGCGTCGGCATTTCGACCTTGAACTCAGCGCCCACGAGATCGCGCACGGCGGTCGCGAAGGCCAGTTCCCACTCTTCCAACCCGTCGGCAAGCCTGGCTGGCAACTTGACCGCCGCCGTCACGCTGTCGCCATCGAGTGCCGCCGCTGCTTCCGGCTTGATCGCGCGCGCGGCATAGCGTTGCACGAACAGCCGCTTGCAGTCGTAAAGCTGCCCCAGCCTGGTGTGGCGGCCGCGCAAGTCACCGGCTTGCGCCGAGACACCGAACAGGTCGGCGGTGAAATCCTCGAGCGGACGCGCGACCTCGATCAGGAGGTTCGATTCGTCCTTGACCGCGAGCTGGTCGGGCGTCGCGCGTGCCGCCATCAGCCGGGCATGCAGGCTCGCGTCGACGCCCTGCAGCCAGGCGGCGAACGCGGCATCGAGCCGGGCAAGACCCTCGCGGTCGTAGAGATCGTCGAAGCTCAGTCCGTGGGCGAGCGCAGGCGCGGTCATTGTCGAAATATCCGGATAAAACGAGGGGTAATTTGTTCGTACGCGAACCGATTAGACGGCGTGGCCGGGGAACGCAAGGCGCGCCGACCGGTTCGCGACATTAATGCCAGATGACGGGGCCTTTGGCTTCACGCATGGTCCGGCGCCCATGCAACCCGTCCCTGCCTCCGTGCGCAACTGGCTGATGGTCGTTGCCGCGATGATTTTTTTCATGATGGTGCTCGGCGCCCTCACGCGGCTCACCGAGTCGGGACTGTCGATGGTCGAATGGCGGCCGGTGACTGGCTGGCTGCCGCCGCTGGGTGACGCGGCATGGCAGGCCGAACTGGAGAAATATCTTTCCTCGCCGCAGGGAAGATTGGTCAATCGTGGTTTCACGGTCGGCGAATTCAAGGAGATTTTCTGGCTGGAGTATCTCCATCGCCTGTGGGGCCGCCTGATCGGCCTCGTCTTCGCAGCCCCGCTCGTCTGGTTCTGGGTGCGTGGCCGGCTCAGCCCGCCCCTGAAGCCGCGGCTGGTGCTGCTGCTGATGCTCGGTGCCCTGCAGGGGGCGCTGGGCTGGGCGTTGGTCGCCTCGGGCCTGAGCGACCGACCTGCCGTCAGCCATTATCGGCTGGCCGCCCATCTCCTGCTGGCGATGGTGCTCTACGCCTACACGGTCTGGATGATCCTCGAGCTGGGTGATCAGGCGACGCGGCGCGACGATCGCAAGACACGGCGCAAGGCCATGGCACTGATCGCCTTGCTGTTCATAGTGATCACCTGGGGCGCGCTGATGGCAGGCCTGCGCGCCGGCTCCGCGCACAACACCTTCCCGACGATGTCGGGCTACTGGATCCCGCCCGGCATGTTCGAAGCAGTGCCGTGGTGGATCAATCCATTCGAGAACGGCACGACCGTCCAGTTCATCCATCGCTGGCTCGCCATGCTGCTGGTGCTGGCTGTACTGGCGATGGCCTGGCCCACGCGCCGGCCGGAGACGATGGCGGCGGCGGCGATGGCGCTGCTACAGCTCTGCCTCGGAATTGCCACGATCCTGACCGGCGTCGACATCGCGTTGGCCGCAGTGCATCAGGCCGGTGCAGTGCTGCTGCTGACCATCCTCATCGTCGTCCGGCATCGGGCGACGCCTTCTCCCCGACGGCCGCTCTCGGCTATGGTCGGAGGATGACCGGCAGGCTCGACTGGCGCCTACGTCTTGCGACCGCGACCTCGATCTCGAGAGGGCCCGGCGTGCTGACCGCAGTGACGATCGTGACGATGTCGATGGCCGCCCTGTTGGCCTTCGCCACGATCGATCCGCCGACGGCGCCGGTCCGGCGTGCCAAGGCATCGACAGCCCCCGCCCCAACGCCTGCCGTCACCACCGTCCCGCCAACTGCCGAGCCGGCGCCGACGGCGGCCGAGGTCACCCGCACCGGCCCCGCTGCTGCGGCACCGACTTCGGACGCAGCCAAGCCCGGCTCGCCGACCGACTGGGCCGCGTTGCCGATCGAAGAGCTCAGAAGCAAAGCCAATCTCAACGACATCCTGGCCATGGAAGAACTGGCGCGCCGCCTGGTGCAGGGCCTGGGCGTCGCCAAAGACCCCCAGGCCGGCGCCGGCTGGCTGTTGCGGGCGGCCCAGCAAGGCTCGGCGCAGGCGGCCTTCAATGTCGGTGTGATGTACGAGCGCGGATTCGTCGTCGAACGTGATTCAACGCGCGCCGTCGAATGGTATCGCAAAGCCTCCGATGCGGACCTGCCCGTCGCCAAGCATAATCTTGCGCTGCTGTTGCGCGACGGCAAGGGCGCGCCGCGCAACGGCAAGGAGGCTATCGAACTGCTGCGCTCGGCAGCGCGCCAGGGCATGGCGGCTTCGATGTTCTCGCTCGGCGACATTTACGAGCGTGGCGACGCAGCGCCGAAGGATCCGGCCGCGGCGCTCGCCTGGTTCGCCATCACCGCCGAGTTCGAGCGCCAGGTCAACGGCAGTGCGGAAACAGCGCTCGCCAAGACCGCCCTGCAGCGTGCGCAGGCGCTCCAGCGCGTGCTGCTGCCCGCCGAGCTGGAGCGCGCCCAGCAGCTCGGCCAAAACGACTTCCGCCAGATCGTCGAGGCGCTGGCGCCGCCCAAGCCGGCGCCTGCCCCACCCGCCGTGCCACCTGTCACGGCAGCATCACCGCCGCCGCCGGGCGACGACGATCCGCCGGGCTGGCCCAAATCCCCCGCCGATCAGGTGCGCGCGATCCAGCAGGCGCTGGTCGATCTCAAGCTTCTGCGCGACAAACCTGACGGCCTATTGGGGCCGATGACGCGCAACGCCATCCGCGACTTCCAGAAGAGCGCGGACCTGCGCGAGTCGGGCGAGCCGACCCGGGAAGTCTATGGCGCGCTGAAGCAGGCGTTGGCGCGCCGCGACGTGGTGGCAGCCTCTCCGTTGCCGCCGCCCAAGGCCGAACCGCCCAAGCCCGCGCCAACGCCCGCACCGACCTCCGTCGAACTCGCCAAGCCGGAGCCCGCACCGCCGCCGACATCGGTCGATATCGCCCGTGCGACACCCCGGCCGGAGCCCAAGCCCGAGCCAAAGCCCGCGCCCTCACCGGCCCCGGTTACCATCGACCTCGGCGTGCCCGAGCCCGCGCCGCCGCCGCCGACATCGGCTGACTTCACCGGCGCAGCACCCAAGGTCAACGCACCACCCGCGTTGCCTGCCCATCTGCCCAAGCCGGAACTACCCAAGGTCGATGTCGCCAAGCCCGCATTGCCGCAAATCCCGGCGATCGTCGAGCGCCCCAAGACCGAGATGCCGCCTTCGTCGGCCGAGATCGCGCGCGCGATGCCGCCACGCGATCCGCTGAAGGTCGCGCCGCCACAGGCCGACCCTGATGCCTGGCCGGCCGGCGGCAGCGATCAGGTGAAGGCGATCCAGCGCCTGCTGCACGATCTCAAAATCTATCGTGACGATCCGCACGGCAAGGTCAGCCCGGCGACACGCGTGGCGATCCGCGAATACCAGCACATGGCCGGTCTCAAGGAAACCGGCGAGCCCAGCAAGGCATTGTTCGACTCGCTGAAGGAGATGCGCGCCTTGATGGGATCGAAACCCGTCGGTCGACCGAACTAACCCGAAACAAGCGGACCGGCGTGACGCCACCATGCGGCGGGCACGTCCTGCGCCGCCTGCTCTGCCGCCGACTGCGTCTCGTAAAGTGCAAAGCACGTGGCACCGCTGCCACTCATGGCGGCGTAGCGTGCGCGCCGGCTTTGCCTCAGGAACGCCAGCACATCGGCGATCGTCGGCCGCAGCGCAGTCGCGGCGTTCGTCAAATCGTTGCCGCGCCGGGCGAGCTCGGCGACAAAGTCAGCGAGGTCGTTCCATGGCCGCACCACGGGCCGGACCACCGAGAATTCGCCGCGACGGGCGGAAAAAACCTCCGCTGTCGGCAGTGCGACACCCGGATTGACCAGCAGGATTGCGCAAGAGGGCAGCGGCGGCGCGGGTTCCAGTCGTTCGCCTACGCCGGAGACGATCGACGCGCGACCGGCCAGGCACATCGGGACGTCGGCGCCGAGCGCGGCGGCAAGATCGAACATCTCCTCCACCGGAAGCGCCAGCCGCCACAGATCGGTCAGAGCCGCCAGGGCAGCAGCGGCATCAGCCGAACCGCCGCCCAGTCCGGCCGCCACCGGAATGCGCTTGGTGAGGCGGAGCGCGGCGCGCGGCGCCACTCCGGCACGGTCGGCCAGCCGGCGCGCCGCCCTCAGCACAAGGTTGTCGGTTTCGGCGGCAAACGCCTCGGCGCCCGGCCCATCGAGAGTGAGCGAAAGGCCCTCGGACGGTTCGGCGGCAAGCGTATCGGCGAGGTCGCTGAAGGCTGCGAGCGAATCGAGCAGGTGATAGCCATCGGCGCGGCGGCCGACGACGTTCAGCCAGAGATTGACCTTGGCGCGCGCCTGCCGCTCGACAGCCCCAGCCACGGCTGGATCAGCCACCCTGCTTCTTGTCGGCGGCCTTTTCGTAGACGGTCGGCTTGTCGTTGGTGGCGCTGAGCCCGTTGGCGAGCTTGTCCTTGATGATCGGCAGACGGTCCTTGTCGGGCTTCTGGTTGAGCGCACGCTCCCATTCGAAGCGCGCCTCGCGTTTGCGGCCGACATGCCAGTAGGCGTCGCCGAGATGCTCGACGATGGTGGCGTCGTCGCCCTTCTGTTCGCTCGCCCGCTCCAGCCACTCGACGGCCTTGTCGAACTGGCCGAGCCGGTAGTAGGCCCAGCCGACCGAATCGGTAATGGCGCCGTCGTCAGGCCGAAGCTCGGTGGCACGCTTGAGCATCTTCATGCCCTCTTCGAGGTTCATGCCCTGGTCGATCCAGCTATAGCCGAGATAGTTCAGCACGTAGGGTTGCTCGGGCGACAGCTGGAGCGCCTTCTTCATGTCGACTTCGGCCTTGGGCCACTGCTTGACCCGCTCGAGCACGATGCCGCGGCCGAAGAAGATCGGCCAGTGGCGCGCCTCGACGGTGCGCAGGCGCGCTATGGCGGTATCGTAGACGGCGACGGCGTCGGCATAGCGCTCCTTGCCGCGCAGCAGGTCAGCGAGGGTGAGGGCCGCGTCGATGCGCTCGGGCTTCTCGGCCATCAGGCCACGCAGCCGGGTCACCGCCTGGTCGAAGCGATCTTCCTGGGCGTCGAGCGCGGCCATGCGGAGCCGCGCCTGCCAGTAGAGCGGCGAGGTCGGTCCGATCTTGCCCAGCGCCGCCACGGCCTTGGGGATGATGTGGAATTGCTCGTAGAGACCCGCGATCATCAGCCAGGCGAAATCATGATCGGGCTTCAGGTCGACGACGAGTTGCTGGAAGATGAGCGCCAGGTCGGCGCGCTGGTTGCGCGGGTCGCCGCTCAGGATGCCGCCGATGTCGAACAGGATCTCGGCGATGCCCGACGCCGGCGACGGCGGCTTGGGCGTGTTGGTGGCAATCAGCCCGTCCATGACGACGGAGTCGCTGTACTTCTCGCCATAGGTCTTGAGCAGCGTGCGCGCCTCGTCGGCCTTGCCCAGGCGCCGCAGCGCATCGGCCACGGAAATGGTGACGCGCAACCCGCCGGGATCGAGCTGCAGTGCGC
This sequence comes from Asaia bogorensis, assembly GCA_945889625.1. GTDB lineage: Bacteria > Pseudomonadota > Alphaproteobacteria > Reyranellales > Reyranellaceae > Reyranella. Next base: position 205,680 of record CAMDCE010000001.1, on the reverse strand, counting down.
GGCGGTACTTGGCCTCGGCGCCTGCGCGGTCACCTGCCAGTTCATCGATCTGCGCCTCGATGATCAGCGCCGGCGCCTCCGAGCGCTCGCCGGCGGCAGGCTTCAGCTTGGATAGATACTCGCGCGCGGCGACGAAGTCCTTCTGTCCGGCCTTCAGCCACGCCATCACATAGTCGCGCAGCGGCCCCAGTTGGTTCTCAGCGCCGATGCGGCCGAGCTGCTGTTCGGCGGCGCGATAATCACCCCTCTTGATCTGCTGCACGACCAACACGAGGTTGGCGAAACCGTCGCCCGGCTTGACCGCCAGCACCGCCGGCGCGAGGCGAGCGGCGGCATCGATGCGGCCGGCATAGGTGCGCAACCGGAAGGCGGCGTAGATCAGCTCCGGATCGTCCGGAGCCAGGGCGAGTGCCTGGTCGAGCTGGTCGGCACCACCGTCATAGTCGTGGTCCTGCTCGGCCACGCGCCCTGCGAGATAGCGGCCGCTGAGCGGGATCGGGGCGGCCGGCCGAGTCCGCGGCGGCTGGGGTTGCGCCTTGGCGGGCGGCGTGCCGCCGGGCTGGGCGTTGCCCGTCAAGGGAAGAGCCAGGAGCAGCGCTGCCGATAGCAGCGCGAGGGGAATGCGTCGCATGTTTCTCACATATTGGGGTAATTGGGACCGCCGCCACCTTCGGGCACGGTCCAGTCGATGTTCTGTGCCGGATCCTTGATATCGCACGTCTTGCAATGGACGCAGTTCTGCGCGTTGATCTGGAAACGCGGCTGGCCGTTGTCGGCAGTGACCACTTCGTAAACGCCTGCCGGACAGTAGCGTTGCGCGGGTTCGGCATAGAGCGGCAGGTTGACGGCGATCGGGATCGACGGATCGCGCAACCTGAGATGCACCGGCTGGTCCTCCTCGTGGTTGGTGTTCGACAGGAACACCGAGGAGGGCTTGTCGAACGACAGCACGCCGTCCGGCTTGGGATACTGGATCGGCTGGAACTCGCTGGCCGGCCGAAGCGTTTCGTGATCGGCCTTCTTGTGGTGGAACGTCCAGGGCAGACGAATGCCGAGATCGTGCATCCACATATCGAAGCCGCCATAGATCGTGCCCAGCACGGTGCCCCACTTCAGCGCGGGCTTCACGTTGCGTACCTTGTCGAGATCCTTCCAGATCCATGACGCCTTGAGTTTCACGGGATAGGCGATCAGCTCGTCGCCGCCGGTCTTGCCCGCCGCCAGCGCCTCGAAGGCCGCCTCGGCGCCCAGCATGCCGCTCTTGATGGCGTTGTGGTTGCCCTTGATGCGCGGCAGGTTCACGAAGCCGGCCGAACAGCCGATCAACGCGCCGCCGGGGAACACAAGCTTGGGAATCGACTGCAGGCCGCCCTCGTTGATGGCGCGCGAGCCGTAGACCAGCCGCTTGCCGCCCTGGAGATATTTGGCGACGTCGGGATGGGTCTTGAAGCGCTGGAACTCGTCGAACGGCGAGAGATACGGGTTCTCGTAGGACAGATGGACCACGAAGCCGATGGCCACCAGGTTGTCGCCGAAGTGGTACATGAATGAGCCGCCGGCGCTGCCGCTTTCCCCCAGCGGCCAGCCCTGCGAGTGCACGACCAGGCCCTTCTTGAACTTGGCCGGCTCGACCTGCCACAGCTCCTTCAGCCCGATGCCGAACTTCTGCGGATCGACGCCGTCGCGCAGGCCGAACTTGGCCATCAACATCTTAGACAGCGAGCCGCGCGCACCCTCGGCAATCAGCGTGTACTTGGCATGCAGTTCCATGCCGGGCGTGTAGCTGTCCTTGTGCTTGCCGTCCTTGCCGACGCCCATGTCGCCGGTGGCGACGCCCTTCACCGAACCGTCGTCGTTGTACAACACCTCGGCGGCAGCGAAGCCCGGGTAGATCTCCACGCCCAGCGCCTCGGCCTGCTGGCCAAGCCAGCGGCAGACCTCGCCCATGCTGACGATGTAGTTGCCGTGGTTGTTCATCAGCCGCGGCAGCGTGAAATTGGGGAAACGGAACGAGCCGGTCTTGGTCAACCACAGGAATTGATCGTCGCTCACCTGCGTCTCGATCGGCGCACCCTTTTCCTTCCAGTCGGGAATGAGCTCGTTCAGCCCGATTGGGTCGATCACCGCGCCCGACAGGATGTGGGCGCCGATCTCCGAGCCCTTCTCGAGCAGGCAAACCGACACCTCATGTTTGCGCTCGGCGGCGAGTTGCTTCAGCCGGATCGCCGCGGCTAGCCCGGCCGGGCCGCCGCCAACGATCACAACATCGTATTCCATCGCCTCGCGTGCCATCATCGTCTCGCTGTGCAGTGCCTTTTCCAGATGGACGCGCCCTTGGCCGGCGGCGATCCTTGCGATGGTAAATAGCCTGTCGGGGGCCGGATCGCTACCCGCGGAAAGGGGCATTCCCGTGGCTGAACTCAACGAAATCGAGAGTAAACTCTTCACGACCCGCGATTTCCGGCTGGAAAATGGGCAGTCCCTGCCCGTCCTCGAACTCGCCTACGAAACCTACGGCACGCTCTCACCACAACGCGACAATGCAGTTCTTGTGGTGCACGGCTACACGTCGAGCCATCACGCCGCCGGCCGCAACGCTTCCGGCAAGCAGGGTCGCGGCGTTGCCGAAGGGACCGTCGGCTGGTTCGACGGGCTGATCGGGCCGAGCAAGGCCGTCGATACCAACCGCTATTTCGTCGTTTCAGTGAATGCGTTGGGCTCGGCGCACGGCAGCACTGGCCCCAACGCGATCGATCGGCGCACCGGTAAGCCCTACGGCCCGACCTTTCCCGAGATCACGATGCGCGACATCGTGGCGAGCCAGAAGCTGCTGGTCGATTCGCTCGGGCTGAAGAGCCTCGTGGCCGTGATCGGCCCCTCGATGGGCGGCTTCCAGTCATTCCAATGGGCAGCGTCCTACCCTGGATTCATGAAGGCGATCGTGCCGTCGGTCACCGCTCCCAGGTCGCCGGGCGGCCTCGAGCAATTGCAGGCGCTGCAAAAGCGGCTGGCGAGCGACCCCAATTGGAACGGCGGCTGGTACTACGACAACGGCGGCATCAAGAAGGTGCTGGCCGAGATCCGCTACGACACGCTCAGCAACTACGGCCAGAACGAGATCCTCGCAGAGACCATCTCCGATCCCGAGAAGCGCAAGGAAGCGATGCGCGCCAACGCCAAGGCGTGGGCCGAGATCTACGACGGCCACTCGATGGTGGCCTTGCGCCGCGCCATCGGTTCCTTCGACATCACCAAGGATTACGCCAAGCTCAAGGGCACCAAGGTGCTCTACGTGAACTCCAAGACCGACAAGCTGTTCGAGATCGCGCTCTGCCCCGCCTATGTGAGCGACATGCGCAAGGCCGGCGCGGACGTCACCTATGTCGAGCTGCCCTCCAACAAAGGCCATATGGCGAGCCACGCCGATGCAGCCCTGTGGGCGCCGATCCTCGGTGCCTTCATGAAGAGCCTCTAGATGGTCGAACCGGCTTCCTCGCGCGAGGACATCGCCTCGCTGCTGAAATGGTACGTCGACCAGGGGCTCGACGAGACCATCGGCGAGGACGCGATCGACCGGTTCGCGATGCCGGCAAGCGCACCCGCTTCCGTTCCCGAGCGGGCTTCGGCGCCGACGCCGCTCCGCCCCGCCGCGTCACCTCCCCAGCCGCGCGCACCGGTGCCGCTCGAATCGCCGCAACTCGTCGAGGACGCCCGGGCGCTGGCCGAACGGTGCAATAGCCTGGGGGAGCTGGAAGCGGCCGTCCGCACCTTCGAAGGCTGCGCGCTCAAGCGCACCGCCAAGAACACCGTGTTCGCCGACGGCACGCCGGGCGCGCCGGTGATGATCGTGGGCGAGGCGCCGGGCGGCGACGAGGACCGGCTCGGCAAGCCGTTCGTCGGCGTCAGCGGCCAGCTCATGGATCGCATGATGGACGCGATCGGTCTCACGCGAACCGGCGGCTTCTACATCACCAACATCCTGTTTTGGCGGCCGCCCGGCAATCGCACGCCGACGCTGGCCGAGCAGGCGATGTGCCTGGCCTTCACGCGCCGCCACATCGAGCTCGCCAGGCCGAAGCTGCTCATCCTGGCCGGCGGCACCGCGGCCAAGGCGGTGCTCGACACCACCGAAGGCATCATGCGACTGCGCGGCAAGTGGGTGGGCTATCGGCTGGGCGACGGCACGGAGATTCCGACCATGCCGACCTTCCATCCCGCCTATCTGCTGCGCACGCCCGCCAGCAAACGGCAGAGCTGGTCGGATCTCCTCGCGGTCGACAAGAAACTGAAGGAGCTCGGCGTCCGCTAGAGCTTCTTCCTGAGGAAGAACTTCTTGTGGTCCTTGGGCCAGTCGTCGAGGGTGGCGAAGACCTCGTAGCCGCGCTTTTCGTAGAAGGGCCGAGCCTGGAACGAATGCGTGTCGAGCATGATCGCGTGGCACCGCCGTTCGCGCCCATAGGCTTCGGCCTGGTCCATCAGCTTCGTCGCCCAGCGCTTGCCGCGATGGGCCTCGTCGATCCAGAGATACGTGATGTGCAGCCAGCCGCCCCAGACGCCGCCCAGCAGGCCGCCCATCGTTTCGCCGCGGCCGTTCTTCAGGAAGAAGTGCACCGGATAGTAGGCCGACACTCCGGTGACGCCGACGTTGAACATGTCGAGACGATCGCGCACGAGTTGCGCTGCCGCGCCGCCTTCCTGCTCGAAGACGATCTTGAGATCGGACATGACACCCTTCCCGTCATCCCGAGCGAAGCCGCCCAGCGGGTGGCGTAGTCGAGGGACCTAATCTTCGGAAACGAAATCGAGGTCCCTCCACTTCGCGCCTGCGGCGCTCCGGTCGGGACGACGGCGCTACGCTGCCGTCGGTTTCTTCAACCGCCCTACAGCTTCGCGAACGGGAGCGTCAAGGCCGGCGCCGCCGGCCGCCACGTGCGCCACGATGGCGGCGCGCATGCGGGGATCCCAGAATTTCTGCAGGTGGTCGGCGATGGCGGCGACCGGATCGCCGTCGCGCTGCGGCACGAAGAACTTACCGATCTGATTGGCCATCATCACGAGCTTGTCGGTAGTCCCGGACATGGCCGTCTACTCTGCCGCGACCTTGGCGATCCGCCGGCTGTGGTCGGCCTGCTCGGCATATTCCTTCTGCCATTCGCTGGGGCCGTTGGACGGCGAGACCTGGACGGCGGTGACCTTGTATTCCGGACAGTTCGTCGCCCAGTCGGAATAGTCGGTGGTGACGACGTTGGCCTGCGTATCGGGATGGTGGAAGGTCGTATAGACCACGCCCGGCGCCACGCGATCGGTGATCTCGGCGCGCAACGCCGTGCCGCCGGCGCGGCTGTCGAGCTTCACCCAGTCGCCGTCGCGCACGCCACGCTGTTCGGCGTCGTGCGGATGGATCTCCAGCACATCTTCCTTGTGCCAAACGACATTGTCGGTACGCCGGGTCTGGGCGCCGACATTATATTGGCTGAGGATGCGACCGGTGGTCAGCAACAGAGGAAAGCGCGGACCGGTGCGCTCGTCGGTCGGCACGTACTCGGTGATCATGAAGTTGCCCTTGCCGCGGGCGAAGCCGCCGATATGCATGATCGGAGTGCCGGTCGGCGCCTTCTCGTTGCACGGCCACTGGACCGAGCCCTCCTTGTCGAGGACTTCGTAGGAGACGCCGGCGAAGGTCGGCGTCAGCTTGGCGATCTCGTCCATGATTTCGGAGGGGTGGCTGTAGGGCATCTCGAAGCCCATCGCCTTGGCAATAGCCAGCGTGATCTCCCAGTCGGCCATACCGTTCTTCGGTGTCATGACGCGGCGCACGCGGTTGATGCGGCGTTCGGCGTTGGTGAAAGTGCCGTCCTTCTCGAGGAATGTCGAACCCGGCAGGAAGACGTGGGCGTAGTTCGCGGTCTCGTTCAGGAACAGGTCCTGGACCACGACGCACTCCATCGCGGCCAGCGCCTTCACCACGTGCTCGGTGTTGGGATCGGACTGAAGGATGTCCTCGCCCTGGACATAGATCCCCTTGAACGTGCCGTCGATCGCGGCATCGAACATGTTGGGGATGCGCAGGCCGGGCTCGGCATCGAGCGGGCGACCCCACAATTTCTCGAACATGGTGCGCGTGGCGTCGTCGGAGATGTGGCGATAGCCGGTCAACTCGTGCGGGAAGGAGCCCATGTCGCAGGCGCCCTGGACATTGTTCTGCCCGCGCAGCGGGTTCACGCCGACGCCCCGCTTGCCGAGATTGCCGGTGGCCATCGCCAGATTGGCGAGCGCCATGACCGCCGTGGTGCCCTGGCTATGCTCGGTGACACCTAGCCCGTAATAGATCGCACCGTTGCCGCCGGTAGCATAGAGGCGTGCCGCACCTCTGATCGCCTCGGGCGACACGCCGGCCAGCAGGCCGACCGTCTCCGGGCTGTTCTGCGGCTCCGACACGAACGACGCCCAATGTTCGAAAGCGTCGCGGTCGCAGAATTCGCGGACGAAGGCCTCGTCCACCAGACCTTCGGTGACGATGGTATGGGCCAGCGCATTCAGGATCGCGGCATTGGTGCCCGGCCGCAGCGGCAGATGATAGTCGGCCTCGATGTGGGGCATACGCACGATATCGGTGCGGCGCGGGTCGATCACGATCAGCCTGGCGCCCTGGCGAAGCCGCTTCTTCATGCGCGAAGCGAACACCGGATGGGCGTCGGTCGGATTGGCGCCGATCACCATGATGACGTCGCTCTGATCGACCGAATCGAAATCCTGGGTGCCCGCCGACGTGCCGAAGGTGGCCTTCAGGCCGTAGCCGGTCGGCGAGTGGCAAACGCGGGCGCAGGTATCGACGTTGTTGTTGCCGAAGCCGCCACGCACCAGCTTCTGCACCAGATAGGTCTCCTCGTTGGTGCAGCGCGAGGAGGTGATGCCGCCGACTGCCAGCCGGCCGTGCTTGGCCTGCAGCCGCTTGAACTCCGACGCGACGCGATCGATCGCGACCTCCCAGCTCACTTCCCGCCACGGCTGCTCGATGCTCTCGCGGATCATCGGCTTCAGGATACGTTCCTTGTGGTTGGCATAGCCCCAGGCGAAGCGGCCCTTGACGCAGGAATGGCCATGGTTGGCCTTGCCGTCCTTATAGGGAACCATGCGCACGAGTTCCTCGCCGCGCATCTCGGCCTTGAAGCTGCAGCCGACGCCGCAATAGGCGCAGGTCGTGACGACCGAGTGCTCGGGTTGGCCGATCTCGATCAGGGACTTCTCCGACAGAGTGGCAGTCGGGCAGGCCTGCACGCAGGCGCCGCAGGACACGCATTCGGAGCTCAGAAAATTGTCGCTGAAGGCGCCGGCCGACACCTTGGAGTCGAAGCCGCGGCCCTGGATGGTAAGTGCGAAGGTGCCCTGGACCTCCTCGCAGGCGCGCACGCAGCGCGAACAGACGATGCACTTGGAGGCGTCGAAGGTGAAGTATGGGTTGGACTCGTCCTTCTCCAGCTTGAGATGGTTCTCGCCCGCATAGCCGTAGCGCACGTCGCGCAGACCGACGGCACCAGCCATGTCCTGCAGCTCGCAGTCGCCGTTGGCGGCGCAGGTCAGGCAGTCGAGCGGATGATCGGAGATGTAGAGCTCCATCACGCCCTTGCGGACCTGCTTCAGACGGTCGGTCTGGGTCGACACCACCATGCCGGCCGCAACCGGCGTCGTGCACGAGGCCGGTGTTCCCGCCCGTCCGGCGATCTCGACTAGGCAGAGCCGGCAGGAGCCGAAAGCGTCGACCGAATCGGTGGCGCAGAGTTTCGGCACCTGGATGCCCGCGTCCATCGCCGCCCGCATGATCGACGTACCGGCGGGCACCGTCACCGGGTTGCCGTCGATCGTGAGGGTCACCGTTTGCGCCGATTTGGCAACCGGCGTGCCGTAGTCGATCTCATGAATGAGTGACATGGTTCGGTCCTCTACGCCGCCGCGGCCGCGACGCGCGGGCGGTTGAAATCTTCAGGGAAATGCTTGATCGCGCTCATCACCGGGTAGGGCGTGAAGCCGCCCAAGGCGCAGAGCGAGCCGAATTTCAACGTCTGGCAAAGATCGGTGATCAGCGCCAGGTTGGCCTCGGTGCGCTCGCCACGAATGATCTTGTCCATGGTCTCGGTGCCGCGCACCGAACCGATGCGGCAGGGCGTGCACTTGCCGCAGGATTCGATGGCGCAGAACTCCAGGGCGAAACGCGCCTGCTTTGCCATATCCACCGTGTCGTCGAACACCACGATACCGCCGTGGCCGACCAGCCCGTCGCGTGCCGTGAAGGCTTCGTAGTCGAATGGCGTGTCGAACAGCGCCCGCGGAAAGTAGGCCCCCAAGGGTCCGCCGACCTGGACGGCGCGGACCGGCCGTCCGCTCGCCGTGCCCCCACCGATATCGTCGACGATTTCGCCGAGCGTCAGGCCGAACGCCGCCTCGAACAGACCGCCGTATTTGGCGTTGCCGGCGAGCTGGATCGGCATGGTGCCGCGCGAACGGCCCATGCCGAGGTCGGCATAGTGTTTGGCGCCGTCGGCCAGGATCGCCGGCACCGTGGCGATCGAAATGAGATTGTTGATCACGGTCGGCTTGCCGAACAGGCCTTTGTGCGCCGGTAGCGGCGGCTTGGCGCGGACCTGGCCGCGTTTGCCCTCGAGGCTTTCGAGAAGCGAAGTTTCCTCGCCGCAGACATAGGCGCCAGCGCCGACGCGGATCTCGATGTCGAACTTCGCGGCGGCGCCCAACAGGCCCTCGGCCTCGGCCAGCGCGATGGCGCCCGCCATGACGCGGATGGCGTCGGGATATTCCGAACGGATGTAGATGTAGCCCTTGGTCGCGCCGACCGCGAAGCCCGCGATCGTCATGCCCTCGATCAGCAGGAAGGGATCGCCTTCCATGATCATGCGGTCGGCATAGGTGCCCGAGTCGCCTTCGTCGGCGTTGCAGACGATGTATTTGCGGTCGGCCGTCGTGTCGGCAACGGTCTTCCACTTGATGCCGGTCGGGAAGCCCGCGCCGCCGCGGCCCCGCAGGCCCGACGTCACAACTTCTTCGACGGTTCCGGCAGCGCCCAGGCTCCTGGCTCGCTCCAGGCCGCGATAGCCGCCATGGGCGCGATAGTCGGCGAGCGACAGGGGATCGACGATGCCGCAACGCGCGAAAGTGATGCGCGTCTGGCGCTTCAGGAATGGAATCTCCTCGGGCCGGCCGACGCACAGCGGATGGGCGGCGCTCGGCGGCAGGCCGCCGGCGAAGAGGCCCGGAACGTCCCTGGCTGTCACCGGCCCGAAGGCGATGCGTCCACCGGGCGTCTCGACCTCGATCATCGGCTCGAGCCAGAACAGGCCGCGTGAGCCGGTGCGGATCACCTCGACGGCGACGCCAAGGCGCTTGGCCTCCTGGGCGATGGCGGCCGCGACGCGATCGGCACCCACCGCCCGGGCCGCGGCATCGCGGGGAACGAAGATTCGCGTCGTCATCGGCCGGCCTCGCGCACGATGTCGTCGAGCGATTGAGGCGTCAGCCGTGCGACCGGTTCGCCGTCGAACATGGCCGAGGGCGCGCAGGCGCAGAGACCGAGGCAATAGGTGGCCTCGACCGTCAGACGACCGTCAGGCGTCGTGCCACCCCATTCGAGTCCGAGCCGATCGAGCATCCGGTGCGCCAGATCTTCACCGTTCATCGACTGGCAGGCCTCGGCGCGACAGAGCTTCAGCACATGACGGCCGGCCGGCTTGTCGCGAAAATCGTGATAGAACGAGACGACGCCATGGACCTCGGCGCGCGTCAGGTTGAGCGCCTCGGCTACGAAGACCACGGCCTCGGGTGGGATATGGTCGAACGTCGCCTGAAGATCGTGCAGGATCGGCAACAAGGAGCCCTCCCGCCCGGCGTACCGGCGGATGATGTCACTGGCCTCGGCCTCGTCCCAAACTGCTGCTCTCGGCAAGCGTTGTCTCCGCTTAATCTGTTGAAGAATCTGCGTTTTACCGCCCGCTATCAACAAAGCTGAAAGGTAGCGCAATAGAAAATTTCTATCGTTGACAGCTACTTGGTCTGTCATTCGCAGGTATTTGATCTAATTCATTGATATTGCATGAGTTTTTGGCAAAGAAGGCTCACGGCAGGAAACACTCGGATTCTCGGTCGGATACCGCCGCCTGACGCCGCGAATGGCTGCCGGCGCGCGATCGGGATCGAGCGCAGTAGTTCGGCCATGCAATAGATCGGCAGGTCCCGTCGTAAGTGGAGAGCTGCACGACCACCGCACTCGATTCAAATGTTGGGCCGCTTGAGCGCTCTTTCGCGCTCGACGGCGACGCGCATGAAACGCGACGTGCACGGGACGAGAATCAAGGCAACGACAACCGCACCCTTGTTGCGTCACGCATGCGGAATTCGAGCGATGGTGCTTCGCTGCTCGACCAATCGACAAGATCACCGTAAACATGACTCGAGAACTACGAAAAAAAGAATTTAGGGAGGCATCAAGCCATGACCAATACGCTTCGTTTGCGTGCGATCGCTATCGCGGCTAGCGCCGCGGTGGCAGCCCTTGGCGTTACTCCCGCGGCAGCTTGGGAGCCAACGCGCAATGTCGAATTCATCGTCCCTGCCGGCACCGGCGGCGGCGCTGATCAAATGGCGCGCATGATCCAAGGCATCGTCGCCAAGCACAAGCTGATGAACCAGACGATGGTCGTCATCAACAAGGCCGGTGGTGCCGGCGGCGAAGGCTTCCTCGACATCAAGGGATCGAAGGGCAACCCGCACAAGCTGATCATCACCCTGTCGAACCTTTTCACCACGCCGCTCGCCACGGGCATTCCGTTCTCGTGGAAGGACATGACGCCGGTGGCGATGCTGTCGCTGGACGAATTCGTGCTGTGGGTCAATGCCGAGTCGCCCTACAAGACGGTGCAGGAGTACGTGGCGGCGCTGAAGGCGGCACCCCCGGGCAAGATCAAGATGGGCGGCACCGGCTCGAAGCAGGAAGATCAGATCATCACCGTCGCACTGGAAAAGGCCACCGGCACGAAGATGACCTATGTGCCCTACAAGGGCGGCGGAGAGGTCGCGGTCCAGCTGGTCGGCAATCATATCGATTCGACCGTCAACAATCCGATCGAAGCGGTGGCGCAATGGCGCGCCGGCAAACTTCGCCCGCTGTGCGTGTTCGACAGCAAGGTCCTGCCGGTCACGGAAAAGATCGCCGGCGACAAGTCGTGGGCCGACATCCCGACCTGCAAGTCGCAGGGACTCGACATCGAGTATCTGATGCTGCGCGGCGTCTTCATGCCGGCCGGCGTTCCCAAGGATGCGGTCGACTTCTACGTCGAGTTGTTCAAGAAGGTCCGCGCCACACCGGAGTGGGCGCAGCTCATGAAGGACGGCGCCTTCAACCAGTCCTTCATGGCAGGCGCCGAATACACCAAGTGGGTCGAGAACGAGGAAAAGCGCCATCGCGACCTGATGAAGGAAGCGGGATTCCTGGCCACCAATTGAGTGTCGCAGCCAGGAAGCACGGGCGGTCATGAGTGACGAGAGCAAGGACGGGCCCCGCAACGGGCCGGGGCAACGCCATGTCGAGATGGGCGTCGCCGCCGCCATGGCGCTGCTGGGGGCAATCACGATCTTCGGCAGCCTCAAGGTTGGCACCGGTTGGGGGGCGGAAGGTCCGAAGTCCGGCTTCTTCCCGTTCTGGATCGGGCTGATCGTCGTCCTCACCAGCGTCTACAACTTCGGCCGCGTCTACATGGGCCGCGACAGCCGCAAGCTGTTCGCCGAATGGGGCCAGATCCGCCAGGTGCTCAAGGTGGTGTGGCCACTCGCACTCTATGTTGCGGCGATACCGTGGACCGGCATCTACCTCGCCTCCACCCTGCTGGTCCTGGGCTTCATGCGCTATCTCGGCCGCTACGGTTGGCCGTTGACGCTTGCTATCAGCGTCGGCCTGTCGATCCTGATCTATGTGACATTCGAGAACTGGTTCCTTGTGCCGTTGCCCAAGGGGCCGCTCGAGGACTGGCTCGGGCTTTAGGATCGATGGAAAGCATCGGCGATCTGCTCGTCGGCTTCGGCGTGGTGTTGACCTGGCAGAACCTGCTCTACATGGTCGTCGGCATCGTGCTGGGCGTGATCATCGGCGTGCTGCCCGGTCTCGGCGGCGCCAACGGTGTGGCGATCCTCCTGCCGCTCACCTTCAGCATGCCGCCGACCTCGGCGATCATCCTGTTGTCCTGCATCTACTGGGGCGCACTGTTCGGTGGCGCCATCACCTCGATCCTGTTCAACATCCCGGGCGAGCCGTGGTCGGTCGCGACCACGTTCGACGGCCATCCCATGGCGCAAAAGGGCCAGGCCGGCGAGGCGCTGACGGCCGCTTTCACCTCGTCTTTCGTCGGCGCCCTGTTCGCCGTCATCGTCATCACGCTCGCCGCCCCCCTGGTTGCGAGCTTCGCGCTGCAATTCGGACCGGCCGAGAAGTTCTCGGTGTTCTTCCTCGCTTTCTGCAGCTTCGTCGGCATGGGCAAGGAGCCGCCGACCAAGACCATCGCCGCGATGATGCTGGGTTTCGCGCTGGCCGCAGTCGGCACCGACACGGTGACGGGTCAGCTTCGCCTGACCTTCGGCTCGACCGAGCTGCTGAGCGGCTTCGACTTCCTGATAGCGGTAATCGGCCTGTTCGGCATCGGCGAGATCCTGCTGACCATGGAAGAAGGGCTCAGATTCCGCGGCAAGGCCGCGGGCATCAATCCCAAGGTGGTCTGGCAGACCTGGAAGGAGCTGCCGCGCTACTGGATGACCTCTCTGCGCTCCTGCGTGATCGGCTGCTGGATGGGCATCACCCCGGCCGGCGCCACGCCCGCCTCGTTTATGAGCTACGGCATCGCCAAGCGGGCGTCGAGGAACGGCGACAAGTTCGGCACCGGCGAGATCGAAGGCGTGGTAGCGCCCGAGACCGCGGCGCACGCCGCCGGCACCTCGGCGCTGCTGCCCATGCTTTCGCTCGGCGTGCCGGGTTCGCCGACCGCGGCCGTACTGCTGGGCGGCCTGCTGATCTGGGGCCTGCAACCCGGCCCACTGCTGTTCGTCGAGCAGAAGGAGTTCGTCTGGGGCCTGATTGCCAGCATGTATCTCGGCAACATCGTCGGCCTCATTGTCGTGCTTACTATGGTGCCGTTCTTCGCGGCGATCCTGCGCATCCCCTTCGGCATCATCGCACCGATCATCCTGGTGATCTGCGCCATCGGCGCCTACAGCGTGCACAACAACACCTTCGACATCGTGATGATGCTGGTGTTCGGCGTAGCGGGCTACTTCCTGAAGAAGTGCAACTACCCTCTAGCGCCGATGGTCCTGGCTATCGTGCTGGGCGACAAGGCCGAGGAATCCTTCCGCCAGTCGCTGCTGATCTCGCAGGGAAGCTTGGGCGTGTTTTGGTCGAACGGCCTGGTCGGCTCGATCATGGCGCTCGGCCTGATCGCCATGTTCTGGCCGGCCCTGTCGAACCTCTACGGACGTCTGGTGCCCTCGGCTTCGGCCAAGTAGTCCAAGAGAAAAAGCCGCTGCATCACGGGACACTGGACGGCCCCGCCCCCGTGGTATTATGCATAATGTATTGTCAGTCTGACCTTCTGAGGGGAACGGTCACAGCATGAGCGAAGCACGTCTGGTTGTTGCCCCGATCGACAGTCGGGAGACGTTCAAGGACAAGGCCTACGTGGCGTTGCGCAACGTCATCGTGTCCTCGGACATCTATCGCTCCCGCAGCGATATCCGGCTCGACGAGCGCCAGCTCGCGCAGGACTTCGGCATCTCGCGCACGCCGGTGCGCGAGGCGATGGCGCAGTTGGAGCGCGAAGGTTTCGTGCGCTCGGTGCCGCGGCGCGGCGTCTATGTCGTGCGCAAGACCAAGGACGAGGTGATCCAGATGATCACCGCGTGGGCGGCGCTGGAAAGCATGGCGGCGCGACTGATCACCGAACGTGCCAGCGACTCCGATATCGCGGGCCTGCGGCGCATGTTCGCCACCTTCGAGGACGACAAGCTGCACGCCAAGCTCGACGAGTATTCCGAAGTGAACATCAACTTCCACCAGACGATCATCAGGCTGAGCGGCAACGACGTGCTGATCCAGCTGGCAGAGAACCTGTTCACCCACATGCGCATGATCCGCCGCGAGACGATCGGCGAGGAAGACCGCGTCGACCGGTCGATCCGCGACCACATGAACATCATCCAGGCGCTCGAGGCACGCGACACCGAGCGCGCCGAGGATCTGGTCCGCCAGCACGCGCTTGGCCTGGCCGAGCATGTCGCCAAACACGTCGACTATCTGGATTGAGGGGGAGGGGAACATCATGCCTGACACAGCATTGAAGAAGCCCGCCGCAGCGGCGGCAGAAGACACGCAGGACCTGACCGATGGCTTTCACCTCGTCATCGATGCGCTGAAGCTGAATGGCCTCACCACCATCTACGGCGTGCCAGGCATCCCGATCACCGACTTCGGCCGCATGGCGCAGGCCGCAGGCATCCGCGTGCTGTCATTCCGCCACGAGCAGAACGCAGGCTATGCCGCCGCCATCGCCGGCTTCCTCACCAAAAAACCCGGCGTCTGCCTCACGGTGTCGGCGCCCGGCTTCCTGAACGGACTGACGGCGCTCGCCCACGCCACGACCAATTGCTTCCCGATGATCCTGATCTCGGGCTCCTCGGAGCGCGAGATCGTCGACCTGCAGCAAGGCGACTACGAAGAGATGGACCAGCTGGCCATCGCCAAGCCCCTGTGCAAGGCGGCCTTCCGCGTGCTGCATGCCGCCGACATCGGCATCGGCCTGGCGCGCGCCATCCGCGCCGCCGTCTCGGGCCGTCCGGGCGGCGTCTATCTCGACCTCCCGGCCAAGCTGTTCGGCCAGGTCATCGACGCCGCGGCCGGACAAAAATCTCTCGTCAAGGTGATCGACGCAGCACCTGCCCAGATTCCGGCACCTCACTCGGTCAAGCGCGCGCTCGACGTGCTGAAGAGCGCCAAGCGCCCGCTGATCATCCTCGGCAAGGGTGCCGCTTACGCCCAGGCCGATGAGGCGATCCGCGCCCTGGTCGAGAAGAGCGGCGTGCCGTTCCTGCCCATGAGCATGGCCAAGGGCCTGCTGCCCGACACTCATCCGCAGTGCGCAGGTGCTGCGCGCTCGACCGTTCTGAAGGACTCCGACGTCGTCATGTTGATCGGCGCCCGGCTGAACTGGCTGCTGTCGCACGGCAAGGGCAAGACCTGGGGCGACGCGCCCAAGAAGTTCATCCAGATCGACATCGAGCCCAAGGAGATGGACAGCAACGTCGAGATCGTGGCCCCCGTGGTCGGAGACATCGGCTCCTGCGTCGCGGCTCTTCTGGAAGGAATGGGCGGCAACTGGCCGTCCGCACCGGCCGACTGGACCGGCGCGATCACGGCCAAGCGCGAGGAGAACGTCGCCAAGATGGCGCCGCGCCTGATGAACAACAACAGCCCGATGGACTATCACGGCGCGCTGGGTGTGCTGCGCACCATCATCAAGGAGCGGCCGGACGCCATCCTGGTCAATGAGGGAGCCAACACGCTCGATCTCGCGCGCGGCGTCATCGACATGTACAAGCCGCGCAAGCGCCTCGACGTCGGCACCTGGGGCATCATGGGCATCGGCATGGGTTCGGCCATCGCCGCCGCCGTCGAGACCGGCAAGCCGGTGCTCGCCGTCGAGGGCGACAGCGCCTTCGGCTTCTCCGGCATGGAGGTCGAGACGATCTGCCGGTACAACCTGCCGGTCTGCGTCGTCATCTTCAACAACGACGGCATCTATCGCGGCACCGACGTCAATTCGGTCGGCAAGGATCCCGCGCCGACCGTGTTCGTCAAAGGCGCGCGCTACGACAAGATGATGGAGGCCTTCGGCGGCGTCGGCGTCAATGCAACGACGCCCGACGAGCTGAAGCGCGCCGTGAACGCGGCGATGGACTCCGGCGCGCCGACCCTGATCAACGCGGTGATCGACCCGGCGGCCGGCAGCGAGAGCGGCCGCATCGGCAACCTCAATCCGCAAAGCAAGCTTCGCAAGAAATAAACCATTCGGAGAAGAGACATGGCAAAGAAGAAAGCCCTGAAGGCGAAAGGCAAGGCGATGGCCTCGAAGACCAAGGTAAAGGCGAAGGCCGCGCTCAAGCGTACTAGCCGGCCGACGCTCAAGGTCGTAGCCAGGAAGGCCAATGACAGCGGCCTGCCCAAGGTCTCGTCCAAGCCCTGGGGCAAGGACGGCAAGGCGCTCGATGGCGTCAAGATCCTCGACTTCACGCACGTCCAGTCCGGCCCGACCTGCACGCAGCTTCTGGCGTGGTTCGGCGCCGACGTGATCAAGGTCGAGCGTCCCGGCGTCGGCGACATCACGCGCGGCCAGCTGCAGGACGTGCCCAATGCCGACAGCCTCTATTTCACCATGCTCAACCACAACAAGCGCTCGATCACGCTCGACTCCAAGAGCAAGGAGGGCATGAAGGTGCTGGAGCGCCTGGTGAAGACCTGCGACGTGCTGGTCGAGAATTTCGCGCCCGGCGCGCTCGACCGCATGGGGCTCACCTGGGAGCACATCCATGCACTCAACCCGCGCATGGTGGTGGCTTCGGTCAAGGGCTTCGGCCCCGGCCCCTATGAGGACTGCAAGGTCTACGAGAACGTGGCGCAATGCGCCGGCGGCTCGGCGTCGACAACGGGCTTCCACGACGGGCTGCCGCTGGTGACCGGCGCGCAGATTGGCGACTCCGGCACCGGCCTGCATCTGGCGCTCGGCATCGTCAGCGCACTCTACCAGCGCAAGCGCACCGGCCGCGGCCAGCGCGTGCTGACGGCGATGCAGGACGGCGTCCTGAACCTGTGCCGCGTGAAGCTGCGCGACCAGCAGCGTCTCGCTTATGGCCCACTGAAGGAATACACCCAGTTCGGCCAGAACATCCCGTTCGGCGAGTCGGTGCCGCGCGCCGGCAACGATTCGGGCGGCGGCCAGCCCGGCGTCATCCTGAAGTGCAAGGGCTGGGAGACCGATCCCAACGCCTACATCTACTTCATCACCCAGGCGCCGGTGTGGGAGAAGATCTGCGACCTGATCGGCCAGCCCGACTGGAAGACCCATCCCGACTACGCCAAGCCGCCGGCGCGCCTGCCGCGACTGACGCAGATCTTCCAGCGCATCGAGCAATGGACCATGACCAAGACCAAGTTCGAGGTCATGAACGAGTGCAATGCCTTCGACATCCCTGTCGGCCCTATCCTGTCGATGAAGGAACTGGCCGAAGAGCCGTCGCTGCGCCACACCGGCACCGTCGTCGAGGTCGATCATCCGACCCGCGGCAAGTACCTGTCGGTCGGCAACCCGATCAAAATGTCGGACAGCATCACCGAAGTGGCGCGCTCGCCCCTCCTGGGCGAGCACACCGACGAGATCCTGACCAAGGTGCTGAAGTTCACGCCGCGCGAGATCGCCGAGATCAAGGCATCGGGCGCGACGGGCCAGGCGCCAAAAGCACAGGCTGCGGAGTAACTCATGCGCATCGTGGTTCATGGCCAGCAGGCCTTCGGCAAGGCCGTGCTGGAGGCCTTGCTCAAGCGCGGCGACAACGTCGTCGGCGTCTATGTGGCGCCGGAGAAGCCCGGCCAGAAGGCCGATCCTCTGAAGGAAGCGGCACTCGCCGCCAAGCTGCCGGTCTTTCAGCCCGTCTCCTACCGCAAGCCCGAGGTCTGGGAGGAATTCAAAGCACTGAAGCCCGACCTGCAGGTCATGGCTTTCGTCACCCTGTTCGTGCCCGAGGAGTTCCTCAAGATCCCGACGCACGGCTCGATCCAGTACCACCCTTCCCTTTTGCCGGCCTATCGCGGCGCATCGGCCATCAACTGGCCGATCATCCTGGGCGAGAAGGAAACCGGCCTGTCGATCTTCTGGCCCGACAATGGCCTCGATACCGGCGACGTGCTGTTGCAGAAGAAGACGCCGATCGGTCCGAAGGACACGCTGGGTACGGTCTATTTCGACCGCCTGTTCCCGATGGGCGTCGAGGCCATGCTCGAATCGGTCGATCTCGTGAAAGCAGGCAAGGCACCGCGCCTCAAGCAGGACGACAAGCTTGCGACCTACGAGGGCCGCGCCACCGCCGATATCGCCCGCATCGATTGGGGCAAGTCGTGGCGGCAGATCGATCCGCTGATTCGCGGCTGCAACCCGGCGCCCGGTGCCTGGTCGACGCTCGACGGCAAGAACCTGCAGATCTTCGACATCCAGCCCCTGCCCGCCCGCGATCCCAAGGGCATCGCCGGCAAGTACGGCGAGATCGTCGAGGTCGGTGCCGACGGCTTCACCGTCGTCTGCGCCGACGGCCGCATCAAGGTGCTGCGCGTCAAGCCGGCCGACGGCCCGAAGGTCGGCGCCGGAGAATTCGCAACGGCCAACAAGCTGGCCCCGGGTATGCGCTTCACCTGACAAAGATCACATCCTCCCCTTGGCGGAGTCCGCCAAGGGGAGGTGTCGCCCTCAAAGGGCGACGGAGGGGTCAGAGGCGACAATTGCGCTCATGACCCCCTCCGCCCCGTCAGACGGGGCACCTCCCCCGAAGACGGGGGAGGAGAGGAACAATAGGAAGGAAACCGCCGATGCCCGCGTCACAGCACACCAGTCCGAAGACCGATATCCAGATCGCCCAGGAAGCCAAGAAGCGGCCGATCATGGAATTGGCGCGCGAGAAGCTCGGCATCGCTGCCGAAAACCTCGATCCCTACGGCCACTACAAGGCCAAGGTCTCGATGGACTACATCAAGTCGCTGCAGGCCAAGCCCAACGGCAAGCTGATCCTGGTGTCGGCGATTTCGCCGACTCCGGCGGGCGAGGGCAAGACCACGACCACCGTGGGCCTGACCGACGCGCTGAACCATATCGGCAAGAAGGCAATGCTGTGCCTGCGCGAACCCTCTCTGGGACCAAGCTTCGGCATGAAGGGCGGCGCCGCCGGCGGCGGCTATGCCCAGGTCGTGCCCATGGAGGACATCAACCTCCATTTCACCGGCGACTTCCACGCCATCGGCGCTGCCCACAACCTCCTGTCGGCCTTGATCGACAACCACATCTACTGGGGCAATGCGCTGGCCATCGACGGCCGCCGCGTGGCGTGGCGACGCGCCATCGACATGAACGACCGGTCCTTGCGCCAGATCGTCTCCTCGCTGGGCGGCGTCGCCAACGGCTTCCCGCGCGAGGACGGCTTCGACATCACGGTTGCCTCCGAGGTGATGGCCATCTTCTGCCTGGCCAAGGACCTCGAGGACCTCAAGACCCGTCTCGGCAATATTATCGTGGCCTACACCCGCGAGCGTAAGCCGGTGCGCGCGTCCGACCTCAAGGCACACGGGCCGATGACGGTGCTGCTGAAGGACGCGCTGTCGCCCAACCTGGTGCAGACGCTCGAGGGCACGCCCGCCTTCATCCATGGCGGACCCTTCGCCAACATCGCGCACGGCTGCAACTCGGTGCTGGCCACCACGACGGCGCTGAAGCTCGCCGACTATGTGGTGACGGAGGCCGGCTTCGGCGCCGACCTGGGCGGCGAGAAGTTCATCGACATCAAGTGCCGCAAGACCGGCCTGATGCCCGACGCCGTGGTGCTGGTGGCGACCATCCGCGCCCTCAAGATGCACGGCGGGGTCAAGAAGGAAGACCTCAAGACCGAGAACCTGAAGGCGCTGGAAGCCGGCATGACGAACCTGCAGCGCCATGTCGAGAACGTGCAGAAGTTCGGCCTGGTGCCGGTGATCTCGATCAACCGCTTCAGCGCCGACACCGATGCCGAGATCGCCCTGGTCAAGTCGGCCTGCGCCAAACTGGGCGTCGAGGCGGTGATGGCCGATCATTGGGCCGAGGGCGGCAAGGGCGCGGCCGACGTCGCACGCGCCGTCGTCAAGGTGATCGACAGCGGCAAGAGCAAGATGAAGCTGCTCTATCCCGACGAAATGCCACTCCTGGAAAAGATCCGCACCATTGCCAAGGAGATCTACCGCGCCAAGGACATCGCCGCCGACAAGTCGGTGCGCGACCAGCTCGCCTCGTTCGAGGCCATGGGCTTCGGCAAGGTGCCGGTGTGCATCGCCAAGACGCAGTACAGCTTCTCGACCAACCCCGACGCCAAGGGCGCACCCAACGACCATATCGTGACGGTGCGCGAGGTGAGACTCTCGTCGGGCGCGGAGTTCGTGGTCGCGGTGTGCGGCGACATCATGACCATGCCCGGCCTGCCCAAGGTGCCGGCTGCCAATTCGATCGACGTGGCTGCCGACGGGAAGATCGTCGGGCTGTTCTAGCGGCGGCCCATCTTCATGGTGTCGCTGACCGAGAAGACGACGATTCCTGCGCCAGCCGATCAGGTCTGGCCACTCCTGAGCGATCCGGCGCTGGTGGCGTTTTGCATTCCCGGCGCCGAGTTCGCCTCGGACCAGGGCGACGGTCTTTGGCGCGGGTCCATTCGCGTCAAGTTCGGCCCCACGGTCGCGGTGTTCCGAGGCGAGGCAAGTCTCGCCTTCGACCACGCAGCGCGAACCTGCACCATCGAGGGACGCGGCATCGATGGCCGCGGCGCGTCGCGCGCGCTGGCGTCGGGTCTCGTCAAGGTGAGCGGGGTCGACACGACGGAACTCGCGGTCGACGGCAGCTTCACGGTCAGTGGCCCGCTGGAGACCTTCGCCAATGCCGGCGGTGTCCATGTGGCGCGTGCCCTGCTGGCTGAATTTTCCGCCAACATGGCCAAGCTGGTGGCCGAACGGCAGGCGGCGGTTCCGCCCGATGCTATTTCGCCAGATGGGGCCGCACCGCTTGCCTCGCCGACGCCTGTGGCTGCACCATCGCCGGCGCCCACCGCGACCGAGCTGAGCGCCCTTGGCCTCCTGTGGCGGGCGTTCCTGTCATGGCTGCGCGGCCCACGTGGCAAACAAAGGGGCGGCAAGTAACAAGTATGAGGAGTTGGCGATGAGCAAGCTTCAGGTATCCGACATGCTGGCCCGCGCCTTCGCGGCCGAAGGTGTCGACCACCTGTTCACCCTGATGGGCGATGCCAACATGTATTGGTCGGCCGCGATGGCCAAGCTGCCGGGCGTCAAGGTGGTGCATGCCCGCCACGAGCACTGCGCCGTCTCCATGGCCGACGGCTACGCCCGCGCCACCGGCAAGGTGGGCGTCGCCTCAACCACCTGCGGTCCCGGGTTCACCCAGATCATGACGGCTCTCACAATCGCCGCGCGCGCCAATGTGCCGATGGTGGTGTTCGCGGGCGACTCGCCGCTCGCTGCCTCCTGGTACATCCAGCAGCTCGACATGGCACCGCTGGCGCTCGCCACCGGCGCGCACTACGTGCCGGTCAAGCACGTCGATCGCCTGCTCGACAATGTGCGCGAGGCCTTCCAGATCGCTCAGGTCGAGCGACGCCCAGTGGTGCTGAGCGTGCCGATGGATCTGCAGAAGCAGGCCTGGCCGCATCTCACCGACTACACGTCGTCGGCCGAGCTGGTGCCGACGGCGCAGCGCCCGCTGCCCGATCCCGCCATCGTCGACCGCGTGGCCGACATGATCGCGGCGGCCGAGAAGCCGATCGTGCTGGCCGGCCGCGGCGCGATCTGGTCCGGTGCGCGGCAGGTGCTGGAGTCGCTGGCCGAGCAATCCGGCGCGCTGCTCGCCACCTCGCTGCTGGGCAAGGGCCTGTTCGAGGGCAATCCCTACGCGCTCGACATCGCCGGCGCTTTTGCCAGCGACTTCGCGCGCGAGCGCTTCGCCGAAGCCGACCTGGTGATCGGCGTCGGCGCGGGCCTCGGCCACTACACCACCGAGGGCGGCTATCTTTATTCCGGCGCCCGCACGGTGCAGATCGACACGAATCCGCGCGGCCTGTGGCAGGGGCTGCGCACGGCCGACCTGCATGTCCGCGCCGATGCCAGGGCCGCGGGCGAAGCGATCCTCGCCCGCATGAAGGCACGCGGCGTCTCCCGTCCCGGTTTCCGGACACCTGAGATGGCCAAGCAGATCGCCGCCGATTCGCCGGACCGCAAGGAATTCTCGGTGCAGGCCAACACGGTCGATCCGCGCAAGGCAATCCTCGAACTCGACCAGGCGATCCCGAAGGACTGGGACATCATCGTGGGCGGCGGCCACTACTTCTCCATCGCCATGACCCACATGCGCGGCCGGCCGGCGGAGAAATATCACGTGGTGAACGACTTCGGCGCCATCGGCTCGGCCCTGCCGGCCGCCATCGGCATTGCGGCGGCGCGCGGCGACGGCAAGGTCATGCTGATCGAGGGCGACGGCAGCCTGCTGATGCACATCCAGGAACTGGAGACCATCCGCCGCCAGGGCATCCGCATGCTGATCTCGGTGATGAACGACGGTGGCTATGGCGCCGAGGTCCACAAGTTCCGCGCCCACGGCCTCGATCCGAGCGACGCGGTGCACGGCCGCGGCGACCTGGCCGGCGTCGCCACCGGCTTCGGCCTGCGCGGCGCCTCGGTGACGCAACCGGGCCAGTTCGCGCCGCTGTTCAAGGAGCATCAAGGGGCCAACATCGGCACGGTGTGGGACGTCCATATCGACGACCTCATCCCGTCGCGCGCCTATCGCCGCGTGCACTACGGCGAGGCGTAAGCCGCCCGGCGGGAGCGAGAAGTCCTCGAATGGTGTCCAAAGTGTCCAGACTTGTCTGGACACCTCCGATGCCGATGGCATCGAGCTTTTAGCCCATTTGTCCAGAATCCAGCCACACCCCCGGCGCAACAATATTATACGCCAGAGCGTGCGACCGGCCGGATCCTAGCGCCGTCCCCGCCTCGGCATTGTCAGCGCGGTCGCCATGCCCGTCAGGTTGGCGCAACCCGCGATCAGCACCGCCGTGGAATAGCTGCGCGTGATGTCGAACAGGTAACCCGCCAGCACCGGCAGGCCGATGGCGGCCAGGCACCAGGCGATATAGGTGCGGCCGGCGATGCGCCCGTACTCGGCGGGCGGCCAGTAGATGCCGATCCCGCCGGCGGTCGATCCCGAGACGAAGCCGTAGCCCACGCCGATCATGCCCAACCCCAGCACCGCCGTGATGGGGGCGGGAAAGAGCGTCAGCAGCAGGACGCCGCTCAGCGCCAGCCCGTGCGCTGCGCACATCACGTACGGCACGCTGAAGCGGTCGACCAGCCAGCCGCCGCCGATGCGCGCCGCCGCGATCGCCCCGGTGAGGACGGTCGTGGCGGCAACCGCCAGCGCCGTCGCCCCGCCATAGGCGGCCACGATCTCGCGTGCCTGGCTCAACACCATCAGCCCGGCCGAGGCGGCGAGGAAGAATGTCGCCGAAAGCTTGAAGAAGGTGGCCCCCAGAACCGCCGGCCGCTCCGGTGCGCGGCCCGGCGTACTTTCCGCCGGCGCGATCAGTTTCGCGCCGCTGTGCCAGGCCAACAGCGAAGCGACGGCGCCGAAGATCACCAGCACGGCGCCAAGGCCTGCAAGGGTGGTGCGCCAGCCGAACGCTTCGTTGCAGGCATGGAAGGCGGGCGTCGCGATCATGGCCCCCATCGGATAGAGGCTCACGATATAGCCGTTCACCAGGCCCCGGCGGCGCCGCACCAGCATGTTCACACCCTGCTGCGACAGGATGTAGGCAACGCCGCCTCCCGTGCCGAACACGACGCCATAGCCCAGCAGCAGTTGCGCAAGCCCCGTCGCCATCGCCGCGACCGCGACACCGGCGGCCGCCACCAGCGCGCTCGCGAACACCAGGACCGGCAGGGAGGCGACGCGGTACAGGTAGGCGGCGCCGACCGAGCCCACGGTGAATCCCACCGTCGCGACGCCGAAGACCAGCGACAGGGCCGAGCGGGAGATGCCCAGCTCCTGCTCGAGCGGGCGCAGGAGCACGCTGAAGGAGTAGACCGACCCCAGCGGCAGGTTGAGCAGCGTCGCCGCCACCAGAGCCGCCCACAGGTGCCCAGCATGTACGTGCGAGTCAGGAGCAACGGCAGACATGGCGCAACCGTCCGCTTCTTCCAGATCTCTTTCCAGCCAATTCTCTCGACCTGTTTCGAGGCTCGGTGCGATTTCGCGCCCGCCAAAACTCGTCTAGGGTTTCCCCCAGCCAAAGTGAGGAGACACAAGTGAACGTCCACGTTGCCGCGACCAAGCCCGCCCCCAAGAAGCCCCGGCCCGATCTCGACGCCGAGCTCAACAACCTCGCCATGTCGAAGGAGTCCCAGCCGCTGTTCGACGCGGTGAAGGCGCACATCGCGGAGAACGTCGAGCCGATCATCGCCGAGTTCTTCCGCCTAGGCGAGGGCCGCAAGGACCGCTGGAGCTGGGCGCCGGGGCAGCTCGAGCTGCTGCAGACGGCCAAGGACAAGGCCAAGAAGTCGGGCCTGTGGAACTTCTTCCTGCCCCATTCCGAGATCGGCCGCGGGCTGACCAACCTCGACTACGCCTACATCGCCGCCGAGCTCGGCAAGTATCCGCTGGCGTCGGAGTCGCTCAACTGCTCCGCCCCCGACACCGGCAACATGGAAGTGCTGGAGCGGGTCGGCACGCCCGAGCAGAAGGAGAAGTGGCTGAAGCCGCTGCTCAACGGCGAGATCCGCTCGGCCTATGCCATGACCGAGCCGGGCGTCGCGTCGTCCGACGCCAAGAACATCGCCACCCGCGCCGAATTAGACGGCGACGAGTGGGTGATCAACGGCGAGAAGTACTACATCTCCGGCGCCGGCGACCCGCGCTGCAAGATCATGATCGTCATGGTCAAGACCAGCCCCGACGCCTCGCCGCAGTTCCAGCAGTCGCAGATCCTGGTGCCGATCGGCACGCCCGGCCTCGAGATCGTGGGACCGATGACCGTGTTCGGCCACGACCACGCGCCGCGCGGCCACATGCACCTCAAGTTCAACAATTGCCGGGTGCCCGCGAGCAACATGCTGCTGGGCGAAGGCCGCGGCTTCGAGATCTCCCAGGTCCGCCTCGGACCGGGCCGCATCCATCACTGCATGCGCTCGATCGGCTCGGCCGAGAAGGCGCTCGACCTCATGGTCAAGCGTGGCGCCACCCGCACCGCCTTCGGCAAGCCGATCATCCAGCTCGGCAAGAATCTGGAACTGGTGTCGCGCGCCAGGATCGAGATCGAGGCGATGCGGCTGATGGTGCTGAAGGCCGCCAAGGCGATGGACGTGCTGGGCAACCGCGAGGCCCGCGTGTGGGTCAGCATGGTCAAGGCGATGGTGCCGGAGAAGGTCTGCCTGATCATCGACCAGGCGATGCAGATCCACGGCGCCACCGGCGTGTCGCAGTGGTCGCCCTTGTCGGAGATGTACGTCAACCAGCGCCACCTGCGCTTCGCCGACGGCCCGGACGAGGTGCATCACATGGTGGTAGGCCGCGCCGAGATCAGCCGGCACTAGTCCCGGCCGAAACCGTTCATGCCCCTTGCAAGGCCCCTTGCAACGGGCGTCGTGGCGCGCTTGTCTGGCGATCGAGGACAAGCGCCCGTCATGCCGATCCGCTCGACCCTCTACCATCCGGACCGACTCGTCATCGGGGTCGCGACCGGCAAGCTCACCTTGGCCGACCTCGTGGAATTCGCCCGCGGCATCGCCGAGGCGAAGGTCGTGCACTATCGCAAGATCGTCGATGTCATCGATTCATACCCCGGGTTCACCGAGGCGGAGCTGACGGCGCTCGCGCAGTACATCCGGCAATATCCGGTCGACGGAACGCGCGGCGCCATCGCCTTCGTGGCCGATCGCAAGCGCGGCGAACTCGCCAAGCTGTTCGCCAGCATCGAGATCAGCGGCCGACCAGCCCAAGTCTTTCCCAACATCCATGCGGCCCGCAAGTGGATCGCCGATAATCCGCCACCTGGAGCGCGATAGCTTTCAACTGAATCGCGCCATCGGCCCAGCATATGCGCCGCTCCGCTGCGGAGGCTGGGCCGATGGCCAAAGCAAAAGCTATCGCGCTTTAGGGACTGACGGCCCCTATTTCCGGGCGAGCAGCTCCGTCGCGACCTGGCTCCACTCGTCCTGCAGCGAACAGGTGGCGACGGGCCGGCCGGCACGCCGATACCAGCCGCCGGCATTCGTCATGTCGCCCTCTTGGCGGTGCAGGTGCGCGTGCACCCAATTGCAGTCCGGGTCGCTTTCGTGGTCCTGCACGCATTTGTGTGCGCGGTCCCAATCGTCCTTGAGCAGCCACCACAGGCCCTGCAAGGCAGGGCCGGCATCTGCTGGCGGTGAAGCCGCCGACACGCTGCTGCGGAAAGCATCGATCGTCGTCATGGCGTGGCACCCCTTCCTGCCGTGGGACGGCCACAGTGCCGCCCCGCTCGCGCCGTCGGGCGCGTGATACAAGGATACATGAATTCCGCGATCGTGACGGCCCTGGTCATGCTGATGAACGCCTCGCGCGGCGACGCCCATGTGCCGGCTTTCCGGGAAGATCCTGCGCTCAGCGCCCGCGCCCAGGTCCGCGCCGAAAGGATGTGCGCCACGGGCCAGTTCGCCCATGACGGCTACCAGGCCGCCTTCAACGGCCTCGGCTACCGCTGGAAAGGCGAGAATCTCGCGATGGGCCATAAGAACGCAAAGTCGATCCATACCCAGCTCATGGGATCGCCCGGCCATCGCGCCAACATCCTCAAGCGGGAGTTCGATGCGGTCGGCGTCGGCCATGCCTGCAACATCACCGTCGAGTTGTTCGGCGGAAAGTGAAGTCGAACGATCGTCGGGCTAGTCTGGCCAGGCTGACACCGCGCGGCCTGGCTGGAGCAGCGTCTTGATCGTAACGAGCTTTCCCCGCGCGGTGCGCGTCATCGAGCATACGTCGATACCCTTGAAGGACGGCACGAGGCTGGCCGCCCGCATCTGGCTGCCCGAAGACGCCGAGCAGGATCCGGTTCCCGCCATCCTGGAGTATCTCCCCTATCGCAAGCGCGACGGCACCAATGACCGCGATGCGCTCACCCATCCCTATCTGGCCGGTCATGGTTACGCCGGTGTGCGGGTCGATATCCGGGGCAGCGGCGAATCGGACGGCCTGTTGGTCGACGAGTATGCGCGCCAAGAGCAGGACGACGCCCTGGAGATCATCGCCTGGCTGGCGGCCCAACCCTGGTGCAGCGGCGCGGTCGGGATGATGGGCATCTCCTGGGGCGGCTTCAACGGACTCCAGGTGGCCGCGCGCCGGCCGCCGGCGCTCAAGGCCGTCGTGACGATCTGCTCGACCGACGACCGTTACGCCGACGACGTGCACTATATGGGCGGCGCAAAGCTGACCTCGGGATTCGGCTGGGCGGCGTTCTTCTTCGGCGCGATGTGCCATCCGCCCGATCCCGCGCTGGTCGGCGATCGCTGGCGGGCGATGTGGCTGGAGCGCCTGGAGAACCTGCCGTTGTTCCTCGAGCTCTGGCTGCGGCATCAACGACGCGACGCCTATTGGCGGCATGGCTCGGTGTGCGAGGACTACGGAGCGATCCAATGTCCGGTGTACGCGGTCGGCGGCTGGACCGACGGCTACAGCAACGCCATTCCGCGCCTCCTGGAACGGCTCGCGGTTCCCCGCAAGGGTCTGATCGGACCGTGGGCCCATGCCTACCCGCATTTTGCCCTGCCCGGCCCGCAGACCGGCTTCCTGCAGGACATGCTGCGCTGGTGGGATCACTGGCTGAAGGGCGTCGACAGCGGCGTGATGGACGAGCCCATGCTGCGCGCCTGGATGACCGATAGCGCCAAGCCTGCGACCCACCACGAGACCTTGCCCGGGCGCTGGGTGGCCGAGCCATCGTGGCCGCCGATGGACATGATACCCCATCGCCTGTTCCTGACCGATGACGGGCTCTCCATCCAAAGCACGCCTCTTGCAGCGCGTGCAGTGTGCTCGCCCCAGACGGTTGGCCGGCATGCCGGAGAGTGGTGTCCGTTCGGTAGAGGACGCGACCAGGCGGGTGATCAGCGCGAAGACGACGCGCAGTCGCTGGTCTTCGAGACGCCGGCGCTCGACGAGGCGATCGAGATCCTGGGGGCGGCGGTCCTCACCCTCGACGTCGCGTGCGACAGGCCGATCGCGAACCTCGCGGCCCGGCTGTGCGACGTCCATCCGTCGGCCGAATCGCTGCGCGTGAGCTTTGGCGTGCTCAACCTCACGCATCGCGACGGCCACGAAGCGCCTGCGCCGCTGGTGGCGGGACAGCGCTACCGGGTCCGTATCCAGCTCAACGACGCCGGCGCGGTGTTTCCGGCGGGCCACAGGATCAGGCTCGCGCTCTCGACCGCTTATTGGCCGATGATCTGGCCGGCCCCTGAGAAGGCGACGGTGACAATTCTTGGCGGCACGCTCGACCTGCCGGTACGCGCGCCCGGCCGCATCGATCGGTTGCCGCCGCTGCCGGAGCCGGAGACGGCAACGCCCGAGGAGCCCACGGCGATCCGCCCGGGCGTCGTGCGCATCGACCGCCTCGGCCTTGAATTGGGCACCGAGGGCCGGTTCAAATTCGATCTCAAGGACGACGACCCGCTGAGCGCCACAGCCGAGATGCGGCGGACCGAGACGAAACAGCGGGGCGACTGGCAAGTACGAATCGAAACGCAGATGCAGCTCAGCTGCACGCGCGACGCCTTCCTGCTGCGCGCGACAGTGCGCGCTTGGGAAGGCACCAGCGAGGTCTGTCATCGCCAATGGGACCGCTCCATTCCCCGGGATCTCGTGTGACATTCACCTCTCCTGCGGCGTCTTCACAGACGCCTCTAGCGTGTGAGAGAAACATGAGCGACGATGGGGCGTGGACGCTGCTTTCCTTGCCGACTGGCTGAATCTCATTTTGCGCTGGGCCCATATGATCGTGGGCATCGCCTGGGTCGGCGCCTCTTTCTACTTCATCTGGCTGGACAATCACCTGCACGCCCCGCTCGATCCGGCCGACGCGGCCAAGGGCATCGGCGGCGAGGTCTGGGCGGTCCATGGCGGCGGCTTCTACACCGCCAAGAAATTCACCCTGGCGCCGGCCAAACTGCCGCCCGAGCTGCACTGGTTCATGTGGGAAGCCTATACGACGCTGATCACCGGCTTCCTGCTGCTCTGCCTCGTCTACTACCACGGCGCCGAGATCGCCCTGATCGATCCCGCGGTCATGGCGCTCGACAAGTGGCAGGCAATCGCCATCGGGCTTGCGTTCCTGGTGGGCGGCTGGCTGGTCTATGACGGGCTCTGCCGCTCGGCCTTCGGCGAGGACGACGTCGTCCTGGGCGGGCTGCTGTTTCTCTACTGCACCGTGGCCGCCTGGGCGCTCTGCCATCTCTTCTCGGGCCGCGGTGCCTATCTCCATTTCGGCGCCATGCTGGGCACCAT
Source organism: Asaia bogorensis (assembly GCA_945889625.1). Classification (GTDB taxonomy): domain Bacteria; phylum Pseudomonadota; class Alphaproteobacteria; order Reyranellales; family Reyranellaceae; genus Reyranella. Next base: position 176,263 of record CAMDCE010000001.1, on the reverse strand, counting down.
CATGGTGCTCAACGTCTATTTCGCGATCATTCCCGGCCAGCGCGAGCTGGTGAAAGCCAAGGAGGAAGGCCGCACGCCCGATCCGAAGTTCGCCGCGCTGGGCCGCCAGCGCTCGGTGCACAACACCTACTTCACCCTGCCGGTGCTGTTCACCATGATCAGCAACCATTACGCCGGCCTCTACGGCCACGAATGGAACTGGGTGCTGTTGGTCATGATCTCGGTGGCCGGCACGCTGGTGCGCGTGTGGTTCGTGCAGCGTCATTTTGCGCGTCGCAATGGTGGCGATCCCAACCCGCTGGTGCTGGCCTCCGGCCTGGTCGTGCTGGCGCTGACGGCGCTGTTGTCGCTGCCCCGTCCGAGCGCCGATGGCGGCGGCCCGGTGGCCTTCGAGGAAGTCCAGCCGATCATCCAGGCGCGCTGCGTGTCATGCCATGCCACGAAACCGACACAGGAGGGCATCGCAGTGGCGCCCAAGGGCGTGATCCTCGAAACGCCCGACCAGATCCATGCGCGGGCCGCGATGATCAACCTGCAGACAGCCGTCTCCCGGGTCATGCCGCCGGGAAACATGACGCAAATCACCGACAGCGAGCGACGCCTGATTGCGCGTTGGTTCAAAGCTGGCGCACAATAGCGCCATGTACGGCCGCCTAGGCGGCCTGCCCTGGCGTCGGCTGCTTACAGCGGCGTTGGCGGCGGCTGCTATATTCGCCTATTGGACCCAAGTAGCCGACCGCGGCGAGCGCCGTGTCGCGCGCGATTCCATGGCGGCTCAAGCGGCCGAGCCCACCGGGCAGAAAGGCTGGGGCGCCGGCGTGGGCTTCGCCGATGCCCGGCGGCTCGACGAACACTATCAAAAGCACGGGGCGGAATTCGGCCGGCTGACCAAACACGACTACCTGCATCAGGCGCAGTTGCTGCGCGATACCGCCGTCGGCGGCCCGGTCCTGGAGACGGTACGGCGCGACGGTGTTGTCACGCGGTTCGACCGCCAGACCGGCGCGTTCATCGCCTTCAACGCCAACGGCATCATCCGTACCTTCTTCAAACCCAACGATGGCGAGCGGTATTATCGTCGCCAGGCGGAGCGCGGCAGCGAATGAAATCACCGTTTCGACCTCCGCCTCCCGCGCCACCCAATGTCGAGGATCTGCGTGAGCTGATCGACCAATGGGCCACCTTCGCCGCCGATCTCGAGCGCCAGGACTACAATTTCGACCTCGACAACTGGCTGAACGACGTCGATGTGCGCGAATTGATCCTCGAGGCGCTGCCGATGTTCAGCCGCGAGGAGATGGGCGACCATGCGCTGAAGCTCGACGATGCCGACAAGGCCTTTATGGCCGGCACGCGCGAGTTCAAGAAATGCGTGTGGGGCGGCGGCACGGCCAAGAAGGAAAAATGGACGCCGCAGAAGAACTGGTGGTACTTCCGCACGCCGCGGCGGACCAACGCGCAGCTCGAAGACGAGCTGGCGACGGTTCGATAACAAGGCGCGATGAGCACACCCAAGATCCTGGTCGAGACCAGCGGACCGGTCACCACCATCGTCATCAATCGGCCCCGGGCCAGGAACGCGCTCGACAACGAGGCCGCCCACGGTCTTGCGGCGGCGCTCAAGGCTTTCGACGCCGATCGCACGGCGCGGGTGGCGGTGCTGACCGGTGCCGGCGGCGCCTTCTGTGCCGGCGCCGACTTGAAGGAGCTGGGATCGGGGACCGACTATTTCCCGTGGGCCGGCAGCGAGGCGGGCCCGCTGCGCAGCCCCCTCACAAAGCCGGTGATCGCCGCGGTCGAGGGCCATGCCTGCGCCGGCGGCCTCGGCGTGGCGCTGTTCTGCGACATCCGCATCGTCGACGATACGGCGGTCTTCGGCGTCTTCTCGCGGCGCTGGGGCGTCCCGATGAGCGACGGCACCACCGTCCGCCTGCCGCGCATCGTGGGCCAGGGCCGTGCGCTGGACATGCTGCTGACCGGCCGCGCCGTCGGCGCCGACGAGGCGATCGCCATCGGGCTTGCCACCCGCAAGGTGGCGCGCGGCACGACCCGCGCCGCGGCCGAGAAGCTTGCCCGCGAGATCGCGGACTTCCCGCCGATTGCCATGACGTCGGATCGGCAATCGGCCTATGAAAGTTTCGACCGCGACCAGCAAGCCGCGATCCGGCGCGAGATGGAGCTCTCGCTGGCGGCACGGCGGCAGGAATCACAAAGCGGCGCGGCGCGCTTCGCCAGGGGCGAAGGCCGGCACGGAAAACTCACGAGGTAGAAATGCGGGCGTTGGTCTGTCAGGCGTACGGTCCGATCGAAGACCTGAAAGTCGAGGATGTGCCCACGCCTGCGCCCAAGGCCGGCGAGGTCCTGATCCGGGTCGGCGCGGCCGGCGTGAGCTTCGCCGCCCTGCTGGGCATCCAGGGCAAGCACCAGAACAAGCCCGCCCTGCCCTATGTGCCGGGCAACGAGATCGCCGGTCATGTCGTGGCACTGGGCGACGGCGTTCGCGGCGTGAAGGTGGGCGCCAGGGTTGCGACGGGCGTCAGCCAGGGCGGGTTCGCCGAATATGCCGTGGCGATCGCCGACAACGTCGTGCCGATCCCACCCATCATGCCCTATGCGCAGGCGACCAATTTCCCGACGCTCTATCCGACCGCCTATGGCGCGCTGAAATGGAAGGCCGGCCTGCAGCCTGGCGAAGTGCTGCTGGTGCATGGCGCGGGCGGCGGCTCGGGGCTGACGGGCATCGAGGTCGGCAAGGCGATGGGCGCCGTCGTGATCGCCAGTGCCGGCGGCGGCCACAAGCTTCTGGCGGCGAAGGAAGCCGGCGCCGACCACCTGATCGACTACCGCACCAAAGATCTCCGCACCAAGGTGCTGGAGCTGACCGGCGGGCGCGGCGCCGACGTGATCTACGATCCGGTCGGCGGCTCGGCCTTCGATGCCTCGCTGCGCTGCGTGGCGCCGGAGGGCCGCATCATTCCGATGGGCTTTGCCAGCGGTACCATTCCGCAGATCCCGGCCAATATCCTGCTGGTCAAGAACGTGACGGTGATCGGCTTCTACTACGGCTACTACAGCGGCTGGGGCGGCAAGACCGCGCCGACGCCCACGGAAGCCGCCGCACTCGCCAAGCGCCGCGCCATGGTGGCCGATGCCCAGAACGAGCTGATGCGCTGGTTCACCGAGGACAAGCTCAAGGCCACGGTCGCCGGCAGCTTCGACCTCGCGGACTGGGTGAAGGCCTTCAAGTTGATCGAGGAGCGCACCGTGGTCGGCAAGGCCGTGCTGGTGCCTTAGCCCAACACCTTCGGAAAGCTCTCGCACTCCAGCCGGTCGCCCGGCTTCAGCCCGTGGCCGTCGATCGGCGGCGAGATCTGGCCGATTCGCTTGGCATAACGCGCATCCTCGCCACACCAGCGCGTTGCCCAGGCGCGACGGCGGCGCGTGGTCGAGAGATTGCCCGAGGCACCGTGCAGGGTGAGCGCATGGAAGGCGATGACGTCACCCGGCGCCATGTCCCAGGCGAGAAACTCATGGGTATCGCGCTCGGCGTCCAGGTCGGGCAGCGGCTCGAAGCGCGGGTCCTGCACGGCGAGATCGACGCCGCCCTGCTTGAAGAACTTCGGCTGGAACCAGCGGCCCCAGCGGTGCGAACCTTTCACGTATTGCACACAGGTCGCGCGATCGACCGGATCGAGCGGCAGCCACAGCGAGACGATCTGCTCGCCGTCGATCGGATAGTAGGGCTGGTCGTGATGCCATGGCGTGCGCTCCTGGGTGCCCGGCTCCTTCACCAGCAGATGGTCGTGATAGTAGATGACCTCGCTTGAGCCCATCAGGCGCGCAGCGATCTGCTTGGCGGGCGAATCGTAGACGAAGGCGCGGGCGTCGGCATGGCGCTGCCAGAGCTGGAAGTCGACAAAGAAGAGCCCCGGCGCGCCCGGTGGCGTGTTGAGCCGCGCCATCGGGCCGGGCGAGGCCATGTCGGCATCGACCGCGCCCCGCAGCCGTTCGATCCATTCCAGTGGAAAGGCGCTACGCAGGCAGATCGCGCCGTCGGCGCGATACTGCGCACCGTCGGCATCGGTCGGCAGCGCCATCATATGTTGCCGAAAGTGCCGCCGCGGCCCTTGCCGGCCGCGAAGCGCGCGGCGCCTTGGCGCGATTCGGCCTCCAGCGCAGGCGCGCCGCGGAGGCCTTCGTTGGCCAGCGCTTCGGCGATCTCGAGTCCCCATTGCTCATAGGACGATTGGCGATCCGAGCGCAGGCAGGTCTGGGGGAACTTGGTGAGCAGCTCGGCCAGAGTCCTGGCCTCGGCGAGCGCCTGGCCCTCGGGCACCAGCCGGTTGGCCAGTCCCCATTCGAACGCCTCGCGGGCGCCGACCTCGCGGCCGGTCAGGATCATGTCGAGCGCGCGGCTGTGGCCGATCAGGCGCGGCAAACGCACGGTTCCGCCGTCGATCAACGGCACGCCCCAGCGCCGGCAGAACACGCCGAACCTGGCGCTCGCCGACGCCACGCGCAGGTCGCACCACAGGGCGAGCTCGAGGCCGCCCGCCACGGCATAGCCCTCGACCGCGGCGATCACCGGCTTCTTGAGCAGATGGCGTGTCGGCCCCATCGGCCCCGGCCCCACAGGATCATGAAGGGGCGGATCGTGAAGGCCAGCGCCTGCGCGCGCCGCTGCGACCTTGAGGTCATAGCCGGCGCAGAAGGTGCCGCCGCGACCGGTCAGGATGGCGACCGATTGTGCGGCATCGCCATCGAAGGCCACGAACGCCTCGCGCAGCAGGATGGCGGTCTCGGGATCGACGGCGTTGCGCGCCTCGGCGAAACGGTCGATCGACACGACCGTGATCGGCCCCTCTTTTTCCACCGAGACCTTGGCCATGTCAGCGTCCTCTCATCGACCCTGCATCATGCGCAACGGCGTATAGACCAGCACCGTGTCGCCTTTCTGGTTCTTCACGTCGTTGGTCGTGCGCACCAGCGCCCGCGAGGGATCCTTCGATGTCGGCTTGATCTCCGTGACCTCGATCTCGACATGGATGGTGTCGCCGACATAGGTGGGACCCTTGATGTCGAAGCCCATGGACAGGAACGCCAGGCCCGAACCCTGCAGGGTGGCCGGGATCACCAGCCCCTCGGCCATGGAATAGACCAGCGCGCCCGGCACCGGGTGGCCGCCGCGCATGGGAGCGTGGCTGGCGATGTATTCCTTGTTGGTGAACAGCTCCTCGGAAAAGCCGCAGAGCGTGACGAAGGCGAGCAGATCGGCCTCGAACAGGGTCCGGCCGTAGCTGACGAAGCGGTCGCCGAGCCTGAGGTCGCGCCAGTTCCAGCCTTCGCCCAACTGCTTCACGGCGGGCCCCTCAATGCGCGGACGCGTGGGGCTGCGCGCCCTCGCGCAACACATAGAGGCGGCTGCAATATGGACACTCGATGCGCCCTTCTTCGCCAAGATTGAGGTAGACTTTGGGATGGCCCAACGGCCCGCCGCCGCCATCGCAGGCGACGCGGTCGGTATCGACAGTGATGGTTTCGAAAGGCTCGGTCACGATCTCACTCCTACTGCGGCTGTCGCTGGAAACGGCACCCGGCCGGCCGTTGCGCCGGCGGATGATAGCGGCCGCCGTCCTTGCGGTCATGCTCCCAGCCATGGTCGCCGGCTGTGCACCGACGATCGTTCCGGCGGGCGAGAGCGCGCGGGCGGCGATGCTGACGGCCGACCGTTATGTCGCGGCCGACGGCACGGCGCTGCCGCTTGCTGTCTGGCCAGCGGCCGACCGCGCCCCGAAGGCGGTCATTCTCGGCCTGCACGGCTTCGGCGACTACCGCAACGCCTTCGAGGACCCGGCCGAGATCTGGTCCAAGGCCGCGATCACCACCTATGCCTATGACCAGCGCGGCTTTGGCGGCAGCCCCTCGCGCGGCCGCTGGCCCGGCACCGACACCATGGTCGACGACGCCAGGGCGGTGGCGGCGCTGCTCCGAGCGCGCTACCCCGGCGTGCCGCTCTATATTGCCGGTGAAAGCATGGGCGGGGCGATCGCCCTTGTCGCCGTCGACCGCGGCATCGAGGCCGACGGGCTGGTCCTGTCGGCGCCGGCACTGCGCTCGCGCGACACGTTCGGCCCGCTGGCCAGCGGCGGCCTGTGGTTCTTCGCCCATACCATTCCCTGGATGCCGGCGGGCCCGACCTCGATCGACTACCAGCCGACCGACAATCCCAAGACGATGGAGAAGCTCAGGAAGGACCCGCTGATGCTGCGTCAGCCGCGCCTCGACATGGGCTACGGCCTGGTCGACCTGATGGACGCTGCCCGCGACTCGGCCAAGCGCGTCTCGCTGCCCTACCTGATGATGCATGGGCTGGGCGACCGCATCGTGCCGCAGGAGTCGGTGCGCGCGGCCATCGAGGTCATGCCGCCGCGGCCCGATTCGAAGCTCGCCTTCTACAAGAAGGGCTATCATCTGCTGATGCGCGACAAGGAAGGACCAATGGTGTCCGCTGATGTCGTGACCTGGATCGACGATCACGAGGCCGCCCTGCCGTCCGGCGCCGAAGCCGCACTCTCGCAGCCCAAGCTTGCCGCGTTGTGGGGTTCGCGCCGTCCCTCCGAACGCGCGGTCAGCCGCAGCGAATGACGACGGCAGGCGGACCGAGCACGGCAAAGTAGGTGCCGGTCGTCGGCATGTTCTCGCTCTTCAGCACCGTGTAGTTGCCGTTATTGCACATGGCGAGGGCGCGCGTAGCGCAGCCAGTGTCGAAATCGCAGGTGATGGCGTAAGCCGGCTTGCCATCCGTCCAGGTAATGGTCGAGGCGTCGCTTCGCGAGTTCTCGTCCCTGCCCGTCGTCGATTTGGGAGGCATGCATGCCGCGGCGACGGATGCCACACCGATGATGAGCATCCAGCGAAACGCCGATCGTGAGATCATCCCAGCTCCCCTTTTTCACTCCGGCCGGTGGCCGATGCGACGAGTCTACCCTGCTGCGACCGGCGCGTGCAAGGCAGGCGCCTTCGTTCAGTAATGGCGTTGTGATGCGCCGATTGCATCAGCGGCGCCTATAGTCGGGCATGCTCAAGCGACATCCCATCCCAATTGTCGTCCTGTTAAGCCTGCTTGCCCCGGGAGCCTTCCCGAGCGCGCGCGCCCAATCGACCAACGAACAGTTGGCCGCGCGCTGCAGCCAACTCTATGGGGTCGCCGACCGCTACCTGACGCGGCGCGGCGAAGGCTCGGGCGGACCCAACATGATCCTGGTGGGCGCCGGCCTCGACTGCCAGAAGGGCCGCTACGAGTCCGGCATCAAGACGCTGGAAAAGCTGCTGCGCGATCAGCGCCTGACGATTCCACCGCCGCCCGGCTGACCAGAGCGCGATAGCTTTCAATCGAATCGTGCCGTCGGCCCGGCTCAGGCGCCGCTCAGGCGCAATGGCCAACCATCGCGCCATGGCTGCGGAGGCCGGGCCGACGGCTGAAGCGAAAGCTATCGCGCTTTAGCGTTCGACCACGGCCGTCGATTCGATCTCGACCAGCAGCCCGGGAACGGCAAGCGCGCTCACCGCCACCAGGGTGGAGGCCACGACCGATCCCTTGAGCGCCTTGCTGAGCGCCCTGGAGACGGCGGCCATGTCGCGGATGTCCGTGACGAAGATCGTGAGCCGCGTGAGATCGTCGAGCCGCGCGCCGGCCGACTTGAGGCCGGCTACGATCTTGCGCATGGTGATGGTGGTCTGCTGGCCGGCATCGCGGCCCTGAACGCGGCCCTTGGCGTCGAGCGAGGTCGTGCCCGAGACGAAGACGAACGGACCGCTGCGCACGGTGCGGACGTAGAAGTCCACCACTTCGGTGCCATCGGGAAACAGCTTCTTGGCCACAAATGACTCCCTCGCTTGATCCTCTTTGAGGCAAGCTTAGCAAAAGGAGTCCGCCATGTCGCTCGACCGCTATCGTACGGCCATCGTCACTGGCGCCAGTCGCGGCATCGGCGCAGCGACGGTGCGCCAACTGCGGATCAGCGGCTTGGAAGTCTACGCTGTCGCCCGGTCGGCCGACGATCTGACCAGCCTGGCGCAGGAGACCGGCTGCCGGCCACTCGCCCTCGACGTCTCGCACCGCGACGCCGTGCTGAGCGCCCTGGGTGCGCTCGACGCCGACGTCCTGATCAACAACGCCTCGGCCTCGGTGCGCTCGGCCACGTCATGGCAGGCAGCACCGGACGACATCGACGCCCTGCTCGAGGTCAATCTTCGCGGTGCCCTCAATTGCCTCGCCGCCGTCGTGCCCGGCATGAAAGCGCGCGGCCTGGGCCACCTCGTCAATCTCGGTTCGATGGCCGCCACCTGGGCATTTCCCGGCATGCCGGTCTACGCCATGACCAAGGCGGCCCTGCACAGTCTTAGTCAGACCCTGCGGCTCGACCTGCACGGCTCGGGCGTGCGGGTGAGCGAGATCGCGCCTGGCCGGGTCGAGACCGGAGCGCATCTCGCCCTGCTCGAGGATCGCGAGGAAGGCCGCCGCCGCTTCTACGACGGTTTCGAGAGCCTGCAGGCCGTCGATATCGCCGAGGCCATCATGTTCGTGCTGGGCGCCCCGCAGCGCATGGACGTAAGCTTCATGGAGATCGTGCCGACCGACCAATCCTACGGCGGCTCGCAATTCCACCGTCGCGGGAGCCCATGAGCCTCAAGAACCTCGCCGCCATCCTCGATCCAACCGCGCCGGACAGTCGCGACTTTGTCGTCCAGCTCTCACCAGAGGGCGAGGAGCAGTTCCGCCTCACCTACGGCGAAGCACGCCGGCGCATCGCCGCCCTGGCGCGCGGCCTCCTGAAACGCAGCCTGAAGCGCGGCGAGGCGGTGGCGATCGTCGCGGCCAACAGCGCCGACTATCTGATCCTATACATGGCGACCATGGCGGCGGGCCTGGTCTCGGTCTGCGTCAATCACAAGCTGCCGCGCGAGACGGTGGCCCACATCATGAAGGACGCCGCCATCAAGCTGGCGATCGCTGACGCCGAGCGGGCACCCCTGGTGAGCGCGCTGGTGCCGACGGTGGCGATCGAGCAGCTCGATACCCTGCTCGATCCCGGACCCTTCGCCGCGATCGACATGCGGCGGGAAGAAGTCGCGATGGTGCTCTACACCTCGGGCTCGACCGGCCTGCCCAAGGGCGTGCCGCTCAGCCATGGCGGCTATCTGTGGGCGACCGGCGCCACGCCCGAACAGCGTCCCGGCATCGAAGGCAAGAGCGTGCTGATCGCAGCACCGCTGTTTCACATGAACGGGCTTTTCAGCGCCAAGCTGGTGATGCTGAACGGCGGCACCATCGTGCTGATGACCAACTTCACCGCCAAGGGCTACATCCGCGCCATCGACCGCTATCGAGTTTCCATGATCACCTCGGTGCCGACCATGCTGGCGCTGGTGATGCGCGAGACCGAGGAACTCGCCAAAGCCGATCTCGGCTGTGTCACCACCGCCGTCACCGGCTCGGCGCCCTCGACGGCGGAGTTCTTCGAACAGATGCACAAGCTCTTCCCAAACGCCGAGACGGCCAACAGCTGGGGCACGACGGAGTCGGGACCACTGGGCTTCGGGCCGCATCCCGACGGCATCGCCAAGCCGATGGGAGCGCTCGGCTACCCGCGCAAGAGCATCGAGGTGAAGTTCGTGGGCGGCGACGCCAGGCAGGGCGTCCTGCACATCCGCACACCGGCCAACATGAGCGGCTATCTCAACCGCGAGGCCGACACCAAGAAGCGCCTGATCGACGGTTGGTACGACACCGGCGACGTCATGCGTCGCGACGACAACGGCTTCGTCTTCTTCGTCGGCCGCGCCGACGACATGTTCCAGTGCGGCGGCGAGAACGTTTATCCCGGCGAAGTCGAGAAGCTGCTCGGCCAGCACCCCGACGTGGCACAAGTCTGCGTCGTGCCGGTGCCGGACGAGATCAAGTACCAGATTCCCGTGGCCTTCGTGGTACCGAAGCCCGGAACCACGCCGAGCGAAGACGCGCTGCGCCGCTTCGCGCTCGACAACGGGCCGGCCTACGCCCATCCGCGCGCGGTTTGGTTCCTGCCAGAGCTGCCGCTTGCCGGGACCAACAAAATCGATCGCAAGGTGCTGGTCGAGCGCGCGGTCGCGACCTACGCCCGCGAGGGAGCACGCAGAGTCTAGGAGTCCGCCGTGAATCCGATCTGTTTCACGATCGGGCCCCAGCGGTCGTAGTTCTCCTTCAGGAGTTTGGCGAGCTCCTCGGGGGTCGAAGACTTGGCCTCCAGGCCCATGACGGCAAGACCGTCGACCACGTCCTTCTGGGCGAGCGCGGCGCGCAAGGCGGTGTTGACCTTCAGCACCACCGGCGCCGGCGTGCCGCCCGGCGCGAAGAAGCCGAACCATTCGGAGAACACCAGGTCCTTGTAGCCCTGCTCGGCGAAGGTCGGCACGTTGGGCGCAAAGCGGCTGCGCGTGGCGCCCGACACACCGAGGAAACGCGCCTTGCCGGCATTGACCTGCTGGGTGAACTCGCCGACCGGGCCCGACACCGCCTGGACCTGGCCCCCCACCATGTCCTGGATGGCCGCCTGCGTGCCGCGATAGGGCACGTGCTTCAGCTCGATGCCGCCGGCCCGGCCCAGCAGCACGCCGATGAAATGCGGTACCGCGCCCGCTCCCGGCGAGCCGTAGTTGGCCTTGTCGGGATTGGCCTTGCACCAGGCGAGGAAGCCCGGGATGTCCTTGACGCTGTCGGGCACCGCGGGGCCGGCGCAGAAGCCGAAATCGAAGGTGCAGGCAAGCGTCACGGCAGTGACGTCGGCGAAGGCGTCGTAGGCCAGCTTCTTGTAGATGTGCGGGTAGATCATCAGCATCGAAGCCGGCGTCATCAGCAGGACGCTGCCGTCGGTCGGCGCGCCCTTCATGCCCTGCACCGCGATCTGGCCGCCGGCCCCCGGCTTGTTCTCGACCAGCGCGGTCTTGGCGTAGGTGCCGCCACGCAGGTTCTCGGCGACACGCCGCGACAGCGTGTCGGTCGAGCCACCCGGTGGGAAGCCGGTGACGATGCGGACGGTCTCGAGCGGCATGCCTTGCGCACCAGCTCGGCCGGCGAACGAGCCCAGCATGGCGAGAGTGACGGCGGCGCCCGAGGCGCGGACCAAGCCGCGGCGATTGCTGTTCATGTCATTTCCTCCTGGACAGCTTTCATATGGTCCAACTGTCGCCTAATCGGCAGCCGCCGCCAAGTCGGGCGTTCGTCCTGCTCCGTTGCGAGCAGCGGGTCCGTCCGCTATGGTCCGGCCCGTCGCGGACCCGTAGCTCAGCTGGATAGAGCGCTGCCCTCCGAAGGCAGAGGTCGTGAGTTCGAATCTCGCCGGGTCCGCCAAATTATCGATCAATCGAGCCTGATCGGTTCGCTGCCCAGGAACGATTGGCGAATGAATTTCCTGTCCCGCCTGAAGCGAACGCCCCGTCCTAACCATCGCACCCATACGCTCAAGGACAACCATAACCTGAGCCCCGAGCAGCACGCCCGCTGCGTCGCCCTGGCCGAACGCATCCAACTCCTCTACGACGACGCCCTTGCCTACGCCGATCGCAACGGTTTGGACCGCGACATCGCGTTGCCCGGCAACGAATGGGCGAGCATCGTCCCGGCCAACGGCCTGAGATGCCGGACGGCGTACAATGATATCAACTATCTGCGGCTGTCTGCGCCTTTCATAGGTTTTCACCTGCCGATCCTTGATCGGCTCGACAGGCGCCGCTTTCCAGGCGACGGCGGCGAAGAATTCCTGGCCCAGCTGGGGTCCGGCATCCCAGATGGCATCTCCGATATCCACGCCAGTCGCTTCGACGTGGCTGAGCGACTGGCCCATCTCGTTCCGGAATATGAGCGCTTTGTCCACAACGTGCCCGCCCGGTATGTCGTGGCCGCCCCCCGCATGTTCGGCGAGATCGGCATCGATGTCGGTGGCGTCGTGGTCAACCCCGACACCATCATGTGCCAGTCCCGCATCAACGGGCTTCTGGCGTCGGGCGTTCTCGACAAGCTTGACGCCGATATCGCGCGCCGCGGGCGAGCGCGTGTGCTCGAAGTCGGCCCGGGATACGGCGCCCTTGCCTACGCCTTGAAGTCGATCTTCAAGGATCAGCTCGAGTACATCGCGGTCGATCTGCCGAGCTCGCTCTACTACAGCGCGATCTACCTAAGCGCGCCTTTCGACGGGGAGCGGTGCCATGTTCTCGGACCGGGCGACAAGGTTCCGGAGCATTTCAATTTCCTGTTCGTCGCCAACTATCTGATCGACGAGTTCGCCAGTGCCTTGCAGCCCATCGACCTCGCGATAAACACGATGTCCTTTCCGGAGATGTCCGTCGACCAAGTCCGGTTCTATGCCGAGACGTTCCGGCGGCTGCTCCGGCCCGATGGCGTGGTCTTCGACGAGAATGGGGTCTTCCTGCAGCACCATGTCGACAGCGACGCTATACTCGGCAGCGTTTTTCCGTATCATAAGCGTGTTTCTTCCATCTTGGCCATCGACCGGAACTGGCAAAGCGTGTGGAGCACCCGCTACATCGGCGAGATCTTCGACCGCAGCGACAGGATGCTCGGCAAGCCGACCTGACGCCCGCACAGCCTCGTCGGGCGCCTGTTGCAATCGATACAAATCGAACCAATCGATACCCAATACCAAGCCGGGAGCGCAGCCGCCGCGCGTACAATCGAGGGCATTGAAAGTGTTGTGTCGAGTCCGTCGATAAACAAGACATCAATTCCCTCGGAGATGCTCCCATGCTGGCCATTTTCCGCCGCCTGATGAACGGCGATCAGGGCGCCACCGCCATCGAGTACACGCTGATCGCCTCGCTGATCGCCGTTGCCGCCATCACGGCCATGAGGACCGTCGGCGGCAAGGTCACGAACGTGCTGGGCAACGTCGCCAACGCGATGACCTGATTTGCGCCCCTTCGGAGGTGACGCGAACGGGCGGTGAATCAATGCTCAGAACCTATCGACTGGACCATCCCGAAATAGCTGAATCCACATTTCTCGATGGGTGGTCCTACCTGTGGGCATCGCTCTTCGGTCCGCTGTATGTCCTGCACAAAGGGTTTGCGGGGTCTTCCCTGCTGATGCTCCTGGCCAGTGCAGTGATCGGCTTGCTTGCTTTTTGCAGTCTCGGACTCATGCTCCTGTTCGTCAGCTCCGCAGCCGCAAAACTGCTTGCTCTGGTCGGCCTGCCAATTGCCGCTCTCGTGATCCAGGGGATCGCTGGCATCAGGATTGTCCGGGCCGGCTACGCGAGCGGCGGCCGGCGCGAAGGCTACTAAAGCGCGATGACTTTCGCTTCAGCCGTCGGCCATGCACCGCGCGGTTTTGCAGTGTGCCCATCGATGCCCTAAAAAGAGGTCGTGGATTTTCTGCAGAAGCTCGTGGCACGGGCCGACCTGAGCGGTTGGGACTCGTGGAGCGTCCAGTACCGGGTTCTTTCTGTTGTTGCAGCTGCCCTGCTCGTCTACTGGGCGTTGCGGGTGGCCGTGCCGGCGTTCCTGCGCCTCGCCAAACCGGTGCTGCTGTTGTTGCTGATCGTGGCCGCCGTCTGGGCGGCCTTCCCGGAGGAGATGTGTTCGATGCAATGGGCCTCCAAACTGCCGATCGTCTGTTCTCGATAAAGGCTCCACGCTCCGCCCCGACATTCTCACATGTCTCGCGCCCGTTCGAGAAAATCGTTCAAGTGGCCCAACAAGATACTGTTGGGTGCGGCTGGCCTTGCCATGGTGGCGACCTGGATCTACGGATTTTGGAAGGGTGTCGGCACGGGCTTCGTCGCCGTCCCGATCGGCATCGTCATCGCCGTGTGCACCGTCGGCGCGTTCAGCTTTCCCTTCATCACGGCAGTGATCACCATTTGCGGGGCGCTGGCGGGAGTCGAAGGAGGAGCGATCAACGTGATCAGGGGCGGCATTTTCGGCTTCCTCGCCGCCGGGGCCGGAAGCCTGGTGATCCACGGCATCCGCTACATGATGCAGCGTGGATGGTTGCGCTAGCGCCGGCCATCGGCGCCAGCGCCGCCCATCGGCGCCAGCGCCGATCCGTCAGCTTGCCTTGCGGCGCATCTTCCACCAGTCGGCGACTTCGCCGACCAGGCCCTTGCGGAACGCCATGACGATCACCACGAAGATGCAACCCTGGATGACCAGCACGAACTCCCCGAACGAGGCGAGATAGTTCTGCATGGTGATGATGATGAAGGCGCCGACCACCGGACCGATGATGGTGCCGAGCCCGCCGACCAGCGCCATCAGCACGACCTCGCCCGACATTGCAGCGCTCACGTCGGTGAGCGTGGCGAACTGAAGCACCATCGCCTTGGTGGCGCCGGCAAGGCCGGCCAGCGCCGCCGAGAGCACGAAGGCCAGCAACTTGTAGCGATCGGCCTCGTAGCCCAGCGACACTGCCCGCTGTTCGTTGTCGCGGATCGCCTTGAGCACCTGGCCGAACGGCGAATGGATGAAGCGGTAGATGGCGCCGTAGCCGAACAGGAAGATCGCCAGCACCACGTAGTAGAGTACGCGATCGTCCTTGGTCGGGATCAGGCCGCCCAGCAACGGCACGCGGGCAATGCCCTGCAGGCCATCCTCGCCGCCGGTGAATGGCACCTGCACGCAGATGAAGTAGATCATCTGGGCGAAGGCCAGCGTGATCATGGCGAAGTAGATGCCCTGGCGGCGGATCGCCAAGGCGCCAGTGACGGCGCCCAGCGCCGCCGCACCCAGGACGCCGGCCAGCAGGCCGAGCTCGGGCGGCATGTTCCAGGCCTTGACGACGTGGCCGTAGAAGTAGCCGGCCATGCCGAAGAACATGGCGTGGCCGAAGCTCATGAGGCCGGCATAGCCCAGCAGCAGATTGAAGGCGCAGGCAAACAGCGCAAAGCACAGCGCCGTCATCAGGAACACCGGATAGACGACCCACGGCGCGATCAGTGCCAGGACGAACAGAACGATGGCGAAGAGGCGCTGGCCGGTCATTTGCTTTGCCCGAACAGGCCGGCCGGCTTGACCAGCAGGACGATCGCCATGACGACGAAGACCACCGTGTTGGAGGCCGGCGGATAGACCACCTTGGTGAAGCCCTCGATCAGGCCGAGGCCGAAGCCGGTGACGATCGAGCCCATGATCGAACCCATGCCGCCGATCACCACGACGGCGAACACGATCAGCACGAGGTTGGTGCCCATCACCGCCGAAACCTGCTGGATCGGCGCCGCCAGGACGCCGGCCAGGGCCGCCAGCCCGACGCCCAGACCGTAAGTGAGCGTGATCAACCGCGGCACGTTGATGCCGAAGGCGCGCACCAGCGACGGATTCTCGGTGGCGGCGCGCAGGTAGGCGCCGAGCCGCGTGCGCTCGATGCCGTACCAGGTGGCGAGACAGACCACGAGAGCCGCCACCACGACGAAGCCGCGATAGGCCGGCAGGAACATGAAGCCGAGGTTGTAGCCACCGGGAATCGGACTGGGGTAAGGCGCACCCGAGGAGCCCCACTTCCACTGGAACAGACCCTCGATCACCAGCGCGAGGCCGAACGTCAGCAGGAAGCCGTAGAGGTGGTCGAGGTGATAGATGCGCTTCAGCATCAGCCGCTCGAGCAGCACGCCGAACAGGCCGACGATCAACGGCGCGAGGACCAACGCCACCCAGAACGGGATGTCGAGGATGCCGAGCAGCAGCCAGGCGGCGAAGGCGCCCATCATGTACTGCGCACCGTGCGTGAAGTTGATCACGTTCAGCATGCCGAAGATCACGGCGAGGCCCAGACTCAGCATGGCGTAGAAGGCGCCATTGATCAGGCCGAGCAGGAGCTGGCTGAACAGCAGCTGGGAGGAAACGCCGAAGATCTCGAACATGGCTCCGTCACACCCCCCCTAATCAGACACCGAGATAGGCCTGCAACTTGCCGAGATTCTGCTTAACGTTGGCGGCGGTCATCGTATCGACGACGCGGCCGTCCTCCATGATGTAGTGGCGGTCGGCCACGGCCACGGCGAAGTGGAAGTTCTGCTCGACCAGCAGGATGGTGAAACCGCGACCTTTGAGCTGGCGGATGATCTCGTCGATGCGCTGGACGATGACCGGCGCCAGGCCTTCGGTCGGCTCATCGAGCAGCAGGAGATTGGCGCCGGTGCGCAGGATGCGGCCGATCGCCAGCATCTGCTGCTCGCCGCCCGACAGCTTGGTGCCCTGGCTGCGCCGGCGCTCCTGCAAATTGGGGAAAAGATCGTAGATATCCGCCAGGCTCATGCCGCCCGGCTTGACCACCGGCGGCAGCAGCAGGTTCTCCTCGACATTGAGGCTGGCGAAGATGCCGCGTTCCTCCGGGCAATAGGCAAGCCCCAGCCGCGCGATCTCGTTCGACGGACGACCCACCGTCTCGCCGCCGTCGAACGACACCGAGCCGGTGCGCTTCTCGACGATCCCCATGACCGACTTCAGCGTCGTCGTCTTGCCGGCGCCGTTGCGGCCAAGCAGCGTCACCAGCTCGCCGCGTCCGATCTCGAAGTCGACGCCATGCAGGATGTGCGATTCGCCGTACCAGGCCTGCAGGTTCTCCACCCTGAGCAGAGCGTCCTTGAGCAGCGGCTCAGCCATGACCGGTCCCGACATAGGCTTCGATCACGAGCGGGTTCTTCGAGACGGTCGCGTAAGGGCCCTCGGCCAGCACCTCGCCGCGCGCCAGCACCGTGATGGTGTCGGAAAGGTCGGCAACCACGGACATGTTGTGTTCGACCATCAGCACCGTGCGGTCACGCGCGACCTGGCGGATCAGCACGCCGATGCGCTTGATGTCCTCCTGGCCCAGCCCCGCCATCGGCTCGTCGAGCAGCATCATCTCGGGCTCGAGCGCCAAGGTGGTGGCGATCTCCAGCGCCCGCTTGCGGCCGTAGGGCAGTTCGACCGCCGCCAGCTCGGCGAAAGCGGAGAGCCCCACGGCCTCGACCAGTTCCAGGGCCCGCGCGTCGAGTGCGCCGAGCACGGCCTCGGAACGCCAGAAATGGAAGGAGATGCCGAGCTTGCGCTGCAGCGCCACGCGCACGTTCTCGCGCACCGTCAGATGGGGAAATACAGCAGAAATCTGGAAAGAACGCGCCAGCCCCATGCGGGCAATAGCCGCCGGCGAGCTGCCGGTGATATCGCGGCCCTTGAAGCGGATGCGCCCCGCCGTCGGCGTCAGAAAATGCGTCAGCAGGTTGAAGCAAGTGGTCTTGCCGGCGCCATTGGGACCGATCAGGGCATGGATGGTGTGCCGCCGGATCCGCAGGTCGACATTCTTGACCGCCACGAAGCCCTTGAATTCCTTCGTGAGCCCGCTTGCTTCGAGAATTACTTCTTCTTCCGCCATCCACCCCCCTTGGGTGTCGCGAATAAATCGAAGCTTTGCGCCACTGTCCAGCACTGGCGTCAGGCCTGAACGGTCGCTAGATTTCGCGCCTGACGGGGAATTGCTTTTGGGAGGACTAGAGTATGAGAGTTGCAAGTGCCGTTCGTTGCGCCGGCGCGGTCGCGGCCGCTGCCGTCGGGCTGACCGCGGCAGGGCTCGTGGCCATCGCGCAGGCCCAGGCGCCCGCGCCCTTCAAGATCGGCATCACTGAGGGCTTTTCCGGCGTCTATGCCGATCTCAACCTCGGCGAGGTCGAGGCCGCGCAGATGGCGATCGACGACTTCGGCGGCAAGGTTCTCGGCCGCCCCGTCGAGCTCCTGTCCGCCGACCATCAGACCAAGCCCGACGTCGGCGCCGCGATCGCACGCCGCTGGTACGATGTCGACGGCGTGAAGATGATCACCGGCCTGGGCACCTCCTCGGTGGCCCTCGCTGTGCGGAAGATCTCCCAGGAAAAGGGTTTGGTCGACATCATCACTGGCGCCGCCTCGGCCGACCTGACGGGCCCCGCCTGCTCGGAAACCGGCGCGCACTGGGTTTACGATACCTATGCCCTGGCCAAGGTGACCGGCGGTGCCATCGTCAAGGGCGGCGGCGATTCGTGGTACTTCCTCACCGCCGACTATGCCTTCGGCCATGCGCTGGAGCGCGATGTGACGACCGTCGTCAAGGCAGCGGGCGGCAAGGTGCTGGGCGGCGTCAAGCATCCGCTCAGCACGCAGGACTTCTCGTCGTTCCTGCTGCAGGCCCAGGCGTCGAAGGCCAAGATCATCGGTCTCGCCAACGCCGGCCAGGACACCATCAACTCGATCAAGCAGGCCGGCGAATTCGGCATCGTCAAGGGCGGCCAGCGCCTGGCCGGCCTCCTCGTCTTCTCGACCGACGTCGTGGCGCTCACGCTCCCGGTGGCGCAGGGTCTGGTGCTGTCGGAGTCGTTCTACTGGGATCTCAATGACGACACCCGCGCCTGGACCAAGCGCTTCCGCGCCAAGCGCGACAAGATCCCGAGCATGCTGACCGCCGGCGCCTACAGCTCGACCCTGCACTATCTCAAGGCCGTGCAGGCGGCGGGCACCGACGATGCCAAGGCGGTGATGGCCAAGATGCGCGAACTGCCGATCAACGACGTCATGACCAAGAACGGCAAGCTGCGCGCCGACGGCCGTGTCGAGCGCGACATGTACCTGTTCCAGGTCAAGTCACCAGCCGAGTCCAAGAACAAGGATGACATCTACAAGCTGCTCGCCACCGTTCCGGGCAACGAAGCGTTCCG
Source organism: Asaia bogorensis (assembly GCA_945889625.1). Classification (GTDB taxonomy): domain Bacteria; phylum Pseudomonadota; class Alphaproteobacteria; order Reyranellales; family Reyranellaceae; genus Reyranella. The sequence continues at coordinate 157,544 of CAMDCE010000001.1, read as the reverse complement.
CCCGGTCAACGAAGGCAAGTGCCCGTTCATCAAGGGCTGATCTCTCGCCAAGCCACATCGGAAAGGGCGCCGCCGAGTGCAACGGGGCGCCCTTTTCTTTGGCGCACGCAGCTGTCTTAATGAGCCACAAGACCCGGTCATCGGGCATAGGGAGTGCTGCGGAGTGACAGCAAAGGAACGCCCTCTCAAGGGCGCTTGGGGCATGACCGCCCTGATCTTCCTATTCATGCTGATCAACTTCGCCGACAAGGTCGTGGTCGGGCTGGCAGCCGAGCCGATCAAGCACGAGCTCGGCCTGACACCCAAGCAGTTCGGGCTGATCGGCTCGTCGTTCTTCTTCCTGTTCGCCATTTCGGCCGTGCTGGTGGGCTTCCTCGCCAACCGCGTGCAGACGCGCCACGCGCTCCTGGTCATGGCCATCGTCTGGTCGGTGGTGCAGTTCCCGATGCTGGGCGCGGTCAGCCTCGAAGTGCTGATCGCCTCGCGCATCGTGCTGGGCGCCGGCGAGGGGCCGGCCGGACCCGTGGCGACGCATGCCATCTACAAGTGGTTTCCCGATTCGCTGCGCGGCGTGCCGACCGCCATCATCGCCCAGGGCTCGGCGATGGGCGTCATCGTCGCGGTGCCGGTGCTCAACTGGATCATCGTCACCTATTCCTGGCACTGGGCGTTCGGCGCGCTGGGCGTGGTCGGCCTGTTGTGGGCGGTGCTGTGGGTGTTCCTCGGCCGCGAGGGCACGCTGGTCGATGCGCCGATGACCACCGCCGACGGAACTGGAGAGGCAGCCGGCCGGCACGTGCCCTACCGCTACCTGCTCACCTCGCCCACCATCATCGCCGTCTGCTGCGCGGGCTTCGCCAGCTACTCGGGCCTGGCGCTCGGGCTCACCTGGTTCACCTCCTACCTGGTCGAAGGGCTGGGCTATTCCCAGGAGGTTGGCGGCAACCTCACCATCCTGCCGTGGATCTTCGGCATGATCGTGGTGCTGACCGGCGGCGCGGTCTCGCAGCGGCTGAAGAAGCAAGGCGTCTCGAGCCGCCTCTGCCGCGGCGCGCTGGCCGCCACCACGGTGATACTGGGCGGCTGCGCGCTGCCCTTCGTCGGCTCGATGCCGACGCCCGAACTCAAGCTTGCCTGCCTGGTCTTCGGCACCGCGATCGGCAGCACGATCTTCGTCGTCATCCCGATGATCGTGAGCGAGCTCACGCCGCAGCCGCAACGCGCCGCGATGCTTGCGATCGCCACCTCGGTCGTCACCTTTGCCGGCGTCGTAGCGCCCTACGCCATGGGCTTTGTTATCGAGAGCGCCGCCTCGCCGGCGGCCGGCTACGAGAAGGGCTTCTTCATCCTCGGCCTGCTGCTGCTGGTCGGCGGGGTCATCGGCCTGCTGTTCATCCGTCCGGAGACCGATCGCAAACGTCTGGCCAGCCGCGCCGTTGCCCCATTGCCGCTTCAGCCCGCCCGCGCTTGAGTTGAGGAGGGCGCCATGCCCCGCAATTTGCCGCGCCGCGCCTTGCTCGCCGCCGCCCGGCCGGCATGACCCCGAACCTGCGCCCAATCACTCCTGCGGATAGCGCCACGGCTTGTCGGGCTGGGTCGCGGCCTCGTCGATGGTCCATTGCGGCAGGGCGAGACCCGGGGCCACGTCGCTGAAGACCATGCGGACGCGTGTGCCGATGCCGACACGACGCACCATCTCCGGCGGCGCCAACACGCCATCGGGCGTCGCGAGGTTGCCGACGACCCGCAGTGCCTCATGCTCGCTCGGCTTGCCCTTCTGCGTGTCGAGGTCGACCAGCAGGATGAGATAGGGCGCGTGCGCCTTGAAGGCAGGCTGAATGGCGTGGTGGACCTCGGTGTAGGAGTGGACGGCGCCGCGCCCATCGACCGGCACCCATTCCGACTTTGGGCTGGCGCACCACGGACAGGCGGTGGTCGGCGGATAGCGCACAAGGCTGCAGGCGCTGCACTTTTGCAGATGAAATTCGTGCGCCGCGCAGTGCTTGAAATACGCCAGGTTCTCGACGTCGAGGTCGTTCACGTCGAGCGGCATGCCGAGGTAGGTCGCTTGCAGTGCCATGGTCTTTCTCCCTAATCGCGCCGCATGACCATGGCCGAGCCGGTGCCCGGGTTGGCCCAGCCCAGATTGGCCGTTACTTCGCATTTCCTGACCTGCCGGCAGCCGCCCTCGCGGTAGTCGTAGGTGTGCTGGCGCTTGCCGTCGGGGCCCACCGGACACGAATCGTCGGCATCGTGGCGCAGCTGGCGCACGTTCTCGATCACCATGTTCAGCCCGTGCGTATAGCCCTCGTTCAGATGGCCGCCGCTGGTGTTGTTGGGGCGCCGCCCGCCGAGGCGGATCGTGCCATCGCTGACATACTCGCCGCCTTCGCCCTTCTTGCAGAAGCCGTAGTCCTCGAGCTGCAGCATGGTGGTGAAAGTGAAGGCATCATAGGAGCCGGTGACGTCAACATCTTCCGGCCCGACCCCGGCGTTGGGCCACAGGATCTCACGCGCATAATGGCCGGCGACCGTCGAGATCGGGCCGTGCTGGTAATGCATGTCGGTGCGCGGCTTGCTGCATCGACCGACGACGCCGCGGATCAGCGTGCGCGGATGGCGGCAGTCGCGCGCCCGGTCGGCAGTGGTCACGACCAGCGCAGTGCCGTTGTCGGTCTCGACACAGCAATCCAGCAGATGCAGCGGCTTGCAGATGATGCGGCTGGCCAGCACGTCGGCGACGGTGACGCGCTTCTTGTAGAAGGCCTTGGGATTGTTCGAGCCATGCTCGCTGTGGATCGCCTTGACGGCGGCCACCTGCTCGGGCCGCGTGCCGTAATCGTACATGTGGCGCATGAAGGTCGGGCTGAACATCTGGCCTGCGCTCTGCCAACCATAGGAGCGGGCGTGCAGCATGTCGCCCGACACCGGCGCCACCGAGCGCGCTCCGGTGCCGCCGATGCGGACCTGGGAGAAGCCGTTCATGGCACGAAAGATCACCACGACCTTGCACATGCCGGCCTCGATCAGGCCCATCGCCATGCCAACCAGCGCCTCGGTCGAGGAGCCGCCGCCGAACACGTCCATGTAGAAGTTCGGGCGGATACCGAGGTCGCCGGCGACGAAAGTCGAAAAGGTCGAATCGACTCCCTGGTAGGACAATATGCCGTCGACATCGGACGGTTTCAGGCCGGCGTCCTCGATGGCATTGCGCACCGCCCAGCTGCCGAGCGCGCGTGTCGTCACGCCGGAGCCGCGCATATAGGTCGTCTCGCCGACGCCAACGATGGCGTACTTGTCGCGCAGATATTTGGGACTCGTTGTGTCGGTCTCGACCGGCATCGGCATGGCGTTCTCCCCTCTCGATCGCGAGGGCGTACCTTACGATGGATTTACCGGCTGCGCCGCCTCGGTGATCCAAAGCGCGTTCCGAAGACCGAACCGCACGGACCTCACCCCAAAAAGCACCGCAGAGCGATGCGTCCTGATTGGCGCCCGCCTCAGGGCGAGGTGATTCTGTTGAAAGGCTCGCGCCCTACCCCCTCACCGCGCCGGCGGTGAGGCCCGAGGACCTGTGCTTGCGGAATGCCCGTTAGATCGCTGTTGCAAGCCAGCAAAAGCTCTCAACATCATGCCGCCAATAGAACCGCACGGCGAATGGAGAGCGGAAGCGACAATTCCCGAAAGGCGTGCTTGTCGTACAGATAGTCCTCGCCAGACTCGTCTATCACGCGAATCTGGCCAAGCTTCTCGACCTTCGGATCTGGGATCGACAGATATATCTTTCGACGCTCCAGCGACGCTTCGTAGCCGGCGTTGTCGAGACAGATGACGAGTCTTTTTGCCGGTCTAGCCATGACTACTCTCCTCGCAGGAGTCGCTTGATCTTGAACTCGCGCTTGCCAATGTTGCCCGCTTCATACCAGTGAATTTCAGCGGTGACGACCGCGCCGTTCCGAAGCCTCACCTGTGCAAATCCCTTGCGCTTGCGCCAGCGGCCGGTGCCGTGGAGCTTCCGCAGCCGAGCGATTTCCCTGATGCCAGAGCCCGTCGCGATCGTTTCCGTCGCCCTGATTTCGCCCAGGATCGCGAAGTGCATCGCCTATCGTTCCAGACCGTCCACCGGCGGTCAATTTCGCCGAGAACGGCCCTACCCTTTCACGGCGCCGACGATCAGTTCACCACTTCCTTGATGCGGGCGATCAGCTCGTCGACCGCCTTGTCGACCGGCACCCTGTCGTTCACCACCCGGTTCATCGCCTTGGCCCAGATGTTCTCCTTATTCAGGGTGGCGAACTTGTAGTTCCTGGTGAATTCGAAGGGCAACGTGCCGGCCATGAACTGGTCGTGCGCCGCCTTGCGATGCTTGTCGACCTGCCAGAACGGGCTCTTCTGGCTTTCCTTGGTCACCGGAAACCAGCGGCCGAGGGCGCCCTCGACGTAGGGACGGAGATTGTCCTCTTCGAGCAGGAACGTCAGAAGTTCGCGCGCCCGCTTCTTGTTCCTGGACGCCTGGAAGATCACGCCGACCTTCACCGAGGTGCGATAGACCATCGGCGAACCGTCGGGCTTGTCGGGGAACCCGGCCGTGGCGATCAGCTCGTCATAGGCCTTGCGGCCGGCGGCACGCTGCTCGGCCGTCAGCCGCTCGTTGTTGGCGACGTCCAGCCACTTGAGCGCAATCGAGATCGTGCGGTTGTGCGTCATCATGATCGTACGGTCGTCGAAGGCGACGTTGTTGGCGGCGTCCTTCCAGGTCGTCGATGCGGGCGGCGTGCAGCCCTTCACATAGACGTCGGTGTAATCCTTGAGCGCATTGACCAGCCCCGCCTTGACCTTGGGGTCGTCGACCAGCAGGCGCCCGGCATCGTCGACCAGCTTGACGTTGTAGGCGTCGACCCAGCTCAGAAACGACAGGAAAGAGTCGGTCGATTCGACGCCCATCGGGAAGCCGGTGCCATAAACGCGGTTGTTGGTGACCTTGCGGTAGGCCGGCTGCGCGGCGTCGCACCAGAACGACCAAAACTCCTTCCAGGTGCCGGGAATATCGCTTTCCTTGAAGCCCGCCATTCCCAGCATGTCCTTCCAGTACTGGATGTGCAGCGTCTCCTGCTTGGTCGGGAAGGCGTAGTAGGCCTTCTTCCTGGTCTTGTCGTTGTAGAGGTAGGCGGTTTCGACGGTGTTGGGCGAGAACCGGCTCTTCATCGGCTCGATGACATCGGAGATGTCCTCGAGAAGACCGTCAAACGCCCACTTGCCCGCGACTTGCACGTCGTAGGTGTCGGCATAAGCGAGGTCGGGCGGCGAACCGGACTCCAGAGCGACAATCGTCTTGGCAACGATATCCTGTTCGGCAAACTGCGAGAGCTCGACTTTGACGCCGGTCTTGGTCTCGAATTTCCTGATCGCCGTGAGCAACGCGTCGTCTTCGGACTTGTAGCTGCCCTTGACCCACCACACTGCGAGCTTTTCCTGGGCAAAGCCGGGCGCTGCAGAAAAGGCGATTGCCAGGGCGGCGGCAGCCAGTACCCGTCTCATCATTTCCTCGTCCGTTATTGCCGTCCGATCCTCAACGATGCCGCGAGTCGATATCAGCCCGCTACGCCAGAGTCGAGAAACGAGCGCAACAGGGCCGCGCACTGCGATGCGTGGGAATACGGCAGGCCGTGTCGCGAATGGCCGATAACATTGAGCTGCGCATGGGGCAGCAATCGATGCAACTCAGCCATGACCGGCACGGGAATGAACGGGCTGCCGTCGGGATGCAGCAGCAGGGTCGGGCACTCTATCTCACCCAGCCGCGGCGTGAGATCGGTGCCGACCAACACACCGAGCGCATTCAAGATCGAGTCGCGCGGCCATTGCTCCTGCTGGCTGGCAAACCACTTCAGGCGTTCGGGCGACAACGCGCCATCATGGAAGCGGCTCGGCATGAAACGATCCGACCAAAGCTTCACGCCGCCCTCATCGAGTTCGCGCCGCCAGGTTGCCACGCCCTGGATCGAGGCGCCGAGATGAGCGCCATTGCTCACGGTGAGTGTGGCCAGTCGTTCTGGTCGGGCGAGGGCCGCGGCAAGCGCCACGGTGCCGCCGATCGATTCGCCCACGAGATGGAACCGTGACAGCCCGGCGGCGGCGGCAACGGCGAACAGATCCTCGACCATCAGATCGAGCGACCATTTGAAATCGGCCGCCGGGATGTGCGAGCGCCCGTAACCGCGCATGTCGAAGACGACGACGCGATAGCGATCGACGAGCTGCGGCAGCCAGCCCGCCCAGAGGGCGGCGCTGGCACCGATGCCGTGATGGAACAGGACGGCGTCGCGCGGCTTCTGCCAGGGCGCCGTCTGGTCGACGACGTCGTAATGCAGGGTTCCGTGCGCCGTCTTCGCCAGGGCCATATGTCAGTCGGCGCGCATGCCGGCCGCCTGGATCACCTCCGACCATTTCTTGCGGTCGGCGGCGATGGTGGCCTTGAGGTCTTCCGGCGAGCCGATCGTCGTATCCATGCCGCTGTCCGCGAAGCGCTTCTGCACCTCCGGCTTCGCGACGGCGACGCGCAGCGCCCTGTTCCACAGGCCGATGAGGTCGGCCGGCAGGCCGCGCGGCCCGAAGGTGGCGAACCAGTTCACCACCTCGTAGCCCGGCAGCCATTGCGAGATCAGCGGCAGGGTGGCGAACATCGGCGACTGGCGCGGCGAGCCGAAGGCGATCGGAATCAGGTTGTTGCCGGCGATCTGGCCGAGGAACTCCGGCATGTTGCCGAACATCACGTCGCAATTGCCCGCGACGATGTCCTGGATGGCCGGCGCGCCGCCGCGGTAAGGGACGTGCAGCAGGTTGACGCCGGCCAGCTTCTTGAAGAGTTCGCCGGCGAGATGTTGCGACGTGCCGTTGCCCGCCGAGGCGTAGGAGATTTTTCCGGGCTCTTTCTTCGCCGCCTCGATCAGCTCCGGCACGGTGCGGAACTTCACGTGCTTGCCGAACACCAGGATGTTGTAAACGCCGACGATGCTGGCGATCGGCGTCAGGTCGGTGTCAACGTTGATCGGCAGCTTCTGGCCCGGCATGACCGGCGACACGCACAGCGCGGCCATCGCGGCGAGTCCGATGGTGCGACCGTCGGGAGGTGAATTGGCCAAGGTCTCGTTGGCAATGAAGCCGCTCGCGCCCGTCTTGGTCTCGACGATCACCTTTTGGCCGACCTCCGACGTCACCGCATCGCCCAGGATGCGGCACAGCAGATCGGCGGTGCCTCCCGGCGGGAAGCCGCACAAGAAGCGCACGTCACCGGCGATCTTGGCCTGCGCCTGCGCTGTCGAGCCCGCCATTGTCCCGAGCGCTGCAACAGCCGTGCCCACGAAAGTCCTGCGTTTCATTTCGTTTCCTCCTGGTGCGGCTTCCGCTCAAATGGAACCGCGTTGTACGAAGCATTTCCTTTAGTTGCATAGTCCGTCCGGCTGATTCCAACCGGACGGACTATGCTCTGGAAGGACGAAAGCCTACCATAGTTCCCGCCATGGCCATGCTCACCCGCCGCGCCGCAGCCGCCGGTCTCTCCTTCCTGCCGCTGGCAATTGCCCGCGCACAGGCTGTTGATTTTCCCGACCGGCCGCTGCGCCTCGTCGTGGGATTTCCGCCGGGCGGTCCCAACGACCTCTTGGCGCGCATCATTGCGCCCGGCATCGGCGAGCGGTTGAAGCGCTCGGTCGTCGTCGAGAACCGGGCCGGGGCCAACGGCGAGATCGCCGCCAACTCGGTGGCCAAGGCCCCGCCCGACGGCGGCGTCTTCATGCTGGGCTCGAACGGCTCGACCACGATCGCGGCGGCGCTCAACCGCAACCTGCCCTACGACGTGCGCGTCGACTTCGCCGCGGTGGCGCCGATCGGCATCAATCCCATGCTGCTGGTGGTGCGGCCCGATCTGCCGGCCAAGAATGTCGCCGAACTGCTGGCGCTCGCCCGTGCCCAGCCGGGCAAGCTGAACGGCGCGTCGGCCGGGGCCGGCGGCGCCACGCATCTGGCGCTCGAACTCTTCAAGTCGCTGGGCAAGGTCGACATCGTGCACGTGCCCTACAAGGGCGGCGGGCCGGCGATGGCCGACCTGATGGCGGGGCTGGTCGACACTTATTTCGGCGGTCTGTCGACAGCGCTGCCGCACGCCAGGGCGGGCAAGTTGCGCGCGCTCGGCCAGACCTCGACCGTGCGCTCCGCCGCCGCACCCGACATTCCCACCATCGCTGAAGCGGGCCTGCCGGGCTACGAATGCGCGATCTCCTACGGCGTGTTCTTGCCGGCTGGCACGCCGAGCGCGCTGGTCGAACGCCTGCATGACGCGGTCGACACCACCATCCGGTCGCCCGAGATCGCGCGCAAATTCACCGAACTGGGCGCCGACCCGCAATTCGGCACGCCGGCCGAGTTCGCGGCCTATGTCGCCGACGACCTCGCCAAGTGGGCCCGCCTCGCCAAGGAAGCGGGCCTCAAGGCCGATTAGCTATTTGACCGACGAGAACGCCGTCGGCGTCAGCATCTGGACGGCGACGTTCTCCACGATCGCGCCGTCCTTCTCGGTCTCGGCGCGTTTGGCGTGCCATTCCGGATCGGCGGCGAAGGCGTTCCACTTCTTCTCGCGGTCGGCCAGCGATTCCCAGGCGAGGAAATAGGTCAGCTCCTGGTTGGAGTCGCCGATCAGGGTGGTGAAGAAGCCGGCCTGCTTGATGCCGTGCTTTTCCCAGATCTTGAGCGTGATGGTGGCGAAGCGGTTGAGCAACGCCGGCAGGCGGCCCGGTATGCAGCGATAGACACGCATTTCATAGATCATCGTCTTCTCCCTAGTAATTGTCGTTGAATCGGGGAGCGAAGCCGCCCCCCTTTTGGTCGATGTGGCAGGTGAAGGGCGCGCCGAAATGGCAGGGCATCAGCAGCGCTCCCGAGCCGGCGCAATGTTCCAGCGCCACCCGCCGGCTCCTGCGGGCGTTGACCTGGTCGAGGCAGGCGAAGCTGTTCCACTCAGGGTTAAAGACCTGCACGGCGTGGTGCAGGATATCGCCGCAGAACAGCGCCTTGTTGCCCTGCGATTCGAACTTGATGGCGATGGTGCCGGGCGTGTGCCCGGGCGCCGGCTCGATCCGGAGATTCTCGTCGAGGGCAGCGGCGCCCGAGACGATCTGGGCGAGGCCCGCCTCGACCACAGGCAGCACCGAATCACGGAACGAGCCGGCATTGGCCGGCCCCTTCTGCGGGTCGGAGTCGATGGCCTTGTAGAAATCGTAGTCCTCGCGGCTGAAAACATACTTGGCGTTCTTGAAGGTCGGCACCCACTTGCCGTTCTCGAGCTTGGTGTTCCAGCCGACGTGATCGACGTGCAGATGGGTGCACATCACCATGTCGACCTGATCGGGGCTGACGCCGGCCGCGGCCAGCCGTTCGAGATACTTGGTCTCCATCATGTCCCACTTGGGCCGATGCGGGCGCGACTTGTGGTTGCCCACGCAAGTGTCGATCAGGATGCGCTTGCCGCCGACCTTGAGCAGCCAGCTATGGATACTGAGCTTCAGCCAGCCCGAGGCTTCGTCATAATGGTCGGGCACCATCCAGTCGCGATGCTGGCGCGCCACCTCGGGTGTCCAGTCGGCGAAGAACTTCGTGGCCTCGAAGTTGGGCTCGTAGGTCTCTTCGATGCGCGTCGCCGTGGCGCCGCCAAGCTTCACTTCGATCATTGTTTCCCCCCTCGCGGGACGGGGGAGCTTAGCGTTGTCGGGCGGCTGCCGGGAAGGCGGGCGTTTCGACCCTAAGAACGGCGGCCGGGCCGTCCATCACAGCCGGTTCCTGGTCATGGCGTAGAGCCGGGCAATCTCGGCGGTGATGGCGCCGACTGTCGGCAGCACGACCAGCAGGATCATGAAATGGACGCCCACCGATCTGCCTTCAAGCAGCTCGGGCATCAGTGTGCCGGCGGCGACGCCGGCGAGCATGTACACGACGGCAAAGAACGAGCCGATGATCACGCCGAGCGCCACTGCCCAAGGACGCGCCGGTGCCCAGGCATAGCCGGCTGCGAAACTCAGGACGAACACGACGACGACACTGATACCGGCGCCGACGCTCTCCACCAGACGCTCCCTCACTCGGTTCTCGACTCGCGAGAGTACGCAGTCGACACTGCGCGTCGTCTGGAACTTAGTATCAAATGCAGGACCCACGGAACGAGCAAACACGCATGACTGACGAGCTCACTTGGCTAACCGCATTTGAAATCTCCCGCCGCTACGCGCGCGGCAATCTTTCGCCAGTGGAGGTCGTGAACGAGACACTGGAGCGCGCCGAACGATTGCAGCGGCACTTCAACTTTCTTGTCCTCAGCGATCCCGAGGGAGCACGTGTGGCAGCCCGGGCGTCGGAGGCGCGCTGGAAGAAAGGCGAACCGCTGTCGCCACTCGACGGCGTGCCGACCTCGATCAAGGACACCACGAACGTCAAGGACTGGCCGACGCGTTACGGTTCGCACGCCACGGACGAGACGCCGGCGACCGAAGACGCACCGGTGGTCGGCCGCCTGCGCGCCGCCGGCCTGGCGATCCTCGGCAAGACCACGACGCCGGAATTCGGCTGGAAGGCGCTCACCGACTCGCCGTTGCAGGGCACGACGCGCAGCCCGTGGAACCTCAAACACTCGCCCGGCGGCTCGTCGGGCGGCGCTTCGGCGATGACGGCGGCAGGCGTGGCGCCCTTCAACCACGGCAACGACGGCGGCGGCTCGATCCGCATTCCCGCCGCCCACACCGTCCTGGTCGGCTTGAAACCCTCGTACGGCCGCATCGCGCAGTATCCCGCCGACTCCCCCTTCTCCGACGTCGTGAGCCAGGGTGTTCTGGCGCGCTCGGTGCTCGACACGGCGCTGGCGCTCAATGCGACTGCCGGTCCCGACCCCCGCGACTGGCGCTCATTGCCTGCCGATCCGCGCGACTACACCGTCGGACTCGACGACGGCGTACGCGGCTGGCGGATCGGCCTCAGCCTCGACTTCGGTCATGTGAAGGCCGACCCCGAAGTACGCGATCTCGTTGCCGAGGCGGCCAAACGCTTCGAGCAACTGGGCGCCATCGTCGAGGACGTGGGTCCGCTGATCGAACCGCTGCAGAACTCCTTCGAGCCGCTGTGGATCGGCAGCTTCGCCACGCGGTTCCGCCAGATCCCGAGTCAGCTCCACGGCAAGCTCGATCCCGGCTTCCGCGCCGCCGCCGAGAAGGGTCTCGCGATCACGCTGGCCGACTATGCGAGAGCCTACGAGGCCAAGTCCAAGCTCGCGCGCGACATGGCGCTGTGGCACCGGACGTACGACCTGCTGCTGGCGCCCGTGACGCCGACCGCCGGCCCGCCGGTCGAGACGCTTTACAATTCAGCGGCGTTCCCGCGCTGGACCAAGGGCGCTCCCTTCACGCTCCCCTTCAACCTCACCGGCGCCCCGGCGGCCTCCATGCCGGCAGGCCTCACCAAAGCTGGCCTGCCGGTCGGCATTCAGCTCGTCGGAGCGCCGCGTGCCGACCACGCCGTGCTGAAGGCCATGCGGGCCTTCGAGAGTCTGTCGGGCTGGACGTGGCCGCAGCCCAAGGTGCTGGAGACGCTGGCGACGCTCTGATCCGCCACCCCCTCGCTAGGATGTGATTTGGGCGGGCGGCGACGCCCGAGTCAGAGTGCACGGCAGTCAAAAAAATGGGGGGACGATATGCAAAGCAGGTTCAGGACGGCCACTCTCGCTGCGGCACTCGGACTATTCGTACTCGTCAGCGGATCGCAGGCGCAGACGCCGCCGGCACCGCCAACGCCACCGCCGCCGCAACCGCTGCAGTTTCCCAGCATGACCTTCTTCATCACCAGCAAGAGCGGCCCCGACGGCGCCAATTTCGGCGGTCTCGAAGGCGCCGACCGGCACTGCCAGACGCTGGCGACAGTCGCCGGTGCCGGCAGCAAGACCTGGCGCGCCTACCTCAGCCAACAGGCCGTCGACGGCAAGCCCGCGGTCAACGCGCGCGACCGCATCGGCAAAGGTCCGTGGCAGAACGTCCGGGGCATACAGATCGCCACAAGCGTCGAGGACCTGCATTCGACCAACAACAAGATCAACACCGAGAATGCCCGGGCGGAAACCGGCCGCATGATCCCGAGCCGCCTGTTCGTCGTGAACCAGCACGATATCCTTACGGGCACGCGGGCCGACGGCACCGCGCCGCCGCCCGACAAGGACTTGACGTGCGGCAACTGGACCAAGAACGGCGAAGGCTCCGCCATGGTCGGCCACCACGACCGCATGAGCACACGCGACGACGAGATCGGCTGGTCGTGGAACTCCACACATCCATCGCGCGGCTGCAGCCCGGCCTCGCTGATCGCCACCGGCGGCGCCGGCCTGCTCTATTGCTTCGCGGCGAACTGAAACGGCAGCACCATGAGGCCGTGGCTCGCCAGGCTATTTGCCGCGGCACTCCTGGCGACGCCACTCCTCGCGCCTTCGGCCGCCGCCGAGACCGTTCGTTTCCGCAACGCCACCTGGCCGCCGACACCCCTGCAGCTCCTGCTGCAGAAGTCCGGCCAGACGATCGCCGAGCAGGCGAGCGTGATGCTTTCCGGCGAACTCTATCGCCCGCCGGGCCGTGGCCCGTTCCCGGCCGTCGTCCTGCTTCCTCCTTGCAGCGGACGTCCGCCGCGGCACGTCGAGGACGCCGACGGCGCGCGCTATCTGGCGCTGGGTTACGCGCTCCTGATCGTCGACAGCTTCGGCTCACGCGGCATCGAAGAGGGTTGTGCGGGGCGCCGATCGTCCGTCGACGTGGTCATGGACGCCTATGGTGCGCTGCTCTACTTGGCTAACCTGTCCTTCATCGCTGCCGACCGCATCGCCATCGTCGGCTACTCGGACGGCGCGGCGGCGGCGCTTACGGCCGTGGCGTTCGACGGAGTGGGAAGGCTGTTCGATGATCTCCGCTTTCAAGCCGCCGTCGCCTATTACCCCGCGTGCGAGGGCCAGGTCGCCGCGGTGGCGGTCCCGACCCTGATCCTGATCGGCGAACTCGACGAGCGGGCGCCGGTGAAAAGCTGTCGGGCCATGATTTCCCGGCGCCGCGGACTGGGCGCGTCACTGCGGCTCGTTGTCTATCCAGACGCCCATCATGCGTTCAATCTCGATTTGCAGCCGCGCCGCTACTACGGGCACCGCCTCGAATTCAACGAACCGGCGGACCGCGCGGCCTGGGCCGAAACGGTCGCCGTCCTGCGCCAAGCCTTCGGCCGATAGGCCCTCAGTCGAGATCGAGGCCGTTCATGCCGGCATTCTTGCGCGCCTTCTTGGCGAGTTCGGTCAGAACCTTGCCGGCCTGGCGGGGATCGAGGATTGGCTTGGCCTCGGGACCCTTGTGCCAGCCCTCGGCCACGGCGAACTGACCGTTGCCGGCCTGGAAGACACGGCCGGTGATCTCGCGGCTCTCCTCGCTCACCAGCCAGGTGGCGACCGGCGCGATCCATTTCGGGCTGCGCGTCTCCTTGTCTTCCTCGGTGTAGGTCCGCAGGTCCTCGGTCATGCGCGTGAAAGCGCTGGGCGAGATCGAGTTCACCGTGACGCCGTAGCGGCCGAGTTCGCGCGCGGCGATGACGGTGAAGGAGGCGATGGCCGCCTTGGCCGCCCCGTAGTTGGTCTGGCCGATATTGCCGTAAATGCCCGACACCGACGTCGTGGTGATGATGCGGGCATCGACCGACCCGCCTTTGGCCTTGGCCTGGTCGCGCCAGTAGGCCGCGGCATGACGCGCCGGCGCGAAGGTGCCCTTGAGATGCACCTTGATCACGGCATCCCACTCGTCCTCGCTCATATTGACCAGCATGCGGTCGCGCAGGATGCCGGCGTTCAGCACCACGGCGTCGAGCTTGCCGAAGGCCGAGACCGCCTGGTCGATCATGCGCTTGGCGCCGTTCCAGTCCGAGACGTCGTCACCGTTGGCCACCGCCTCGCCGCCCTTGGCCTTGATTTCGTTGACCACCTGCTGGGCCGGACCGACGTCGTTGCCCTTGCCCGCCCGGTCGCCGCCCAGGTCGTTCACCACCACCTTGGCGCCATGCTCGGCCAGCATCAGGCAGTGTTCGCGGCCCACGCCGCGGGCCCCTCCCGTCACGATGGCCACTCGCCCCTCGCACAATCTCGCCATTGCTCCCTCCCGTCTTTTGCGTGTCTGGATCCTTGGTTCCTGCGCTAGTCTAGCGGCCTACCGAGGAGGATCGCCATGGACACCCTGCCGCTCGTCGCTCCCGAACAGGTCGGCCTTTCCGCAGCGCGGCTCGACCGCGTGCGCAAGTGGATGCATCAGTGGGTCGACGGCGGCCGGCTGGCCGGCATGGTGGTTTGCGTGATGCGCAGGGGCGAGCTGGCCTTCGCCGAGACCTATGGCAAGGCCGACCTCGAGCGCAACAAGCCGATGCGGCCCGATACCATCTTCCGCATCTATTCCATGACCAAGCCGCTCACTTCGACGGCGATCATGATGCTCTATGAGGAGGGCCGCTTTCAGCTCGACGACCCGATCTCCAGGTTCATCCCGGCCTTCAAGAACCCGCGGATCTATGCCGGCGGCAGCCGCGGCAAGATCGACAGCGTTCCGGCCGAGCGCGAGATCACTTTCCGCGACCTGATGACCCATACCTCGGGCCTGACCTACGGCTTCATGGAGAGCAATCCGGTCGATGCGCTCTACCGCGCCAAGGACGGCATCGATTTCCAGACGGCGACCACCAGCCTGAAGGAGCTCGTCGAGAAGCTCGCGACCTTCCCGTTGATCGCCCAGCCCGGCAAGGCGTGGAACTACTCGGTCGCCACCGACGTTCTGGGCTACCTGGTCGAGGTCATCTCCGGCCAGCCCTTCGAAGTCTATCTCAAGGACAAGGTGCTGAAGCCGCTCGGCATGGTCGACACCGACTTCCATGTGCCGAAGGAAAAGCACGAGCGCTTCGCCGCCAACTATCAGGCTGGCCCCTCAAGCGCAAATGGGGGTGGCAAGCTCGAGCTGATCGACGATCCCGGCAAGAGCCGCTACCTCGCGCCGCGCAAGGTGAACTCCGGCGGCGGCGGCCTGGTGTCGACGGCGTCGGACTATCTGCGCTTCTGCAGGTTCGTGCTGAACAAGGGCGAGCTCGAGGGCGTGCGCCTGCTCGGCCGCAAGACGGTCGAGCTCATGACCATGAACCACCTGAAAGGCGACATGGCCGACATGGGCATGCCGCGCTTCTCGGAGTCGACCTATTACGGCGTCGGCTTCGGGTTGGGCTTCTCGGTCATGATCGATCCGGCCAAGGCCCATATCGTGGGCTCGCCCGGCGAGTACGCCTGGGGCGGCGCTGCCTCGACCGCCTTCTGGTGCGATCCCGCCGAGGACATGGCGGTGGTGATGCTGACCCAGCTCATGCCGTCCTCGACCTACCCGATCCGCCGCGAGCTGCGCGTGCTCACCTATCAAGCGATCGTCGACTGAGAGGCGTCGTGCGCAACACCGGTCCCATCACGGTCAGGAAGCTCCATCCGCTGTTCGGCGCGGAGGTGGGCGGCATCGACATCACGCGGCCGCTCTCGGCACGCGAGTTCGGCCCGATTCGCGCCGCCTTCGAGGAGCATTCGGTACTGCTGTTCCGCGACCAGCCGATGGACGACGACAAGCAGGTCGCGTTCAGCGAGAATTTCGGGCCGCTCGAGACGACGGGCGTCTCCAATCCCGCGGCCGGCACCAAGTTCCAGCGCCAGTCCAATCTCGACATCCTGACCGGCGAGCCGATCCCACCCGACGACATGCGCATGATCTACCAGAAGGCCAACTATTTCTGGCATTCCGACTCCTCGTTCAAGCGCATCCCCTCGCTGTGCTCGATCCTGACCGCGCGGGTCTGCCCACCCGAGGGCGGCAACACAGAGTTTCTCTCGATGCGCGCGGCATGGCAGGTGCTGCCGCCGGCGCTGCAGGCCACGATCAGCAACTTGGTCGCCGAACACTCGCTGCAATACTCCCGCGATCGCGTGCAGAAGGGCATCCTGAGCGCCAAGGCCATTGCCGAGTTGCCGCCGGTCAAGCAGCGGCTGTTCCAGGACAATCCGGTCAACGGCCGGCGTGCCCTCTATATCGGCGCGCATGCCGGCTTCATCCTCGATTGGCCGAAACCGATCGGCGAGGCGATCCTGTTCGAGCTCAGCCAGCGCGCCGACCAGCCCGAGCATCGCCTGTCGCATGCCTGGCGCGAGGGCGACGTCATCGTCTGGGACAACCGAGCCGTCCTGCACCGCGCCACCTACTACGACGCGGTCAAGCACAAGCGCTTCATGCAACGCACCACCATCGGCGGCGACACACCGACAGTCCCGCAATAAGAGATGGCCGAGCCGCCCGCTGGTTCTAACGCTGGTCCTGGCGCAGGCCCCGCCCATCCCGACGGAATGCCTTCAGGCCTGCCGCGCATGCTGGCGGTGGCGACCATCACCATCGGCCTGTCGATGTCGGTGCTCAGCAACTCGATGACCAATCTGGCGCTGCCTTATATCGCGCACGACCTCGCGATCTCGGCAGAAAGCTCGATCTGGATCGTCAATGCGAGCCAGATCTCCCTCATGGTGATGCTCCTGCCGGTGGCGGCGCTGGCCGACATCGTGGGCTACCGCCACGTCTACCGCTTCGGTCTCGCCCTTTTTTGCCTGGCCTCGCTGGGCTGCGTGCTGGCGCCCACGCTGGGCTGGCTGATCGCCGCGCGCACCGTCCAGGGCCTGGGAGGTGCGGCCATCATGGCGATCCAGCCCGCCCTGGTACGCTCGATCTATCCCCGCGCCATGCTCGGCCGCGGCCTTGGCTTCAACACCACCGTGGTCGCCACCTCCCTCGCTGCCGGACCGTCGATCGGCGCCGCGCTGCTGAGCGTCGCGTCCTGGCAGATGCTGTTCGGCGTCTATATCCCGCTCGGCATCATCTCCTTCGTGCTGGCCGAACGCTTTCTGCCGCACACCACGCACGTGCACCGGCCGTTCGACGTCCTGTCGGCGATCATGTCGGGCATCACCTTCGGCCTGCTGATCTTCGGCATCGACGGCATGGCGCATGGCCATGCCTGGTGGGTCATCCTGCTCGAGCTCGGAACGGCGGGCCTGCTCGGCACCCTGTTCGTGCGGCGCCAGACCCGGCTCGCCGACCCGATGATGCCGGTCGACGTCTTCAGGCGTCCGATCTTCGCGCTGTCGATCTCGGCCGCGAGCTGCACCTTCACCGCCCAGGGCCTGGCCTTCGTCAGCCTGCCCTTCTTCTTCCACACCGTGCTGGGCCGCAACGCCACCGACACCGGCATCCTGCTCACCGCCTGGCCGCTGGCGCTGGCCGCGATGGCGCCGATCGCCGGCCGCCTGGCCGACCGTCATCATGCCGGCTTCCTGGGCGCCATCGGGCTCACCAGCATGACGGCAGGCCTGGTGCTGACCGCCCTGCTGCCGCCCGACCCGTCGAGCGCCAACATCATGTGGCGGCTGGTGCTGTGCGGCGCGGGCTTCGGCATTTTCGCCGCCCCCAACAACCGCCTGATGATGAACGCCGTGCCACGCGAACGCAGCGGCAGCGCCGGCGGCATCATCGCCTCGGCACGCACGCTGGGTCAGACGATGGGCGCCGCTTTGGTAGCGCTGATGTTCGGCCTGTTCGACTTTTCCAACGGTGGGGCCGGCGAGGCGGCACGCGCCGCCCTCTGGCTTGCCGCCGCCTTCGCCGGCGTGGCGCTGGTCGTCGGCAGCTTCAGGATGCGACTGCAGCGTTAGAGCGATTCCGCCGAAGGCGGAATGCGCGCCCAGTTCACCTTGCCCTATCGCGATCGTGATCCTGGAGGTCGGCCGACGCGATATCATCGTGTCGGGAGAGTAGAACCATGCCGCTTCGATCGCTCCTGGTCCTTGTCGTCCTCGCCCTGCAGCTCGGCGGATGCGCCGGCGACCACTAGCGCAGCAAGGCTGCGGTCGACGACATGGAGCGCCGCCACACCGATACGATGCTGATCATGGGCAGTGGCGGCATGTAAGCCGGGCCGCTGTCACGGCGGGCGATTCGCGCTACCCTGCGGACCAACCGAGGAGACACACATGGCCGCGCCCCTCAACATCGGCATCCTGCTCTATCCCAACGTCACCCAGCTCGACGCCACCGGTCCGGCGCAGGTGCTGGCGCGCGTGCCCGGCGCCACGGTCCACATGATCTGGAAGACGCGCGATCCGGTGCCGACCGATGCCGGATTCTCGATCGTCCCCAACATGACCTTCGCCGACTGTCCCAAGCTCGACGTGATCTGCGTGCCGGGCGGCGGCGGCCAGGTGGCGCTGATGACCGACTCCGAGACCCTCGATTTTCTCCGCAAGCAGGCCGCGACGGCGCGCTACGTCACCTCGGTGTGCACCGGTTCGCTGGTGCTGGGCGCCGCCGGCCTCCTGAAGGGCTACCGGTCGGCCTGCCATTGGGCGTGGCGCGACATGCTGAAGGATTTCGGCGCCATCGCCGTGGCCGAGCGCGTGGTGCGCGACCGCAACCGCATCTCCGGCGGCGGCGTGACCGCGGGAATCGACTTTGGCCTCACTCTTGCCGCCGAACTGGCGGGTGAGGAGGTCGCGAAATCGATCCAGCTCGTG
Source organism: Asaia bogorensis (assembly GCA_945889625.1). GTDB lineage: Bacteria > Pseudomonadota > Alphaproteobacteria > Reyranellales > Reyranellaceae > Reyranella. The sequence continues at coordinate 138,865 of CAMDCE010000001.1, read as the reverse complement.
CTCGAATACGACCCACAGCCGCCGTTCGACTCGGGTTCGCCGGAAAAGGCCGGGCCGGAGCGCGTGAAGCGCATCCGCGAACGGCTGGCACCTCTGCTCGAAAGCCGCAGCAAGGCCAATGCCGCAGCGGCGGCGCGGATGGGCTGATGCTCGAACTGCGGCAGGGGCCAGGCACCGACTAGTCGATCCAGCGGACCATGCAACATTTTGCGGGGCGATCCGATGGACGGCCTCTTGATCGTCATCGCTCTTCTATTGCCGTATCAAACTTCATCTAAGGGGTCGATCTGCCGATGACACGTCTTCGCCTGCACTCCGAGCGCCACCTCGTTGGCCGCATCGGCTGGTTGAGAGCCGCAGTGCTTGGCGCCAACGACGGCATCGTCTCGACGGCGAGCCTGATCGTCGGCGTTGCCGCAGCCGCCACGGCGCAGAACGAGGTCCTGATCGCAGGCGTCGCCGGACTTGTCGCCGGCGCCATGTCGATGGCCGCCGGCGAATATGTGTCCGTCAGCTCGCAATCCGACACCGAACACGCCGACCTCGCGCGCGAACGCCAGGAATTGAGGGAGAACCCCGAGCTGGAGCTCGACGAGCTGACCGAAATCTACGTACAGCGCGGAGTCGGTCAGGGTCTTGCGCGACAGGTTGCCCAGCAGCTGATGGCGGAAGGTGCGCTGAAGGCCCATGCGCGGGACGAGCTGGGAATTTCTGAGATCACCACTGCCCGTCCTGTCCAGGCAGCGCTGACATCGGCAGCCACGTTCTCCGTCGGCGCGGCCATGCCGTTGCTCATGGTCGTCGTGTCGCCCGCCGGACTGCTTGTCCCCATCGTGTCGGCCGCATCCTTGGGCTTTCTCGCCCTGCTCGGGGCGATCGGAGCGAGAGTCGGCGGCGCGAATGTGCTGCGCGCCACCGCCCGCGTGACGTTCTGGGGAGCGCTCGCGATGGCACTCACCGCCGGCATCGGAAAACTGTTCGGCACCGTGGTCTGAAGACTACGGCTGTGCCCGAAGAGGAAGCTGCCTTGGCTAGGCGGCCCCCGCCGTCGCGCTTTCGATGGTGATCGCCTTGCCGGCAGCCATGTCGTACTTCAGCCGGCGCACGTAATCTAGATCGCGGCCGGTGACCCGCACGAAACGGCTGCCCTCGGGATAGTCAATGGCGTGCACGGCCCCGACATCGTAGACCCCGGCATGGCCCGGCTCGAGGCGATAGGACTTCACCTGCTCGAGCCTGGCCTCGCCCGCATCCTTGCCGCCGTCGAGACGGCGGAACTCGCTCATGTCGGTGTACTTGATCGCCTGGCCATAGACCGCCCAGGAGGGGCCGTGATCGTGCGGCGGGCTCTTGTGCGGTTTGGCGTTGCAGTGCGCCAGCACGACGAAGCCGAGATCCTTGTCCTCGTAGAGTTTGCGTGTGCCCATCGGCGCTGCCGCGCCGACCGCCTCGTCGAGGAACGCCTTGTTGGTCAGGAGCTTCTCCAGCAACACGCGCACTTGCTCGCGGCCGGCCGGGCCGTCGTGGGCCTTCAGTGCCGCCTGGGCATCCCTGACGAAAGCATCGAGTGTATAGGTCATGACAGCTCTCCTTCGTTCCTAGCGTCCGCCCAGGATGCGTCTCGCGATCACCATACGGTGCACCTCCGACGGGCCTTCGTAAACCCGCATGGTGCGCACTTTCTGTGCAAGCCATGAAAGCGGCAGCTCCTGGGTCACACCCATGGCGCCGAACGCCTGCTGGGCGTGGTCGATCACCTCGGTCGCCATTTCGGTGGCGAAGACCTTGATCATCGAGGCTTCCATGCGCACGTCGCGGCCCTCGTCCTGCTTCGTCGCGGCATCCATCACCATCAGCCGGCAGGCATGCAGCTGGGTCGCCGCATCGGCGACCCACCACTGGATCGCCTGACGGTCGGCGAGCTTCTCGCCGAAGGTGACGCGCTGGTTGGCATGCTCTACCAGCATGTCGAGCGCGCGCTGGGCCATGCCGATGCACCACGAACCCATCTGCAGGCGGCGCACGGTGAGGCGGAGCTGCATCGGCGCGAAGCCCTGGCCGATGCGGCCCAGCACCTGGCTTTCGTGCACGCGGCAATCCTCGAACACGACCTCATAGGTGCGCTGGCCGGCGAGCATGGGAATGGCGCGCGCCACGACCAGCCCCTTGGTGCCCTTGTCGACCAGGAAGGCGGTGATGCCGCCGCGCGAGCCGCGCTCGGGATCGGTCACCGCCATTACGATGGTGAAGTCGGCCCTGGCGATGCGGCTGATCCAGATCTTGCGACCGTTGATCACCCAGTGATCGCCGTCCTTGATCGCGCGGGTCTTCATGCCGGCCGGGTCGCCGCCGGCGCCGGGCTCGGAGATGGCGATGGCCGATACGGTCTCGCCCGCCGCGTAGGGTTCGAGATATTTCTTGCGCTGCTCGGGCGTCACCGTCGCCAGCATCATGTGCAGGTTGGGCGAGTCGGGCGGAAAGGTGAAGGGCACGGCGACGTAGCCCAGTTCCTCGTTGACCCCGACCAGCGCCACCGCCGGCAGGTTGGCGCCGCCCGCTTCCTCCGGCACGTCGAGCGCCCAAAGGCCGAGCTCCTTGCACTGCTTGAAGAGCTTCGCGTTCTCGGTATCGGAGAGTGCCGCCGGTTGGCCCCCGGCAAAGCGATCGAGGATGTTCTTCTCGAGCGGCATCAGCTCATTGCGCACGAACTTCTTCACCAGGTCGCGCAACATCTGATGTTCTTCGCTGACCTTATGCATGTCCCCTCCTGCCCCTTTCCATCAGCCCGAGCGTAGCCGAGGCGCCTGTTTGTGTTCGATTCAAAAAGGAAATCCCGCCACTCCGCGCTTCGCGCTGCGGTCGGGACGACGACTCAACTATGGCTTGCCGGTTCCCTTCTCGCCGCCTGGATCGTGCGGAATGCCGCGCAGTGACGACGTCGCCAGGCACCGCTCACCGTGTCACTCCGTCGGTGCGATAGTCGAAGACGTATGCTGCGTACTCCCACAGGGCCAGTCCCGAATGCGACTGAGAGCCGATCCCGGGGAGCCAGTTTTCCCACGGCAGCCGTATCTCGAGCGGAACGCGCCAGTCGGTGGGGAATGCCGCAACGTTCAATCCCTTGCGTCGCGCCAACCGGAGCGCGCGCGGCATGTGAAACCCCGAGGTGACAAGCGCTATTGGCCTGTTCTGCACCAGGGCGCGCACATTGGCCATGTTCTCGATGGTATTGAGCGAGTTCCCCTCTTCGAAGATCGCACCGGAGGGCACGCCGAGATCCATCAGGAAGCGGCGCATCGCCTCGGCTTCGGTCATCGCCGGTCCGCCGACCTGCGCAACGAAGCTGCCGCCGCTCACGATGACGCTCGGCGCCACACCCCGGTGATAAAGACGCGCGGCATGCCAAATGCGATCGCCGGAGTCGCCGAGGTCGGGATCGGGGTAATGGGGTGGTGCCGCAGGTGCGATGGCGCCGCCCAAAACGACGATGGCGTCGTAACAGCACGGCGCGGCCTTGGCGGCCTCGGCGCGCGCTTCGCGTTCCAGCGGTCTCATCAGTGCGTCGGACACCGGCGGCAAGGAGAGTATCAGCGTCTCGGCGAAGGCCAGGGCAAGCACCACCTTGGCGAGTCGCCTGAACCTGAAAAGTGCCAGCAGGCCGCCCACGACCAGGCCGAGCAGCAACGACGCGGGCGGGAGCGCAAGCTGGCCGAGGAATTTCAGGAAGATATAGGTATTCATGTCGGAGAGCGTCAGACGCCGGCTATACTAGAGCGGCTTCCGGTCAACTGGAACCGCGGAGCGGTTCCAGTTGACCGGAAACGCGTTGTACGAAGCGCTTCCTTCAATGGCGAAACGCTCCGAGCAAAGAGTTCCAATGATCTCCAATTCTCTTCCTATCGATGCCGCGCTGCGGGCGACCGACGGCGCGATGGCAGCGGTGCGCAAGAGCTTCGGCGGTGACCAAATGGTATGGGGACCAGACAAAAAGAAGGGCAGGCCCGGCTGTCGCCGAGACCCGCCCGATCTCTTCGAGGCAGCGTCTTAGACGGCTTCCTTGAGATCCTTGGCGACGCGGAAGGCGACCTTCTTCGACGCCTTGATCTTGATCGCTTCGCCGGTCGCCGGGTTGCGGCCCATGCGCGCCGGACGATTGCGGACCTGAAGGATGCCGAGGCCGGTGATGCGGACCTTGTTGCCCTTCTTGAGGTGCTTGACGATCAAGCCGACGAATTCGTCGAGGGCGCCGGTGGCGTCCTTCTTGGTCATGCCCGTCTTCTCGGCCAACTCGGCCGCGACCTTGGACAGCGGAACTGTCGGAACTGTGGGCTTGGCTGGCTTGGCGGTGGGTGCGATTGGTAGTGCCATGTGAGGGGTCCCTTGCATTTTTTGTTGCTCGCCGACGTCCCTGACGCCCCAGGAAACCGTCGACGCCGGCTAGGTTTATCCACGAATCATTTTCCTGCAAGAGCCGAATAGACGAAAAATGTCGATTCTTGGGGCTTTTTGGGCCATTTGAGGCAACCATCCACAGCCTGCAGAGGGCGTGTCGCGTGCCAATGTCCGAATTGATCCCAACTTTCACCACCGCCGTGAACACGTGGCAGTGTGACGAGAACGACCATCTGAACGTGCAGTTCTACACCGAGTTCGGGCATGAGGCGTCGGCCCACCTGATGGCCAGGCTCGGCCTCGGACCGCGGGCGCAGCGCGCCCAGGGCATCACGCTCGGCATCCTTGAAGATCACGTTCGTTACCTGCGAGAGTTCCGCGTCATCGATTCGGTCGAGGTGCGCTCGGCGCCGGTCGAGGTCGGCGAGCGCCATCTCGTGGCCTACCATGAAGTGCGCAATGCAGCCTACGGGTTGGTCGCCTCGACCATCCGCCGCCGCATCGCCTGCGATCGGCCGTGGCCCGCCGCCTTCCGCATCAAGGCCGAGGCGGCCTGCGTGGCGCTGCCCGCCGCCGCCCGCCCGCGCAGCGTCGGGGTGCTCGTCCTGCCGGATCTCGCGCTGGCCGACGCGTTGCAGAGCGGGCTGATCGAAGTCGGCCGCACGCTCATCAAGCCCGAGGAGTGCGACGAGACGGGCGCGTTCCTGCCGCGTCATCAGTTCGGCCGCTACTCCGACGGTGCGCCGATGCTGTGGAACCATCTCGGCTTCGATCGGGTGGCCATGCAGGATCGCCAGGAAGGTTCGGTCGTGGTCGAGATGCTGCAATACTATCGCGGCTCCTTGCGCGCCGGCGACCTTGCCGTGGTGATGAGCGGGCTGGCTGACTTCTCCGACAAGGTTCTGAAGTTCACCCATTTCCTGTTCGAGGCCGAGACCGGCATGCTTGCCGCTTGTGCCGAAGCCGTGGGTATGAAGTTCGACCAGAAGGTGCGCAAGATCATGACCTTCTCGGCCGAGGAGCGCGCCCGCCTCGCCGAACGCAAGCTCGGCCTCTTTGCCTGAGGAGTTCGCCGCGATGGATGACAAGACCGACGACAAGACCAGGACAGCCGCCGGAATCGCCAGCGGCCTCCAGGGGTTGAAATACGACGCCGAGCGCCTGGCCGAGATCGCGGCCGAGGTGGCGGTACTGAACGACGCCGTGCGCAGCGCCGCAGCCCAGCGCCTCACCTTCGACGACGAGCCCGCGGCATTCGCCAGCATCCTGGCACGCGAGGCCAGGAAATGAGGAACGACGACATCGCGCTGGAAACGCTGAGCGAGATCGCCGACGCGATCGCGGCGCGCCGCATCACCTCGGTACAGGCGACCGAAGCTTGCCTCGCCCGCATCGCGATCTGGCAGCCACGCACCAACGCCTTCCTGCGGTTACAGGCTGACAAGGCGCTGAGCCAGGCCCGCGCAATGGATGCCGAGCTCGCCGCCGGCAAGCGACGCGGGCCGCTGCACGGCGTGCCGATGGCACACAAGGATATGTATTACCGCAAGGGCGAGCTCTCGACGGCCGGCAGCGCCGTCCGCCGCGACTGGCGCGCACCGGTGACGGCGACAGTGCTGGGCAAGCTCGACGCCGCCGGCGTGGTCGAGCTCGGCTTCCTCAACATGGCGGAGTTTGCCGCCGGCCCCACCGGCCACAATGTCCATCACGGCCACTGCCGCAATCCCTGGGATGCAACGCGCGTCACCGGCGGCTCGTCGAGCGGCTCGGGCGCCTCGGTGGCGGCCCGCATGGTCTATGGCGCGCTGGGATCGGACACCGGCGGTTCGATCCGTCTGCCCGCCTCGGCCTGCGGCGTGGTCGGCATGAAGGCGACCTACGGCCGCGTCAGTCGCGCCGGCGCCGTGGCGCGGTCGTGGAGTCTCGACCATGTCGGGCCGCTCACCCGCACGGTGCGCGACAACGCGCGCATGCTGGCCGTCCTCGCCGGCCACGATCCCGACGATTCGACGACCAGCGAGAAGCCCGTGCCGGACTACGAGGCCGCGATCGAGGGCGGCGTCGCAGGCCTCAAGATCGGCCTCGCGCTGCCCGACGACGGGCCGGCGCCGCTTGATGCGCAAGTCGGCGCGGCCGTGCAGGTGGCGGCAGACGCGCTGGCCAGGATCGGCGCCAGGATCACCGTTGCGAAGCTCCCCGACTTCACCGCGCTCTATCGCGCCGCCGAAGTCATGGTGAAGTGCGAGGCGGCGGCCATGCATCGGCCGTGGATGGAAAAGCAACCCGAGGACTATGCCAACCAGGTGCGCACGCGCATGGAAGCGGGCTTCTTCATTCCGGCGACGCAGTACATCGATGCGCTGCGCCTGCGGGCGCACTTCGTGACGGAGTTCATGGCGGTAGCGATGGACGGCGTCGATGCCGTCGTGCTGCCGGCCATCCCCTTCCCCATTCCGACCATCGAGGAGACCGACGTCGAGAAGTCGGGCGGCCCGGCGACACTGACGATGGTCAGCCGCTTCACCGGACTGACCCGGCCGTTCAACACGCTCGGCCTGCCGGCGCTGTCGGTGCCCTGCGGTTTCGACGGCAACGGCGCGCCGATCGGCCTGCAACTGATCGGCCGCCCGTTCGACGAGGCACTGCTCTACCGGATCGGTCATGCCTACCAGGGCGCGACCGACCATCATCAGAAAGTGCCGGTCTGACTAAGAGAAAGGTCCCTCGCTTACGCTCGGGATGACAACTTTGGTTTGACGCACAGTGTGCGCCAAGAGACCAGGTGTCATCCCAAGCGCAGCGAGGGAACCTTTGCTTTCATGGCGCGCGGGCGAGCCTTTCGAAATCCTCCAGCACCGCCGCGACCAGTTTCTGGCGCCGCGTGTCCTTGGCCGAAAGCGTTGCTGCATAAAGAGTGAGGACATAGCGCGCCTTCTCGGCTGCCTCCGCCCAAGTCGCGGCAGGCGCGGCCACCAGGTGCGCTTCCAGGTCGTCCTGGCGAAGGCGCAAGGTTTTTTCGTTGGCCTCGACCTCGCTCAGCAGCCGCCGCAGATCGGTGGCTTTCTGGGCTGCCATGCCCCGGCGCTTGTCGAGATCCACCGTCTTGTCGGTCATGGTGCGCCTCCGTTGTGCAGTCCGACGATGACTTCCACGGACATGCCCTGGAAGGCGTCGGTCATTCCCAAAAAGCTGCCGGCCACCGGCATGGCCTGATGGATGTCGCGCGCGACGGCGACGGGAATCAGGTTGAAGCCGCCGACGCTGCGGTTGGTCGGATCGAAGGTGATCCAGCCCGCGCCCGGCACGAAGACCTCCGCCCAGGCGTGGGTCGTTGCCGCATCCTTCTCGCGTTCCGGATTGTAGAGGTAGCCCGAGACGATGCGGGCGCCGAAACCTAGGCTGCGCGCCGCCTCGACGAACAGCACGGCGAAGTCCCGGCACGAGCCCCAGCCGCGATCGAGGGTTTCGATCGGCGACTGCGTGCCCTCGTCGTCGCGGCTTTGATAGAGGATCCATTCGGCGACGCCGACACTCAGGTCCTTGAGCAGGGCCAGCGTGTCGGTCGGCGTGCTGCGCACGAAGCCCCGCGCCCAGCGACGCAACCGATCGGCGGGATCGGGATATTGCGGCACCGCCAGGGCGCCGAGATCGACCCACTCCTCGGGCGAATAGGGGAACGGGAAGGACGCCGCCGATGCCGCGATGTCGAAGACCGGCCAGGGCGCAGCGTCGAGCTGCAGGACGGCGACGCTGTCGATCACCAGATGGTCGGCCATGCTTTGGAACGTCGCGGTCGCAATGGCATTGCCGAAGACGTCGTGCGCCCAGGTGACCGCGGCCGTGGGCGTCACCGTCACATCGATCGAAACCAGGCGAAGATCGCGGCTCTCCCGCGGGCGAAGCATCAGGCGATGCGGCCCAAGCTTTACCGGCTCGTGGTAGCGATAGCTGGTCTTGTGGCGAATGCTGAGCGTGATCAATGACCGTAACTACGCCGCTTTGCCCGATGCCGCCAGCGCGGCCCAACATGGTCAAGGCGGCTACCCCTTCTTTTTCGCCGCGGCGCGTTTGCGTTTGGCGCTTTTCTCGCCGTACTTCATGCCCTCGAGCTTGATGCCGTCGGGGTCGAGGAAGAACACCGCGTAGTAGTCGTCATAATATTCACCGGCCGGATCGACGATGCGCACGCCGTTTGCTTCGAGAAAGCCCTGCAGGGCGTCGACGTCGCGGCGACTGCGCAGCTCGAAGGCATAGTGGTGCAGGCCGACATCGCCGATGCGGTATTTCTTGCGACCCTCGGCGGCTGCGATCCAGTAGCGGGTCCGGCCGTTGGTCCAGCCGATGGTGTCGGGGTATTCGTCCGAGATCTCGAAGCCCAGGAACTCGAACAGCTTGCCGTAGAAGGCCTTCGACTTCTTGTAGTCGCTGACCCGGATGGAGATGTGGTCGATGCCGATTACGCGGGACATGGCAACCTCCTTGCATGGACAGGACCGTGCGAATGTCCGATTGTGGACGCGATCACTCGGAGCGGAAACCATGAACGCGATATCGACCAAACTCCTTGCCGCCGCGTTCGTTGCCGGTGCCGCCCTCGCCGGTGAGGCGACGGGCGAAGCAACGGCCGGCACGCTCGACCAGATCAAGCAGGACAAGGCGATCCGCATCGCCTTCCGCGAGGATTCGCCGCCGTTTTCGTTCAAGGCGGCGAACAACCAGCCCGCCGGCTTCATCGTCGATCTCTGCCAGGCCGTGATCGTCAAGGTGGGGCAGCAACTCAACCTGCCCGGGCTGAAGGTCACCTACGTTCCGGTGACGTCGCTCGACCGCTTCGATGCGATCGCCCAGCAGAAGGCCGACCTCCTGTGCGAGGCCACGTCCGCGACGCTGTCGCGGCGGGCGATCGTCGACTTCTCGATCGGAACCTTCGTCGACGGCGCGAGCTTCGCCATCCGCTCCGGCGGTCCGCAGGATTTCAAGCAGTTCGCCGGTAAGAAACTCGGCGTTCTGGCGGGCACCACGACCGAGGGCGACTTGCGCCGAGCGCTCACGGCCGCCTCGATCAACGCCGAGATCGTACTGTCCAAGACCCACACCGAAGGGCTGGCGAGTCTCGAGAAGTCCGTCACTGTGGCCTACTTCGCCGACCACGCGATTCTCACCTTCCTGATCAAGGAGAACAAATCTCCGGTGCAGCTCATGCTGGCCAACACCTATCTCAGCACGGAGCCTTATGCGCTGGCGATGCGGCGCGGCGACGAGGACTTCCGGCTCGCCGTCGACCGGGCGCTGAGCCACATCTATCGCTCGGGCGAGATCGTGGGGATCTTCAACAAGACGTTCGGCACGCAGGCCCGGCCGAGCCAGATCCTGCAGACGCTCTATTCGATCTCGGCCCTGCCCGACTAAAGCGCGATGACTTTCACTCGAATCGCGGCTGAAGCAAAAGTCCTCGCGCTGTAAATGACGTTCCGTCTTTCCGTCCTCGACCAGTCGATCGCCGTCGCCGGCCGTCCGCACGACCAGTCGATCCGCAACACCGTCGCCTTGGCCAAACATTGCGAGGCGCTGGGCTACGACCGCTTCTGGGTCTCCGAGCATCACAACCATCCGACCATCGTGGGCACCGCGCCGGAGATCGTGATGGCTGCGATCGCCGCCACCACCGAGCGCATCCGGATCGGCAGCGCCGGCATCATGCTGCCGCATTATTCGTCCTTCAAAGTGGCCGAGGTGTTCCGTGTGCTCGACGCCTTGGCGCCCGGCCGCATCGACATGGGACTGGGCCGCGCACCGGGCTCGGACGGACGCACCGCCTTTGCCCTCAATCCAGCCGCCAACGAGCGGCCCGAGCATTTTCCCTCCGACGTCCGCGACCTGATCGCCTGGACGCACAACGAGCCGTTGCCCAACGGCCATCCCTTCGCGGCGGTGAAGGCCTACCCGCAGGGCCCGACCGCGCCGGAAGTGTGGATCCTCGGCAGCTCCGACTACGGCGCCCAGGTCGCCGCCTTGTTCGGCCTGCCCTACTGCTACGCCTGGTTCTTCAGCGACGGCGCCGGCGGCGAGCGCGCCATCGATCTCTACAAGAGCACTTATCGACCGAGCGCGCGCCATCCCGAGCCGCATTCCGCGCTCTGCGTCTGGGCGCTGGCCGCCGAAACCATGGACAAGGCGCAGTACCATTTCACCTCGCGCGCGCTGTCGCGCATCAACCGCGACAAGGGCCTGCTGGGACCGCTGGTGGCGCCCGACGTCGCCGCCGCCGCGACACTGGCGCCCTACGAACAGGCCCGCATCGAACAGTTCCGCAAGGATTCGTTCGTCGGCACCGGCCCCGAGGTTGCCGCCCGCATCCGCGAATTGAAAGAGCAGGTCGGCGTCGACGAAATGGCCGTCGTCACCTGGACCTATGACGAGCAAGTCCGGCGCGACAGCTACACGCTGCTCGCCCAGGCCTTCGGGTTCGCGCCATGAGAATTTCTCGGCCAAGATCTCGCCTCCGCCGTTAAACAAACGGAGAAAAACGGCGCGGTCCGGGACCAGACCTAGAAAATCGAAGGCATCAAGCGCGCGGCAACGGCGGGCCCGGCCTGCATTGCGTTCAGGATACGATAAACCGCAACATATAGTAGTGGTTACTGGTCGATAACGCTTAAAATAATGGGAAATCATCGCGATTCTATGGGTGCGGTTAGCATTGCTGTTACCGCAACTATAGCCCATAGAGAACGAATAGTGAACTCAAAAATTTGGCGATAAAGGATGGCCGGCCTCTCCGGAAGCATGGCCAGGCGCAACGCCCGCCCCCGGTCAGGGGCGGGCGCCATCGGTTAGCTCACTCGTCGCAGCAAGAGCTGTCTTCGTTGCAGCACGGCATGTCGTCACAGCAGGGCTGTGCGGCATGTGCCGTCGCGCCGAAGGCAAAGAGCAGCAACAGAGCAGACAGAATTGTACGCATGATGTTTCTCCGTCTTGGCTGAAAAGGTTCAGTCAACGGAAGGATCGAGGAGGCGGGTCGGCGGGCGCCGTCGTGAGGCCGGCAAGGGACGCGCTCACGTTGCTGAGCCATGCGGCTGCGACCGGCCGGCGTGGGTTTGCCGGTGCCGCCCTCTCAGCCGTGGCGATTTGGCAACTGACACAGGTTAGGCCACCGCCGATCGCCGCCTGGTCATCGCAGCACGAACAAGGCGCGCTTTCGCTGGCGGCCTGATGCGCTCTCGGCCACGCAGCAGCGACAGCCGGGAGCGCGACCCAGAGCAGGGCTGCCAACAGGCCGCCAAAGGCGATCAAGCGGGTCACGAGCGTAAGCACGGCTTCAGGGTAATCCTCTCAGGCGTGACTTCCAAGTCGCCGTGACTACCTCGGCTCCGTCCAGCTCTCCGAGAACGCCAGCGCGCAGGTGCTGAAGGGCTGGCCTTCGCGCTCGCGCTTCCACGGATGGCCGTGGGCCTGCTGGCCGTTCAGCGTCAGGCGCGCGCCGAGCGCCGGGATGAGGACCGTGCAGACGCCGTAGGGCCTGGGGTTCGGCGCCTGGTTGGGCTGGGTGTGGATCAGCAGCGGCTCGCCGATATCGTGCCAGGTGAGCGCGATCTCGGCATCGACGGCCGAGACATGCTCGGTCCAGAAATAGCGCGGGTCGCCCGACTTGGTGAAGGCGGCGTCGATGACCGGGATCGAGAGGTCCTTCAGCTCGGCATTGAGCATGCCCTGCACCGTCTTCTGCAGCCAGCGCGCCATGGCGATGTTGTCGGAATAGATGCGCCAGTGGCCGTGGGTCAGCTCGCTCTTGAGGTAGAGCACGTGCCCCGGCCCGGCCGGGCAGAACAGGATTCGCCAGTAGCTCGCCTCGGTCGAGTTGGGATCGCCGTCCTTGTCGCTGAGGCGAATGAACGGGTTCTCGCCCGTCAGGATCGTGCGGTTGGCATCGGCAACGCTCATGAATTCCCCCTGAAACCATCTTTTCGCGGAACCGGTCGGCGTCCGCATCCGTTGAGGTTGTTGGCCGCCACAGGCTACAGGAGCGCCAATATGGGTCAAACGTCGCGGATCGTCATCGTCACTTTGCTGGGTTTCGGCTTCATCGCCGGCTCGGCATTCGCCCAGGAGCCACCCGGCCGCGTTGCGCGGCTGGCCTTCATCGAAGGCACCGTTTCCTATCATGACGACGAGCGAAACGACTGGACGAAGGCAGCGGTCAATACGCCGCTGACGTCGGGCGATTCGATCTGGAACGAGCCCGGCGCGCGCAGCGAGATCTCGCTGGCCGGCACCCGCGTGCGGCTCGACGGCGCCACCCAGCTCGACCTGTTGGCGGTCGACGACAGCCAGACCCGCCTGCAGCTCGCGCAGGGCCGTATCGACGTCAAGACCTTTGCCCTCGACACCAGCCAGCCCTACCAGATCACGACGCCGCGCGGCACGGTCAGCCTGCAGCAGCAGGGCGACTATTACGTCGAGGCGGGCTCCACCCAGGATGCCACGCGCCTGGGAGTGCGCTCTGGCGCCGCCACCATCCAGAGCCTGAACGGCCAGTCGCTGGCGGTGCGCGCCGGCGAAGTCGGCGAGATCTATGGCGATGCCGGCACGCCGCAACTGCGCACCATCAAGACCGCGCCGCCGCCGATGCCCGCCTATTGGGCCGCGCGCGACCGCCAGGTCGTCTACGACACGCCGCAATATGTGAACGCCGGCATGACCGGCTACGAGGATCTCAACGCCTACGGCAGCTGGGACAGCGACCCGGAATACGGCCGCGTCTGGTATCCGCGCTCGACGCCGGCCAACTGGGCACCTTATCGCACCGGAAAATGGCAGTACATCAAGCCATGGGGCTGGACCTGGGTCGACGAGCAGCCCTGGGGCTTCGCTCCCTATCACTATGGCCGCTGGGCCCATCGAAACAACCGCTGGGGCTGGGTGCCGCCGGAGCGCGAAGCGCGTCCGGTCTATGCACCGGCGCTGGTCGCCTTCATCGGCGGCATCGAACTCGCCATCACGCTCGGCAACCAGAACAACTCGCCGGTGGGCTGGTTCCCGCTGGGTCCACGCGAGACCTATGTGCCGTCCTACACGACCAATCGCGACTACTACAACCGCATCAACCGTTCCGACCGGATCCAGGACCAGGCCCTCGAGAGCCGTTGGCAGGCCGCCCAACGCCGCGAAGCCTTCATTGCCGGGCAGAACTCGGTGCTGGCGAACCAGCGCTTTGCCACCGTGGTGCCCACGACCGTCTTCGTCGGCTCGCAGCCGGTCGCGCGCGCCACCCTCCAGGTGTCGGCCGCGCAAATGGCCGCGGCGCCAGTCGCCCCGGTCGCCGCGCCGCCTGCCCCGACGGCGTCCATCGCTGCGACTACGACTACGCCAGCGCCGGGCGCAAAGCCGGCCGATCCGAAGGCCGCCGATCCGAAGCCTGCGGATCCGAAGCCTGCCGATCCGAAAGCCCAGGCCGACGCCAAGGCGAAGGCCGATGCCCAAGCCAAGGCCGGCGCCACCGCCAATGTTCCGGCTGCCAAGACGGCGACCGGCGACATGCCGACACTCGGCAAGCCGACGGTGACCGACAAGCCCAAGGCGCCGGGACCGAAGATCGTGGCGACCACTCCGGCCGCGCCCGCCGCACCCGCTGCTCCCGCCACCGGCGCACCGCAGGGCCGCGAGCAGGCTCGTCCGCCAGGCCAGGCCACTGCGCCGCCGCTGCAGCCCCGCACCGGCAACGCGCCGCCGAAGCTCGACGAAAAAGCCACGGTGACGCCGGCGCCGAACCAGGCCAAGGCGCCGGCCGCCAACGACAACAAGTCGACGACCGCCCCGACGACGGCACCGCCCGCGCCGCCGACCACCGCGACGCCTGCTACTCCGGCAACGCCGGCCCAGCCGAACCGCACGACGCCGCCGGCCACCGCGACGCCTGCCACCCCGGCGACGCCTGCCACTCCGGCAACGCCGGCTCAGCCGAACCGCGCGACGCCACCGGCCACCGCGACGCCAGCCACTCCGGCGACGCCTGCCACGCCAGCAACGCCGGCCCAGCCGAACCGCGCGACGCCGCCGACCACTGCGACACCTGCTACTCCGGCGACGCCCGCCACTCCAGCCGCGCCCGCACCTCCGGCGCGCCCGGACAACAGGACGGCGCCGGCCCAGGCTGCTCCGGCTCCGACCGCGCCGGCTCCGCAGACCGCACCTCCGCCAGCGCGGCAGCCGACGCGCGAGCGTGAGACCAACAGCAACGCCCCGGCGCCGCGGTCACTGCCGACGCCGGCCCAGCAGGCAGCTCCGCAGGCTGTGACTCCGGCACCTGCGACGCCGGCCACCCCGCCGCCGAAGGCTCAGCCGCAGCAGGCCGCGCCTGCTCCGACTCCGCCGCCGCAGGCCGCGCCTGCGCCGCCCGCCCCCCAGCAGGCCCGTACGCCCGCCCCGGCGCCGAAGCCGGCGCTTACCGACGCGGAAAAGCAGGCCGAAGAGAAGAAGAAGGCCGAGGAAAAGAAGTAGTTGCCTGAATCAAGCACTCCTCCCCAGTCTGCTGGGGAGGAAAATGCGATCCGACTCTGCGCTAAAGCACCTGGTTGCGCAGGGCGGTCTCGCCCCGCCACAGGCGCTCGAGGTTCTCCAGCAGGATGTCGATGACGTTGTCTTCGTAGGCGCGCGTCTCGCCCGCGGTGTGCGGGGTGATGAAGACGTTGGGCAGCTCCCATAGCGGCGAGGCCGCCGGCAAGGGCTCCTCGGCCGTGACGTCGATCGCCGCTCCGGCGATCGAGCCGGCCTGCAGCGTCTTGATCAAGGCAGCCTCGTCGGCGACCCGCCCGCGCGCGACATTGACGAAGACGGCCGACTTCTTCAGCGCCGCGAACGCCGCCGCGCTCATCAGGCCCGTAGTCTCGGGCGTGAGCGCGCAGGTCAGCGCCACGTAATCCGCCTGTGCCGCCAGTTTCACGAGATCGGCCATGCCATGGATCGAATCGGCGCCGTTGGCGCCCGACTTGGGGTCGCGGCGGATGCCCAGCACCTTCATGTCGAAGGCCTTGGCGAGCTTGGCGAGGTGGCTGCCGATGCGACCCATGCCGACGACCAGCAGGGTCTTGCCGCCGAGCTCGTCCTCGCGTTGCGTGAGGTCGCCGATCATGCCGCGCCACAGCTTCTTGTGCTGGTTGTCGCGCGCTTCCGGCAGGCGCCGCGCGACCGCCAGGATCAGCGACAGCGCATGCTCGGCCACGGCGCGGGCATTGACGCCGGCGGCGCTGGCCAGCCGCACGTTCCGGGCGGCGAGCTGCTCCTTGGAATACTGGTCCATGCCCGAGCTGATCGACTGGATGAACTTCAGCTTGCCGGCAACCGGGATGACGTCGTTCTTCCACATGCCCGAGACCGAGACCACGTCGGCCTCGCCGACCCGCTTGTGGAATTCCTCGTAGCTGCGGACCTGGAAGCTCCTGATGCCGGTCTTGCGCAGCTCGAAGCGGTCCTGCATGCCGTAGGCCACGTGGGCGAAGCAGATCGTGAGCTTGTCCTTCGACGGAAACATTGCCAACTCCCTCAGGTCTTGCGCTCCGACATCGTGCTGTGGAAGCGCGAAAGGAAAGACGCCGTACGCGGGTTCTTCGGCTGCAGCAAGATTTCTTCCGCCGGGCCCTGCTCGACCACTTGTCCCGCATCCATGACGACCACGCGGTCGGCGACGTCGCGGGCGAACGACATCTCGTGCGTCACCACGATCATGGTCGTGCCGTCGGTAGCGAGCTGCTTCATGACGTCGAGCACCTCGCCCACCAGCTCGGGATCGAGTGCCGAGGTGACCTCGTCGAACAGCATGACCTCGGGTTGCATGGCCATGGCACGGGCAATGGCGACGCGCTGCTGCTGCCCGCCCGACAAGGCACGCGGATAGCGCGCGGTGAACTCGGCCAGTCCGACTTTGGCCAGGAGATCGCGGGCGATCGGCTCGGCCGCGGACCGTGGCATCTTCTTCACGATCGTCGGCCCCGCCATGACGTTCTGCAGAACCGTCATATGCGGGAACAGGTCGAACTGCTGGAACACCATGCCGATGCGGGCCCGGAAGCGCGCGAGATCGCGGCCATGCGGCCGCGAGTGCCGCGGGCCGAACTCGATCGTCCGGTCGCCGATCTGCAGCGTTCCCGCCGACGGTTCTTCCAGGAGATTGATGCAGCGCAGGAACGTCGACTTGCCGCAGCCCGACGGCCCGATCACCACGACGACCTCGCCGCGCTTGACCTCGAGCGACACGCCGCGCACGGCCTCGACCGTGCCGTAGCTCTTGCGCAGGCCATCGACCCTGACCATCGCTTGACCGTTACTGGTCAACGCGCGCCTCCAGACGGGCCGCCCAAAGCGTAAGCGGATAGAGGATGACGAAGTAGGCGATCGCCACCGAGGTGTAGACCTCGAGCGGGCGGAAGGTGTCGGAAACGATGATCGAGCCGGTGTACATGAGGTCGGGAATCGCCACGACGTAGAGCAGCGAGGTGTTCTTAAGCTGGATGATCGACTGGTTGACGAACGGCGGCACCATGCGCTTGGTCGCCTGCGGCAGGATGATGTGGCGCATCATCTCACCATTGGTCATGCCGAGCGCGCGCGAGGCCTGCCACTGGCCCTTGTCGATCGAGATGATGCCGCCGCGGAAGATCTCGGTGGCGAAGGCGCCCATGTAGAGAGTGAGCCCGAGGCCGGCGGCGAACCAGTCCGGCATCGATACATCCAGCACGATTGGCAGCGCGTAGTAGAACCACACGACCTGGACCAGGAGCGGCGTGCAGCGGAACAACTCGACATAGAAATGGATCGGCAGCGTGACCCATCTGCGCCGATAAAGCAGCAGCATGCCGAACACCACGCCGATGATCATGCCGCCCACGATGGTGCCGACCGAATAGGCGAGCGTGACGCCGAGGCCCTTCACCCAAAGATGGGAGTACTTCCAGACGAGGCTGAAGTCCCATTTGTAGACAACGGCGACGACCAGCTCGAAATCCATCGGCGCCTCAGAACCGGTCGGGCCGGAAAGGCGCGAGATCGACCGTGGTCGGCTTGCCGGTCGCCAGCTCGGCCACCAGCTTGCCGGTGATGCCGGCCATGGTGAGGCCGAGATGATCGTGGCCGAAGGCGAAGAACACGTTGTTGTGGTGCGGCGAACGGCCGATCACCGGCTTGGAATCGGGATGCGACGGCCTGGGACCCATCCAGCGCGAGGCGGGCTCGCCCTTCAACCCCGGCACCAGCTGCCTGGCGTGTCGCATCACCATGTCGGCGATGCGCATGTCGGCCGGCGCGTCGGGCGCAGCAAACTCGGCGACGCCGGTGGCGCGGATACCCTCGTGCATGTGGGCAAGCGACACGCTGCGGTCGGCCGAGACCAGCGCGCGCTTGAGTGCAAAATCCTGGTTGGCGAACATCACGTGATAGCCGCGCTCGGCCTCGAGCGGTACCGACGTGCCGAGCTGGGCCGCCAGCGGCCGCGACCACACGCCCGCCGCGATCACCACCATCTCGACGTCGAGCGGACCGCCGTCGGTGACGATGCGGGTCGGCCCATCGGGGCCGATCTCGAAGCCCCTGACTTCGGCATGGGTGATCTCGCCGCCGCGGCGCACGAAGTCCCTGGCCAGCGCGTCGCACAGGCGCCAGGGGTCGATGGTGCGGTTGACGTCGGGCAGCGACACCGCCTTGACGACCTTGTCCGACAGCGCCGGCTCCATCTGGCGGGCCTCGTTGCCGTCGAGGATGTCCATGTGCACGCCGTGCCGGCGGCGCAAATCAAGTGCGTAGGCCGCGCCCTCGAACGCCGCCTCGCTCTCGAAGGTCATCATCAGCCCGTCGTCGGCGACCCACTTGGTGGCGTCGGCGCCCTCGATCAGCGGTGCGTAGCCGGCATGAGTGTGCACGAGCAGCGAGTTGCGCGCCGCGGCGATCTCCTCGACCCGCGACGGCCGCGCGTTGGCGATGAAGCGGAGGAACCACGGCAGCGCCTTGGGCACATGACTCCAGCGCAGCTTGAGCGGCGATTCGCGGTCGAACAGCATCTTCGGCACCTTCTTCAGCACGCCGGGCATGGCAAAGGGCACGCACGACGCGGTACCGAAGCTGCCGGAGTTGCCGAAGGAAGCAGCGCGCCCCGGCTCGCCTTTTTCGACGAGCCGGACCTTGAAGCCTTCGCGCTGAAGATGAAGAGCGCAACAGACGCCGACGATGCCGGCGCCTATCACGGTGACTGTTCTTTGTGCTGTCATGACTCTTTCCGTCATCCCGACCGTAGCGAAGCGGAGTGGAGGGACCTCTTCTCCGTCAAAGAGACCCCTCGGCTGCGCTGCGCTTCGCTCGGGGTGACGACTACGTCGTCAATTCGGCGAGAACGAGACGGTCGACGGAATCTCGAGGCCTTCCCTCTTCAGCGCTTCCTTCATGCGCGTCTCGTTATGGCCCAGCAGGATGTTCCACTCCGCCCAGCGGTTGAGGAACTTCTGCCACCGCGCATCGTCCTCGAGGCGCAGGCCGATATAGCCCGGCAGCGCCACGCGCGGCGTCGGGTTGACGAAGTCGCCGAGGCCGGGATTCTTGGACTTGGCGACCATGCTGTTCAGCACCGTAGTGGTGAAGGCGTCGGCGCGGCCCGACGACACGGCGAGCGCGATCTCCGCGGCCGACTTGAACTCGACGCGCGTTGCCTTGGGCGCCATCTTGCGCAGCAGCAGCTCGTCGGACGTGCCGGTCATGACGGCGACCTTCACGCCTTCCTTGTTGTAGTCGGCCCACACCCGGCCCTTGAAGTTGGGATGGTTCACCGTCACCCACTCGATCCAGTAGATCGGGCCGGCGAAGTCGATCGCCGTCGAGCGCAAAGGCGTCGCCTGCAGGGCGAAGTTCATGTCGACCTTGCCGGCCTGCAGCGACAGCACCGCCTCGCCGAAGCCGCCGACTTCGACCGGCACGTACTTGACCTTGAGCTCGTTGGCGATGTCCTTGCCCATGTCGACCATGGCGCCGAGCCATTCGCCGCTCGACTTGTCACGCATGAAGTAGGGTGAATACTCGAACACGCCCATGCGCACCTGGCCGGTGCGCTTGATCAGGTCCCAGGTCGATTCGTTCTTCGGCTGTGCGCGCGCCGGAACGACGCTTACGGCCGCGAGAGTTGCAACGGCGACGCCCGCTGCTGCGATGTTGCGACGATTGATGTTCATGTTGGCCCCTTCCCTTGAAAAAGTCTGGTGCCGGCCCTGACGCTCGTCAAGCAGACACAACGCAAGTTGCGCACCAACTGCCTTATTTCAGCGTTTCGACCGCGTAGTGCTTGACCCTGTCCTCGTCGACCTTGACGCCGAGCCCCGGTGTTCGCGGCACGATCACCCGGCCGTTCTCGATCGGGAACGGCTCGGCCAGCAGGTCGCGCTCGAGGAAATACTTGGCCTGGTAGAACTCGCAGCCCAGCGAAATATTGGGCGTGGCGGCAATCACGTGCGTGCCGGCGAGATGGGCAATGCCGGTCTCGAACATGTCGCCGCCATAACAGGCGATGCCGGCGGCCTCGCAGATCGCCGAGATCTTGCGGCTGGCCAGCATGCCGCCGTGCTTCATGATCTTGATCGAGACCAGGTCGGCGATGCGGCCGGCGGCGACCTGCAGCGCATCGGTCGGCGTGAACACGCTTTCGTCGGCCAGAATGGGCGTGTCGAGCGCGCGGGTGATCTCGGCCAGGGCGGCGCGATGATGACCCGGCACCGGCTGCTCGATGAAGGTCGGCTTGAAGGTCTCGACGTCGCGCAGCTGGCGGATGGCGTCGTGGGTGACCATGCCCTGGTTGTAGTCGATGCGCAGATCGGCATCGGCCGGCAGCTCCGTGCGGAAACGCTCCATGCGCTTGAGGTCTGCCGCGTGGCCGGCAAAACCGGTCTTCATCTTGAACAGGCGCAGGCCCTCGCCGTAGAGGCGCTTGACCATCGCCATGTCGCGGTCGACGTCGGGATCGGCGACCGAGAAGGAAAGCGGGATGTCGTCGCGGCAGCGGCCGCCCAGTAGCTCGGCGACCGGCAGGCCCGAGGCCTGGCCGACGATGTCGAACAGCGCCATTTCCATGGCAGCCTTGGCCTCGGGATGGCCGACCACGGCATGGTCGGCGTCGACCATCAGTGCCTCGATGCGAAACGGGTCGGCACCGATCAGCAGCGGCCGCAGGTAGACGTTGAGGGCCGCGACGTTGCCTTCGATGGTGCCGGTGAACACCGCCCACGGCGCGGCATCGCCCCAACCGGTGATTCCGGCGTCGGTCTCGAGCTTCAGGATGGCGTTCTTCACCGAGCCTGCGACATCGCCCGAGCCGTGGCGGCGCATCAGGCGCACCGGGATGTCGGTGATGTAGACCGTCATCGCCGTGATCTTGATCTGCTTCACCGCGAACCCCCTGCTTCCCCGTGGCACTTCCCCGGGCGCACTCTATCGCGCACTATCCGCCGTCACCAGCCAAGGGGAACTGCCCATGCGCCGCAATCCGCTCCGCGAACGTCTCAACGCCGGCAAGCCGACGGTGGGCACCCATATCCTCTCGGCATGGCCGACCCTGGTCGAGCTGATCGGCCACTCCAAGCTGTACGACTATGTCGAGTTCACCGCCGAGTACGCGCCCTTCACCATGCACGACCTCGACAATCTCGGCCGCTCCTTCGAGCTGATGAACATGTCGGGCATGATCAAGATCGAGCAGACGCAGTACACCCACCAGGCGATGCGGGCGATCGGTGCGGGCTTCCAGAGCGTGCTGTTCGCCGACATCCGCACCGTCGAGGACGCCAAGGCCGCCGTTGATGCGGTGCGCGCCGAGACGACGATGGTCCGCGGCGCACGCGGCCGCGGGCGGCTGGGCGTCGGCATGCGGCGCGACGTCGGCACGGTGCGCACGGGCGGCACTCCGGCCTATGTCGAGGCGCTGAACGAGGTCGTGATCGCCATCATGGTCGAAAAGAAGTCGTGCGTGGACGATCTCGATCGCATCCTGTCGGTGCCCGGCATCGACATGGTGCAGTTCGGCGCGTCGGACTTCTCCATGAGCATCGGCAAGACCGGTCAGTACAGCCATCCCGAGGTGCTGGCCGCCGAGACCAAGACCATCCAAATGGCGCTGAAGAAGGGCCTGCATCCGCGAGTTGAGCTGCGCGACGTCGCCGCCGCCGAGCGCTACCTGGCGATGGGCGTGAAGCACTTCTGCATCGGCTGGGACGTCCGTATCCTCGCCGACTGGTGGGACAGCCAGGGCGCCATCATGCGCAAGATGCTGCGCGCCAAGCCCAAGAAGGCCGCCGCCAAGCCCGCGCTGAAGGCGGCCCCGAAGCGGGCAAACGGCAAAGCCAACGGCAAGGCCCGCGGCAACTACGCCTGACCGCACCATGACCGAGCCGCCGGTTGCGCCCAGACGAGCGACCCGGCGCACCTTCCATGGCGTCGAGATCAGCGACGACTACGCCTGGCTGAAGGACGCGAACTGGCAGCAGGTCCTGCGCGACCCGGCGCTGCTCGATGCCGACATCAGGACCTACCTCGAGGCCGAGAATCGATACCTCGAGAGCGTCCTGGGACCGACACAGGCGCTGCAGGACATGCTCGTCCGCGAGATGCGCGGCCGCATCAAGGAGGACGATGCGAGCGTGCCCGACCCGGACGGACCGTTCGCCTATCTCTCGAAATATCGCGAGGGCGGCCAGCACGAGCTGATCGGCCGCTCGCCGCGCGACGGTGGCGAGGTCGAGGTCGTGCTCGACGGCGATGCGCTGGCCAAGTCGTCGGGCTATTTCGACTTCGGCGACGCCCAGCACTCGCCCGACCATCTGCTGGAAGCCTGGAGCGCCGACCTCGCCGGCTCGGAATACTTCACCATCCGGGTGCGCAGCTGGAAGAGCGGCGAAGACCTGTCCGACATCGTCGAGCAGACCAGCGGCAACGTCGTGTGGGGTGCGGATTCGACGTTCTTCTTCTATGTCCGCCGTGACGACAACCACCGGCCCTTGCAGGTCTTCCGCCATCGCCTGGGCACCAGGCAGAGCGAAGACGTCCTCGTCTACCAGGAGAAGGATTCGGGCTGGTTCACCTCCATCGAGGAAAGTGCCAGCGGTCGCTTTTGCCTCATCGCGTGCGGCAACCAGGAGACTTCCGAGCAGTGGCTGCTCGATCGTTCGAGCCCGCACGCGACGCCCCGTCTCGTGGCGGCGCGGGAGACAGGCGTGCGCTATGGCGTCGGCGATCGCGGCGAGGAGCTGTTCATTCGCACCAACCAGGGCGGCGCCATCGACTTCCGCATCGACATCTCGCCGCTCGGCTCGCCGGGCCGCGCCCATTGGCGCCCGCTGATCCCGCACCGTCCGGGCATCTACATCATCGAAGCCGCACTCTTCGCCGGCCATTTCGTGCGGCTGGAGCGCTCGAACGCCCTGCCGTCGATCGTGATCCGCGATCTCGCCAGCGGCCAGGAGCATGTCATCGCCTTCGCGGAGGCGGCCTACTCGCTCGACATCATCGACGGCTACGAATTCGACACCACGACGCTGCGCTTCGCCTATTCGTCGATGACGACGCCGGTCGAGATCTACGACTACGACATGGCTAGCCGCCAGCGCACCTTGCGCAAGCGCCAGCAGATTCCCTCGGGCCACGATCCCGCCGCCTACGCCACGACGCGCATCATGGCCACGGCGCATGACGGGGCCCAGGTGCCGGTGTCGCTCCTGCATCGGCGCGATCTCGCTTTGGATGGCAGCGCGCCGCTGCTGCTCTACGGCTACGGCTCCTATGGCGCCGCGATGCCAGCGTCGTTCTCGGCCAACCGCCTGTCGCTGGTCGATCGCGGCTTTGTCTATGCCATCGCCCATGTCAGGGGCGGTTCTGACAAGGGCTGGGGCTGGTATCTCGACGGCAAGCGCGACAGGAAGACCAACACCTTCGATGATTTCGCCTCGGCGGCCCGCGCCCTCATCGGCGGGAAATATACCTCCGCCAAGCGCATCGTCGGCCACGGCGGCAGCGCCGGCGGCATGCTGATGGGTGCCGTTGCTAACCGGGCCGGCGCGCTTTTCGCAGGCATCGTGGCCCAGGTCCCCTTCGTCGACGTGCTGAACACCATGCTGGACGACCAGCTGCCGCTCACGCCCCCCGAATGGCCCGAATGGGGCAACCCGATCACCGACGAAACGGCGTTTCGTTATATCCTCTCCTACTCGCCTTACGACAACGTCGCCGCCAAGGACTATCCGGCGATCCTGGCCATGGCGGGGCTGACCGATCCCCGCGTCACCTACTGGGAGCCCGCCAAGTGGGTTGCCCGCCTTCGGGCCACGATGACCTCGGGCGGCCCGGTCCTGTTGCGGACGAACATGGGTGCCGGCCATGCCGGGTCGGCCGGTCGCTTCGACCGGCTGGACGAGTTGGCGATCGCCTATGCCTTTGCGCTCAGCACGGTCGGCCGGGCGTAACGGTCACGCCACCGTGAATTTGGACGAGTAGGTCTGGACAGGACTTCACCCGTCGGTTCATCCTGCCCGCAACTTAGGGAGGAAGCAAAAATGACCGACAAAACCAAGCGTACCAACACGCGTCGCAAGTTCCTGAGGGGCGCCGTCGTCGCCACGGCGGCTACCGTGGCGGCACCCACCGTCGTCAAGGCGCAGGGCCCGATCAACATGCGCTGGCAGAGCACGTGGCCGTCGAAGGACATCTTCCACGAATTCGCGCTCGATTTCGCCAAGAAGATCAACGACATGACGGGCGGCGACCTCAAGATCGAGGTTCTGCCGGCCGGTGCGGTGGTGCCGGCATTCGGCCTGCTCGAGGCGGTGTCGAAGGGCACGCTCGACGGCGGACACGGCGTGCTGGTCTATCACTACGGCAAGCAGACCGCGCTGGCGCTGTGGGGCTCGGGTCCGGGCTACGGCATGGACGCCAACATGCTGCTGAGCTGGCACAGGTACGGCGGCGGCAAGGAACTGCTCGCGAAGCTCTATGCCTCGATCGGCGCCAACGTCGTGTCGTTCCCCTACGGGCCGATGCCGACCCAGCCGCTCGGCTGGTTCAAGAAACCGATCACCAAGGCCGACGACCTCAAGGGGCTGAAGTTCCGCACCGTCGGCATCTCGATCGACGTGTTCCAGGGCATGGGTGCGGCGGTGAATGCGCTGCCCGGCGGCGAGATCGTCGCGGCGATGGACCGCGGCCTGCTCGACGCGGCGGAGTTCAACAACGCCTCGTCGGATCGCCTGCTCGGCTTCGCCGACGTCTCGAAGGTCTGCATGCTGCAGAGCTACCACCAGAACGCCGAGCAGTTCGAGATCAGCTTCAACAAGACCAAGTACGACGCACTGCCCGACAAGATGAAGGCGATCATCTCGAACGGCGTCGAAGCGGCCGGCCAGGACATGGCGTGGAAGGCGATCGATCGCTACTCCAAGGACTACGTCGAGCTGCAGACCAAGGACAAGGTCAAGTTCTACAAGACGCCCGACGCTGTCCTGAAGAGCCAGCTCGAAATCTACGACAGCGTGGTGGCGAAGAAGGCGGCAGAAAACCCGATGTTCAAGGAGATCGTCGAGTCGCAGCTCGCCTTCGCCAAGCGGGCGACGCAGTGGGAGCAGGATACGGTGGTGAACCGCAAGATGGCGTTCGACCACTATTTCGGCCCCAACGCCAAGCCGATTAAGCTCTAGCCGACCAAGCTCTAGGACACACCTACTGAAATCGCGGGGCACCGCCCGAAGACCCGGACGGTGCCCCGCTTTTTTGCGATATAGTGACCCTTAATGACGGTCGAACGTTTTCTCCACACCATCGACGGCATCAGTACCTGGGTCGGCAAGGCCGCGGCCTGGTTGATCATCGCGCTGATGGCCGTGGTCTGCCTCGAGGTCTTCAAGCGCTACATCCTGAACGCGCCGACGGCCTGGATCTTCGACCTCAACAACATGCTGTACGGCTCGCTGTTCATGCTGTGCGGCGCCTATGCGCTGGCGCAGAACGCCCATGTCCGAGGTGATTTCCTCTACAGTTCGATGCGGCCGCGCACCCAGGCGACGCTCGATCTCGTGCTCTATTTCGTCTTCTTCTTTCCCGGGATCGGCGCGCTGATCTACGCCGGCATCGAATACGCCGGTGATTCCTGGCGCATCGCCGAGCATTCCAACGTCACCGCCGACGGCCCGCCGGTCTATCCTTTCAAGACGGTGATCCCGATCGCCGGCGCGCTGGTGTTCCTGCAGGGCTTTGCCGAGGTCGTGCGCTGCATCGTCTGCATCAGGACCGGCGCCTGGCCGCGGCGGCTGAAGGACGTGTCGGAGATCGACGTCGTCGAGGAGCAGTTGGCGCACAGCGAGCATGTCGACGAGGAGACACGCAAGCTGGCGATCGCCAAGGCGCAGCACATCGACGAGGCCGCGCGGCAGCGCGGTATGGGCGGAGACAAGATATGAGTGATCCGGCCCTTGGCCTGCTGATGCTGGCGCTGATCGTCGTCGTCATCATGATGGGCTTCGCCACGGCCTTCACCCTGATGGGGCTCGGCATCTTCTTCGGTTTCATCGCCTTCTACGATCCCTTGCAGCCGTGGGCCGACAACAAAGTGTTCGCGCTGATGGTCCAGCGCACCTACGGCGCCATGACCAACGACGTCCTGATCTCGATCCCGCTGTTCGTGCTGATGGGCTACGTGATGGAGCGCGGGGCGCTGGTGGACAAGATGTTCTACTCGATCCAGCTCGCCTTCCGCCGCGTGCCGGCGGCACTCGCCGTGGCGACGCTGATCGTCTGCACCTTCTGGGGCATCGCCAGCGGCCTGGTCGGCGCCGTCGTCGTGCTGATGGGCGTCATCGCCCTGAACCCGATGCTGCGCGCCGGATATGACGTCAAGCTGGCGGCCGGCGTCATCACCGCCGGCGGCACGCTCGGCATCCTGATCCCGCCCTCGGTGATGATCATCGTCTATGCCGCCGTCGCCGGCCAGTCGGTGGTCAAGCTCTACGCTGCCGCCATGTTCCCGGGCTTCTTCCTGGCCCTGCTCTATCTCGTCTACGTGATCGGCTGGGCGATGATTAATCCCAGGATCGCGCCCAAGTTGCCGGCGGAGCAGACGCGCGTGCCGGTGCCGGGCTGGGTCGAGCGGTTCCAGGCCGCCTACTCGCCCAACCTGCTGGCCGGGCTCGTCTCGGCCCTGGTCTCGCCCGCCCGCGCGCGCGCCATCGACGTCGACGGCAAGCCGCTCGACTACTGGACGCTGGTGCGCAACTTCGCCATGGCGCTGGTCCCCTTCCTGCTGACCGCCTTCACCGTATGGGGCGTGTGGTGGTACGTCGTCATCCACCAGCAGGCAAAGGAGGCGGTGGCCGTAACGGGCGTGCAGCAGCTCGGCACGCCCGGCATCAGCACCGGACCGGCAACGCCGGCGGAGATCGGCCCCTCCACCGAGTTCTACTATTGGTTCACGGGCATCGCCTCGCTCGTGGCCCTGATGATCGTGCGCTACTACTGGCGGATGGACGCCGCTCGCTTCGTCGTGCTGAAGCTGGTGACCGCCTCGGTGATGCCGCTCGCCATCCTCACCGTGATCGTGCTGGGCGTCATCCTATTCGGCATCACGACGGCCACCGAATCGGCCGCGGTCGGCGCCGCCGGCGCGTTCCTGCTGGCCTTCCAGGCGCGCACGCTCGACTGGAAGCGCACCAAGGAAGCGGTGTTCCTGACCGCCAAGACCACTGCGATGGTGTGCTGGCTGTTCGTCGGCTCGGCGCTGTTCTCGGCGGTGTTCGCCATCCTGGGCGGTCAGGGGCTGGTCGAGCGCTGGGCGCTGTCGCTCAACCTGACGCCGCTGCAGTTCATGATCCTGTCGCAGGCCATCATCTTCATCCTCGGCTGGCCGCTCGAATGGACCGAGATCCTGATCATCTTCGTGCCGATCTTCCTGCCGCTGCTCAAGCACTACAACATCGATCCGATCCTGTGGGGCTGCCTGGTGTTCGTGAACCTGCAGGCCGCGTTCCTGTCGCCGCCGGTCGCGATGTCGGCCTACTACCTGAAAGGCGTCGCACCTTCGCACGTCACGCTGAACCAGATCTTCGGCGGCATGATGCCCTACATGCTGATCGTGATTCTCTGCATGGTGATCATGTATATGTGGCCCGGCATGACGTTGTGGCTGCCGAACTATCTCTACGGTACCTGAGGCGATTGCGGCTCCTACCGATACCCCGCCGCCTGCAGCTCGAAGAGCTCGGCATAGCGCCCGCGCTGTGCCACCAGCTCGTCATGCGTACCGGCCGCCTCGACCTTGCCCTCGGCGAGCACCAGGATCCGGTCGGCCATGCGGACGCTGGAGAAGCGGTGCGAAATCAGCACGCCGGTCTTGCCCTTGCTCAGTTCCTTGAAGCGCTGGAAGACCTCGAACTCGGCGCGCGCGTCGAGTGCGGCGGTCGGCTCGTCGAGGATCAGCACCTCCGCTTCGCGCATATAGGCGCGGGCGATGGCGATCTTCTGCCATTCGCCGCCGGAGAGCTCGACGCCGTTCTTGAAGCGCTTGCCGATCATCTGGTCGTAGCCGGCGGGCAGGCCCGAGATGACGCCGTCGGCCTGGCTGCGCTCGGCCGCGCGCTCTACGCGGGCCCGGTCAGAGCGGGCGGCGATCCGGCCCACCGCAATGTTGTCGCCGGCACTGAGATTGTAACGCACGAAATCCTGGAAGATCACGCCGACGCTGGCGCGCAGCGCCGCGAGGTCGTAGTCGCGCAGATCGTGGCCGTCGAGCAGGATGCGGCCTTCGTTCGGATCGTAGAGGCGCGTGAGGAGTTTCACGAGGGTGGTCTTGCCCGCGCCGTTCTCGCCGACCAGCGCAACGACCTCGCCGGCCTTCAAAGTGAAGCTGAGATTGCGCACGGCCCAGCGCTCCGCGCCGGGATAAATGAAGCCCACATCCTTGAACACGAAACCCTGCCGGATCGGCTTGGGGAAGAGCAGCGCGTTGGCGGGCGACAGGATCTCCGGCGTGACCCCGAAGAAGGAGAAGAGATCATTGAGATACAGCGCCTGGGCGGCGACGGCCGAGAAACCGGACAGCAGACCCTCGAGCAGCGTGCGCAGGCGCAGGAACGATCCCGCAAGAAAGGTGAGGTCGCCGACCGAGAAATCACCCGCGAGCGTTCGCCACACGATGTAGGCATAGGCTGCGTAGTAACCTACGGTGCCGATTGCCGTGAACAGGCCGCCCCAGCCGGCACGCCGCAGCGCCAGCTTGCGGTTGGCGACATAGAAGGCGGCAGCCAGGCTGCGGTAGCGATCGATCAGGAAGCCGTGGAGACCGAAGATCTTCACTTCCTTGGCGGTCTCGGCACTGGCGGCCGTCTGGCGCACGTAATCGAGTTCGCGCCTCTCCGGCGTGCGGCCGAAGTCGAGCGAATAGCTCCGGGCGTTGAAGTGCGCCTCGCCGAGGAAGGCCGGCACCAGCGCCAGAAGCAGCAGCACGATCAGCCAGGGGGCGAACAGGATCAGGCCGGCGGCCAGACTCGCCACCGTCACCATGTCCTGGGCTTGGCCGAACAGCTGACCCATCAAAGTCAGGCGCCCGCTGGTCTGTCGGCGCGCGCGTTCGAGCTGGTCCTGGAATTCGGCATCCTCGAAATCCTCGAGGTCGAGCGTCGCGGCATGCTCCATCAGGCGCACGCTGGACGCATTGGTCACCCTCTCGGACAGCAGGCTGTCCATGAAGGAGACCAGCCGCCCCAGGAGATCGGCGAGGACCGCCAGCACGAATTCGCCGAAGAGGAGAACCGCCAGCCAGTTGAGCCGGCCGCTCGCCAGCCATTGATCGATCGTCGCCGGCCGGTCTGGCGTCTGCACCAGCAGGACGACATCGTCGATAATCAGCTTGCCGATATAGAGCGTGACGACCGGCAGCAGTGCCCGAAACATCCGGAGCGCCAGCGAGCCCACCATCAGGTGCGGGCTCGTATCCCACACCATGGCCAGGAAAGGGCGCAGATTGCGGAGCGCGCCGACCCGCTCCTTGAACGGTCGGTTGGCCTGTGAAGAACCTTCTCTGCGCTGTCGAGCCATTCTAGATCGGCGGCGGGGTCATTGTTCCCTTGGGCAGTGCGGCACAGTGGTCGTAGATCGCACTGGGTCTCGTGAACCAGACCTTGTCCTTCTGCGGATGGTTGACGATGTGCTGCAGCGCCTCGCGCAGCATGCGCAGGCGATAGGGTTGGCCCACGATCATGGTGTGGAGCGCGATGCCGCAGACCAGCGGCTGCTTGGCCGACTGGCGCAGCAGCTCGTCGAACTGGCCGATGATGAAGTCGCGGAACTCCTCGGGACTGTGATGGCGCACCAGGATCTGCGGGCTGTCGTTGATCTCGATCGGATAGGGCACGCTCATCAGCGGCCCCGAGCGGGTCTTCATCCACAGCGGCTGGTCGTCGGCCGGCCAGTCCATCAGGAAGTCAAAACCCGTCTCCTTCAGGAGGTCGGGCGTGTGATGGGTCGAGGCCATCCAGGGCGCCATCCAGCCGCGCGGCCGCTTGCCGGAGGCCTTTTCGATGGCGTCACGGACCTCCTCGAGGAAGCGCTTCTCGTCGGCCTCCCACATGTGGCCGTGGCGCTCGGCGTTGGTCCGGCCGTGGCCGATGAATTCGTCGCCGCGTGCCCTGAGCGCCGCCACGATCTGCGGCGCATAGTCGAACACCGCCGTGTTGATCAGGTGCGCTGCCGGCAGGTTGAGCTCGTCGAACAATTCGAGGCAGCGCCACACGCCGACCCGGTTGCCGTAGTCCCGCCAGGCGAAGGTCCGCGGATCGGGCGGCGTTCCGGCCACGGTCAGCAGATGGCCGTCGCCGGCGCCGAAGGCAAAATGCTCGATGTTGAGACCGAGATAGACCGCCAGCCGCTTGCCCTCCGGCCAGGAGTAATCCTTGCGCTCGGTGATGGCCGAGTAGCCATAGCGATTGTGGTAGGGAAGACGCAGCATCTTAGGTTCCTCCTGTCATCCTGAGCGCAGCGAAGGATCTCACGGTAGCAAGCGGAAGGTCCTTCGCTGAAGCGCGGGGGTTACCCCGCGCGACTCAGGGCGACAACACTAACGTTTCACGACAGCGACTTTGTTGTCGGTCTGCTCGACGTTCATCTGGCGGAAAGTCGCGACGGCTTTCTCGTGGAAGGCGCGTTCCTGAGGCCCGGCCTCGGCCGTCGGCCGGCGCTCGTCGTCGAAGTTTCCGTACCTGTCCTGTCCGCGCACCAGCATCGCCGTGACCCGTGTCGGGCTGACGCAGTGTGCCGAGGTCGGGATGTAGCTGATGCCGAGCCCGATGCGCCGATGGCTGGAGCGGTTGGGCCGCGAATTATGCACCAGGTGCGTATGATGCAGCGAGAACTGTCCGGCCTTCACCGGCATGAAGGCCGTCCGGCTGCGATCGAGATCGACCGCCAGGGTCTGGCCGCGCGAGAGAAGGTTCTCGGTGTCCTGCGCCTCGGCGTGCCGCAGCTGGCCGAGCTTGTGCGAGCCCGCCACGACCTCCATGCAGCCCGCCTCGACCGGCGCATCGGTCAACGCCACCCACGCCGTCACGTGGCAGGCGGGCTCCAGCGCAAAATAAGTCGCGTCCTGGTGCCAGCTCACGTAGGTGCCCGAGCCCGCATCCTTGGGCCACACGGTGAGATGAAACAGGCGGATGTCGGGGCCGATCAGATCCTCGACGGCGTCGAGCATTTCGGCGGAGTGCACGATCTCGTCGACCCAGGGAAAAAGAAGATGCGGCTTGAAATTGTGGCCGCGGGTCATCTTCTGGCCCTCGGCGTGCTCGAAGGCTTCGAGCTTGTCCTTCCAGGCGGACGCCTGCTCCGTCGAAAAGGCGTCGACCGGACAGATGAAGCCATCGCGCCCGTATCCGGCAATCTGTTCCGGGCTGAGCTTCTTGGGCATCACTGCGCCGTCCAGCCGCCGTCGACGAACAGCAACGTTCCCGTCACGAAGGAAGAGTCGTCGCTCGCCAGGAACAGCGCCGCCTTGGCGACCTCCTCCGGCTTGCCGATGCGGCCCATCGGATGGCGCACCTTCCAGAATGCCTTCATGGCCTCAGGGTCGGCGTAGCGCTTGAGCGATCTGGCCGGCATCGGCGTGTCGATGACGCCCGGCATCAGGGCGTTGACCCGGATGCCTTGTGCTGCGTGATCGACGGCGATGGTCTTGGTGAAGGAGGCGATGGCGCCCTTGGACGCGATGTAGGCGGCGTTCTTGCCCGGGCTCGAGTGGGCGAGCTGCGAGCCGATCGTGACGATGGCACCCGACTTCGCCGCGATCATCGGCGCGATGGCGTAGTGGATCCAGAGATAGGTGCCCTTGACGTTGATGGCGAAGGTGCGATCCCACGCCGCCTCCTCGATCGTGTCGACCGTGCCGCCGGTCGAGGCGCCGGCCGCCGTCATCAGCACGTCGATGCGGCCCCATTTTTCCATGACACGCGCCACGCCGGCCCGTGCCTGGTCGTCGCGCGAGACATCGGCGGCGATGGTAATGGCCTGGCCGCCCCGTCCCTCGATGTCGGCCGCGACCTGACCCAACCCGACCTCGTCCTGATCGACAAGTGCCAGCTTGGCACCCTCGGCCGCGAACAGGCGCGCCGAGGCAGCGCCGATGCCGGAAGCCGCACCGGTGACGATGGCGACCTGGTCCTTGAGTTTCATGGCGGAAAGTCTAGCTCCGGTGTCCGGCGACCGCACGACAAAGTGACCGCCGGTGGCGAACGGCCGCCTTACTTCCGGCCAGCGTACAGCGGTAAGAGCGATGCCATGACCAGCTCCAACCGACGACGTTTCCTTCTGGGCGGCACCGCCCTGGCGGCAACCGCCTTCGCAGCGCCCGCTGCCCACGCCCAGGCGTTCGAGGTCAGCCGCAGCGACGAGGAATGGCGGCGCCTGCTGACGCCCGAGCAATATGCCGTCCTGCGGAAATCCAAGACCGAGCGGGCCGGCACCAGTCCGCTCGACCGCGAGAAGCGCGCCGGCACCTTTCACTGTGCCGGCTGCGACCTGCCGCTGTTCTCCTCGGCGACGAAATACGACAGCGGCACCGGCTGGCCGAGCTTCTGGCAGCCGCTCGACAACGCCATCGCCACCAAGCAGGAGACCGGATTCCTGTTCGTCACCCAGACCGAGGTCCATTGCAGACGTTGCGGCGGCCATCTCGGCCACGTCTTCGACGACGGACCGAAGCCGACCGGTCTGCGCTACTGCATGAACGGCGTGGCGATGACCTTCAAGCCGGGGCCGGCGCGCTCATGAAGAAGCTCGCCTTGATCGCGTCGCTCCTTGCGGCGCTGACGCTCGGCCCTGCACATGCCCAGACGCGCGCCGTCGCGATCTTCGCCGGCGGCTGCTTCTGGTGCATGGAGCCGCCGTTCGACAAGCTCGACGGCGTCATCAGCACGATTTCAGGCTATATCGGCGGCAAGGAAGCCGACGCCAACTACAAGGATGTGTCGGCCGGCCGTACCGCCCACTACGAGGCGCTGAAGGTCGAGTACGATCCGGCGCGCGTCAGCTACGATCGCCTGCTCGAGGTGTTCTGGCGCAACATCGATCCGCTCGATGCCAACGGGCAATTTTGCGACAAGGGCCGGCACTATCGTTCGGCCATCTTCGTTTCCGACGACCAGCGCGCGCTCGCCGAAGCGTCGAAGGCCGAGCTCGAGAGATCGGCCAAGCTCCCCGGACGCATCGTCACCGAGATCCTGCCGGCCACGGCGTTCTATGCGGCCGAGGAGTATCACCAGGACTATTACCGAAAGAACACTGCCAGCTACGCCTACTATCGCTGGAGCTGCGGCCGCGACCGGCGGCTGGAGCGCCTGTGGGGCGCGCCGGAAACGCGCTAGAGCGGCTTTTTTGACCGCAAACGCGTCGTACGAAGCATTTCCTTCAATGGCATAGTCAGCGCGGTTTCTTCCGGGCACGGCGCGCCATCATATTGAGACCCTCGACCAGCGCCGAGAACGCCATGGCAGCGTAGATGTAGCCCTTTGGCACGTGCACACCCAAGCCCTCGGCGATCAGCGTCATGCCGATCATCAGCAGGAAGCCCAACGCCAGCATGACGATGGTCGGGTTGGCGTCGATGAAACGGGCCAGCGGATCGACCGCGGCGATCATCACCGCCACCGCCGCCAACACGGCGATCACCATGATCACAAAATGCGGAGTGAGGCCGACCGCAGTGATGATGCTGTCGAGCGAGAAGACGAGGTCGAGCAGCAGGATCTGGCCGACCACGCCCGACATCGTCGCGGCGGCGGTCCGCGTCTTGAGGCGCTTGTCGCGCGGATCGACGGTGCGGTGGATCTCGTTCGTGGCCTTCCAGATCAGGAACAGGCCGCCCGCGATCAGGATCAGGTCGCGCCACGAGAAGCCGTGGGCAAACAGCGTGAACAGCGGCTGGGTGAGCTGGACGATGAAGGCCACGGTGCCGAGCAGCGCCAGCCGCAGGATGACCGCCAGCCCGATGCCGAGGCGGCGCACGCGCGTCTGCTGCCTGCGCGGCAGCTTGTTGGTCAGGATCGAAATGAAGATCAGGTTGTCGATGCCGAGCACGACTTCCATGACCACCAGCGTGGCGAGCGCTGCCCAGGCGGTCGGATCGCCGGCGAGGACGAGAAGGTCTGACATTGGGATCAATGCTGTGGTGAAACGCGGAACTGGTACGGCTCCTCCAGCATCTTGGCCTCGTCGGCCGTCAGCGAAACTTCTGTCGCCTGCGCGGCCGACGTGAGCTGGTCGAGGCTGGTGGCGCCGATGATGGGGGCCGCCATATAGGGTTTACTCAGCATCCAGGCAAGCGCGGCCTGGGCCGGCGAGACATTTTTGCCGGCGGCGACCTTCTTCAGCCGCTCGGCGATCTCCCAGTCGCAGTCGCGATAGGTGCCGGCCTGCACCTGCACGTCGTTCTTCGAGCGCTCGGTCGCGCCACCGCCCTCCTTGCTGCGGTTGGCGGCCAGAAAGCCGCGGGCCAGCGGCGAGTAGGGGATCAGGCCGACGCCCTGCTCCTGGCACAGCCTGTTCATCTCACGCTCTTCCTCGCGCTGGATCAGGTTGTAGAGGTTCTGCATGGCAATCGGCCGCGCATAGCCCTTCCAGTCGGCGACGGTGATCATCTGGGCGAACTTGTACGCCGGCATGGTCGAGCCGCCGATGTAGCGCACCTTGCCCGAGCGCACGATCTGGTCGAGCGTGTACATCGTCTCTTCGATCGGCGTGTATGGGTCGAGGCGATGGAGCTGGTAGACGTCGATGTAGTCGGTTTGCAGGCGCCTCAGCTGTATGTCGATCGAGGCCATGAGATGCTTGCGGCCGGTACCGACGTCGTTGGCCGTGTCGCTCATGCGGATGCCGACCTTGGTCGACAGTACGATGTCCTCGCGCCTGGTCATCTTCATGAGCGTGGCGCCCATGATCTCCTCGGAGCGGCCCAAATTATAGTTGTCGGCGGTGTCGAAAAAGGTGATGCCGACATCGAGCGCGCGCTTGAAGTAGGCCGGCGCCTCGGCCTCGTCGAACTTGCCCCAGCCGCGGCGGCCCTTGGCGCCCCACGAATTGCCGCCGAGACAGACGCGGCTCACGATCAGGCCGGAGCGGCCGAGCGGTCCATATTTCATCGCAAAATCCCCCTTGCTGGGCCGAGGCCAGGGCCCCACCTTAACGTTTATGAAAGTCCTGATCGAATATTGCGGCGCTTGAGGCTACAAGCCGCAAGCCCTCCGTGTGAGGGAACGCCTCGAGAAGCTCGGCGCATCCGGCGTCGAGCTCAAGATCGGCAAATCGGGCCAGTTCGACGTCACGGTCGACGGCACCCTCAAATACACCCGCAGCAAGACCGGCCGCTTCCCGACCGACGACGAGATCGAGGATCTGCTCTAGCCAAGCACTTCCTTGTTCACGCAGTGCGCTGCGTTGGGACGGCCGTCGAAGACCGAAAGGATGTTCTCGATGGCGGTCACCGCCATGCGGTCGCTCGCCTCCTTGGTGACGCCGGCCATGTGCGGGCTGAAGATCACGTTCTCCAGACTGAACAGCTTGTTGGTCGGATCGGGCGGCTCCTTGTCGAGGACGTCCAGCCCCGCGCCGCGCAGCTTGCCGGTGCTCAGCGCGGTGTAGAGCGCGTCCTCGTTGATGATGCCGCCGCGCGCGGTGTTCACCAGAAAGGCATCGGGCTTCATCAACGCCAGCGTCTCAGTGTTGAACATGTTGATCGTCTCGGGTGCCTTGGGGCAATGCACCGAGACGAAGTCGACCTTGGGCAGGATCGCCTTGAGGTCGCTGACCTTGGTAGCACCGGCCTTCTTGATCTCGGCCTCCGAGATATTGGGGTCGATCACGAAGACGTCCATCTCGAAGGCGACGCTGCGCTTGACCGTGCGCGAGCCGATGCGGCCCATGCCAACCACCAGGATCGACTTGCCGGCGAGATCGGCCGGAAGATCCGCCAGCCGCTGGCCCCAGGTGTTGGTGCGCACCATCTGGTCCATCTTCTTCGTCAGGCGCGCCGAGGCGAGCAGCATGTACATGGCGTGCTCGGCCACTGACACCGAGTTGGCGATGCCGGTGGTCATCAGCGGAATCTTGCGCTTGTTGAGCGCCGGCACTTCGACGGCGTCGAAGCCGACGCCCAAGCGGGCCACCACCATCATGCCGGGCGCGGCATCGAGCTCGGCCTGACGGAACGCCGTGCCGCCCAGCGTCACGGCGTGTGCGTCCTTGAGCTTTGGATGCAGCGAGGCGACCGAATCATTGGTCAGGATCTCGAAGTCGACGTCGTCGCGCTTCTTCAAGGCGTCGATGCCGGCCTGCGGCATGCGGCCGACGATCAGCACCTT
This sequence comes from Asaia bogorensis, assembly GCA_945889625.1. Lineage (GTDB taxonomy): Bacteria > Pseudomonadota > Alphaproteobacteria > Reyranellales > Reyranellaceae > Reyranella. The sequence continues at coordinate 102,581 of CAMDCE010000001.1, read as the reverse complement.
CTTGCGGTTCTTGCCCGTGTTCATCGTTTCCTCTGCGGTCTTCCAAAATCGGACGGCGACAATCCTAGAGCCCGCAAACCGCCAACGCTAGGGCAGGTACGACAGCGGGAGCCGCGTGGTGGACTTGATCTCCTCCATGGCGAACATGGAGGTGACGTCCGACAGCTCGACCTTGGCGATCAGGCGCTTGTAGAAGGCGTCGTAGGCGTCGATGTCGGGCAGCACGAGGCGGATCAGGTAGTCGATCTCGCCGCTCATGCGGTAGCAGTCCATGACCTCGGGGAACGACGCCACGGCCTTGGCAAAGCGGCCGAGCCACTGCGCGTTGTGCTGAGCGGTGCGCACAGCCACGAACACCGTCACCCCGGCGTTGAGCGCCCGGCGATCGAGCAGCGCCACCCGGGCACGGATGATGCCGTCGGCCTGCAGGCGGTTGATGCGCCGCCAGCACGGCGTGGTCGAGAGGCCGACCCGCCGCGCGATCTCCGCCAGCGGCATATCGCAATCGTCCTGCAGGCAATCCAGAATCTTCCGGTCGAAGGAATCGAGCGACATTTTCGCGGCCATTGGCAGTCCTTTGGAATGATTTTCTCAAGTCTGGGCCAAGTCGCGCAAAGCTAGCAAGCCGTTTCCAGCGCCGACCGGTAGAATCGACTGCATGTTCCGCCGCTTCACCGATCATCCCGCCACGGTCGACGAGACCTACTTCCAGCACCTGGCCATGGCCTTCGGCTTCGGCGGCCGCATGCTGCTTGGCGCGCTGGGCTGTTTCGTGCACGGCCTTTTTCCATGGCTGTGCCTGACCCGGGGCAGCGACACGATCCGCACGCTGCACCAGCGCATGGTGACGCACCGTGTCGCCCGGCCGCCGGCCGACGGATTGAGCGCCGCGGCCGACTGAGCTTCGCGCTTTTCACTCCCGCCCTTGCCGCGGCTTCGCTGCCCGCGGCGCTTAAAAGCGCGGCTTCCTGCCGGCCAAGGCAACTAATCGCTTGCAACCACCAGGGCACGCCCCACGTTCAATAGAACAGTGAATGTGAGGGAGCGAGCGCCATGGAATCAGCACTTCGCATCAGCTTTCAGGGGGGCGACACCAGCGACGCGCTCCGCCAGATGATCGTCGAGCATGTCGGCGCCCTCGAGCAGCTGCATGGCCGGCTGACGGCCTGCCACGTCACGATCAAGGTGCCCGACAAGCACCACCGCAATGGCGGCCACTACAGTGCCCACATCCGCATGACACTGCCGGGCAACATCGACATCAACGTCGATCACGCGCCGCAGGCCGACAATCGCTTTTCCGACCCGCAATTCGCTGTCGCCGACGCCTTCCGCCGCGCCAAGCGGTTGATCAAGGACCATGTCCACAAGCAGCGTGGCGACGTGAAGAGACTGCACGAGCGCGCCGAGCGCACGCTCGACCGGCCGGACTAGCGCCGCTTCACGCCCTTCTCGTCGAGGCGCTCGCGCAACAGGCCGATCCTGTCGCCGCCCCAGAACAGCTCGCCGTCGAACACCAGGGTCGGCACGCCGAACACGCCAGCCGCCTCGGCCTCGCTGCGCAGCCGGTCATGCTCGGCCCCGCCCTCGCCCGCCAGGAAGCCGGCGAAGCCGGCAGGCGCGCCGGCCTCTGTCAGCGTAGCGGCTACGGCCTCGACATTTTCCGGATCGAGCTCGCGGCGCCAGAACCGGTCGAAGGCCAGGTCGTTGTAGCGCCGGAAGACGCCGTGCCTCTGCGAATAGAGCATGCCGGCGTTGAGAGGCCGCGCAAAAAATACCTTCTTCGGGCCCCTCAAGGTCAGGCCCTGCTTGTTGGCGAAACGGCGCGCATCCATGTAGGCATAGCGCACGCGCCGCCAATGATGCGGATCGCGCTCGGCGACCGAACCCTGGAACGAGGCGATGTCGAGCGTGTAGGGCCGCCATTCCAGCGCGATGTCGTAATCGGCTTCCAGAGCGTAGGCCCACGCCTTGGCGACGAAGGCGTAGGGGCTGACATAGTCGCTCCAGACCCGGACTTCAGCGCGCATCCTTGGCCAGCTTCGTCTCGACCACGCGCGACCACAGGGTGGCGCCCAGCGTCAGGATCTCGTCGTTGAAGTCGTAGCTCGGATTGTGGACCTCGCAGCCGCCCTCGCCGCCACCATTGCCGATATTGATGAAGGCGCCCGGCACCTTCTCCAGCATGTAGGAGAAATCCTCTGACGCCATGACGAAGGGGCCTTCGCGGTTCATGTTGTCGGAACCCACGATCTCGGCTGCGACGTCGGCGATGAACTTCACCGCGTCCTTGTTGTTGACCAGCGGCGGGAAGGCGATGCGCACGTCGGCCTCGGCGTGGCCGCCCAGCGTCTTGGCGATGCCGCTCGAAATCGTCTCGATGCGCTCCTTGATCAGCGCCATCGTTTCCTTGCGGAAGGCACGGATGGTGCCGCGCAGCACGGCCTCCTGCGGGATCACGTTGTAGGCGTCGCCGGAATGCATTTGCGTGACCGAGATCACCGCCGAATCGAGCGGTGCCACGTTGCGCGACACCACACTCTGCAGGGCCGAGATGATCTGCGTGGCGATGATCACCGGATCGACGCCCGTTTCCGGCCGCGCGCCGTGGGCGCCCTTGCCGGTGATCTTGATGTCGAACAGGCCGCCGCCCGCCATCTGCGGACCGGAGCGGATGGCGAACTTGCCGACGTCGAGCTTGGGTCGATTGTGCATGCCGAAGATCTGCTCGCAGGGAAATTTCTCGAACAGGCCGTCCTTGACCATCGCCTCGGCGCCACCGCGACCTTCCTCGGCCGGCTGGAAGATCAGGTGCACCGTGCCGTCGAAGTTGCGCGTCGCCGAGAGATACTTGGCGGCGCCCAGCAGCATGGTGGTGTGGCCGTCGTGGCCGCAGGCATGCATGCGGCCCTTGTGCTGGCTGCGGTGGTCGAAGGTGTTGAGCTCGTCCATCGGCAGCGCATCCATGTCGGCCCGGAGCCCGATCGCGCGCGGATTGTTGCCGACCCGGATGGTGCCCACGACTCCGGTCTTGCCGATGCCCGTCGTCACCTCGCAGCCGAATTCCTTCAGCTTCTGGGCCACGATGGTGCTGGTGCGTTCCTCCTCGAAGCCGAGCTCGGGATGGGCGTGGATGTCGCGGCGGATGGCGGTGAGTTCCTTGGCGAAGGCGGCAATCTTGGGTTCGATGTTCATGACTCAGGACTCCAACAGGAAGGACGCCAGTACACGACAAAATTCGGCCCCGTGCACGTGCGGATAGAAGTGTCCGCCATCGGGCAAGACGTAGGATCGGGCGTCCGGGATCAAACGCACCAGTTCCTCGGTGAAGTAGAGCGGCGTCACCATGTCGTCCCGGGCGCAGATCGCCAGGGACCGTGCCTGCACCCCCTGCAACTGGTCGTAGCGGTCGTGCGCGACGATGGCGGCAATGCGCGACAGCATGATCTCGGGTTCGGGAATGGTCTCCCTGGCCCTGGCCTCGGCCGCCGCGAGATCGGCATCGTGGTCGCGCACCCACCACGGCGAATTGAGCGCCAGCGCGCTCGACTTCTGGTAGGCCGCCGGCCCCAGCTCGCGCAGGATCAACGCGCGGACCTCGAACGAGCGGCGGAAGAAGGCGTCGGTCCGGGCCCAGGTGGCGCTCAGCACCAGCCGGTCGATACGGCCGGGGTGAACGATCGCCAGCACCTGGCCCATCGCGCCGCCGGTCGAATGGCCGCACCAGTGAACCTTGTCGAAACCCAGGCCGTCGATCAGCTGCAGCGTGTCGTCGGCCATCTGCTCGACGCTGTAGGTGATCCTCGACAAGGTGCTGCGCGCCGTGCCGCGATGATCGTGTACGACCACCGTGAAGCGCTTGGCGAGATCGGCGACATTGGCGCTCCACCAGCGGCCGTCGCCGCCCAGCCCGGGCACCAGGAACAGCGGCGGGCCGCTGCCGTGCGTCTCGTAATAGAGTTCCGCACCATCGCGCAATTTCAGATGTGGCATCTCCCCTCCTCAAGGCCGTAAGCTCACTGTCGCGGGACTGTCATGGAGGAAACCGCAGGATGCGTCAGTTGTCGATTGCCGCCGTCATGATTGCCGTACCTCTTGCAGCCTGCGTCCAGGAGGCGACGACCGCCTGGACGCCGATCCCGCGGCCCTCTCCCGACGACCCGATGGCGCAGGGCATCGCCTATGTCTGCGACGGACGCAAGGAAGTGTCGGTGGTCTACGCCAAGAACCGCGCCTCGGTGACTTTCGACGGCAAGACCTGGCGCATGGAATACCACCCGACCGAGCAGGGCTTCCGCTACAGCGACGCGGTCAACGAATGGGCGGGTCGCGACGATCTCGCCTCCCTGCGCGAAAACGCCGCGAACGCGCGGCCGATGGCCTACAACTGCCGGCCGATCAAGCGCACCAGCTGAGGCGCTATATCAGCAGGAACCTGATGGCGTAGGCGACCATCGCGGTCGTGGCCACGCCCGCGGCCCACAGGCCGACAAACCACAGAAGCTGCCGCGGCCGCGGCATCAGTGATGGCCCCTCAATGGTAGCCCTCATGGCCGGTCTTGCCGCGGAACACCCAGTAGGAATAGCCGGTGTAGACGAGGATGATCGGCACCATGATCAGCGCGCCCGGCAGCATGAATTTCAGGCTGGCCGAAGGTGCCGCGGCATCCCAGATCGTGACGACCGGCGGCACGATATAGGGGAACATGCTGATGCCGAGGCCGACCAGGCCCAGCGCGAACAGCACGAGCGCCACCAGGAACGGCGTGTAGTGGTGTCGGCGCTTGAGGCCGACGAGAAAGAGCACCGAGGCGACCGCGACCAGCAGCGGCACCTGCGCCGTGAACAGCACCTGCGGCCAGGCGAACCAGCGCTGCCAGTAGGCGTCCTTGAGGAACGGCGTGTAGGCGCTCACCGCCGCCATCGCGACGATCGTGCCGATGCCGAGCCTGAGCGCCAGCCGGTAGCAGCGCTCCTGCAGCGGCCCCTCGCTCTTCATGATCAGCCAGCAAGAACCGAGCAGCGCGTAGCCGCAGACCAGACTGACGCCGACCAGCAGGCTGAACGGCGTCAGCCAATCGAACCAGCCGCCGGCATAGCCACGATTTTCGATCGCGATGCCCTGCAGCAGGGCGCCCAGCGTGATGCCCTGCGCCAGGGCCGCAACGACCGAGCCAACGTTGAAGGCCACGTCCCACCAGGCGCGATGGCCGGGATCGCGCCAGCGGAACTCGAAGGCGACGCCACGGAAGATCAGCGCCAACAGCATGGCAATGATCGGGGCATAGAGCGCGGAGAGGATCATGCCGTAGGCCATCGGAAAGGCCGCCAACAGCCCGCCGCCGCCCAGCACCAGCCAGGTCTCGTTGCCGTCCCACACCGGCGCGATGGTGTTCATGGCGGTGTCGCGCTCGCGCCCCTTGGGGAAGATCGAGAACAGGATGCCGATGCCGAGATCGAAGCCGTCCATTACGACATAGGCGAAGATCGCGAAGGCGATGATGAAGGCCCAGACGGTGGGCAAGTCGAAGGTGAGCATGGTCATCGCTCCCCGCCTGAAGGCGCGACCGCCGGTCCCGGTGTGATGCCGGCCGCCCGCACCGGCATGTCGGCCTCCGGTCCGGTCTCGCCGCGATGCGGCGGATGGCTCATCAGCTTCAGGATGTAATAGACGCCGGCGCCGAACACGACGAAGTAGACCACGATGAAGGCGGCCAGCGAGATCGTGACCGCCGGCAGGCCGAGCGGCGACACCGAATCGGCGGTGCGCAGCAGGCCGTAGACGGTGTAGGGCTGGCGTCCGACTTCCGTCGTCACCCAGCCGGCAATCACCGCCACGAATCCCATCGGCCCCATGGCGAGCGCGAAGCGGTGCAGCAGCGGCCAGTCGTAGAGCCGATGTTTGACGCACGCCAACACGCTCCAGGCGGCCAGCAACAGCATGAGCATGCCCAGTCCCACCATGACCCGGAACGCCCAGAACACGATGGCCACCGGCGGCCACTCCTTGCGGTCGACCGAATCGAGGCCCTTCATCGGCGCATCGAGCGAATGCTTGAGAATGAGCGAGGAGAGCTTGGGCACCGAGATCTCGTAGAGGACCTTGCCTTCCTTGCGGTCGGGCCAGCCGAACAGAACCAGCGGCGCGCCGTCGGGGTAGCTCTGGAAATGGCCCTCGATGGCCATGACCTTAACCGGCTGGTGCTCGAGCGTGTTCAGCCCGTGCTGGTCGCCGGCCAGGATCTGCAGCGGCGCCACCACGGCGATCATGCCCATCGCCATGGAGAACATCACGCGGGCGCCTTCGTTGGCACGCTCACGCAGCAGATGCCAGGCCCCAACGCCGCCCACCACCAGTGCAGTCGTGAGATAAGCCGCGAACACGGTGTGGACCAGGCGGTAGGGGAAGGACGGGTTGAAGATGATGGCAAGCCAGTCCAGCGGCACGAACTGGCCGGCAGCGTTCATGCCGTGGCCGGTCGGCGTGTGCATCCAGCTGTTGGCCGACAGGATCCAGAAGGCCGAGATGAAGGTGCCGACCGCGACCGCGACCGTCGCCGTGAAATGCAGGCCCTGGCCCACCCGGTTCATGCCGAACAGCATGACGCCGAGAAAGCCGGCCTCGAGGAAGAAAGCCGTCAGCACCTCGTAGGCCATCAGCGGCCCGATCACCGGGCCCGCCTTGTCGGAGAACACCGACCAGTTGGTGCCGAACTGGTAGGCCATGACAATGCCCGAGACCACGCCCATGCCGAAGGTCAGCGCGAAGATCTTCAGCCAGTACTTATAGAGGTCGAGATAGACGATGCGGCCGGTGCGCAGCCACAGCGCCTCGAGCACGGCAAGGTAGCTCGCCAGCCCGATCGAGAACGACGGAAAGATGAAATGGAAGGAGACGGTAAAGGCGAACTGAATCCGCGCCAGCAGGGTTGCGTCGAAGGCTTCGAACATGGCGTTCACCTCGAGCAAGGTTACGGCGACGGCACTCTACCCGAAGGCGTCGAAGACCTCGGCGATGACGGCGCGTTCGAGGTCGGCGCGCAGACAGGTCTCCAACAGTACGCGGGCCTTCAGCGGATGCAACCGGCCGCCCCAGATCAGGCCCGCCTTGCGTAGCGCGATCTCCGAACTGGGACCACCGTAAGTATGTCGCAGCATCGGCCCGCCGCCGGCGCGCGGCGACATCACGGTCGGCAGCACACCGGCAAGGCGCATGAGGAGATCGGCGGAGCGTTCCGGCACATGGCCGCCGCCCAGGCCGCCCAGCACCACGCCGCGATAGCCGAGATGGCCGGGCGCCGCGAGCAGCGCCTCGACCAGATGGCCGGGCTCGTCGACCGCCATCCACAGGAGCGCCACCGGCGAGGCCTTGCCGCCGATCGTGCCGAGCCGTTTGCGCGCGCCGACAATCGCATCGCGCACCGGCACGGCGAGCGGCACGACCCGGTCCTCGACCAGCGCAGCGAGCGGCCCGGTTTGCGTCGAGGCAAAGGCGTTGAGCCGCGTCGGATGGACCTTCAGCACATCGGCGGCGGCATAGACCTCGTCCAGCATCACCGCGACCACGCCGAGCGCATTGGCATGGTCACGCGCCCAGGGATCGCAGGCCACGCGTACGGCGGCCAGGAGATTACCCGGCCCGTCGGGCGAGGTCAGCGCCGGATTGCGCATCGCCGCCGTCACGATCACCGGCACATCAAGGTCGAGCAGCAGGTCGAGCAGGAAGGCCGTCTCCTCCAACGTGTCGGTCCCCTGCGTCACCACCACGCCGTCGGCCTCGAGCGACTTTATCTTCGCGGCAAGCGCATGGATCTGGTCGAAGCCCAGCGAATGGCTGCCGACCTTCGAGACGGTCTCGGCCCGGATGTCGGCGAGCTGGGCGAGCGCCGGCACGGCGGCAACCAGGTCGGCAGCGCCCAGACCCATATGCATGGCGCCCGAAGCGTCGGGACGGGTGGCGATGGTGCCGCCCAGCGCCAGGATGTGGATGCGCGGCTTGCTCATTGCAGCAGGCGCAACGACTTGAAGAAGCGTTCGGCTTCCGGGCCGCGCACCGCGGCGGCGGGGCCCAGAAAGGCCAGCGATACGAAACGGCGGCCCTTCAGCAGCACGAGCTGACGCACGGCATAACCACCCTTGGCCGGTCCGATCGATTCGGCACCGGGCGCGCCTTGTATGTCGCGCCAGTCGATCTGGCTCCACTTGCCTCCCTCCAGCCGCTGCGCGCGGTCGGCCAGCGCCGATTGCAGAATGGTGCGCGGCTGGGCGACGGCGACGTCGGCCGGATAAAGCGCGGATTGCGCCACGTAGGACTGGCCGCCGGCATCGATGCTGTAGGAATGGACCGCGAAGGCCGTGCCGCGCGCCGACACGTCGTTCACGACCCGGTGGTCGGGGATGCCCGGCATCTGAACGGTGAAGACATTGTCCTCGACCTGCACGGCGTACCACGTCGCCGGCAGCTTGAGCTGGGCCTGCGCACCCTCGGCAAAGGCAAGCGCCGGCAGGACGAGCAATCCTCGACGCAGCACCCTCATTCGGCGGCTTGCCGCTTGCCGAATTTCTGCCGTGCCTGTTCGGCCGTGTAGTAGCCGCGGGCGATGTCGCGGGCGATCGCCTCGGGCTTGCGCTTGGCGGGATCGCCGAAGCCGCCGCCGCCCGGCGTGGAGACCCGCACCACGTCGCCGACGCCGATCTCGATGTCCTGGTCCTTGGAGAGGTGCGGCGGATGGTAGTTCTTGCCGCCCTGGTTCACGACCACGGTATTGACGCCGCCCACCCCACCGCCCCGCGCGCCCTGCGGGCCGGTGCGGCCGTGGTCCATCACCATCGAGACGCGCGCCTCGCCGCGCCGGAGCTTGATGGCGTAGTTGATGCCGAAGCCGCCGCGAAATTCTCCGGCGCCGCCCGACCCTTCGCGCAGCGAGAACTCCTCGAACAGGATGGGATAGAACTGCTCCAGCACCTCGACCGGCGGCATCTTGGAAATGCCGATGGTCGAGCAGCCGTTGGTCAACCCGTCGCCGCCCTGGAAGCCGCCATAGCCGCCGCCGGTGAAGAGATACATGATGTAGGCGCGCTTGCGCTCGGGATCATAGCCGCCGACGCCGAGATTGCCCGAAGTGCCGGCCGGGGCCGCGAACAGCAGGTCGGGGATGGCGTGCGTCAGCGCCGCGAACACCGCCTCGGCGATGCGCTGGCTCACCTCGGCGGCGCAACCCGAGACCGGCCGCGGATAGTGGGCATAGAGGAACGTGCCCTCGGGCTCGACGATCTTGAGCGGCTCGAAGGTGCCGGCATTGATCGGCACCTCGGGAAAGATGTGCTTGATCGCGAGATAGATTGCCGACTTGGTGGTGGCGATGACGCTGTTCATCGGCCCGCGGCAGGGCGGGCTCGAGCCGGTCATGTCGAAGAGCAGTTCGTCGCCCTTCTTGGTGATCTTCATCCTGATGGTAAGCGGCTCGTCGACCACGCCGTCGCTGTCGACCTGCGAGGTGCCCTGGTAGACGCCGTCGGGAATGGCGGCGATCTTGGCCCGCATCTGGCGCTCGGCGCGGTGACGCATTTCGGCGATCGCCGCCTTCACGACATCGGCGCCGTAGCGGTCGATCAGCGCCGTCAGCCGGACCTCGCCCGTGGTGAGCGCCGCGCCCTGCGCCTTGATGTCGCCGATTCGCTGGTCGGCGATGCGCATGTTGCTCATGAGGATCGCCAGGATCTCCTGGTCCATCACGCCCTTTTTCCAGAACTTGATCGGCGGCAGGCGCAAACCCTCCTGCTCGACCTCGGTGGCGCTCGCCGAAAAGCCGCCCGGCACCATGCCGCCGACATCCGGCCAGTGACCGGTGTTGGCGAGCCAGGCGAACAACTCGCCCTTGTAGAAAAACGGTTTCACGAAGCGCACGTCCATCAGATGCGTGCCGCCGAGATAGGGATCGTTGACGATGAACACGTCACCCGGATCGACCTTGCCGGCATAGTGGCTTTTCACCCGGTCGATCACCGCGCGACTGGAGAATTGCATGGTGCCGACGAACACCGGCAGGCCGAGCTCGCCCTGGGCGATCAGCGAACCATCGAGTGCGTCGTAGATTCCATCGGAGCGATCCATGCCCTCGGAAATCACCGGCGAAAAAGCCGCGCGCACGAAGGCGAGATCCATTTCATTGCAGACCTGGATCAGGCCGTTCTGGATGACAGTCAGCGTGACGGGATCGAGATTATTGGACATGCCGAATCACTAGCACAGGCCGTGCCCGCCCGCGCTATGATCGACGTTCAGAATCGCACTCTTTTCGGACGGGCCGCCTGACGTCACGCATCGACCACGACGTCGCCATCCTGGGCTATGGCCCGGTCGGCGCGCTACTCGCCAATCTCTTGGGACAGGCCGGCCTGCGGGTCGGCGTCTACGAGCGCGACACCGCGATCCATCCGCTGCCGCGCGCCGTGCATTTCGACGGCGAGGTGATGCGCATCTTCCAGTCGGCCGGTCTCGCCGACCGCATCGCGGCCGCGACGAGGACCTCGGCCAAGGGCATGCACTTCATCAATGCCGCGGGCCAGACCCTGATGATCCGGCGCGGCATCGACGGGCCGGGTCCGCACGGCTGGGCGGGCAACTGGTACTTCCACCAGCCCGACCTCGAGACGATCCTGCGCGACGGCGTGGCGCGCTTCGCCAATGTCGCGGTCCATCTCGGGCGCGAGATCGGACATGTCGACGAACTCGACGCGCGCTATGTCGTGGGCTGCGACGGGGCGCGCTCGCTGGTGCGCCGCGCCATCGGCAGCCGCCAACACGATCTCGGCCTGCACCAGCCCTGGTTGGTCGTCGACCTGCTGTGCGATCCCGACTCGCCCCGGGTGCGCACCCTGCCCGACTACACGGTCCAGCTCTGCGATCCTGCACGGCCGATGACCGTCGTCCATGTCGGCGGCCGCCGCCGGCGCTGGGAGATCATGCTGATGCCGGGCGACGACCCCGAGCGCCTGACCGATCCCGGCATCTTCTGGCCGATAATGGCGCGCTGGCTGGGACCTGAGGACGCTGTGCTCGAACGCGCCGCCGTCTATACCTTCCACTCCGTCGTTCAAGAAGGCTGGCGCAAAGGCCGGCTGCTGCTGGCGGGCGACGCCTGCCACCAGACGCCGCCCTTTCTCGGCCAGGGCATGTGCGCGGGCATGCGCGATGCCTCGAACCTCGCGTGGAAGCTTTCGGCCGTGTTGCGCGGCGACGCGCCCGACTCGCTGCTCGATACCTACGAGAGCGAGCGCCTGCCGCATGTCCGCGCCTTCATCGAGCTCGCCGTGCGGCTGGGCGGCGTGCTGCAGGAGACCGATAGAAAGGCCGCCGCGGCGCGCGACCAGCGCTTTGCCGCCGGGACGGAGATGTTCGATTTCCCCCACCCGCAGCTCGGACCCGGCTGCCGCATGGACGCCGCCCCTCCGGTCGGCACGATCTTCCCGCAGCCGTGGTTGGGCGACGGCCGACTGATGGACGAAGCCATCGGCCAACGCTTCGCGGTGCTGGGCGATGCCGCACTGCTCGAAGGGCTTCGCACCGACGCCGTCCTATTGCCGGACTTGGGCCTCGACTGGCTGGCCGGACATGGCGCACGGGCCGCGATCCTGCGGCCCGACCGCTATGTTTTCGCCCTGGCCCACGACCGCTCCGGGCTCGAGACGGCGGTCGCGGCGATCCTGTAGAATCGCGACATATCATTGCGCGAGGGGAGTGGCGGGATTTCGGGACGAATCGCCCAAAATACTTATGCCATGGGCCTCCGAACCGTCCCGACCGGTCGGGACGATCGCAACGTTTTCGCGGCTTTTGGGGCCGCTAGGCCGGGGTGAACATCGGCAGCGGCGGGCCGCCGTCGGTCGGCTTGAAGACCACCTTCACCGCCTGCTCACACTTCAGCTTGTCGAGGTCGCAGTCGACAATATTGGTCACCATGCGCGGGCCCTCGACCAGGGTGACATAGGCCATGGCGTAGGGCACCGGGGCGCGGCGCATGACCGAGTAGGAATAGATCGTGCCCTTGCCCGAGGCCTCGATCCACTCGGTCTTGTCGCTGAAGCAGAAGGGACAGATCGTGCGCGGATAGTGGTGGAGCTGGTTGCAGCTCGTGCACTTGCGCACCAGCAGCTTGCCCTTGGCGGCGGCGTTCCAGTAGGCCTGCGTCTCGGCGGAGACCGCCGGCGCCGGCAGCTTGCGCTCTTTTGCGTCGGCCATGATCTACTCCCTCTCCAGAATGACGGTCGAGCTGCCGTGACGCAGGCCGAGCGAGCCGCCCGTGCCGTGCGCGATGGCGAGGTCGCAGTTCTTCACCTGCACCTTGGGATGCGCCTCGCCGCGCAGCTGGCGCACGGCCTCCAGCACCTTGGTGAGGCCGCCGCGGTTGCCGGGGTGGTTGCTGCACAGCCCGCCGCCGTCGGTGTTGAACGGCAGCTTGCCGGTACCGGCAATCAGGTTGCCGTCCGACACGAACCGGCCGCCTTTGCCTTTTTCGCAGAAGCCCAGGTCCTCGAGCTGTATCAGCACGGTTATGGTGAAGCTGTCGTAGATGCCGGCAAACTTGATGTCGGACGGCTTCACACCCGCCTCGTCGAACGCCGCCTTGCCCGAGAAGCGCGCGCCGGAATAGGTGAGGTCGACTTTGCCGCCCATCTGCGTCTTGATGAACTCGCCGGCGCCGATCAGCTTGACCTTGGGGCGCTTCAGCTTGGCCGCAATCTCGGGCGCCACGACCACGATGGCGCCACCGCCGTCGGTGATGACGCAACAGTCGAGCCGGTGCAGCGGCTCGGAGATCATCGGCGAGTTCACCACCTCCTCGACCGTGACGACGTCGCGCAGCAGCGCGTGCGGGTTGTGCTGGGCGTGGTGCGAGGCTGCGACCTTGATCCAGGCGAGCTGCTCGGACGTCGTGCCGTACTCGTGCATGTGGCGCATGGCGCACATGGCGTACATGTTCACCACGGTCGGCCCGTAGGGGAACTCGAAGGGCTCATCGGGTGTCGGCGTGCCGCCGCGAGTGCGCGGCACGGTACCGGTCGCCATGCCGTCGGCGCGCGGCCGGCCGGCTAAGGTGATCAACGCCACCTTGCACTTGCCTGATGCGATCGCCTCGGCGGCGTGGGCGACATGGATGAGGTAGGACGAGCCGCCGGTGTCGGTCGAATCGACGTGGCGCGGTTTCAGCCCCATGTACTCGACCATCGACATCGGCCCCAGGCCGGGCGCGTCGCCGGCACAGAAATAGCCGTCGACGTCGTCCTTGCTCAGGCCGGCGTCCTCGAGCGCGCCCTTGGCCACCTGGGCGTGGATCTGCGCCAGCGAGATGTCCTTGGCGAGCCGCGTCGGATGCTCGTAGATGCCGGCAATATAGGCTTTGCCCTTGATGCTCATCGGTGGCCGTTCCCCTTCAATGTTGCGCTGCATCGTGGGCGATTAACCGCTCACGGAAAAGCGACATCTTTCGCCCTGAAAAACCGTGCTAGGCTCGGCAAGGCGAAGCAGGGGAGCGAGACAATGATCTTCCGATTTCTGAGTGCGGCCGTCGCGGCGTGTCTGTTGTTCGCGTCGGGCGCCTACGCCCAGGGCAAGGCCGAGCTGCTGTGGTACAGTCAGGCCGCCTTCAAGCTCACGACGCCCGGCGGCAAGGTCATCATGATCGACCCGTGGATCATGGGCGCCACCAGGATACCGCCCGAGCTCAAGAACCTCGACGCGATCGGCAAGGTCGACCTGGTCCTGGTGACGCACGGCCACGGCGATCATCTCGGCGACGCCATGGAGATCGCCAAGAAGAACGACGTGCCGATGTGGGCGCCTGCCGGCCTCAACCAGATGCTGCTGACCTTGGGCTTGATGCCGGCCAAGCTCGTGCCGCGCATGAACAAGGGTGGCATCATCGAGCCGTTTCCCGGCGTGAAGATCACCATGGTGCGCGCCGAGCATTCGTCGGAGATGATCCTGAAGGATCCGGCGACCGGCAAGGACACCACTTACTCCGCGGGCGAGCCGGTCGGCTTCATCATCGAGCTCGAGAACGGCTTCAAGATCTACCACATGGGCGATACCGGCCTGTTCGGCGACATGAGGCTGATCGGCGAGTACTACAAGCCCGACCTGCTCCTGGTGCCGATCGGCGGCCACTACGTGCTGAACCCGAAGGATGCGGCCTACGCCACCAAGGAGCTGATCAAGCCCAAGATGGCGTGGCCCATGCACTACGCCTCCAATCCCTTCCTCAAGGGCACGCCCGCCGAATACAAGGCGGCAATGGGCCAGACCTCGATCCAGATCATCGACGCCGAGCCGGGCACCAAGAAGCAGTTCTGACACGAAGTGTCATCCCGAGGCCTCAGGCCGAGGGATCTTTGGGCCAGGGCAAAGATCCCTCGCTACGCTCGGGATGACACGGAGCGCTCGGCAATCAGCTTCAGCCAGCGCTGAAGCCACAGGTCCCTAGTCGTCGGCGACGTCACGGGCGCCCACCGTGCGGGAGCGGAATTCCTCGGGCACCTCGCGGCCGACGTCGGTGAAGGCCTTCTTCACGGCAGCGACCGTCGGGCCGAACACGGCCTTGCGGTTGGTGCGCGCCCATTCGTTCGAGCCGATGATCGTGTCGAGCGAGCCTTGGAAGCGCGGCATGACGTAGCGCGCGAAGAGTTCGTAGGAACGCAGGGTCTGCTCGCGGTTCGCCCATTCATGGGCGCGGAACAAGATGCCGCCGAAGCCGCCGTTGGAGTAGCCGAGCAGCCGTTCGATGCCCTTGGCCACGGTGTCGGGCGAGCCGACCAGGGTCGTGCCCTGGGCCACGCCCTCGCGCAGCGGATCGTCGGAACGACCCGGCGGACGGCCGAGCGTGTCCTCGAAATAGGTCACGGTCTCGCAGCGCTCGCCGGCATTGACCTCGCGCAGGGCCTGCTCGTCTTCTTCGGCGACATGGGCGTTCACCACGATGCGCCACTTCAAGCGGTCGGCCGTCTTGCCGTGCTTGGCCGCGGTCTCCTCGTAGATCGCCCACTGCTTGGCCATCGCCTCCGGCCCGCCCGGCAGGCCGGCGCCGATCGACAGGACGCCGACGCCATGCTTGCCGGCCGCGATCATGCCCGAGGGCGTGATGGTGCTGGCGCAGGCGATCGGAAAATGCGGGTAGGAGTAAGGTGCCAGATGCAGCCGTGCCTCCTTCAATTCGAACCAGTCGGTCTTCATGGTGACCGGCTCCTCGCACTTCAGCAGCGCCATGATGGCGGCCAGCGACTGCTCCATGCGGTCGCGCTGCGTCGAGGGGTCGATGCCCATCATGTAGGCGTCCGACGGCAGCGCGCCCGGCCCGCAGCCGAGCATCGTGCGGCCGCGCGACATATGATCGAGCTGCACGAAACGGTTCGCGACCATCAGGGGATGGTGATAGGGCAGGCTGGTCACGCCAGAGCCCAGCCGGATGTAGCGCGTGCGCTCGATCAAGGCACCGATGAACACCTCCGGCGAGGCGATGGTCTCCCAGCCGGCGGAATGATGCTCGCCGATCCAGGCCTCGTCGTAGCCGAGTTCGTCGATCCACTCGACCAGCTCCATGTCGCGCGCCATGCCGAGCGTGGGGTTCTCGCCAACCCGATGGAACGGCGCGAGAAAGATGCCGAACGTCAGCCCCTTATGGTTGCCGGTCTGTGCCATATTTACCTCCGTAGATCGCGACCGTAGCACGACGGGCATCGTTGACCGAAGCCTCCCGCCGCGATACGCGAAAGGCCTTCCATGAGCGCCACCGATGCCTTGCCGCTTGGGCGGTTCACACTTCTCGAAGTGAACGACCGCGACGTGCCGCTCTGCCTGCGGCTGGCGACGTCGCTCGCCGCCAAGATTGCCGCCGACCTCGGCGCCGATGTGCTCAAGATCGAACCGCCGGGCGGCGATCCGGTGCGCCGTGCTCCACCGTTCCTGCCGCAAGGCGAAAGCGCGCTCTTCCAGTTCCTCAACACCTCCAAGCGTTCGCTGGTGCTCGATCTGTCGACCGACGCCGGCCGCTCGACCCTCTCCAGGCTGCTCGACAAGGCCGACGCTGCCCTGTTCGAGGAGCCGGCGTCGATTGCAGCCCTTGTTCGCAGCCGTCGGGCGACGCCGATCGAAATCGCGGCCTTCCCCGTCGAGATGAATGCCGTCACCCGACCGGTCAGCGAATTCACCATCCTGGCACTGGGCGGTCTCCTGCACATGGTGGGCGAGCCCGAGCGCAAGCCGCTGCGGCTGGGCGGCCACCAGGCTTCGTACGCCGCCGGGCTCACTGCCTTTACCGGCCTTACTGCAGCCTTCGCTGCGCGCGACGCCGGGCAGAAGCCGCCTTCGGTGCGGGTGTCGCTGGCCGAAGTGATGCAGTGGGTCAACTGGAAGGCGGCCTCGGGTGCGGAAGCGTCCGGCATCTCGCCCGGCCGCGAAGGTAAGCGCTCGGAATTCCAGATCGTGCCCTGCCGCGACGGCCACGTTGCCGTCGTCTACACCGTGACACAGTGGCCCGCGACGCGCGCGCTGATCGGCGATCCGAGGCTCGACGACGTCAAGTTCAACACGCGAGCCGGTCGCCGCCAGAATATCGCCGAACTCTACGCCGTCCTCACGCCGTGGTTTGCCGACAAGACGCGGGCCGAGATCCAGAAAGCAGCGCAAGCGCGCGGCGTTCCCTTCGGCCCGATCTTCTCGCCCAGCGAATTGCTCGCCACCGAGCAGTACGTCGCGCGCGGCTTTCTCGCCGAGGTGACCCATCCGACGCTGGGACGGCTCTGCCTGCCGCAGCTTCCTGTGCAGTGGAACGGCCGTTCGTTCGCGCCACGACCGGCGCCACAACTTGGCCTCCCGGAGCTCGCAGCATGAGCACCACTCAAAAAAGGGGGCCGCTCAGCGGCGTGCGCGTGCTCGACTTCGGCCTGCTGACAGCCGGCGCCAATACCTCGGCCATGCTGGCTGATCTCGGCGCCGACGTGCTCAAGATCGAATCGGGCGCCTATCTCGATCCCTTCCGCGTGGTCGGCAGGATCGACGACAACGACGGCTGGTGGAACCGCTCGCCGCAGTTCCGTTTCACCAACCGCAACAAGCGCGGGCTGGCACTCAACCTCAAGGACCCTGAAGGCCAACGCATCATACGCGAACTGGCGGCCGAGTGCGATGTCGTGGTCGAGAATTTCCGCCGCGGCGTGCTCGACCGCGCGGGCCTGGGCTATGCGCAGCTGAGCGCGCTCCATCCCCGCATTGTGATGGCCGCGATCTCGAGCCAGGGCGACACCGGGCCGGAGCGCATGAACGTCTCGTTTGGCTCGACGCTCGACGCCACCTCGGGAATTGCAGCACTCACCGGCTATGAAGGCGAAGAGCCGCGCATCTCCGGCATGGACGTGAATTATCCCGACCAGATCGTGTCGCTGTTTGCATCGGGCATGGTGATCACCGCGATCATGGAGGCGCGCCGCACTGGCAAGGGCTGCTTCCTCGATTTCTCCCAGCGCGAGGTCGCGTCCTTCACGCTCGGCGAAGAGATCCTCGCTGCGTCGGCCGATCCGGCGCGCGCACAAGGACGGCGCGGCAACCATGAAGAAGGCGTCGCGCAGCAGGACACCTTTCGCTGCCGCGATGGCCGCTGGATCGCCGTCACCCTGGCCGCCGCCCACCCGGCGATGGACTCATTCTGCATGGCACGCGACAGCGACGCCGCCGTGTCGGCGCTGCTGGCGCGCGGCATCGCCGCCGCGCCCTGCAACGACGGCGCCGAGCTGCTACGCGATGCGGCACTGGCAGGTGCGACGCTTGCACGCGACGAACGGGGTGGATTGGTCAAGGGCCTACCCTACCGGCTCGACGGCCGGGGCATTACTATCGAACGCCCGGCGCCCGACCTCGGCGAGCACACCTCGGAGGTATTGCGCACCCTTCTGGGCTACGACGAGGGTCAGTTGCTTCGACTGGCCGAAGCAGGCGTGACATCGACGATGCCCAGTGTGGGAGAGACTTGATCCATGGCGCGTGCCGACGTGCAGAGACTGATCGACCGCATGGCGATGCCCGCCATCGCCGCGCCGATGTTCCTCGTCTCCAATCCGGCGCTGACGCTCGCCTGCTGCGCCGAAGGCCTGATGGGCAGCTTCCCCGCCCACGGCACCCGCAGCCGCGAGGAATTCCAGGGTTGGCTGGACGAGATGCAGGAGGGCATGAAGCGGCTGGAGGACAGCGGCAGGAAGATCGCGCCGTGGGCGGTCAATCTCGTCGTGCATGCCTCCAATCCGCGCTATCGCGGCGATCTCGAGCTCGTCGAGAAATACAAGGTACCGGTCGTGCTGACCTCCAAGGGTGCGCCGGGTGATGCGATCAAGCGCATCCACGGCTGGGGTGCCGTGGCGCTCCACGACATCGCCAATCGTCGCCACGCCGAGAAGGCGCTGGAGGCAGGCGTCGACGGCGTGATCGCAGTGGCGGGCGGCGCCGGCGGCCATACCGGCACGATCAATCCCTTCGCGCTGATGAACGAGGTGCGCCAGTTGGGCGATCATTTCGCCGTCGTGCTGGCGGGCGGGCTGACCACTGGCCGCGACGTGCTCGCCGCCCAAACGATGGGCGCCGACCTTGCCTATATCGGCACCCGCTTCATTGCCACCCGAGAGGCGATGGCAGCCGATGCGCACAAGAAGATGATCCTCGACACACGCGCCACCGACGTATTCCTCAGCGCCTCGATCGACGGCGCGCCGGCCAACTGGCTGGCGCCCAGCCTGCTCTCAGCCGGCGTCGACCTCGACGTGCTGCGCACGACCCTGCCCGGCAAGATCGTGGCGGCGCAGGAGAACAAGAAGCGCTGGAAGGACATCTATACGGCGGGCCACGGCGTCGGGAACATCGACGACATCCCCGCGGCAGCCGATCTCTGCCGCCGCCTGATCGCCCAGTACAAGGAGGCGAAGGCAAACCTCGCCCGAGTCGCGGCGTGACCGGACAGCCCGACAAGATCCGCATAGACCGGCTCGGCAAGACCTTCGGAGAGGACGATGTCCAGACGGTCGCGCTGCAGGATTTCAGCCTGTCGGTAAGGGGAGGCGAATTCGTCTGTATCGTGGGCCCGAGCGGCTGCGGCAAGACCACGGTGCTGCGCATCGTGGCCGGCCTGGAGACGCCGAGTTCCGGCGAGGTCGTTGTGAGACCAACCGTCGTCCCCGAAGCCCGCCCGCATACCACCCGGCGCCAGCCGCAGAATGCCATGGTGTTCCAGGAGCACGGGCTGTTCCCCTGGATGAGCGTCATCGACAACGCCGCCTTCGGGCTCGAAATGCAGGGCATGAGGCGGCATGAACGTTACCGGAAGGTGGCGCCGTTCCTCGACATGATCGGGCTCGGCGGCTTTCACGAGTACTACCCGCAACAACTCTCCGGCGGCATGCGCCAGAGGGTGAGTCTGGCCCGCGCCTTCGCAGCCGATCCCGATATCCTGCTGATGGACGAGCCATTCGCCGCCCTCGACGCGCAGAACAAGCTCATCATGCAGGACGAGCTGCTGAGAATCTGGGAGGGCAGCCACAAGACCGTGCTGTTCATCACCCACGCCATCGACGAGGCGATTGCGCTGGGCGACCGCATCGTGGTGATGACCGCCCTTCCCGGCCGTATCAAGGAGATCGTACCTGTCGACTTCCCGCGGCCGCGCTCGGCCGTCGAGCTGCGCGCCGATCCGAGGTTTGGCGCCCTGCAGCTCTCGATCTGGCGCATGCTTGAATCCGAGGTGCGCGCCGCGCGCCAGCAGGCGAAGGCCTAAGGATGCGCCGGGTCAACCAGGAGCGCGCGCTCGCCATCCTCTCGCCGCTGGCCGTCCTTGGGATGTGGCAGCTCGCGTCCAATCTGGGATTCATCGATTTGCGCTACGTGCCCTCGCCGGCCAGCGTCGCCGAGGCTGGCTGGGATCTGACGCTGTCCGGCCAGCTCTGGCACCACACCGGCGCGACCCTGCGCCGGCTGGTGGTCGGGTTCATTCTGGGCGCCGTGCCGGGTGTGGCCATCGGCATGATCATGGGCCTGAACCGCTGGGTGCGCGCCGCCCTCGATCCGCTGGTGGCGGCCCTCTATCCGATCCCCAAGATCGCCATCCTGCCGCTGCTCATGCTGGTGTTCGGCCTGGGCGACGGCTCGAAGGTCGCCGTGGTGGCAATGGCGGTACTCTTCCTGACAATCATCAGCACCACGGCCGGCGTGATGCAGCTCGAGCGGATCTATTTCGACGTCGCCCGCAATTTCGGCACGCCGTGGCACAAGCTCTTTCTGCGGGTGATCCTACCCGGCGTGCTACCTACGGTTTTCGCCGGCATGCGCATCAGCCTGGGCGTCTCTCTGGTGGTGCTGATCGGCGCCGAGTTCGTGACCTCGCGGTCGGGCATCGGCTACCTGATCTGGACGTCATGGGAGACCCTGATCGTCGAAAACATGTTCGTCGGCATCATCGTAATTACAGTTCTGGGCGTGGTTTCGACGTTTTTTCTGCACGAGTGCGAGCGTATTCTGATACCGTGGCGCAACGATTAGAGGTGTCCCATGCGCAAGCTGCTGCTCGGCGCGCTTTTCGGCCTGTTCGCCGCATCTGCCTCGGCGCAACCCGTCAAGATTGGCGATCTCGGCATCCTGGCCGACGCGCCGTTCTATATCGCCATTGAGAAAGGATACTTCGCCGCCGAGGGCGTCGAAGTGGTCCTGGAGCGCTTCAACTCGGCCTCCCAGGCCACGGCGCCACTCTCGACCAACCAGGTCCAGGTGGTGGGCGGCGGGGTAAGCGCGGCGCTCTACAACGCCTTCGCCCGCGACTGGCCGGTGCGCATCGCCATGGCGCGCACCCGAGACATGCCGGGTTACTCCAGCGACACGTTGATCCTGCGCAACGACCTCAAGGCGACGATCCCGACGCCCAAGGAGCTGAAGGGCCGGGTCATCGCGATCAACACCCCGGCCTCGGTGCTGCACTTCATGCTGGCAAAGCTGATGGAATCGGTGGGGCTTTCGATCGCCGACGTCCAGACGATCAACATGGCGTGGCCGAACATGGGCCCGGGCCTGGAGAGCAAGGCGATCGATGGCGGCACCGTGGTCGAGCCGTTCGCTGCGCTGTATGCGCAGAAGAACATTGCCTTCCCGTTCCGTCGCGCTGCCGATTTCATGAGCAAGCCGCCGCTGGAAGTGTCGGTGATCCTTTTCAGCAAGACCTGGATCGACAAGCAACCAGACCAGGCCAAGGCATTCACCGTGGCCTACCTCAAGGGCGTGCGCGATTACTATGATGCGATGAAGGGCGGCCCGAAGCGCGCCGAGGTGATCGAGATCTGCATCAAGTACACCAGCCTCAAGGACAAGGCCGTGTATGAAAAAATGCAGTGGAGCTACATGGACCCCAACGCCGTTATCTCCTTCGACGGTCTGCAGGACCAGCAGGAATGGTATTCCAAGCAGGGCTTTGTCTCAAAGAAGGCCAATCTTGACGGAATGGTAGACAAGCGCTTCATCACCCACGCGCTCGACAAGCTGGGGCGCCTGACCGTCGAGTAAAGCGGAGTCCGGTCATGGCCAAGACTGCATCGATCGTTCGCTTGTCCAGTCGCGGCGAGGATTGCGTGCGCACCGGCCCGGGCACGCCGGCCGGCCGCTATCTGCGCCAGTTCTGGCAGCCGGTCTACCACTCGGTCGATCTGGCGCCGGGCCGGGCGGTCACGATCCGCATCATGAGCGAGAACTTCACGCTCTATCGCGGCGCTTCCGGCCAGGCGCATCTGGTCGATGCGCGCTGCCCACACCGTGGCACCCAGCTTTCTTCGGGCTGGATCGAGGGCGACGATCTGCGCTGCTTCTATCATGGCTGGAAGTTCTCGGCCGACGGCAGCTGCATCGAGCAACCGGCCGAGGAAAACGGCTTCTGCGACAAGGTTTCGATCACAAGCTATCCGCTGCGCGAGTATCTCGGGCTGGTCTTCGCCTTCCTCGGCACCGGCAAGCCGCCGGAATTCCCGCTCCATCCGGAGTTCGAGCATTTCGACGGCATGGTCGAGATCGACTCCTACAGCCGTGATTGCAACTATTTCCAGAATCTCGAGAACGCGCTGGACATGAGCCATATCGGCTTCGTGCATGCCGACAATTCGGCGGTGTTCAAGGGCGTCGGCCTCGGTCGCTCGCTCGACGCCGAGGAATCGGACTGGGGCGTGACCTATGGCTTCACCCGCGCCGACGGCCAGCGCCGCGTGCAGCAGTTCGGCATGCCCAACATCTTCTACCTGACGGCGCTGCCGACCGATCCCGAGGTCGGCTGGCAGGAGTCGATGTTCTGGTGGGTGCCGCTCGACGACCATCGCCACATGCAGTTCAGCGTCCATCGCGTCCCGGCCGAGGGCGAGGTCGCGGCACGCCTTCATGCCCGCCGCCAGACACGACGCGACGAAATCGAGATCGCGCACCAGGACCTGGCGCGCGACATCCTCGAAGGCCGTGCCAGCATGCGCGATATCGACAGGAAGAAGGTCGACCTGGTGCGCCTGCAGGACGACGTGGCGCAGGTCGGCCAGGGCCTGATCGCCGAGCGCGAGGGCGAGCGGCTGGGCCGCGGCGACGTCGGCGTCATCGCCATCCGCCGCCTGTGGACGCGCGAGCTCGCGGCCTTCATGGAGGGCCGGCCCACCAAGCAGTGGAAGCGCGACGCCTCGATCGTTCCGCGGGCCTGGGGCCTGGCCGGCAATCCTGCCCGTATCGGCGGCCAAGGCGCCGAGGGTGCCGCCAGCACCAAGGCGGCCGAGGTGATCGACGTGCGCCCACATGTCGAGATCGCCGTGCAATTGAAAGCGCTGCACGCCACCGTCGATAATAGATGAGGCAGCACGAGCGCAGGCCCGAGCCGGGCCCGCAACTCACGCTCGCCGAGCGCGACCGCCGCTACTCAGGCCTGCGTGCGCTCATGAGCGCACAGGGCTTCAACGCCATCGTCGTCGGCAGCTTCCAGGGCCGCGAGCGGCTGGAATCCTATTTGATCGACGACTTTCTCGACTCCGTCGTCGTCCTGCCCGCCAGGAGCGAACCGGTGCTGCTGGCGTTCGGCGGCTCGCGGATCAGCCGCATCCAGGAGAGCGAACGCCGCGGCTTTCCCTCCTGGGTGCCCGACGTGCGCCTGGGCGCGGGTGGCGCCAGGGTCGCCGACGTCTTGAAGGAGCGCGGACTGGGTCGCGGCCGCATCGGCCTGGTCGGTTTCGGGCCGACGGCGCCCGGGGAGATGGAAGGCCTGCTGCCGCTAGGCTTCCACACGAACTTCGTAAAGGCGCTGCCCGACGCCGCGATTGGCGACTTCACGCTCGCCTTCACCGACTTCATGCTGGTCAAGAGCACGGCGGAGATCGAACTGCTGCGCTTTGCCGCGCGGGTCAGCGAAGAGGCCTGCCGCGTCATGATGGACGTGTCGCGGCCGGGCGTCAGCGAGGCCCTCGTCTATGCCGAGACGGTGCGCGAGATCCATCGCTGGGGCTGCGACTTGCGCTACCCGTTCTTCAGCCTGCAGTCGGGCCGAGACAATATCGGCTGGGGCGTGCCGCGCTGGAGTGTGCGCGCCGAGCCGCCGCGCCTGCTCGAGACCGGCGACCTCGTGCAGGCCGAGATCCACACCGTCTATGGCGGCCAGGAAGGCCAGGTGAACATGTCGGTGGCGCTCGATCCGGTCGACGATACGGTGCGCCGCCTCGAAGAGGTGGCGCGCGAGTCCTACGAGGCCGGCCTCGCCGCGGTGAAGCCCGGCGTCACCTTCGCCTCGGTCGTCCAGGCGATGGAAAAGCCGCTGGCGCGCGCCGGCTGCTGGAGCAAGACGCCGCTCCTTCACACGCTCACCTTCGGCTCGACCGGCTTCACCTCGGTCAATCGCGAGCAACTGAAGGGCACGCGCGAGGAGGCGATCGAGGGATCGGCCAGACCCGGCATCCGACGCGGCGAGCTGGTACTCAAGGAAGGCATGGGCCTGGAACTCGAACCCAATGCCTGCCTCGGCATGGTCCGGGTCAACATTGGTGCCGGTGTCATCGTGACGTCGCGCGGTGCGGAAGAGCTCAACACCCTGCCGACCCGGGTTCGGCACGTCCGATAGCATCTTGTCGTCGTGAGCGAAGCGAAGGACCTTGCCGAACGACCGGCGACGATCGCCGGAACTAGCACTAGATCCTTCGCTGCGCTCAGGATGACAGAAGGCTGCTTCCGCTCTACGCGACGAGCTTATGGCGCCCAGTCGCCCCCTGTTCTAGGCTTCTCGCCGCCATAGAGTTGGGGGGAATGCCAGCGTGAAGACCAAGGCCGCCGTCTGCTTCAAGGCGGGCGACAAGCTCGAAATCGAAACCGTCGACCTCGAAGGCCCGAAGTTCGGCGAGGTGCTGGTCGAGATCAAGGCGTCGGGCGTCTGCCATACCGATGAGTTCACCCGCTCCGGCGGCGATCCCGAGGGGCTGTTCCCGGTGATCTTCGGCCATGAAGGCGCCGGCGTCGTGGTCGACCTCGGCCCCGGCATCGTGTCGCTGAAGAAGGGCGATCACGTGATCCCGCTCTACACGCCCGAATGCCGCGCCTGCAAATCCTGCCTGTCGGGCAAGACCAACCTCTGCACCTCGATCCGCAGCACCCAGGGCCAGGGCGTGATGCCCGACGGCACCTCACGCTTTTCACTCAAGGGGGCGAAGCTCCACCACTACATGGGCTGCTCGACCTTCTCGAACTACACGGTGCTGCCCGAGATCGCGTTGGCCAGGATCAGGTCCGACGCGCCGTTCGACAAGGTTTGCTACATCGGCTGCGGCGTGACGACGGGCATCGGCGCCGTCATCAACACCGCCAAGGTCGAAGCCGGCGCCAATGTCGTGGTGTTTGGCCTCGGCGGCATCGGCCTCAACGTCGTGCAGGGCGCGCGTCTGGTCGGTGCCAACATGATCGTGGGCGTCGATCTCAACCCTTCGCGCGAGGCGCTCGGCCGCAAGTTCGGCATGACGCACTTCGTCAATCCCTCGACGCTGGGCGCCAAGGACCTTGTGGCCCATCTCGTCGAGCTGACCGACGGCGGAGCGGATTACAGCTTCGAGTGCGTCGGCAACACCAAGCTGATGCGCCAGGCATTGGAATGCTGCCATCGCGGCTGGGGAAAGTCGGTGATCATCGGTGTCGCCGGCGCCGGCCAGGAGATCGCCACGCGGCCCTTCCAGCTCGTCACCGGCCGCAGCTGGATGGGCACGGCATTCGGCGGCGCCAAGGGCCGCCGCGACGTGCCGAAGATCGTCGACTGGTACATGGACAAGAAGATCGACATCGATTCGCTGATTACCCACACCATGCCGGTCGAGAAGATCAACGATGCCTTCGACCTGATGCACAAAGGCGAGTCGATCCGCAGCGTCGTCACCTTCTGAAACGGAGCCAGGCATGACCGTGCGCAAGCTGGGCGGCGCCACCATCGAGAAGGTCGAGGAGATCTGCGGCGCAGGCTTCAAGCCCGCCCGCATGTTCCCCAAGTTCAATCAGGAACTGTTCGATGCGCAGAAGGGCTGGATGCTGCCCGATCATGTCGAGCCCGGCTCCGATCGCCTCGTCGGTTCGGTCCATATGTGGATCGTCAAGACACCCAAGCACACCATCCTGATCGATACCTGCCTCGGCAACCACAAGCAGCGCACCAATCCCGGCTGGCGCAATCTCGACACACCGTTCCTCAACCGTCTCAAGACCTGCGGCTGCGCCCCGGAATCGGTCGACCTGGTGATGTGCACGCATCTGCATGTCGATCACGTCGGCTGGAACACCAAGCTGGAGAATGGCCGCTGGGTGCCGACCTTCCCCAACGCGCGCTACCTGTTCGGCAAGAAGGAGTACGCGCACTGGGAAGGCGAGCGGAAGAAGCAGGGCGACGGCAAAGTGAACGATGGCTCGTTCGATGATTCGGTGCTGCCGATCGTCGAAGCCGGCAAGGCCGTCATGATCGACAGCGACGCCCAGCCCGATCCGCTGCTCACCATCAAGGACTATCCCGGCCACACGCCGGGCTCGATCGCTATCAACCTCAGGGACGGCGGTAAACAGGCCTGCTTCTCGGGCGACATTATGCATCACCCGATCCAGGTCTATCATCCCGACTGGTCGAGCCAGTTCTGCACCGACCAGGAGCTGTCGGCCAGGAGCCGCCGCCGGCTTCTTGAGGATTGCGTCGAGCGCGACGCGCTGCTCTGCCCTGCCCACTTCCCGGGCGCCAATGCGGGCCACATCAGGCCGAAGGGCGACGCCTTCGCCATTGAATGGGATGTCGTGAAATGAAGGGACCTGAGGATGACGAGGGCCTGAAGGGCAAGGTCGCGATCGTTTCGGGCGGCGGCGCCAAGGCTGACGGCATCGGCAACGGCCGCGCCGCGGCGATTCTGCTGGCCCGAGCCGGCACCAAGGTCGTGGTGGCCGATCTCGACGTCAAGCTCGCCGAGCGCACGGTCGAGATGATCAAGGCCGAGGGCGGCACCGCCGTCGCCCACGGCGGCGACGTCACCAAGGAGGCCGAATGCAAGCGGCTGGTCGATGCCGCCGTCGATCGCTGGGGCCGGCTCGACTTTCTCGACAACAACGTCGGCATCGGAAGCCGCGGTTCGGTGGTCGACGAGAAGCCCGACGAGTATCGCCGCGTCATGCTGGTCAATGTCGAGACGATGTTCCTCGTCTCCAAGCACGCCATCCCCGCCATGATCAAGACGGCCAAAGGCGGCTCGATCGTCAATATCTCGTCGATCTCGGCGCTCAGGCCGCGCGGCCTCACCACCTAC
Source organism: Asaia bogorensis (assembly GCA_945889625.1). Classification (GTDB taxonomy): domain Bacteria; phylum Pseudomonadota; class Alphaproteobacteria; order Reyranellales; family Reyranellaceae; genus Reyranella. The sequence continues at coordinate 75,740 of CAMDCE010000001.1, read as the reverse complement.
ACCGCGTCCAAGGCGGCGGTGATCGGCCTTACCCAGGCGATGGCGGTCGACCACGGCAAGGATCACATCCGGGTCAACTGCATCTGCCCAGGGCCGATGTACACGCCCATGGTCTATTCCCGCGGCAACGCCACGATGAGCGAAGCCGCGCGCGCCCAGCGCGCCAAGGCCTCGGTGCTGAAGGTCGAGGGCACCGGCTGGGACATCGGACACGGCGTGCGCTTCCTGATGAGCAACCACGCCCGCTACATCACCGGCCAGGTGCTGGTGATCGACGGCGGCGTCACGCTGCAAGGCCCCGAACGCGATTCAGAAGGATAACCAATGGCCCGCCTGCCCTATCTCGAGCCCGAGCAAGTCGCGCCCGAATACCGCGACATGCTGAAACGCAACACCAATCTGCACAAACTACTGGTCAACTCGCCCGACATGGCGCGGGCCTTCAACGGCATGGGCAACTTCATCCGCCACAAGAGCAAGCTCGACCCGCGCCTGCGCGAGCTGGCGATCCTGCAGGTCGGCTGGCTGGAGAAGTCGGAATACGAATTCACCCATCACGTGAAGATCGGCCGGGAGTTCGGCGTCACCGATGCCGACATCGATGGCCTGTTCGCCGAGACCGCCGGCAAGGAGTCGGCACTCGAGCCGCTCGCCAAGGCCGTACTGCGCGGCGCGCGCGAAATGGTGAAGCATCTCGGCATGTCCGACACGACCTTCGCCGAAATCAAGAAAAGCCTCAGCGACGAGCACATGACCGACCTGGTGCTGACCATCGCCTTCTACTGCGCGGTCGTGCGCGTGCTCGCGACCATGAAGATCGACAACGAGCCCTACTACAAGGAAGTGCTCAAACAGTATCCGATTCCGGGAGTGTCATGACATGCGCCTGAAAGACAAGGTGGCCATCGTCGTCGGCGCGGGCCAAAGCCCTGGCGAAGGCATGGGCAACGGCCGCGCCACCGCGCTGACCTTCGCGCGCGAGGGCGCCAAAGTGCTATGCGTCGACCACAATCTCAAGTCGGCGCAAGAGACCGTCGACTTGATCGGCAAGAACCAGGGCACCGCGATGGCCTTCAAGGCCGACGTCACCAAGGAGGCCGAGATCAAGGCCATGGTGGCCGAAGCGCACGGCCGTTGGGGCCGCATCGACATCCTGCACAACAATGTCGGCGTCTCGATCTCCGGCGGCGACGCCGAGCTGCTCGACATCACCGAGGAGGCGTTCGACCGCTGCGTGGCGATCAACCTCAAGAGCTGCATCCTCGCGGCCAAGCACGTGATCCCGATCATGCGCGCCCAGAAGAGCGGCGCCATCATCAACATCTCCTCGATGGCGGTCATCACCACCTACCCCTACGTCGCCTACAAGGCGACCAAGGCCGCGATGGTCTCCTTCACCGAGCAGCTCGCCTACCAGAACGCCCAGTACGGCATCCGCGCCAATGTGATCCTGCCCGGCCTGATGAACACGCCGATGGCCGTCGACACCCGCGCCCGCGAATTCAAGAAGACGCGCGCCGAGATCGAGGCTGGCCGCGATGCCCAGGTGCCGCTGCGCCAGAAGATGGGCACCGGCTGGGACGTGGCCAATGCCGCCCTGTTCCTGGCCTCCGACGAGGCTAATTTCATCACGGGTGTCACGCTGCCCGTCGATGGCGGCGCCAGCGTGCGCAGGGGCTGACAGAAGGTACAATCTTGCTGCTTGTCCACCGCGACCCCGGACGGCGATAATCGTCGCTTAATCGCCAGATCGGGGGAGCCGGCGCATGAGTGCACTTTTTACGGTGCTGTACGAATGGCCGAGAATCGTCGCCGGCTATTTCACCTGGCTGCCGCCGCTGGTCGCCCGCATCGTCGTCGGCTGGATCTTCCTGTGGAGCGGCTGGGGCAAGTTCATGGTCATGCCCCAGATGATCGAGAATTTCCGCGGCTGGGGCATTCCCTATCCCGAACTGCTGACCCCGTTCGTCGCCAGCGTGGAATTCCTCGGCGGCATCCTGCTGCTGGTGGGATTGCTGACGCGGATCGCGGCAATTCCGCTGATGGTGGTCATGGTCGTGGCCGTGATTGCCGCCAAGGGCGCCGACGTCGACACGCTGGAGACGCTGCTCGGCTTCGAGGAAGCCTCCTACTTCACCTTGTTCCTGTGGCTGGCGATTGCCGGGCCGGGACCGATATCGATCGATCACTTCGTGCAGCCAAGGGATCGCAGGGATCGGTCAGTGGTGCCGTTGGGGAGGTAGACTTGGCGACACCGGACCCAACCCACGACGAGCACTCGGCCGCCTACCAGCGCGGCATGGACGAGTTGCGCAAGCATCTCGGGCCGATGGCCGACGCCTACATCCAGAAGATCAAGGCGCTGGCGCCGGAGTTCGCCTGGGTGAACGTGACCTTCCCGTTCGGTGAGCTCTATGCGCGCGATTAAGACGGAGGTTACTCCGTCGCATTGGACGCCAAGACGCGCGAGCTCTGCACGGTGGCGGCGCTGACGGTCCAGGGCTTCGCCCTGCCGCAGCTCAAGATCCATGTCGAGGCGGCCCGGCGCTGCGGCGCCTCGTGCGAGGAGATCGTCGAGGTCATCACCCAGATGATCGCTTATGGCGGCTTTCCGGCGGCCACCAACCCCCTGATGACCGCCAAGGCGGTGTTCGACGGCGAGCCCGGCTAGCGCCCGCGGGGGCGCAAAAGTGAGAACCTGGCAGAAAGTCGTTGCTTCTCAGACGGTTACGATTCTCGCGAAGTAAGGATCCGATGAGAATCTCGTGAGAATCAGTCCAGCCCGCTGCCGCCATAGAGCCAGTCGAGGATGGCGTACCACTCGGCCTGGCTCTTGGCACTCATGATGGAATTGCGCAGCGCCGCGTGGGGCCCGCTGGCGTGATAGACGTGGTCGCCCATGGCGCGCGACATCAGCTGCACCCGCGTGGTGCGCAGCACGCGGCGCGCCCGGTAGCTCTCCAGCCCGGCTTCGATAGTGCCGGGGTTCCTTGAAAGCGAGTCGGCCAGGCAAACCGCGTCCTCCATCGCCATGCAGGCGCCCTGCGCCATGTACTGCATCATCGGGTGCGCGGCATCGCCCAGCAGCGCCACGCGGCCATCGACCCATTTATCGACCGGGTCGCGGTCGCACAGCACCCACATGCGCCAGTCCTGGCCGTGGCGGATGATGTTCTGGGCGCGCTCGCAGATATGGGTGAAGCCGCGCTGCACCTCCTCGACCGGCACCGGCTTGCCGGCCACCGGCTCGGCGGCATCGTTGTGATAGGTGACGACCAGGTTGAACACCTTCCAGCCCGACAGCGGGTAGTGGACGATGTGGCACTTCGGCCCTGCCCACAATGTGGCAGCGTTCCAGCGCAGATCCTCGGGCATGCGCTCGAGCGGAATCACCGAGCGGTAGGTCGTGTGGCCCGAGACGCGCGGACTTCCGTCGCCCACCACCTGGCTCCGCACATTCGACCACAGGCCGTCGGCGCCGATCAGCGCCGAGCCCGTCACCGTCTCGCCGCTGCTGAGCTTTGCGGTGACCGTGCCGCCGTCCTGCTCGAAGCCCAGGACCTCGCTGCTGACCTTGAGCTCGATCAGCACATGGTCGCGACAGGCCTTCAGCAGCACGCCGTGCAGGTCACCGCGATGGACGACGGCATAGGGATTCTTGTAGCGGGCGCGGAAATCCTCGCCGAGGTCGATGTGGGTGATCTCGCCGTCGGCCAGCGAGTCCATCAGACGCAGCTGGTCGATATAGACCGCCATCGACCGCGCCGTCTCGCCGACGCCCAGCCGGTCGAAGCAGTGGAAGGCATTGGGCCCGAGCTGGATGCCGGCGCCGATCTCGCCCAGCTGCGCCGATTTCTCCAGCACCAGCGAGGCGATGTTCTTCTGGGCCAGCGCCAGTGCTGCCGCCAGCCCGCCGATGCCGCCGCCGGCGATGAGGATTCTAGCGCGGTCCGCCGACGATCTTGGCATCGTGCAACTTTGCAATCTCGCCGTCGGGAAGTCCAAGGATGCCCGACAGGATCTCGCCGGTGTGCTGACCCAGCACCGGCGCCAGCCTGGGCGGCTCGCGCTCCATGGCGCCGAACTGCAGCGGCGTGGCGGCCACGGGATAGCGGCCGATGCCGGGCTGGTCGAGCACGGTGAACAGCGGATTGTCGATCAGCGCGTCCTTGTCCTGCAGCAGTTCGCGGAAGGTCTGGTAGGGCGCCCACAGCGCGCCGGCCTTCTTGAGCGCCGCGCCTATGTCGGCAGCGGTGTGCGCGGCGACCCACGGCTCGATCACGGCGCAGAGCTCGGCCCGGGCGTTCCATCGGCCGGCATCGGTCTTTAGATCGACGCCGGTCTGCTTCTCGATCCTGGCAAAGGCCTCGCCGAAGCCGCCGGCCGCCGCCAGGGCATCGACATGGCGGTCGGAGAAGATGCAGATCATGACGTGGCGGCCGTCGCTGGTCCTGAAATCTCGGCCGAAGGTGCCGAAGATCTCGTTGCCGTAGCGCGGCCGGTCGACGTCGTTGACGGCGGCCTCGCCGATGTAGCCCAGCGCCGAGGTGGCGGCGAGCGCCATGTCCTGCAGCGGCAGCACGATCCTCTGGCCCTGGCCGGTCAGGCGGCGATGGCGCTCGGCGGCCAAAATCGCCATGGCGCCGGCATAGGCCGTGGCGAGGTCCCACGGCGGGGCCACGGCATTCACCGGGCCGTGGTGGCCGACCGGACCCGTCACCATGGGAAAGCCGGTGATGGCGTTCACCGTGTAGTCGACATGGGCCGAGCCATCGCGCGCGCCCACGATGTTGAGCGCAATCAGGTCGGCGCGCTTCTTCGCCAGATCCTCGTAGGAAAGCCAGCCGCGCGCCGGCATGTTTGTGGTGAAGATGCCGGCACCCTCGCCCGGCGCGGCGATCAGCGCCGTGAGCAGCTCGCGGCCCCGGGGACTGCGCAGATCGACGGCGATCGAGCGCTTGCCCTTGTTCAGCCCCGCCCAATAGATCGAGCGGCCGTCCTTGGTGATCGGCCAGCGATCGTTGTCGAGGCCGCCTCCGATGTCGTCGAAGCGGATCACGTCGGCGCCCAGTTGTGCCAGCGTCATGCCGCCCAGCGGCGCGGCAATGAAGGCCGAGCCTTCGACGATGCGAAGGCCGGCCAGGATACCAGTCATGTGCGTTTCCTATGTCTTCTTGCTTGGAAGATTGTTCTTTCGCTTGTCGAGCCACCAGCCGTACTCGGGTGTCCACATCTCGAAGTCGTCGTCGCAGCCCAGCTCCTGCGCCGCATGCAGTGCCCAGAACGGATCGTAGAGCGCCTGGCGGCCGATCGCGATCAGGTCGGCGTCGCCGGCCTGCAGGATCGCCTCGGCCTGCGGCCCGTCGAGGATCAGGCCGACAGTCATGGTGGCAATGGCGGCCTGGCGTTTCACGGCCGCCGAAAACGGTACCTGGAAGCCCAGCGAGCGCTTGATGGGCAGCGCGGTCGACAGGCCGGTCAGGCCGCCGGACGAGCAGTCGACCACGTCGACGCCCAGCGCCTTCAGCTCCTGGGCGAAGGCCACCGTATCCGGCACGTCCCAGCCGCCCGCGCCGTCGACCGCCGAGACGCGGATGAACATCGGCTTGTGCGCCGGCCACCCCTCGCGCACCACGCGCGCGGCGGCGAGCGGAAAGCGCATGCGGCCGGCGCGGTCGCCGCCATACTGGTCGTTGCGCGTGTTGCTGATCGGCGAGAGGAACTGCGCCAACAGATAGCCGTGCGCCCCGTGGATCTCGATCACGTCGTAGCCCGCCGAATCGGCGCGGCGCGCAGCTTCGCCGAACTTCTTCACGATGTCTTCGATCTCGGTGACGTCGAGCGCCTTGGGTGAGGGCGAATAGGGATCGCCCGCGGCCAAATCCGTCGGGCCGACGACCTGCCAACGCTGCCAGCCCGCCCCCTTGGGGCCAAGCTCGCCGGGTTTGTCGAAGGAGCGCGGCGTCGAGCCTTTGCGGCCGGAATGGGTGATCTGCGTGCCGGCAAGCGCTCCCTCCTGCTTGAGGAACCGCACCAGCCGCTTGTGGCCCTCGATCTGGCCATCGTCCCACATGCCGAGGTCGCCTTGCGTCACACGGCCCCTGGGTTCGATGGCGCAGTTCTCGGTGAAGACGATGCCGAACTTGCCCAGCGCAAACTTGCCGAGATGGACGAGGTGGTAGTCATTCACCTGGCCGTCGATGGCGCGGTACTGCACCATGGGCGAGACGACCGAGCGATTGGGCGCGGTGACGCCGCGCATCTTGAACGGCGTGAAGAGCAGCGGTCGTGCCAAGAAGGAGGTCCCCCGGAAAATTAGGGGACACAATAGGCCGGCCGGATCAGACCGTCATGTGGCCGCGCACCGCTTCGGCGTCGAAATTCTCGCGCGTGCCCGACATGACGATTTCGCCGCGGTCCATGACGGCGAAATCGTCGGCCAGTTCATGGGCGAAATCGAGATACTGTTCGACCAGCAGAATTGCCATGTCGCCGCGCTGGCGCAGGTAGGTGATGGCGCGGCCGATGTCCTTGATCACCGAGGGCTGGATGCCTTCGGTCGGCTCGTCGAGCACCAGCAGCCTGGGCCGCATCGTGAGCGCGCGGCCGATCGCCAACTGCTGCTGCTGGCCGCCCGAGAGATCGCCGCCACGGCGGCGCAGCATCGACTGCAGCACCGGAAACAGTTCGAACACCTCGTCGGGAATGCTGCGCTTGTCGCGCTTGAGCGGGGCGAAGCCGGTCTCGAGGTTCTCCTTGACCGTCAGCAGCGGGAAGATCTCGCGGCCCTGCGGCACCAGCGAAACGCCGCGCCGCGCCCGCTCGAAGGGCGGCATCCGGGAGACCTCGATGTCGTCGAAGGTGATCGAGCCCGAGGCGATCGGCTGCAGGCCGACGATGGCGCGCAACAGGCTGGTCTTGCCGACGCCGTTGCGGCCCAGCAGGCAGGTGACCTTGCCGATCGCCGCCGACAGCGAGACCGCGCGCACGGCGTGGGCAGCGCCATAGAAGAGATCGGCGTTCTTGACGGTAAGCATGGCTAGCGCCCCCTCACCTAACGCCCGAGGTAGACTTCGACGACGCGCTGGTCGGCGCTCACCTGGTCGAGCGAGCCTTCTGCCAGCATCGAGCCCTCGTGCAGCACCGTCACCTTGACGCCGAGCGCCCGCACGAAGCTCATGTCGTGCTCGACCACCACGACGGAATGGGTGCGGTTGATCTCCTTCAGCACCTGGGCAGTGGTCTCGGTCTCGATGTCGGTCATGCCCGCCACCGGCTCGTCGACCAGCAGCAGTTTGGGGTCCTGGGCCAGCAGCATGCCGATCTCCAGCCACTGCTTCTGGCCGTGGCTCAGCCGCGCGCCCAGCATGTGCTGCTGCGGGCCCATGCGGATGATGGAAAGAATTTCCTCCAACCGGTCGTTCTCGGCCTTGGTCGGACTGGCCAGCAGCAGCCGATACCAGCTGCGCTGACCGGCCAACGCCAGCAGGAGATTATCGCGCACGGTGTGGTTCTCGAATACCGTGGGCTTCTGGAACTTGCGCCCGATACCCAAGGTCGCAATGGCGGACTCGTCGAGCTTGGTGAGGTCGGCCTTGCCATCGAACACCACCTCGCCCTCGTCAGGCCGCGTCTTGCCGGTGACGACGTCCATCATGGTGGTCTTGCCGGCGCCGTTGGGGCCGATGATGGCGCGCATCTCGCCCGGTTCGACCAGCAGCGAGAGGTTGTTCAGCGCCTTGAAGCCGTCGAACGAGACGGTGACGCCGCTGAGATAGAGCAGCGCCGAGGTGGTCCGGGTCGGTGCCTTCATGCCGCGGCCCTCGCCTTGCGCTCGCGAGAGCGGGTGGCGAGTTGGTTCCACAGGCCGACGACGCCCTTGGGCAGCAGCAGGGTCACGATGATGAACAACGCACCCAGCGCGAACAGCCAGACTTCCGGCAGCGCGCCGGTAAGATAGGTCTTGCCGAAATTGACGATGAAGGCACCGATCACCGGGCCGATCAGCGTGCCGCGCCCGCCGACGGCGACCCACAGCACCGCCTCGATCGAGTTGCCGGGGGCGAATTCGCTGGGATTGATGATGCCGACCTGTGGCACGTAGAGCGCGCCCGCGATGCCCGCCATCGCCGCCGACAGGACGAACACGAAGAGCTTATAGCCCTCGACCCGGTAGCCCAGGAAGCGCATGCGGCTTTCGGCGTCGCGCACCGCCGTCAGCGCCTTGCCGAAGCGCGAGCCGACGACGGCCGCCGCGACCACCAGGAAGATCGCCAGCACCAGCGCGGAGGCAAAGCACAGCACGGCGCGCGTCGAATCGGCCTGAACCGAGAAGCCGAGGATGTCCTTGAAGTCGGTCATGCCGTTGTTGCCGCCCAGCCCCATGTCGTTGCGGAAGAAGGCCAGTAGCAGGGCGAAGGTCATCGCCTGGGTGATGATCGAGAGGTAGACGCCGGTGACGCGGCTGCGGAAGGCGAACCAGCCCAGCGCCAGGGCGAGCAGGCTCGGCACGATGACGATCATCGGGGCGGCGAACCAGAAATGGTCGAAGCCATGCCAGAACCAGGGCAGCTCCTTGTAGTTCAGGAACACCATGAAGTCGGGCAGGATCGGGTTGCCGTAGACGCCGCGCGTGCCGATCTGGCGCATGAGATACATGCCCATGCAGTAGCCGCCGAGCGCGAAGAAGGCGGCGTGGCCCAGCGTGAGGATGCCGCAGAAGCCCCAGACCAGGTCGACCGCGAGTGCCAGCGAAGCGTAGCAAAGATACTTGCCGATGAGCTGCAGCACCCAGGCCGGCGCCCGGAACGCGCTGCCGGCCGGCAGCAGCTGGTTGGACAGCGGCAGCAGGATGCCGATCGCGAGCACCAGGAGAATGAACAGGCGCAGGTTGCGGTCGAGGCCCTGCAGGAAGAAGCGCGTGATCATTCGACCGAGCGTCCCTTCAGGGCGAACAGGCCACGCGGCCGGCGCTGGATGAACAGGATGATGAACACCAGCACCAGGATCTTGCCCAGCACCGCCCCGGCATAGGGTTCGAGGAACTTGTTGACGACGCCGAGCGTCAACGACCCGATCAGCGTGCCGTAGAGATTGCCGACACCACCGAACACCACGACCATGAAGGAGTCGATGATGTAGCCTTGGCCAAGGTTGGGGCTGACATTGTCGATCTGGCTCAGCGCCACGCCCGCCAGGCCCGCGATGCCCGAGCCCAGTCCGAAGGTGAGCGCGTCGACCCGCGGCGTGCGGATGCCCATGGCCGAGGCCATCGGGCGGTTTTGCGTTACAGCGCGCATGTAGAGGCCGAGCGGCGTGCGGCGCAGCAGCAGAATCAAGGCGAAGAACACGATCAGCGAGAACACCACGATCCACAGGCGTCCATAAGTGATGTTGAGCTGGCCGAGCTGGAAGGTCCCCGACATCCACGACGGCGAGCCGACCTCGCGGTTGGAAGAGCCGAAGATCGAGCGCACGGCCTGCTGCAGCACCAGCGACAGGCCCCAGGTGGCGAGCAGCGTGTCGAGCGGCCGGCCGTAGAGGAAGCGGATGATGGTGCGCTCGATCAGGATGCCGATGGCGCCCGAGACGATGAAGGCGAGCGGCAGCGCGATCACCAGCGAAACGTCGAACAGATGCGGCGCCGAGGTACGGATGATGTCCTGGACGACGAAGGTCGTGTAGGCGCCCAACATGACCATCTCGCCATGCGCCATGTTGATGACGCCCATGGTGCCGAAGGTGATGGCAAGCCCGATGGCCGCCAGCAGCAGCACCGAGCCCAGCGAAATGCCGTACCAGACGTTCTGCGCCGCCTGCCAGGCGCCGAGCGTCTGCTCTATGGAACCCGCCCCGGCGGTAGCCGCCGCCTTGACCTCGCCGTCGGACGAAGACGCGGCGGCGCGCAGGACGCCCAGCGAATCGCGGTCGGCACGCTCGCGCACCAGGGCGATGGCCTCGAGCTTCTGCGCCGGCGTCGAGTCGGGCGTGGTGAGCACGATGGCGGCGCGTGCCTCGCTCATGGCGCGCTTGATGCGCAGGTCTTTTTCCGAGGCGAGCGCCTGGTCGAGCGCCGCCAGGGCCGTCGAGTCGCGGCGCTTGAAAAGCGCATCGGCAGCCTCGAGCCGCACCTTGGGATTGGGGCTCATCAGGGTGAGCGAGCCGACCGCGGCCTCGATGGTGCCGCGCAGCCGGTTATTGACCCGCACCCGGTCGAGATCCGCCTCGGTGGCGCTGCCCGCCGGCTTGCCGGAAACGGCCTCGCTCAGCGCGAGCTGGTTGCCGTCGGTCTTGCCAATGACCACGAGCTTGTCGGCGGTCCGGACGTAGAGTTGACCTGCCGCCAGAGCTTCGAGGATCGGCGCGGCGCGCGTCTCGCCCGAGGCCGCCAGCGCAGTGATCGCTGTCTCGCGCTCGCTGAAGCCGCCGGTCGTGAGATTGCCGACCAGGGTCGCGAGATCGGCGGCGAAAGCCCCACCGGCCAGCAACAGGGAGGCCAGCGCCGACACCAGCACCACGATCGGACGCACGGAAAACATGGTTGAGGATTAACCCGGAGACGCGAACGGGGCGACTCGAAAGTCGCCCCGCCCTTGTGAGTTGCTGAGACTAGGCCCTACTTGGCCTTGCCGATGCACTTGTTGGCGACCGTGTCGAAGTTGCCGCAGTTCACGGGCTTCGTCCAATCGGCCTTCAGGTTCTTGGAGTCGTCGAGGATCGGCGACCAGGCAGCACCCGGCACGAGACCCGGGGTCTTCCACACGACGTCGAACTGGCCGTTCGCGGCGATCTCGCCGATCAGCACCGGCTTGGTGATGTGGTGGTTCGGCAGCATCTCCGACACGCCGCCCGTGAGGTTCGGGACCTTGATGCCGATGATGGCGTCGATCACCTTGTCCGGATCGGTCGTGCCGGCCTTCTTCACCGCCTCGACCCACATGTTGAAGCCGATCACGTGAGCTTCCATGGGATCGTTCGTCACCCGCTTCGGGTTCTTGGTGAAGGCCTGCCAATCCTTGATGAATTTGTCGTTCACCGGATCCTTGACCGACTGGAAGTAGTTCCAGGCTGCCAGATGGCCGACCAGCGGCTTGGTGTCGATGCCGGCCAGCTCTTCTTCGCCGACCGAGAAAGCCACTACCGGGATGTCCTTGGCCTTGAGGCCCTGGTTGCCGAGTTCCTTGTAGAACGGAACGTTGGCGTCGCCGTTGATGGTCGAGACCACCGCCGTCTTCTTGCCAGCCGAGCCGAACTTCTTGATGTCCGCCACGATCGACTGCCAATCGGAATGACCGAACGGCGTGTAGTTGATCATGATATCTTCCTTCGCGACGCCCTTCTGGAGAAGGTAGGCCTCGAGGATCTTGTTGGTCGTGCGCGGATAGACGTAGTCGGTGCCGGCCAGGACCCAGCGCTTCACGTCGCCGCCATCCTTGCTCATCAGATAGTCGACGGCCGGGATCGCCTGCTGGTTCGGAGCGGCGCCGGTGTAGAACACGTTACGCTGGCTCTCCTGGCCCTCGTACTGGACCGGGTAGAACAGCAGCCCGTTCAGTTCCTCGAACACCGGCAGCACCGACTTGCGGCTGACCGACGTCCAGCAGCCGAACACCACGGCGACCTTGTCCTTCTGCAGCAGCTCGCGCGCCTTCTCGGCGAACAGCGGCCAGTTCGACGCCGGGTCGACGACCACAGCCTCGAGCTTGCGGCCGAGCAGGCCACCCTTCTTGTTCTGCTCTTCGATGAGCATCAGCATGACGTCCTTCAGGGTCGTCTCGCTGATCGCCATCGTGCCCGACAGCGAATGCAGAATGCCGACCTTGATCGGCCCTGCCTGGGCGAACGCTCCGGTCGCGGCACTGGCCACCAGGCCGGCCGCAACGAGACCCGTCCACACGATTTGTCCCAATTTCATCCCGCTCTCCTTGTTCTGCGACGGAAACCCCCCGCCGGAACGAATGAAAGCGAAAGTCGTGCCAAACCGCCTGTGAGTGCTTTGGAGAAAGCCTAGTTCGCGGCCAGGACCAAGGCGCCGCCGGCCAAAATCATGGCTCCAAGCGCCCGCAATCCCATATCGCCGACGAAGCGCTGTGCAACCCAGCCGAGTCCCAGCCCGACCGCATGGAGCAGGGCCGTGGCCGCCAGAAAGCCCAGTATATAGCGGCCGGGGTCGTCCCCCGTGGCCTCGAGGGAATGGGCATAGCCGTGAAGGATGGCAAACCAGCCGACCACAACCATTGCCGTAACGATGGGTACTCGAACTGCAGCCATGACAAGGCCGCCCAGCATGAACACCGAGGCCATGACGCCCGCCTCGGCAAGAGGCACTTTTATGCCCGCGAATCCGGCAGCTGCCCCGGTGGCCATCATCGCCATGAAGGTGGCCGGCACGAAAAAAGCAGCCGCCGGCCGGCGCATAGCCAGGAGCGCCGCCCACATGCCGGCGCCGACCATGGCCAGGAGATGATCGTAGCCGGTGAAGGGATGCAAAAATCCCGAAATGCCGTCGCCGGAATGGGCCATGGCTGGACCGGCGATACCGAGCAACAGGACTGTCAGGAAAATCGTGCGAAGCATGGGAAGCACCTTTAGCGCAGAACATCAGCGTGTGGGAAGACCACCCTGGCGAACGATGAAGGCGGCGACCTCGTCGACCCCCTTGTCCTCCTTGAGGTTGGAAAACAGGAAGGGCCGCGACCCGCGCATCCGGCGCGCGTCGCGATCCATGACGTCAAGGTTGGCGCCGACCATCGGCGCAAGGTCGATCTTGTTGATCAGCAGCAGGTCGGATCGGGTGATCCCCGGTCCACCCTTGCGCGGGATCTTCTCGCCCGCCGCGACGTCGATGACATAGATCGTAAGATCGGCGAGCTCGGGCGAGAAGGTGGCGGCAAGATTGTCGCCGCCCGATTCGACGAAGACGATATCGAGCTTGGGCCACTTGCGCACGATGTCGGCCACCGCAGCCAGATTGATCGACGCGTCCTCGCGGATCGCGGTGTGCGGGCAGCCGCCGGTCTCGACGCCAACGATGCGCTCGGGCGCCAGCGCGCCAGCGCGCGTCAGGAACTCGGCGTCTTCCTTGGTGTAGATGTCGTTGGTGACGACGGCGATGTCGTAGTCATCGCGCATCTTCTTGCACAGGCGTTCGACCAGCGCGGTCTTGCCCGAACCGACCGGACCGCCGACACCGACACGCAAGGGGCCGCGCAAATCCATCACTGCATCTCCCGGGTAAGCAGCGCGATGAAGCCCACGCCCAGGGCGAGGCAAAGCGGCGAATAAAGATAGAAGTCACGCGTGCGAAACGGCTCGGCGGTGAAATGCGCGCGCCAGCGCGCGCTGTAGCCGGCCGTCCCGCGGATGAAGAAGATCGCACCAATCACCACGGATCCGATCAGTACGAGCCGGCTTTGCGGCCAGGCCAAGACCACCCACGGCCAAGCTGCGACGAAGGCCAGCGCCACGGCGACGGCGAAGCACGACCACGGCGGCGGCATGCGAACCCGCCCGTCGCCGATCACCGTCCGCGCCAGTACGGCCTCGCTGGCCGCCGGCCAGATCCCGCCCAGTCCCCACCAGGCATGCGCTGAAGCGATCAGCACCGCGACCAGTGAGAGCACGATGGGAAGGGTCATGAGCGAAACAACCTTGTGTATTGCGTCTCATGGCTGAGCGAGCACCAGTCGAGCAGCGGCGTCGCCGTGCCAACCTCATCGAGCGTTTCGACGGCGAGCGCCGCCTCGGCCGTCCGCCGGACCGCCCCTTCCAATCCCGCCAACGCCAGCTGGCCATCGCTTTGGCCGAGCGGCACTGTGCGCACGGCAGCCGAGATCAGGTTGGCGGTGAAGGCGTGCAGGTAGCCGCCGAGCGCTGCCACCAGGGCGATCCCGTGCGTGGCGGCGGCAAGCGCCACGGCCACCGGTAACGCCAGTTCCCCACCCAGCCGTTCGTGCGCGGCGGCGAGCGAGGGGTGCGGCCAGGCAGTGCGGGTGATCGAGAGAAACGAGCTGCCCTGCTGGCGCGATTCGAGCGCCATTTCCGAGGTCCCGCGCCAGGCGGCCGCACGCTCGGCGATGACGTCGAATGCCGGCCAGTCCCCGGCCGTAGCGGCGCGCCAGGCCGCTGCGAACAAGGCTGCGTCGACCCGGCCGGTGCCGTCCTGCAGCACCGTCTCGAGCCAGGCGATCAGCGAGATGCGATCCTTAATGAAGCCCGCCTCGACCGCCGTCTCCACGCCGTGGCTATAGCTGAAGGCGCCGATCGGGTAGGCCGGCGACAGCCAGGCGAGCAGGCGATAGAGCGGGTCAACCGCCGTTGGGCTAGTCATGGCGCTCGCCGTGCAGCGCGCCGTGGTGATGGCCGACATCGTGATTGTGCTGGCCGTACGCGCCACCCTCGGGGTCAAAGGGCACGCGCACCTTGCGCACCTCGGCACCCAGGCCCTTCAGCATGTCGACGATCACATGATCGTCGCGGATCAGGATACGGTCGCTGTCGATCTGCGCCGGCAGGTGGCGGTTACCGAGATGCCAGGCGACGCGTGCGAACGATGCCGCGTCACGCCCGCGGACCTCGACCAGATCTTCCTCGGCTGCCTTCACCTCGACGAAGCCGCCCTCTTCCAGCCTGAGTCCGTCGCCCGTGTGCAGCACCAGGGGTTCGGCGAGATCGAGCAGAAAATCGAGGCCGCCATCGCCCAGCATCCTGAGGCGCCGTCGATAGCGGTCGTCGAACAACAGGGTGACCGTGTCGACCCGCTCAGCGACCGGCCAGCGGCCGGCGCGGACGACATCGAGGGCGCGCTTCATGATCAGAACAGGAAGTAGCGTTGCGCGAGCGGCAGCGACTGGGCGGGCTCGCAGGTCAGGAGCTCGCCGTCGGCGCGTACCTCGTAGGTCTCTGAATCGACCTCGATCTTCGGGCACAGCGAATTGTGCACCATGTCCTTCTTGCCGATCTTGCGCGTGCCCTTGACCGCCAGCATCGGCCGGTCGATGCCCCATTTCTTGGCGACACCCTTGGCGATAGCGGCCTGCGAGGTGAACAAGACAGGACTCACGATGAGGCTCCGGCCGAAAGCACCGAACATCGGCCGGTAGTGCACGGGCTGCGGCGTCGGGATCGAGGCATTGGGATCGCCCATTGGCGCGGCGATGATCGAGCCACCGATCAGCACCATGTCGGGCTTGGCGCCGAAGAAGGCTGGCGCCCAGATCACCAGGTCGGCTCGTTTGCCGACCTCGACCGAGCCCACGTGCCTGGAGATGCCGTGGGTGATGGCAGGATTGATGGTGTATTTGGCGACATAGCGCTTGGCGCGCACGTTGTCGTTGTCCCCCTTCTCCTCTTTGAGGCGCCCGCGCTGCTTCTTCATCTTGTCGGCGGTCTGCCAGGTGCGGATCACGACTTCGCCGACCCGGCCCATCGCCTGGCTGTCGGACGACATCATCGAGAAGGCGCCCAGGTCGTGCAGGATGTCTTCCGCCGCAATGGTCTCCTTGCGGATGCGGCTTTCGGCGAAGGCCACGTCCTCGGGGATGCGCGCGTCGAGATGGTGGCAGACCATCAGCATGTCGAGATGCTCGTCCACGGTGTTTACCGTGTAGGGCATGGTGGGGTTGGTCGAGCTGGGCAGCACGTTCTTCTCGCCGCACAGGCGGATGATGTCCGGAGCATGGCCGCCGCCCGCGCCCTCGGTGTGGAAGGTGGCGATGGCGCGGCTCTTGAAGGCCGCCCGCGTCGTCTCCACGAAGCCCGATTCGTTCAGCGTGTCGGTATGGATCGCCACTTGCACATCGTAGCGGTCGGCCACAGTGAGGCAGTTGTCGATGGCAGCCGGCGTGGTGCCCCAGTCCTCGTGCAGCTTCAGCCCGCAGGCGCCGCCCTCGATCTGCTCGCGGATGCCGGCGGGCTTGCTGGTGTTGCCCTTGCCGAAAAAGCCGAGGTTCATCGGCAGGCCAACGGCTGCCTGCAGCATGCGGCCCATGTGCCAGGGCCCGGGCGTGATGGTGGTGGCGAGCGTGCCGTGCGCCGGGCCGGTGCCGCCGCCCATCATGGTGGTGACGCCGCTATAGAGCGCGTCGTCGATCTGCTGCGGCGCGATGAAGTGGATGTGGCAGTCGATGCCGCCCGCCGTGATGATTTTGCCTTCGCCGGCGATCGCTTCCGTGCCGGGGCCGATGACGATGGTGACGCCCGGCTGGATGTCGGGATTGCCAGCCTTGCCGATGGCCACGATCACGCCGCCCTTGATGCCGATGTCGGCCTTCACGATGCCCCAGTGATCGAGAATCAGCGCGTTGGTGATGACGGTGTCGACCGCGCCCTGGGCGCGCGTGCGCTGGCTCTGGCCCATGCCGTCGCGAATCACCTTGCCGCCGCCGAACTTCACTTCCTCGCCGTAGATCGTGTGGTCCTTCTCGACCTCGATGAAGAGGTCGGTGTCGGCCAGCCGCACCTTGTCGCCGGTCGTCGGGCCGAACATGCCGGCATAGGCGGCGCGGGAAATACGCGTCGGGCCTTCGTTGGAGGGGCCTGCCTTGACGACCGGCCCCAGCTTGCCCGAGACCCTGGCCTGGAAGCCGTGGCTCTCGCGACCGCCCATGTATGCGGTGAGCCGCACGGTGTGCGACTGGCCGGGCTCGAAGCGCACGGCGGTGCCTGCGGCGATGTCGAGCCGCATGCCCTTGGCGCGCTTGCGATCGAATTTCAGCGCGTCGTTGGTCTCGAAGAAATGATAGTGGCTGCCGACCTGGATCGGCCGGTCGCCGGTGTTGGCAACTTCGAGCGTGATCGGATTGCGGCCCTTGCCGGCATTGAGTTCGAGTTCACCCGTTGCGGCGAGGATTTCACCTGGCTTCATCGCGGTGCTCCTCAGCGGATCGGGTTGTGGACGGTGACGAGCTTGGTGCCGTCGGGAAAGGTGGCTTCGACCTGGATGTCGTGAATCATGTCGGCCACGCCCTCCATCACCTGCTCGCGGCGGATCACCGTGCCGCCGTCGCGCATCAGCTCGGCCACCGAGCGGCCATCGCGCGCGCCCTCGACGACGAAGTCGGTGATCAGCGCCACTGCTTCCGGATGGTTGAGCTTCACGCCGCGCTCCAGCCGGCGACGCGCCACGTTGGCGGCCATGGCGACCAGAAGCTTGTCCTTTTCCCGAGGCGTCAGATTCATTGCCCGCGTTCCCCCTGCCGGTTGTTCCGACTATAGCGTCCCTTCATCGGTATCAAAGCTGCCAGCATCAAACATGCCAAACGCGCGGCAGTCGTTGGCCGCGAAAAGCGGTGAGAAAGCCGATGGCCGCGGCACGCACGAGGGTCGCTTCACCCAGCAGCCGGGCCACCAGAACGCCGTTCACCAAGGTCACGCCGGCCCGCACGTCACCCGCTTCTTCGAGCAGCGCGCGGGCTCTCTCGAAATGCGCTTGAGGCTCGTTCCAGACGCCGATCACGGTGGCGAGCGCGTTGGCCGTACCGAAGCCCGCGCCATCCGGCGTCTCGCCTTCGACGCGCAAGGTGTCGGTCCAGACTAGCCGCCCACCGCGGCGCACCGACCAGGAGTCGAGCAGCAGCCCCGAAACGAAACGCTCGCCCGAGGCGGCGCGGCCCAGCACCACCATCTCGCAGGCCAGCAACGCTCCGCCCGGCGCGACATGCGCCACGGTGCGGCGCTTCAGTCGCGACCCCTGGAACACGATCGTCTCCTGCGGCAGCCAATCGAGCACGGCGCCCTCGCCCACCGTCACGCCGACATCGATCAGGCAGGGCTCGCTGCCGGGCGCGGCGCGATAGATCTTCTCGGCTGCCTGCGTGGCCACCACCGCGTGGGCGCCGAAACCCACTTCGACCTCCATCTTGAGGCTGTCGCCGCCGGCAACACCGCCCGAGGTGGTCACCAGCACGGCCTGTGGCGGCGCGCCCGGCTCCGAATCTGGGAACAAAACCCGGCAGGGATCGCGTTGATAAAGATCGGCCAATCGCGTCTGCCCGTCCCGCACGGCAAACGACACACGGCTCTCGCCGGAGGCGCGCTGCAGGCGGGGAGAGCTGGTCTTCATCGGCCTCACTGATAGATTAGGCGCTGAAATGAGCAAGGCCTTCACCAAGGAAAGCGACGGCGACGACGAGGACGATCTGCCCGAGGAGATGGGCGGACTGCCGGCGACCGCCAAGAACTACATGACTCCCCAAGGCTTCGAGCGCTTGCGCGAGGAGCTGAACCAGCTCATGCGCAAGGAGCGGCCGGACGTGGTGAAGGTCGTGACCTGGGCGGCCGGCAACGGCGACCGCTCGGAGAACGGCGACTACATCTACGGCAAGAAGCGCCTGCGCGAGATCGACCGCCGCGTGCGCTATCTCAGCAAGCGGCTGGCCAATGCCGAGGTGGTCGACCCGGCCAGGCGCGCCAAGACCGACCAGGTGTTCTTTGGCGCCACCGTGACGACGGCCAACGCCCGGGACGAGGAACGCACGGTCAAGATCGTCGGCGTCGACGAGGTCGATCTCGAGAAGGGCCATGTCAGCTGGATCTCGCCCATCGCCAAGGCGCTGCTGCGCGCCGAGCAAGGCGACGTGGTAAAGCTGCGCACGCCGGCCGGCGTGGAGGAACTCGAGATCGTCAAGGTTCGCTACATTTAAGCCTGTCAGAGGTGCGTTTGCGCACGTTGCCGCCCCGCATCGCGCGGGCCTAGCCTTTCCGCTGCCAAAAGCGCGATGACTTTCGCTCGAATCACGCCGTCGGCCCGGCACGTGCGCCGCTTCGCTGCGGGAGCCGGGCCGACGGCCGAAGCAAAAGTCATCGCGCTGTAGAGTCGCGTTGTCCCCGTCGCGTAAGAAATGAATGCATCGGAGGAACATCATGACGCAGCAAGCCCGCTCGCACGATTTGTCACGTCGCGGCCTGATCGCCGCCGGCATCGGTGCCGTCGCCCTGGCGCCGGCCGTCGCCCTCGCCCAGGCCCCGGCAACGCCGCCGGGGCCGCCCAGCACGATCACCAACCCGCCGCGCGATTTCAGCCCGAACGGCGCGCCGACGACCTACTTCCGCGATCCCGACATGATCACCGTCGACCCGGCGTTCAACGGCATCACCCAGCCCAACGCCGCCATCGTCCGCCTGTGGACCGGCGCGCTGTGGTCGGAAGGCCCGGCGTGGAACGCACAGGGCCGCTATCTCCTGTGGAGCGACATCCCCAACAACCGCCAGCTCCGCTGGCTGGAGGACGACGGCCGCGTGAGCGTGTTCCGCCTGCCCTCGAACAACAGCAACGGCAACGCCTTCGACTTCCAGGGACGGCAACTGTCCTGCGAGCACCTGACGCGGCGCGTGGTGCGCTACGAGCTCGACGGCTCGGCCACGGTGCTGGCCGACAACTACAACGGCAAGCGGCTGAACTCGCCCAACGACGTGGTGCCGCATCCCGACGGCAGCTACTGGTTCACCGATCCGCCCTATGGCGGCCAGCTCTACGAGGGTGCGCCCGACGCCGCCGGGGGCCCGAGCAATGCCGCCGGCCGGCTGAAGCCCATGCTCGGCCAGCCGCCGGGCATGGGCACGATGAAGCGCGAACTGCCGACCAGCTGCTACCGTATCGATCCCGGCGGGAGGGTCGATCTCGTGGTCACCGAGGATCAGGTGCCCGATCCCAACGGTCTCTGCTTTTCGCCCGACTACAAGAAGCTCTACGTCGTCAGCACCGGCAAGGGCCCGGGCGACACCGGACCGGGCGGCAAGGGCGACATGCATGTGTTCGATGTCGGCGCCGACAACAAGCCCGCCAACGGCAAGGTCTTCTCCGACTTCATGGTCGACGGCATCAAGTGCGGCCCCGACGGCGTGCGCGCCGATGTGAACGGCAACCTGTGGTGCTCGAGCAATGCCGGCCGCGCGCTGGGCTACAGCGGCGTCACGGTGTGGACGCCGGACGGCAAGCTGCTCGGCCGCATCCGCCTGCCCGAGGTCTGCGGCAACATCTGTTTCGGCGGACCCAAGCGCAACCGGCTGTTCATGGCCGCCAGCCAGTCGCTCTATGCGGTCTATGTCAGCACCCAGGGCGCGGCGCCGGGCTAGTCACTTGCGCCTGAGGTCGGCCAGCAGACGATCGACGAACTTGGGCGAATAGCCGAGCAGCGCCGCCTCGTCGGCCAGCTCCTTCTCGAGCTGGCCCAGCGCCTCGACGAACGAGCCACCTTTGGCCAGCGCCGCCTCGACCAGCGCGCCGGCCTTCTGCTTGCCCATCTTTTCGGCGAGCAGGAAGGTCGCGCGCTCGGCCAGCACGGCGCCGTCGGTTGCGTCCATATTGGCCTGCATCGCATCGGCGTCGATCGCCAGGCCCGGCGCCACTTCGGTCATCGCCTGCACCGCCGAACCCAGCATCTCGACAAGGGCGGCAAGCGTCGGCCATTCGGCCTGCCAGCCGCCCAGTGCGCGCTCGTGCTCCTGCGGCATCGCCGAGACGATCACTGCGGCCATCATCGGCGCGCGATGGGCGGCGGCGAGGATCAATGCAGCGCCCACGGGATTGCGCTTGTGCGGCATGGTCGACGAGCCGCCGCGGCCGGGGCCGGACGGCTCGGCGGCCTCGCCGACCTCGGCCTGCATCATCAGCGAGATGTCGCGCGCGGCCTTGGCGCACGCGCCGACGACCAGCGCGGCATCCTGCGCGAAAGCTGCCACGCGCACCCGCTGCGTGAACCAGGGCGCCGGCGGCAGGCCGAGGCCGAGCTGCTTGGCCAGCGCCGTCATCACCTCCTCGGCCTTGGGGCCGAGGGCGCTGAGCGAGCCCGAGGCGCCGCCGAACTGCACGATCTGGGTTTCGGCGAAGCTCGCCTTGAGCCGGCGCGCCGCACGGTCGATGTCCGACGCCCAGCCGGCGATCTTCTGGCCGAGCGCCAGCGGCGTCGCGGGCTGCAGCAGCGTGCGGCCGAGCATCGGCGTCGCCCGATGTTTCTTGGCGAGCGCCGCGAACGACGCCACGATGCCGTCGAGATCCTTCAAGAGCGGCGGCAGCGCCTCGCCGAGCTGCAGGACCATCGCGGTGTCCAGCACGTCCTGGCTGGTGGCGCCCCAATGGACGTAAGCCGCGGCCTCGACGTCGCGCTTGGCAACCTCTTCGGTGAGCGCCTTCACTAGCGGCACGGTAAGCGTGGCCGAGCGGCGGGCCGCCTCGGCGAGCTGTGGCGGATCGTAGAGCGCCGGATCGCAGGCCTTGGCGATGATCGGTGCGTACTTCCTGGGGATCAGACCGGCCGCGGCCGCGGCGTGCGCGAGTGCTGCCTCAAAGCGCAGCATGTGGCGCAGGGTGGCGACATCGGAGAAGGCTTCCGCCGCCAACGCCGACGCGCCGAGCGCGGTGACCAGACGGCCGGCCATGGCTTCAGCAGTCGAAGAAGACGGTCTCGTGCGCGCCGCCGAGGTGGATCGGCAGGCGCCACAGTCCCTTGGAATCGCGCTTGGCCAGAAGCGTCGCACGCCGCACCGGCTCGATGCGCTTCAGTACCGGATCGTCGCCCAGCGCTGCGTCGCCGTCGAAGTAGAGCCGCGTCGCCAGGCGATTGAGCACGCCACGGGCGAAGATGGAGATATTGATGTGAGGCGCCTGCATGCCGCCCTCGGGCCACGGCACGCGGCCGGGCTTCACCGTGCTAAAATGCGCCTCGCCTTTCGTATCCGTCGAGGCACGCCCGAAGCCTTCGAAGCCCGAGTCGAGCGGCAGGTTGCGGCGGTCCTCGGGATGGTTGTAGCGGCCGTGGCTGTTGGCCTGCCAGATCTCGAGCAACCCGTCGGGGATCACCTTGCCCTCGACATCGTGCAGGGTGAGCACGAGTTCGATGCGTTCGCCGGCGACACCCGGCGGCGCGAGGTCGGCGCGATAGGCACTGACCAGGGTGCCCCAGTAGAACGGCCCGATGGTCTGCGAAGGCGTGAGGCCGTCAGCCATGCTTGTCTTCCACGTTCATGATTCGAAGGGGGTCGCGTTGCGGCCGCGCAGCACGATGTCGAAGCGGTAGGCCAACGCCCATTCCGGCTGCGTCGCCTCCATGTCGAACGCCGCCTGCAGGCGCTCGCGCGCGCCTTCGGGCACCGAATGGTAGATCGGGTCGTAGGCCAGCACCGGATCGTTGGGGAAATACATCTGGGTGATCAGGCGCGTGGCGAAGGCCGGGCCTAACAGCGAAAAATGGATGTGCGCCGGTCGCCAGGCGTTCTTGTGGTTGCCCCAGGGATAGGCGCCGGGCTTGACGGTGATGAACTTGTAGCCGCCGTCGGCATCGGCCCGCGCCCGGCCGCCGCCGTAGAAATTGGGATCGAGCGGCGCGTCGTGCTGGTCGCCGGGGTGGTGATAGCGGCCGGCGGCATTGCACTGCCAGATCTCGACCAGCGCGTTGGGCACCGCCTTGCCGTTCTCGTCCAATACGCGGCCGTGCACGATGATGCGTTCGCCCAACGGCGCGCCCATGCGCTGGCGCGTCAGGTCGTTCTCCGTGGCATCGAGCCGTTCGCTCGCCGCCAGCGGCCCGGTGATCTCCGACAGGGTCTGCGGCAGCACGACCGCGGGCAGCCGCGGCGAGCGGCCGACCGTCGACTTGTAGGCGTCGAAGCGGTTGGGCGGATGCTGGCCAGTTGCGGGACGGCGGTAGAGATCCTGGGTCATGGTCTTTGCACGCGTTCTTGCCAAGAGGAGAGTGTCATCCCGAGTTGAACGCACTCTAGCGCGAAGCTCAAGCGGCACACACCGGGTGAAGTGGTCGGCGAAGGCTTTCACCGTGGTTGGCCGGGGCCCGGAATGCGCTAGAGTGCCTTCAATCGAGCGGAGGAGACAACAGGTGGCGAAATTCAAGATCGTGACGACGGCTGGCCCGGGCACCGGCGTACCCGGAGCGGACCATTCGCTGGAGATGGAGGCGCTGGCCGCCATCGGCGCGGAGATCGTCGAGGTGAAAGGCGGCGAGGATGAACTCGCAGCCGCCGCCGTCGATGCCGACGCGATCTACGGCAAGGGCCGGCCGCGCATCACCGCCAAGGTGATTCAGGCGGGCAAGAAGCTGAAGGTGGTGTCGCTGGCCAGCGTCGGCGTCGATTCGGTGGACGTCGATGCAGCGACCGCGCTCGGCATTCCCGTCACCAACTGCCCCGACACCTTCATCGAGGAAGTGGCCGACCACGCCATGACCCTGATCCTGGCGAGCTGGCGCCGGCTGGTCGAGCAGGACCGCATGGTGCGCAAGGGCGACTGGGCCAAGGCGCGGCCGCAGCTCTATCAATACCCGCGGCTGATGGGCATGACGCTGGGCTTCATCTCGTTCGGCCACGTCGCGCGCGCCGTCTCCAAGCGGGCCGCGCCCTTCGGCTTCCAGATGCTGGCCTACGATCCCTACATCGAGGAGCTGGTGATGAGCGACTACGGCGTGCAGCCGGTCGGCTACGACGAGCTGCTGCAGCGTTCCGACATCATCTCCATGCACGCGCCCGGCACCAAGGACGCCCATCACCTGATGAAGGAGCAGCACTTCAAGAAGATGAAAAAGACGGCGCTGTTCGTGAACACCGGCCGCGGCTCGACGGTCGACGAAGGGGCGTTAATCAAGGCGCTGCAGGAAGGCTGGATCGCCGGCGCCGGCCTCGACGTCATGGAAGTCGAGCCGATTGGCAACAACAACCCGATGCTCGGCATGGACAACGTCATCCTGACCGCGCACGTGGCCTCAGCGTCCAACCGCTTCGACACCGCGCGCAAGCGCCGGGTCGGCGCCGAGATGGCGCTGGTGCTGGGCGGCAAGTGGCCGCGCGCCTGCGTCAATCCGGCGGTGCTGGAGAAATCCAAACTGGTGCGCTGGCAGCCTTATTCGATGGAACGCGGGCCGGGTAACTGAGCGGTTGCCGTCTTTCGAAAAATCGATCCTCATGAGGATCGGCCTGAAATGCTGCTCCAACTGCATCGGAAGCCAATCCTCATGAGACTCATGAGGCGATCCCCGCGCGTCTTTCTGCCCATGACTCTTCGCGCGCCGCAGAATGCGCGACCCATCGAACAACTTCGACATGTTTCAATATTGCATATTAAGCAATATTTGTCAAGCTAAAATTGCACTAGTGCCATCAACCGGCGGGGCGAAGCTTGTCCTGGATGCCCCGTTCGCATTCGGCGAGGCTGGTGAAGGGGCCGAGCACGACGTTTTCGCCGTCATCGAGCGCGTACCAGCCGGCCTCGGTGACGCTGTAGTCACCTACGTCCTCGTCGGTGACGTGGGCGGCGAAGAGATCGGTCTTGCTGGCCAACATTTCAGACACGTCGGGTCCAATCCTTGGGGTTCGCCGCGCCCGGCGGCATCTCGCCTTTCACCAGCGCCTCGACCTGGCGCACCGTATCCAGGGCCTGGCTTTCGCTGGCGGGCGGCGTCAGGCCGCCGATATGGGGCGTGGCGATAACGTTGGTCAGCCGCGCAAGTTCCGGCGAGGGCATCTGGTCGGGCGCACGGCCGACGTCCATGGCCGCACCGGCGATACGGTTTTCGGTCAGGACCTTCGCGAGCGCCGCCTCGTCCACCAGGTTGCCGCGCGACATGTTGATGAAGAAAGCATCGGGCTTCATGCGCGCGAAGGCCGCCGCATTCATCAGGTTCTCGGTCTCCTCGTTGGCGATGGCTAGGCAGATCACGTAATCGGACTCGGCCAGCAGCTCTTCCATCGGCCGCTTGGTGAAGCGCCGGTCGTCGACCTGGGCATAGGGATCGGAGACCAGCACCTTCATACCGAGCGCTGCGAGCACGGGCGCCAGATCACGCGAGATGCGGCCGTAGCCGATGATGCCGACGGTGCTGCCGCTCAACTGGCGGCCGACCTTGATCTCGGGTTTGTGGCCTTCGCGATATTGATAGGAAGCGCGCGAGATGCCCCGCGAGAGGTCGACCAGGAAACCGAGCGTCAACTCGACCACCGACTTCACGAACCCCGCCTCGGCATGGGTCACCAGGACACCCGCCTTCGAGGCCGCCGCGACGTCGATGTTGCGGATGTCGATAGCGCTTCGCATCACGACCTTGAGCTTCGGCAGGGCGGCGAAGATCTCGGCCGGCACCGGTGTCGTACGATCGGCGATGATGAAGTCGACGTTCTTTGCGGCCGCGATCACACCCTGCGGATCGAGCGGCGCGTCGCCCTCATGCAGGACGACATCGACCAGCTCGTGCAGGCGAGCCAACGCCCGCGCGCCATAATATTGCCGGCGAGCCAGCGGCACATGGGTCAACAGAAGTTTCAAATTTCCCTTGGCTCTTCTCAGGTAGCGGGCTTCATCACCGTCGCTTCGCCCAGCAGGGAAACATGGGCGGTGACGATGCGCCAGCCCTCCGAGGTGCGCATCCAGGTGTGGCTCTGCCGGCCGCTGCGCGTTCCGCCATGGCGGCGGAACTCGCAGTTGGCGGTGCCGAAGTCGCGGCCGTAGGTGACGATCCAGAGCTTCAGCAGGTCGCGCGTGGCGACGAAGCCGGGATCACGGCCGGCGCGGAAGGCCGCGATCTGGTCGTAGCCATAGAGCTGCTCGCCCACGCCATAACGCAGGGTGTGCGGGCTCTGCCAGAACAGCTCGTCGAGCGTGGCGACATCGTTGGTGTTGAGCGCCGTCTCGTAGCGCTGGAAGGCGGCCGTGACTTCAGCGACCACCGAAGGGATGTTGATTTCCATGATGCTCACCTCTCAATTCTTATTCCTCCCCAGTCTTCTGGGGAGGTGTCGCGGTCATACCGCGACAGAGGGGTCATGAGCCTGTCGAAGGTCATGACCCCTCCGTCGTCGTAAGACGACGACACCTCCCCATAAGAATAGGGAGGGGGATCTTGTCGCTCACGCCGGCGCCGCGTTGGTGACGCCCTGTTTCTCCAGGTAGGCGGCGACGCGCAAGGCGGCCTGTTCGTTGTAGGGCCTGGCGATCAGCTGAACGCCGATCGGCAGGGCGCCCGGCTTGCGCAGTGGCGCCGCCACGACCGGCAGGCCGATAAAGGAGATCGGCTGGGTGAACAGGCCGAGATTGGCGCGCACCGGCATGTCGACGCCGCCCAGCTTCATCATGACCTGGCCGAGCTTGGGGGCACTGCACGGCGTGGCCGGTGCGAGGATCACGTCGACCTCGTCGAACAGTTTCAGCACCTGGGCGCGATAGAGCCGGCGGAAGCGTTGCGCCTTGACGTACCAGGCGCCCGGCAGCAGCGCGCCCGCCATGAAGCGTTCGCGCGTGTCGGGATCGAAATCCTGCGGCCGTGTTCGCAGCCGCGGCAGATGGAGCTGGGCACCCTCAATCGCGGTGATGACATAGGCCGCCGAGCGTGCCGCCGCGGCCTGCGGCAGCACGACGGTCTTGGCAACGCCGAGCGCCTTGGCGACCGTTGCCACTGCCTCGAAGGCCTCGGGCTCGCCGCCTCTCGTGAAATAGTCGCCGGCAATGGCGATGCGCAGGCCGTCGATGCCGTCGCGCAGCGTCAACAGGGTCGGGTCAGCGTCGCGGTCGGTGCAAGCCGGCTCTTCGGGGTCCCAACCCTGCATGGCGTCGAACGACAGGGCGAGATCCTCGACCGAGCGCGCCAATGGCCCCAGATGATCGAAGGCATCGACGAAGGGAAACGAGCCGGCGCGGCTCAGCCGCC
Organism: Asaia bogorensis; assembly: GCA_945889625.1. Taxonomy (GTDB): domain Bacteria; phylum Pseudomonadota; class Alphaproteobacteria; order Reyranellales; family Reyranellaceae; genus Reyranella. Next base: position 49,098 of record CAMDCE010000001.1, on the reverse strand, counting down.
CGTAGGTGGGCTTCAGTCCAAACAGGCCGCACAGCGAGGACGGCACGCGGATCGAGCCGTTGGTGTCGGAACCCAGTGCCAGGGGCACCTCCCCCGAGGCGACAGCGGCGCCCGAGCCGCCCGACGAGCCGCCGGTCATGCGCGTCGGATCGTGCGGGTTGCGCGACGGGCCGTAGTGGGCGTTCTCGCCGGTAAAGTCGTAGGCGTATTCGCCCATGTTGAGGCCGCCCAGCAGGATGGCGCCGGACGCCTCGAGCATGCGCACCAGCGCGCCGTCACGCGCCGCCTTCGGACCATCGACGTTGATCTTGGAGCCGGCGCGGGTCGGCAGGCCCTCGATGTCGAACAGGTTCTTGACGGCGAACGGCACGCCCATCAGCGGGCCGCGATGCTTGCCACCATCGATCTCCGCCGCGCGCTTCCTCGCCCGTTCGGCAAGGAGGTCGGTGAAGGCGTTGACCGTGGGTTCGGTCGCGGCGATGCGCTTCAGCGCCGCGTCGACCACCGCACTTGCCTTCACCGTGCCGGCAGCGATGGCGCGCGTGATCTCGCCCGCGGTGGCGGATTTCGAAAGAGGATCGCTCATGGCCGGAAAACCGTCGCCGGCGCCAGCTCGTCGTCGAGTTCCAGCACCAGCAACGGCTGGGCAATCATCAGCGAGCGCTCGACGTTCAGGATGACGTTGGCGCGATACTCCGGCGCAATCGGCAAGCCGATCGCCTTGGCGACTTCATCGACCAGTTTTGCAATATCGGGCTTTTCATCGGCCATGTCGGTCCTCCCCCAATACTTCCTCCCCCGTCTCACGGGGGAGGTGGCCCGCAGGGCCGGAGGGGGAAAGCCCCACAACGAATGCTCTGCGAGTCATGGCTCGTTAAAGATCATTTAGTGCCTTCCCCCTCCGCCCCCCTTCGGGGGCACCTCCCCCGTATGACGGGGGAGGGAGGAAGTCGACGAAATGGCAGGCAACTTGGCGCGCCGGCCCGGCATCGCGCAAGACCGGCATTTCCTGGGAGCAATGCGGCTCGCCCTTGGGGCAGCGGCCGTAGAAGCGGCAGACCCGGGGATCGGGATCGATCGGGCTTCGGGGTTCGCCGTCGAGCCGCAGGCGATTGGCGCGCTCAGCCGGTTCGGCCTGCGGGATCGCCGAGACCAACGCCCGCGTATAGGGATGCCGGGGACTTGCGAAGACCTCGGCCGCGGGGCCCTGCTCGACGATCTTGCCGAGATACATCACCAGCACGCGATCGCAGAGCAGCCGCACCACGTTGAGATCGTGGCTCACGAACAGGTAGCTCATGCCGAGATCGCGCTTGAGCTGCTGCAGGAGCTGCAGGATCACCACCTGCACCGACACGTCGAGCGCCGCCGTCGGCTCGTCGAGGATCAGGAGTTCGGGCTCGACGGCGATGGCGCGGGCGATGCCGACCCTCGCCTTCTGGCCGCCCGAGAGCTGGTGGGGAAAGCGTGTCAGCAGCTCACGCGGCAGGCCGGTCATGTCGGCCAGCGCCTCGACGCGCGCGGCGAGCTTGGCGCCGGAGATCTTGCCCAGCCGCCGCAGCGGATCGGCGATGGCGTGGAAGGCGGTGAACCGCGGATTGAGCGAATCGCCGGCATCCTGGAAGACCATCTGAATGCGCTTGCGATTGCCGTTGCCGGCAAAGCCCCGCGCGCGGATGTCGGCGAGCTCGGTGCCGGCCAACCGGATGCTGCCCGAGGTCGGGTCGAGCAGACGGTTGATCAGCCGGACCAGGGTGGACTTGCCGCAGCCCGACTCGCCCACCAGCCCCACCGTCTCGCCCTTGTCGATGGTGAAGCTCACCTCGTCGACGGCATGCAGCAACCGCTTGCCGCCGACGTCGAAGCGCTTGGCGAGCTCGGCGATGTCGAGCAGCGCGCTCATAGCGGGTTCCAGCAGGCGACGTCGTGGCGCTCGCCGACGACCCGGCGCGGCAGCGGTTGGGCGCAAGCCTCGGTCACCCTCTCGCAGCGGCCGCTGTAGCGACAGGCCGGCAGGTCGTTGCGCCTGAGGTCGGGCAGGCCGCCCGGGATCGAGGCCAGCGAGGCGAGCGAGGCCGTCTCGCCCGGCGTCGCAGCCAGAAGCTTGGCCGAATAGGGATGGCGGGCGTTGGCGAAGAGTTCGCGGCTGGGAGCAGACTCGACGATGTGGCCGGCATGCATGACCACGATGCGGTCGCAATGTTCGGCGGCCAATGCCAGGTCATGGGTGATGAAGATGGTCGCCATGCCCGAATCGGCCGCCAGCTCGTCGATCAGGTCCATGATCACGGCCTGGGTGGTGACGTCGAGGCCGGTGGTCGGCTCGTCGGCGATCAGCAGCGCCGGCCGGCAGGCCAGCGCGATGGCGATCATGATGCGCTGGCACATGCCGCCCGACAGTTCGAAGGGATAGGCCTCGGCGCGGCGGTCGGGATCGGGGATGCGCACCTTCTTCAGCATGTCGACGGCCTGCCGCGGCGCGTCGAGCCGGGTGGCGCCGCCGTGGCGCACCAGCACGTCGGCGATCTGGTGGCCGACCCGGCGGATCGGATTGAGCGCGGTGCGCGGGTTCTGGAAGATCATCGACAGTTCGCGGCCGCGCAGCTCGGCCAGCTCACGCTCCGACAAGGCCACAAGATCGGCGCCGCCGAACTTCGCCTTGCCCGAGGTGACTCGCCCCGCGGCATCGAGGATGCCCATGACGGCGAAGGCCGTCACCGACTTGCCTGAGCCCGATTCGCCGACCAGCGCCACCGTCTCGCCCTTGTCGACATGGAAGCCGACATGATCCAGCACCTTGACCGTGCCGGAGCGGGTGCGGAACTCGACCGACAGGTCCTCGACGGCGAGGGCGGGAACGGAGGTCATGTCTGCTTCCCCTAGGTTCTCATGCGGGGATCGATGATGTCGCGCAGCCCGTCGCCCAGCAGGTTGAAGCAGAACACCGCCAGCATCAGCGCAGCACCAGGGAACAGCGCCACCCACCATTCGCCGGACTGGATGAAGTTGGCGCCGTCGGCGACCATGATGCCCCACTCGGCATCGGGCGGCCGGACGCCGAGGCCGATGAAGGAGAGGCCGGCGGCGTTGAGGATGGCGTAACCCATGGTGAGCGACATCTGCACCATCATGATCGGCATGATGTTGGGCAGGATATGGCCGAGCACGACCCGCGCCTCGCCGTTGCCGCTTAGCCGCGCTGCCTCGACGAAGCCGGCCTCGCGCCGCACGTTGGCCTCGGCGCGCGCAACGCGGGCATAGAGCGGGAAATTGATGATGGCCGTGGCGATCACGATGTTGATCACCTCGTTGCCAAGTGCTGCCACGATTCCCATGGCCAATACGAACAGCGGGAAGGCCATGATGGTGTCGGCGAGCCGGCCGACCACCCTGTCGGTCCAGCCGCCGAAGTATCCCGCCGCGACGCCCGACAAGGCGCCCAGCAGGAAGGCCAGGATCACCGAGGCGAAGGCGATGGAGATGTCGAGCCGCGTCGCCACCAGCACACGGCTGAAGATGTCGCGGCCGAGCTGGTCGGTGCCGAACCAGTGCGCCGCCGACGGCGGCTTCAGCGACATCGCGGCGTTGCTCTGCAGCGGCGGATAGGGCGCCAGCAGCGGGCCGAACAGTGCGGCCACCATGAACAGCGCGAACAGGCCGAAGGCAAGGCCGGTGACGGGGTTCTCCGACAGCACGTAGCGGGCATGACGCAGCAGCGGCAGCATAGGGTCAGGCGTCCAGCCGCACGCGCGGATCGACCAGGCCGTAGGCGATGTCGATGGTGAGGTTCAGCGCTACGTAGAGCACCGCCATGGTGAGCACGAAGCCCTGCACCGGCGCGTAGTCGGAGGTCAGCAGCGCATTCACCGCATAGAGGCCGATGCCCGGCCAGGCGAACACCGTCTCGACCAGCACGTTGGCGCCGAGCAGGAAGGAGAACACCATGCCGAGGATGGTGATGACCGGCAGCACGGCGTTGCGGAAGGCATAGGTGAAGACGACCGTGCGCGGCGCAAGGCCGCTCGCCCGCGCGGTGCGCACGAAGTCGCTGCTGAGCACCGCCAGCATCGAGCCGCGGGTCATGCGGGCAAGCGGCGCCAGCGAGAAGATCGCCATCGAGATGGCGGGAAGGGCGAGTTGACGCAGGCTGCCCCACAGGGTTTCGAGATTGCCGGTGAGAATACTGTCGATCACGTAGAAGCCCGTGATATCGCGGGGCGGCGACAGGAAGGCGTCGAGCCGGCCGGTTGGCGCAGGTGCGATCTGCAGCAGATAATAGAAGACATAGGCCAGCAGCAGGCCGGTGAAGAACACCGGCAGCGACACGCCGGCCGTGGTGACGATGCGGCAAAGATGGTCGATCCAGGTGCCCTGCTTGACCGCCGCCAGCACGCCGAGCGGAATGGCGATCACCACGGCGAGGAACAGCGCGACCAGCGTCAGCTCCGCCGAGGCCGGCAGGCGCGTGACGATCTCGGTCACCACCGGCTGGCCGGTGCTCAGCGAATTGCCGAGATTGCCGTGCATGAGGTCGGAGATATAGGCCACGAACTGCTCGGGCAGCGTCTTGTCGAGGCCTAGCTTGGTGCGGATTTCGGCGATCGCCTGCGGGGTTGCCGCGAGACCCGCAAAATAGGCCGCGGGATCGCCGGGCAGCAGGCGGGTCAGCATGAAGGTGACGACCACGACCCCGACGATGCTCGGGATCGCCGTCATCAGCCGCGACAGCAGGAGTTTCAGCACTGCGACCTCCCTGCCTCCCCCGTCTCACGGGGGAGGTGCCCCCGAAGGGGGTGGAGGGGGAAGGCGACCGGTGAATGCCTCATGATCTTGTTCGCGGCGAGCGCTTCGACTGAGGCTCTCCCCCTCCGGCCCTGCGGGCCACCTCCCCCGTATGACGGGGGAGGCGTACGAAGACGTCCGAACCTCACTCAGCCCTTGGCGAGCTGACGGTAGTCGAGCTGGCGGTGGAACCAGTAGCGGTAGCCGGTGACGTTCTTCTGCATCGCCACGTTCAACAGCGGCTGGAAGAGCGGCACCCGCGGCACCTCGTCGAAGGCAATGTCGACGAAGCCCTTGACCGCCGCGTCATACTCCGGCCCCGTCGTGAACCGCGCCTTGTCGATCAGCGCATCCATCGTCGGGTTCTTGTAGGCCATGGTGTTGAAGACGGCGTTCTGGCCATGATAGCACCAGAAGAAGAAGTACTCCGGATAGTTCAGCCAGCCGCCGAAGGCGTTGACGATCATCGGCATGTTCTTCTTCAGGAGCTCGCCGCGCCAGTTGGCGCCGGGGATTTTGTTGATCTGGGCCTTGATGCCGATCTTGGCCAGACTCTCCTGGACCAGCACGGCGAGTGGCTCGTTGATACTGGCCGCTCCAAGGTCGAACGATAGGGTCGTCTCGAGCCCATTGGGATAGCCGGCCTCGATCATCAGCGCCTTGGCCTTGTCGAGGTTGGTGCCGTAGCCGTCCTTCTGCGGCCAATAGGAACCCTTGGACTTGTTGTCGGCGCCGCCGAACAGCGGACTCGCCAGGCCGAACATCACCGAGTCCATGATCTGCTGGTAGGGCAGCACCCACGCCACCGCCTGCCGCAGCTTGACGTTGTCGAACGGCTTGCTGGTGACATTCATGCCGATATAGAACATGGCATTCTCGATCGGCGTGCCGATCACGGTGAGCTTGGGCGAATTCTTCAGTTCCGAGAAATCCTTGGACGGCAGATCGAACGAGAGGTCGGCATCGCCGCGCTCGAGCAGCGCGCGCCGGTTACCGGCCGACGGGATGATGCGCATGATGACGCGCCTGACCTTGGGCAGCGGCCCGTTCTTCCAGTCGTCGTTGCGGGCGTAGATGACCTCCTGGCCGGGCTGCCAGCGCTCGACCTTGTAGGCGCCGCCCGAGGCGTGGTTGTTCTTGGTCCACTCCATCGCCCAGGGATCGGTGGCCGTCGCGTGCTTCTTGCACAGTTCGGAATTCATGATCACCGGCACCGGCACGCCGATGTCGGGCAGGGTGAGCTTGTCGGCGCGCAGGAAGTCGACGCGGAAAGTGCTGTCGTCGACCACCACGAACTGCTCGGGTTTCTGCAGCGAGCCGGCCGCCATCTGGAAGGTCGGGAAGCCGCCCACCGTGACGGCGCGGTCGAACGACCACTTCACGTCCTTTGCGGTGATCGGCGTGCCGTCGTGGAACTTTGCGTCCTTGCGCAGCTTGAAGGTGGCCGAGGTCGGGGTGACGTTCCAGTCGGTCGCGAGCTCCGGTTCGAGCTTGGTGTAGTCGTAGTGCGGGTTGCCGTTGGTGTCCTTCTTGGCGCCGTAGGTGATCAGCCGGTCATGAGTGTTCCATGACACCTCGTAGGCCGGCCGGTTGGCGCCCAGGCCATGGATGTCCATCGAATTGGGCGGGCTCTCGCCCACGATCAACAAGGTCTCGTTGCGCGCCTGTGCCTTGGCCTCCGACCAGATGGCAGGCGCTGCAGTTGCAGCCGCGCCGGCCATGGCGGTCGTCTTGAAGAAAGTGCGACGTTTCATTTAAGTCCCCCTGCTCCCACACCGGGATTGCCGAGCCTACGAAGGCAAGGAGCGTGCCAACCGACCGACCGCCGGCTCGGGATGCAATCCGGCGGAGGGTTCGCTAGAGCATAGTCCGACCGGCTGGAGTCAGCCGGTCGGACTATGCTTACAACGGAGACGCTCGACGCAACGCGTTTCCACTCAAATAGAACCGCGTTGCGGTTCCATTTGAGTGGAAGCCGCACTAGAGAGACGCCATGAACAGTGCCCTCGATCTCGGCATCCACAATTTGCATGCCGCCTACGCAGCCGGCACCCTCACCTGCCGGCGGGTCATCGAGGAGGTGCTCGCTCGCATCGCCGCGGCCGGCGACGACAAGGTGTGGATATCTCGCGTGCCGGATGACGTGCTGCGAGGGCAAGCCGATGCGCTCGACGCGCGCCGCGGCGAGTCGTTGCCGCTCTACGGCGTGCCCTTCGCGGTGAAAGACAATATCGATGTGGCCGGCATGACCACGACCGCCGCCTGCCCGGGCTTTGCCTACAAGGCGGAGGCTTCGGCCGAGGTGATCAAGCGCCTCACCGAGGCCGGTGCCATCGTCGTCGGCAAGACCAACCTCGACCAGTTCGCCACCGGCCTCGTGGGCGTGCGTTCGCCCTATGGCGTGCCACGCAATCCTTTCAATGCGGACTATGTGCCCGGCGGCTCGAGCTCGGGCTCGGCAGTGGCGGTATCCTCCAGCCTGGTGAGCTTCGCGCTCGGCACCGACACCGCGGGCTCCGGCCGCGTACCGGCGGGCTTCAACAACATCGTCGGGCTTAAGCCGACGCCGGGTCTGCTCAGCAACAAGGGCACCGTGCCGGCCTGTCGCTCGCTCGATTGCGTCTCGGTCTTTGCCTTGAGCTGCGCCGATGCCGATGCTGTCCTCGGCGTGGCGGCCGCGCCGAAGCCCGCGCCGGCGATCGGCAAGGCTTTCCGCTTCGGCATTCTCAAGCCACAGGACGCCGAGTTCTTCGGCGATTCAGCCTATGCCGCGCTTTACGCCCGGTCGATCGAGCGCCTGAAGGCGCTGGACGGCGCGCCGGCCGAGTTCGACTACGCGCCCTTTCGCGACGCCGCGCAGCTTCTTTACAGCGGCCCGTGGGTCGCCGAGCGCACGGCGGCGGTGGGCGCCTTCATCGAAGGTGCCGACGACAAGGCCGGAGTTTGGCCCGTCACCCGCGATATCGTGCTGGGCGGCCGCGAGTACAGCGCCGTCGATGCCTTCGAGGGCCAATACGAGCTCGCCGAATTGAAGGCCCGCGCCGATGTCGAGATGCAGGGCCTCGATTTCCTCGTCCTGCCGACGACAGGGACGATCTATCGCGTGGCCGATCTCGAACGCGAGCCCGTGCTCTACAATTCCCATCTCGGCCGCTACACCAACTTCGTCAATTTTTTTGGCTTGAGCGCGCTTGCGCTGCCCGCCGGATTTCGCCCCGACGGGTTGCCGTTCGGCGTCACCTTGATCGGCCGCGCCCACGCCGAGCGCGCGCTGCTGGCGTTCGGCGCGCGCTGGCAAAGGGCGGTGCCGCTGCCGCTCGGCAAGACCGCAAGCAAGCTGCCCCCTGTCGAGGCCGATCCCGTCGTCGTCGAGGACCGCGTGTCGATCGCGGTGGTCGGCGCCCATATGAGCGGCCTGCCGCTCAACCGGCAGCTCGCCGAGCTGGGCGGCCGCCTGGAAGCCATCGGCCGCACCGCGCCGGCCTATCGCTTCTACGTCCTGGCCGGCGGCTCGCCGCAGCGGCCCGGCATGATCCGCGTCGCTGATGGCGGTGCTGCCATCGAACTCGAAGTGTGGAGCCTGCCGGCCGACAAGCTCGGCGCTTTCGCGCGCCAGATCCCCGCACCGCTGGGTTTGGGCAACGTCACCTTGGCCGATGGGTCGAGCGTGCTGGGCTTCCTCTGCGAGGCCTACGCCGCTGAGGGCGCCAAGGACATCACCGCGCTGGGCGGCTGGCGGGCCTATCTGAAAACCCTGCCCGTCTGATAGGGTCCGTTCCTTCGAGGAGGAACGAAGCCATGGCAAAAATTGCAATCATCACCGGCTCGGGCAGCGGCATCGGCCGCGCCTCGGCGCTGGCGCTGCTCAAGAACGGCTACAAGGTGGTTCTGGCCGGCCGGCGCAAGGAGGCGCTCGAGGAGACGGCCAGCCTGGCCGGCAACAACAAGCCCAACGCCATGCCGGTGCCGACCGACGTCACCAAGAAGGAATCGATCCAGGCCCTGTTCGCCCGCACAAAGGAAGCGTTCGGCCGGCTCGACCTGGTGTTCAACAATGCCGGCGGCGGCGCGCCGCCAGTGCCGCTCGAGGACCTGCCCTATGAGACGTGGCTCGGCGTGGTCGCGGCCAACCTGACCGGCCCGTTCCTGTGCACCCAGGAAGCCATCAAGATCATGAAGGCGCAGAGCCCGCGCGGCGGACGCATCATCAACAACGGCTCGATCTCGGCGCACGCGCCCAGGCCGTTCTCGGTCGCGTACACCTCGACCAAGCACGCCATCACTGGCCTCACCAAATCGACCTCGCTCGACGGCCGCGCCTACGACATCGCCTGCGGCCAGATCGACATCGGCAATGCCGTGACGCCAATGACCGAGCGCATGACCAAGGGCGTGCTGCAGCCCAACGGCACGACGGTCCCCGAGCCGCGCATGGATGTCGAGGCGGTGGCCAATGCCATCGTCTACATGGACAGCCTGCCGCTCGACGCCAACGTCCAGTTCATGACGGTGATGGCGACCAAGATGCCGTTCGTCGGGAGAGGCTAGCGCGTTCTGACGCGCTGGCAGGCAGCAGCGCCTTCTGAGGCGCGAGAGCCCGCACAGCGCACAAGGGGTAAGGCTCCTAGTAACCTTCGTGGATCAGCGGAAAGGCCGAGTGCACGCCGGGCAGGTTGGTCGGCGTACTCTTGGCTACGTAACTCTTGTCGAGTTGCTTGAGGCTGCTGACGCCCAGGAGCCCCATTACCTCCCTCATCTCCTCCTCGAGGAGCTCCATCACCCGCTCGATGCCGGGCGCGCCCGATGCGGCGAGGCCGTAGCAATAGAGGCGGCCCAGCCCCACCCAGTCGGCGCCCAGGCAAATCGCCTTCACAATGTCGCTGCCGCGGCTGAACGAGCCGTCGACGATCACCTTGGCGCGGCCCTTCACGGTCTCGACGATTTCCGGCAGCACGCCGGCCGAGCCGCGGCCATGGTCGAGCTGGCGGCCGCCGTGGTTGGAGCAATAGACCGCCCAGACGCCGTGCTGGAGCGCGATCTCGGCATCCTCGGCGGTGCCGATGCCCTTGAGCAGGAACTTCACGTCGGGGAACTTGTCCTTCACGCGCTTGAAGTTCGCCCACGAGAACGCCGCCTGGTGATCCTGGCCGGTTGCCGCGGTGCGCCACGATTTGACGAAGCGCTTGGCGATGTCGCGCTCGCGCCGCGAATAGACCTGGGTGTCGACGGTGATGCAGAAGGCCTCGTAGCCCGCGCCCATCGCCTGCTTCACCCGCTCTTCCACCCATTTGTCGTCGCCGCGCACATAGAGCTGGTAGATCTTGGGGCCGGCACCGCCCTTGGCGATGTCCTCGAGCTTGAGCGTCGTCACCGAGCTGATCATCATCGCGACGTTGGCCGCACCCGCGCCCTTGGCGACGGTGACGCCGCCGCCCGGCTCGAAGGACTCCAGCGATCCCACCGGCGCACAGATCACCGGCAGACGGATCTTGCGGCCGAAGATCTCCGACGAAGGATCGATCTTCGACACATCGCGCAGCACACGTGGCTTGAAGGCGATCGAGTCGAGCTCCATGCGGTTGCGCCGCAGCGTTGTCTCCGTTTCGGTGCCGCCGATCAGGTAATCCCAGATATTGCCGTTCAGCCGCGTCTTGGCGGCTTTGACGATCTCGTGCAGCGTCACGTATTCGCTTTCCAGGCCGCTTGCCATGGTCCCCCCAGCCAATTCGGATTAGAATTAGCGCAACAAGAACGATGGAGGAAGCAATGGCGGCCCAGATAGCGAACAGGTCGGCAGCCGTGCTGCAGAGCGAAGCGAAGATCCGCGTTCGCGCGATCAACGGCTTCATCGGCGCCGAGATCGAAGGCGTCGACCTCCGGCGGCCGCTCGGCCCGGCCGAGTTCAAGGTCGTCCATGACGCGCTGGTCAACTACGAAGTGATCGTGCTGCCTGACCAGGACATCACCGTCGACCAGCAGATGGCGTTCGGTGCCCTGTTCGGCGAGCTGTCGATCCATCCTTTCTCGCCCAACCTCGCCGACAAGCCCGAGGTCATCATCCTCGACTATTCCAAGGACAACCCGCCGGCGCTGACCGACATCTGGCACGTCGACGAAACCTTCCGCGAAGCTCCTCCGATGGCCACCATCCTGCGCGCCAAGGTGGTGCCCGAGGTCGGCGGCGACACGTTGTTCGCCAGCATGAGTGCCGCCTATCGCGGCCTCAGCGAACGCATGAAACAGCATATCCACGGCATGGAGGCGCTGCACGACTTCAAGCCGTGGCGGCCGCTGTTTGGCCACAGCGACCGCGCCAAGCTGCGCAAGCTCGAGGACGATTTCCCCAACCCCTGGCATCCCGTGGTGCGCCTGCACCCTGTGTCAGGACGGCGTGTGCTTTACGTCAACGCACAGTTCTGCACGCGCATAAAGGATCTCAAGACCGACGAGAGCGACACGCTGCTCCACTTCCTCTATCGCCAGGCCACGATCCCCGAGTACCAGCTGCGCGTGAAGTGGAAACCCAACACGCTGGTGATGTGGGACAACCGCTCGGTCCAGCACTACGCTGCGCACGACTACTATCCCGCGCGCCGCACCATGGAGCGCGTGACGGTGAAGGGCGACAGGCCGGCCGGAGTCGGCGGTCCCTACACGGTCGATACCGTGGCGGCCAACGGCACGACCAAGCCCGTCATCGCCGAGGGCACGCGGCCCGGCCCCAAGCGCGCCTTCGATCGCTACTGAGTTCCTCGCCGGTCTCGAGCGGCCGAATAGTGAACTTAATGGGGCATTGGGTGAAAAACCTTCAACGTGCGCCTGCGTCAGATTGGCGTAGAGTCAGCGCCATTGACGATGGCCGCTTTCAGCGATTTCATCCAACGTGATGCCGGCCGCTGGGCCGAACTGGTAAGAATATCCGGCGCAAAAGCCGAGTAGCGCATAACAGGCGAGGTCGAAAATGAGGAGGCGCGTTTTTGCGGCCGCGGTGGCGCCAATGACCATCTGGGCTGCGCTGTGGGGTCCGGCGTTCGCCGCCGATCCGCTGCCGACCATGCAGGAAACCCCGTCGCTCGCCGAGCGGGTGAAGTCGGGCGCGCTGCCGCCGGTCGACAAGCGCATTCCCGCACAGCCTTCGCTGGTGACGTATTTCGCGGGTGGTGAAGGGCCGGGCCGTTCCGGCGGCCAGGTCAACATGCTGGTGACCGGCCCGCGCGATACGCGCCTGATGACCCTCTACGGCTACGCCCGGCTGATCTCGTACAGCGACAAATTCAAGCTGCAGTCGGATATTCTCGAGAGCTACGAAGCCAAGGAGGGCCGCGACTTCACGCTGAAGCTGCGCGCCGGCCACAAGTGGTCGGACGGCCAGCCCTTCACGACGGAGGACTTCCGCTACTTCTGGGAAGACATCGCCAACAACAAGGAGCTGTCCTCGGGTGGCCCGAACGTCGAGCTGATGGTCGACGGCAAGCCGCCCAAGGTCGAGATCGTCGACGAGACGACGATCCGTTACACTTGGGACAAGCCCAACCCGTACTTCATCGAAAGCCAGGCCCGCGCCGCACCGCTCTTTCTCTACCGGCCGGCGCACTATCTGAAGAAGTTCCACGTCAAATACACGCCGGCGGAAGAGATTGCCAAATCCGCCAAGGGCGGCCAGGCCGGCAACTGGGTGCAGATCCACCGTCGCCACGACGTCATGTACAACAACGACAATCCCGACCTGCCGACCCTCAATCCCTGGGTGCTGATCACGCCCCCCCCGGCGCAGCGCTTCGTGTTCGCGCGCAACCCCTTCTACTACCGCATCGATCAAAAAGGCGTGCAGCTGCCCTATCTCGACCGCATCATCCTGACCGTGGCGGCGGCCAATCTGGTTCCGGCCAAGGCGGGGCTGGGCGAGGCCGACCTGCAGCCGCGCTACCTCAACATGCGCGACTACACGTTCCTTCGGAAGAGCGCGAAGACGTCGGGTGTCGACGTAAGGTTGTGGGAATCGGGCTCGGGCTCGCAGCTCGCGATCTATCCCAATCTCAATGCCAACGACGAAGAGTGGCGCAAACTCAATCGCGACGTCCGCTTCCGGCGCGCCTTGTCGCTGGCGATCGACCGCGAAGAGCTGAACCAGGTCGTCTATATCGGACTCGCCAAGCCGTCGAACAACACGATCATGCAGCGCTCGGAACTGTTCAAGCCCGAGTACGCCAGCAAGTGGGCAACCTACGATCCCAAGCTCGCCAACAAGCTGCTCGACGAGATCGGCCTCACCAAGCGCAACGCCCAGGGCATCCGCCTGCTGCCCGACGGCGAAACAGCGACCATCATAATCGAGCATGCCAGCGAGGAGACGGAGGATGCCGACGCCCTGTCGCTGATCGCCGACCAGTGGAAGAAGATCGGGATCAAGCTCCTGTCCAAGCCGCAAACGCGCGAGAATTTCCGCCTGCGCGCCTTCTCCGGCGAGGCGGTCATGATGGCCTATGCCGGCATCACCACGGCCGTGCCGACCGCCGACACCAGCCCGAAGGAGTTCGCGCCGGCCGAGCAGGGTGGCCTGCAATGGTCGCGCTGGGGCATGTACATCCAGTCCAAAACCAAGCAGGGCGAGAAATGCGACATGCAGGAGGCCTGCCAGCTCCTCGACCTGCTCCGCGAGTGGGAGGAGTCGGCCGACCCGGCGGTGCGCCGCAAGGCCTGGGACAAGATGCTCGAGATCAATGTCGATGAGGTCTTCTCGATCGGCACGGTGAACGGTATCCGGCAGCCGATCGTGGTCGGACCCAAGGTGCGCAACGTGCCGAAGGAAGGCTACTTCGCCTGGGATCCCGGCGGATACATCGGCCTCTACAAGCCCGACACGTTCTGGCTGGCGCAGTGATCTTCCGCCGGCTGGCCGCCCTCGCAGCGACCCTGTCGCTGCTTGGCGCGGTCCTGCCGGCGGCGGCCAGCGCCGATACATCCGCGCCGAGACAGGGCACCATCGAGAGTGCCGATTTCCAGATCAGCATGCCTGACAAATGGAACGGCACGCTCGTGATGTACGCCCATGGCTATCAGGGCGAGGGTCCGGCAACGGGCAGCGTCGAGTCATCGCCGCTCGAGTCGCATCTGAGGCACGCCGGCTATGCCTGGGCCGCGTCGGGTTATCGTTCGATGGGGTATCGCCCCGACTGGTTCCTGGCCGACACGCTGGCGCTGCGCCAGCGCTTCATCGCCGAGTTCGGCCAGCCCAGGCAGACGATCATTCACGGCAGGTCGATGGGCGGCCACATCGCCGTCGCGGCACTCGAGCTTCACCCGCAGGTCTTCCAGGCGGGCTTCATCGAGTGCGGAGTGGTCGACGGCGTCGGCCTGATCGACTGGCTCTACGCCTACACCGCTGCGGCCGAATACCTGTCCGGCGCGCGCCTGCTCGACATGCAGCGTCCGATGTTCGACCGGATGGCCAACGACTGGCTTAACGTGATGGGTACGCCCGGCGCCTATACCGAGCGCGGCCGGCGGTTCGACAGCGTCGTCAAGCACATGTCGGGCGGCGACGTGGCCATGCGCCTCGAAGGATTGAAGCGCCGCTATGCCGCGAACCTCGTCCCGCGCGATCCCGGCCGCATAGGTGCACGGGAATTCTCGCGACACGCCGACACCCGACACATTCGCTATGACATCGATCCCGGCCTCGGGGTCGACGCCGAGAAGCTCAATCGCGAAGTGCGACGCATCGTGCCGGAGACAGGCGCGCGTTCGCGCGACGCCAATCCGATCTTTGCCGAATTCACCGGCAAGATTACAGTACCTCTCATGACAATCCACGAGACGGCGGACTTCCGCGTTCCGCTTCGCATGGAGCAGGACTATCGCCGGCGCGCGCAGGCCGCGGGTGCGAGCCACCTGCTGGTGCAACGGGTGGTCGCCGGCGCCGGCCACTGCGCCATCGATGCCAGGGTGCGCGACCGCGCCTTCGATGAGCTGGTGGCCTGGATGGAAAAGGGCACCGTGCCGGCGGGTGACGACGTGCTGGCCGACGTGTCGAGGCTCGGTGGGCGCTGGACGCCGTAGTGTCGTCCCGACGGAAGCTGACGGAGTGAAATACGCCCTAGCTCACCAGGTATCGATGTTCGGCCGCCGCTTGCGGCCGGTGCGCGGCCGGGCCTGGGCGCCGAGCAGCGCCGTGGCGATGCAGCGCCGCGAATCGGCGGGATCGATCACCTCGTCGACCTCGAAATAGGTCGCGGTGCTGAGCGCCTTGCCGCGGGCATAGGCCGCCGCCACCATCTTGTCGAACAGCGCCCGTCGCTGGGCGGGATCAGTAATGGCTTCGAGTTCCTTGCGGTAGCCGAGCTTGACGGCGCCTTCGAGCCCCATGCCGCCGAACTCGCCGGTCGGCCAGGCGAGCGCAAAGGTGGGCGCATGGAAGGAGCCGCCGGCCATCGCCTGGGCGCCCAGCCCGTAGGCCTTGCGCAGCACGATGGTGCCGAACGGCACGCCGAGATTGGCGCCGATCACGAACAGCCGCGAGCAGTGCCGTACCAGTGCCGTCTTCTCGACCTCGGGACCCACCATCATGCCGGGCGTGTCGCAGAGGAACAGGATCGGGATGTCGAAGGCGTCGCACAGTTGCAGGAAGCGCGCGGCCTTGTCCGAGCCGTCGGCATCGATGGCGCCGGCGAGGTGGGTAGGATTGTTGGCGACGATGCCGAGCGGCTTGCCTTCGATGCGGGCCAGCACCGTCACCATGCCGAGCCCGAAGGCGCGGCGCAGTTCGAGCACCGAGCCCTCGTCGCACAGCGTCGTGATCACGTCGCGCACGTCGTAGACGCGCAGGCGGTTCTCCGGGATCACGCGGCGCAGCAGGCGCTGGTCGGCGGCCCGCCATTCCGGCAGCGCGCCCTGGAAATAGGAGAGATACTTCTTGGCGACGGCGACGGCCTCGGCCTCATCTTCGACGGCGATATCGACGGTGCCGTTGGGCACCTGCACGCTCATCGGGCCCACCTCCTCGGGCGCGAACACGCCGAGATTGCCGCCCTCGATCATCGCCGGACCGCCCATGCCGATCGACGAGTTTTTCGTGGCGATCACCACGTCACTGCAGCCCAGAAGGACCGCATTGCCGGCAAAGCAGCGGCCGGAATTGATGGCGACAATGGGCGCCCCGCCGCTCAGCCGACCGAAGATATGGAACGCCATGGTGTTGAGGCCGGCCACCGACTGGACGTCGACGTCGCCCGGCCGGCCACCGCCGCCTTCGGTGAAGAAGACCAGCGGGATCTTCTGCTTCTCGACGATCTCGAAC
This sequence comes from Asaia bogorensis, assembly GCA_945889625.1. Taxonomy (GTDB): domain Bacteria; phylum Pseudomonadota; class Alphaproteobacteria; order Reyranellales; family Reyranellaceae; genus Reyranella. Next base: position 33,020 of record CAMDCE010000001.1, on the reverse strand, counting down.
AGCCGGTCCTTCTTGTGGTGGTTGGTCTTGCCCTGGGTGCCGGCGAGTACGGTGTAGTCGTAGTGTGCCACCGCGACGCGGCTGCGCTCGGGGCCGAACAGCGAGCCGTTGACGCGGCCGATGCCGGTGATCAGCCCGTCGGCCGGCGTGCGCTCGACCAGGTCGTCGATGGTGCGGCGGGTGCGCTGGCTTGCGATGGCGAAGGCGCCGTATTCGACGAACGAGCCGGGATCGACCAGGTCGTCGAGGTTCTGCCGCGCCGTACGCTGATTGGTCTTGCGCCGCCGCGCCACGGCCTCGGGCCGTTTGTCGTCGAGCGTCATGGCGCGGCGCTCGAAATATTCGGCGAGATCGGGACGGATATAGTCGAGGTCGATCTTTTCCGCGGCAGCCGCGCCCTTGACCTCGACATCGGCCTCTTGGACGAACAGCAGCGCATGGCCCTCGTAGATCGTCTCGCCGGCTTCGACGGCGATCCGCCGCACATAGCCGCGCGCCGGGCTCCTGATCTCGTGCTGCATCTTCATGGCGTCCATGACCAGCAGCGGCTGACCGGCGGCGACAGCATCGCCCTCCTTTACCGCGATACTGACGATGGTGCCCTGCATGGGCGCCGGCACCGGCACAGTGCCTTCCGGCGCGTCGCTCGTGGCGGTCGCCACCTCAGCCTTGGCCTTGCCGAAGGCCAGCACCGCCAGCGGATCGACGGCGTCGACCTTGGCGCCCGCCTGCCTGCCGCCTGCAGCAGGCGCAGCCGCCTCGAAGTAGAGACCGGGCTGCAGCTTGGTCGCCGCGCCCAGAAGTTCCTTGGCGTGTTCGCCGACGAAACGGGTATGGACCTTGTCGGCACGGAAGTCTTTGTGCGCCAGCAGGGCGCGCAGGAAAGCGATGTTGCTGGGCGCGCCCTCCAGCCGGAAGGCCGCCAACGCACGCTCGGCCCGGGCAAGGGCTGCGTCGAAGGACGGTGCGTGCACGATCACCTTGGCCAGCAGCGAGTCGAAGTTGGGATTGGTGCGATAGCCGGCGTAACCGTAGGTATCGACCCGCACGCCAGGACCGGTCGGCGGCTCGAAGACGCTGAGCGTGCCGCCGCCCGGCTTGGCCGAACCGTCGGTCGTCATGGTCTCCATGTTGACGCGCAACTGGATGGCGGCGCCGCTCGGCGTGGCGTCCGCGACGCCGGTCTCCTTCAGACTATCGCCTGCCGCGAGCCGCAGCTGAGTCCTTACCAGATCGACGCCAAAGACTTCCTCGGTGACGGTGTGCTCGACCTGCAGGCGCGGATTGGCCTCGATGAAGCAGAAGAAATCCCTGTCGGCATCGTCGACCAGGAATTCGAAGGTACCGAGGCTGCGATACTTCACGGCCTTGGCCATCGTGATGGCCGCCTCGATGATCTTCTTGCGCAGAGCCGGTTTCAGGTTCGGGCTGGGCGCCAGCTCGACGATCTTCTGGCTGCGGCGCTGGAGGGTACATTCGCGTTCGCCGAGTGCCGCGACGCCGCCCTTGCCGTCGCCCACGATCTGCACCTCAATGTGGCGCGCCCGGGCGATCAGCCGCTCGGCGTAGAGCGCCCCGTTGCCGAAGGCCGACTTCGCTTCGGCCGCGGCGCGCGTGAAGGCTTCGGCGATCTCGGCTTCGGACACGACGATACGCATGCCGCGCCCGCCACCGCCGGCAATCGCCTTGATGACCATGCCGGCTTTCGCATGCTTCCTGAAGAACGCCGTCGCACCGGCCACGTCGGTCGCGCCGTCGGTGCCCGGCAGCACGGGCACACCCGATTTGGCGGCATGGAAGCGGGCCTGCGCCTTGTCGCCGAACAGTTGCAGCTGCTCGGCCGTGGGGCCGACGAAAGTGACCCTGGCCGCCGCACAGGCCTCTGCGAATTGGGCGTTCTCCGACAGGAAGCCATAGCCCGGATGCACCGAATCGCAGCCTGCCGCCTTGGCCGCCGCGATCACGCCGGCGATATCGAGATAGGCCGCAGCGCCGCGTCCCTTGAGCTGAAGCGCGCTGTCGACGCGCTTGGTATGGAGCGAATTGGCGTCGTCCTCGGAGAAGATGCCCGCCGTGGCAATGCCGAGTTCGGCGGCGGCCTGGGCGATGCGGATGGCGATTTCGCCCCTGTTGGCGATCAGCAGTTTCTTGAGCATGTTAGAACCTGGCTATGAAGCGGCTTCTCATCGTGGCACATGCCCCGTCGGACAACACCCTCGGCCTGCGCGCGGCGGCGGAACGCGGCGCGCTGGGCGAAACCGGCGTCGAGGTTCGCGTGGTGGCGCCCCTGCAGGCCGGCCCCGACGACGTGCTGGCTGCCCAGGCCGTCATCCTGGGGACGACGGAAAACCTCGGCTACATGAGCGGCGCGCTCAAGGATTTCTTCGACCGCTCCTACAATCCCCTGCTGGAGAAGACGCAGGGCCTGCCCTACGCCCTCTATATCCGCGCCGGCAGCGACGGCACCGGCACGCGCCGCGGCGTCGAGACCATCACGACCGGCCTGCGCTGGCGCGCCGTGCAGGAGCCGCTGCTGTGCAAGGGGCCGTGGCAACCCGCCTTCGTCCAGCAGTGCGAGGAGCTCGGTGCCGCCATGGCGGCGGGACTGGCCGCCGGCATCTTCTGAGCCAGATCCCTCGCTTAAGCGCGGGGATTACCCCGCGCGACTCGGGATGACGGCCAAGGGCCGTCACTCCGCGGCCTGATCCTTCTTGTCGGCGGGATCGTTCATCATCACCGTGATGTCGGCCGCGAGATGGTGCGTGGGGCCTTCCGGCGCCTGGCCGGGCTGCACGACGTTGCGGCCGTAGGCCGTGACTGTCGGCACCGCCGAGGCCACGACCGGCGTCGCCCGCTTCTTGCGCTTGAGCGCTGCTTCGATGAACGGGGCGAGCTCGGTCTGCTTTCTTGCATCTCGCGCCGCCTGGTCGGCCTTCAGCGCCGGCATCACCTTGGCAGCGAAGAGCTTCAGCGCATCGCAGATGTGCTCGTGCTTGTTGCGGCCGCCCTGCTGGATGAACACCACCTGGTCGACACCCGCGTCCTGGTAGCGGCGCAGATGCTCGGTGAGCTCGGCCGGCGTGCCGATGCCGCTGCCTTGGCCCACCGCCGGCAGCTTGTCCTTGGCCGCCTCGAAGCGCTGCCACACATCCGTGACGCCCGGCTGATGATGGCCGTAGACATAGTAGTGACCGAGCGAATAGCCGAAGAACTGGAAGCCCTCCGAGCCGCGGCGGCGCGCCTCGGCTGCGTCGTCATGCACGGAGAAGCCCGTCACCATGGCGATGTTGGCGTTCACCGCGTGGCCGATCGGCACGCACTGGTCGCTCTTGATGATGTCGTAGTATTCGTGCGCCCACTTGCCCGCTTCGGCTGGATCGACGAAGGCGAAGGTGAGCGCGCCAATGCCGGCACGAGCCGCGGCATGGATTGTCTCGCGCTTGGAACAGGCCACCCAGATCGGCGGGTGCGGCTTCTGCAGCGGCTTGGGCACCACGTTGCGCACCGGCATGGAGAAGTACTTGCCCTGGAAGCCGGGGTACGGGGTCATCGCCATCATGTTGGCGGTCTGCTCGACGGCTTCCGCCCACATCGCCTTCTTCTGGTCGGGATCGATTCCGAAGCCCTCGAGCTCGACGCGCGAGGCCGATTCGCCGGTGCCCCAGTCGACGCGGCCGTCGGAGATGAGATCGAGCGTGGCGATGCGCTCGGCGACGCGGGCGGGATGGTTGTAGCCGGGCGGCGCCAGCACGACGCCATGGCCGATCCGGATGCGCTTGGTGCGGGCCGCACAGGCGGCGAGAAAGACCTCGGGTGCAGAGGAGTGGGCATACTCCTCGAGGAAATGGTGCTCGACTTCCCAGATGTGGTCGATGCCCAGCGCGTCGGCCAGCTCGACCTGCGCCAGCGCATCCTTGAACAGCCGGTGCTCCGACTCGGCCGTCCAGGGGCGCGGCAACTGGTGTTCGTATAGAAGTCCGAAGCGCATGGCTCTCTCCTAGTGCGGCTTCCGGTGAAATGGAACCGCGGAGCGGTTCCATTTCACCGGAAACGCGTTGTACGAAGCATTTCCTCCAATGACATATTTCGCCCTGTTGAGGCGAGTAAACGCGCCTCAACAGGGTGAAATATGCGCTAGTGGGCGGTCCAGCCGCCGTCGACCACCAGACCCGCCCCTGTCATGAAGCCGGCATCGTCCGATGCCAGGAACACGATGCCCTTGGCGATGTCGTCGGCAACGCCCAGCCGGCCGATCGGGTGCAGCGCGAGCGAGGCCTGTCGTGCCTTTTCGGTGTCGTTGGTGCCCTGCTGGCGGGCGCGCGTGGCAAAGGTCTGCTGGCCCATGTCGGTCTCGATCAGGCCGGGATGGATCGAGTTGACCCTGATCTTGTAGCCCTTGCGGCCGAACTCCAGCGCCGTCGACTTGGTGAACAGAGTGACGCCACCCTTGGTCAGCGAATAGAGCGGATCGAGCTGCGAGCCGACCAGCCCCGCGATCGAAGCCAGGTTGACGATGGCCGCGCCATGCTCGCTCGTGGCCCCGCTCGCCTTGAGATGAGGCAGCGCCGCCCGCGTGCCCAGCACGACGCCGGTCAGGTTCACGGCAACCAGCCTGTGCCATTCATCGAGCGTGGCGTCCTCGACGCCCTTGCCGTTGAAGATGCCGGCATTGTTCACGAGGATGTCGAGCTTGCCGTACTTCTTCACGGTGGCGTCCATCGCTTCGGCCCAGCTCGCCTCGCTGGTGACGTCGAGATGGGTGTAGAGCGCATCGATCTCCTTGGCGGTCTTGCGGCCCTGCTCGTCGAGCACGTCGCCGATCGCCACCTTGGCGCCCGCCTGCGCCATCAGCTTGGCCGTGGCGCCGCCGATGCCGCGCGCGGCGCCGGACAGAAATGCGACCTTGCCGTCCAGCCTGTTCATCCGCTTCCTCCCGCTTCCGTCGATTTGCGCCCAACTTGTTTGCAGCTATGCTGCCGGCGGAACAAGATTAAAGAATCAGGAATAGGGAGGGCCGCCAGGCATGCGCCAGGGTCGGCTGATCGCGACGGGTGTGATGCTGGCGTTCTGCCTGTTCGCGCTCTGGCAGTCTCTGCTGCTATCACTGACGGATCGCCTGGGCCCTGGCCCAGGCTTCTTTCCGTTCTGGCTGGCGCTGATCGGCGCGGTGCTGGCGGTGGCGCTGCTTATCACCACGTTCCGCGAGGCGGACGATGGATCCGAGGTCCGCATCCTGCCGCACGGACCGGGCGCACGACGCTGGATTGCGATCGTCGCGCTGCTGGCGGCCGCCGCGGTTTCGATGGAAATCCTGGGTTTCCGCATCGCCATGCTCGGCTTCAATGCCGCGCTGGTGATCGCGCTGGGCGAGCGGCGCTGGTGGTTGATCGCGCTTTTCGCCGTGCTCGGCAGTTTCGGCGTGCACTACGTGTTCACTCACTGGCTGGACGTGCTCCTGCCGGATGGTCGGATCTGGGGTTAGACGATGGAGGCATTCCACCACCTGCTCGCAGGGTTCGCCGCGGCGCTCACGGTCAAGTACCTCCTGTTCGCGCTGGCGGGCTGCGTGCTCGGCACCCTGATTGGCGTGCTGCCCGGCCTGGGACCGGCGGCGGGTACCGCGATCCTGATCCCGCTCACTTTCAATCTCGACGCCACCGGCGCCATCATCATGCTGTGCGCCATCTACTATGGCGCGATGTACGGCGGGACCATCACCTCGGTGCTGATCAACGTGCCAGGCGAGGCGGCCTCGGTGGTGACCTGCATCGACGGCCACCAGATGGCGCGCCAGGGACGCGCCGGATCGGCGCTGGCGATCGCGGCCATCGGTTCCTTTGTCGGCGGCACGGTCGCCACTGTTGCCTTGGTCGTGGTCGCCACACCGCTGGCCACCCTGGCGCTGCAATTCGGGCCGGTCGAGTTCTTCGCCCTGATGGTCGCCGGACTCTGCCTGGTCGTGGGCCTGGCCGGCAAAAACATGCTGGCGGCGTTGCTGATGACCGTGATCGGACTGATGTTCGCGATGATCGGGCTCGATCCGGTGCGCGGCGCGCCGCGCTTTACCTTCGGCATCGAAGAACTCTACGACGGCATCGGCTTCGTGCCGGTGGTCATGGGCCTGTTCGGCGTCGCCGAGCTTCTGATCGCGGCCGAGACGCGGCAGGCCCGCCTGATCGAGGCCAATCTCAAGAACTGGATGCCGACCAAGGAGGAGCGCCGCGCCTCGGCGGGCGCGATCGGCCGCGGCACGGTGATCGGCTTCGTGCTGGGCCTCATTCCGGGCGTTGGCGCCATCGTGCCGACCTTCATGGCCTACGTGATCGAGAAGCGTGTTTCCAAGACGCCGGAGCGCTTCGGCCATGGCGCCATCGAGGGCGTGGCCGCGGCCGAGACGGCCAACAACGCCTACGCCAACGGCGCGATGTTGCCGCTGCTGGCGCTCGGCATCCCGAGTTCGCCGACCATCGCGGTGTTGATGGGTGCCTTCATCATCAACGGCCTGACGCCCGGCCCCTTCCTGTTCCAGGAGCGGCCCGAGCTCGTCTGGACGGTGATCGCGAGCTTCTTCATCGGCAACGCACTGCTGTTGATCCTCAACCTGCCGCTGGTCGGATTGTGGGCCAAGCTGCTGAAAATCCCGTTCAGCTACATGTGCACCGGCGTGCTGATCTTTTGCGTGATCGGCGCCTACAGCCTGAAGCAGAACCTGTTCGATGTCTGGGCGATGCTGGGCTTCGGCATCGTGGGCTATCTCCTGCGCAAGCTCGATTTCCCCATCGCACCGGCCATCCTGGCGCTGATCCTGGGGCCGATGATGGAACGCTCGCTGCGCACGACGCTGGAAATGTCCGGCGGCAGCTTCGCCATCTTCCTTGACCGGCCTGTGGCGCTCGCCCTGCTCGCCGTGCCGGTAGTCGTGCTGGGCGCCCTCTTGCTGAGACCGGGCACGTTCTCCAAGCTCCGGACTACCGACGTCGACTAACCAACCTACCGCATCATTCCTGGGAGGAAAGACATGATCATTCGCCGCCGCACCCTGCTGGCCGCCTCGGCCGCAGCGACCATCGCCAGCCCCGCCATCGCCCAGAATTATCCGCGCCGCGCCGTCCAGCTGATCGTCGCCTTCGCGGCCGGCGGCAGCACCGACGTCGGTGCGCGCATTCTCGCCGCCGCGGCCGAGAAAGATCTCGGCCAGCCGATTACCGTGGTCAACAAGGGCGGCGCCGGCGGCCAGCTCGGCTTCACTGAAATCGCCCGTGCCCGGCCCGACGGCTACACGCTGGGCTTCATCAACCTGCCCGCGGTCAACACCATCGTGCTCGATCCCGAGCGCAAGGCCGTGTTCACCATGGACAGCTTCATCCCCGTCGTGAATCAGGTGCTCGACCCCGGCCTGATCTGGGTCAAGGGCGACAGCCCCTACAAGACGCTGAAGGACCTGGTCGACGCGGCCACGAAGGAGCCGGGCAAGCTGCGCGCCTGCACGACCGGCATCCTGAGCGACGACCACCTCGCCATCCTGATGATGCAGGAGGCGGCCAAGATCGACTTCCGCATCGTCCATTTCGACAGCGGCACGCAGCAGCTCGCGGGCGTCCTGGGCGGCCATGTCGACGTGGCGTTCGACAATGTCGGCAGCGTGGTCAAGCGCATCCAGTCGGGCGAGTGCCGCGGCCTCGCCGTCACCGACGTCGAGCGCTCCAAGTTCCTGCCCGACGTGCCGACCACCAAGGAGCTGGGCTACGCCACGGTGATCTCCTCCTCGACGCGCGGCGTCGCGGCGCCGAAGGGCACACCGGCCGACATCGTGAAGGTGATCGAGACCGCCTTCCTGAAGGCGATCAACAGCGCCGACATGAAGCAGAAGATGGATGCTGTCGGCCTCGCCCTGAAGCCGATGGTCGGCGCGGAGTACGCCACGTATTACGCCAACCTGCACAAGCAGGCGCAGAAGTACACGGAATGGGCATTGAAAATGCGCTAGCATTTTCAATGCGGGCGGCAGCGCTTGTAATCAAGCGCGAGTAGGCGTTTTCGCGCTTCAGCGCGAAAAGCGCCCTCCCGCGCCGGGCAGAACGGATAAGGATCGACACCTGCGACCCTGACCCCTCCGTCGCCGTATGACGGCGACACCTCCCCTTCGCGGACTCCGCGAAGGGGAGGAAGTCGATTCTATTTCTTTCCCAGCTGACTGAATGGGATGTCCTTGTCGACGCGGACATCCGCCGGCAATCCCAGCACACGCTCGGCCACGATGTTGCGCAGGATCTCGTCGGTGCCGCCGGCGATGCGGAAGCCGGCGCCGGCGATCCACTGCGCCTGGAAGCCCGCGGCATGCGGCACCTCCTCCTTCATGATGCCGGCCGGGCCCATCAGCTCCATGGCGAAGGCGCCCATGTCCTGCATCTTGGGCGCCGCCACGATCTTGATGATCGAGGACTCCGGCCCCGGCGTCTGGCCCTTGCTGAGCGCGGTCAGGGTGCGGTAGCGCGTGAGCTTCAGGCCCTGCTGCTGGACGTACCAGTCGGCGATCTTGCCGCGGACCTGCTGGTTCTTGATGGCCGGCCCGTCCTCGAGCTCGGTGTCGCGCGCCAGCTCCATCAGCTCGTCGATGTCGAGGCCGCCCGACGGCAGGCCGACCGCCAGCCGCTCGTTCATCAGCGTGGTCAAGGCCGCCTTCCAGCCTTCGCCGACCTTGCCCAGGCGCTGCGAATCGGGAATGCGCACGTCGGTGAAGAACACCTCGTTGAAGTTGGCGCCGCCCGAGATCTGCTTGATCGGTCGCACCTCGACGCCCGGCGTCTTCATCGACAGGAAGAACATGGTGAGGCCCTGGTGCTTGGGCACGCTGGGATCGGTGCGGGTGATGACGATGCCGTAGTCGCAGTAGTGCGCGCCCGAGGTCCAGACCTTCTGGCCGTTGATCACCCAGCCCCCATTGGATCCCTGGGCGCCGTCGCGCTCGGCGCGCGTGCGGATGCCCGCGACGTCGGAGCCGGCGGCGGGTTCGGAGAAGAGCTGGCACCACACTTCCTGGCCATGCAGGGCGGGCTTCACGTAGCGCTTGAGATGCTCAGGGCTCGCATAGGCCATCATGGTCGGGATGCACATGCCGAGCCCGATGTCGAAGAAGCCCAGCGGCACCAGAAAGTTCGCCTCCTCCTGCTGGTAGATCACCTGCAGGATAGGCGAGCCGCCGCGGCCGCCGAATTCCGTCGGCCAGGTGATGCGCGCGTAGCCCGCCCTGGCCTTCTTGTCCTGCCACTCCTTGGCCTTCTTGAGCAGTTCGGGATCGTCGTTGCGCGCGCGAAAGCTCTGCTTGTCGTCGCTCTTGCGCGTGGCGTTGGCGTCGAGCCAGGTCCGAACTTCCTTGCGGAAGGCGGCTTCTTCGGGGGTGTCGTTGAAGTCCATAAAGAGTCTCCTTCCCTGGACGCTCCCCCGTCTTCGGGGGAGCTGTCCCGTCTTCGGGACTGAGGGGGTCATGAACCCCTCCGTCGCCGAAGCGGCGACACCTCCCCTTCGCGGAATCCGCGAAGGGGAGGAGTTTGATCAGCTACATCACATTCTTCTGTTCCAGCCGCGTCACCAGCTTGTCCTTCCAGGCCATCGGTCCGCCGATCGACAGCGCCATCAGTCTGGCGCGGCGGTAGTGGAACTGGGTGTCGGCCTCCCAGGTGAAGCCGATGCCGCCGTGGGTCTGGATGTTTTCCTTCGACGCGAAGTCGTAGGCCTCGGTCGCTGCGATGCGCGCTGCCGCCGCGGCAACGGCCAGATCGGCGCCGCCTTCGCTGAGCATCATGGCGCCGTAATAGGCATTGGAGCGCGCCAGCTCGAGCTTGACGTAGCAGTCGGCGAGCTTGTGCTTGATCGCCTGGTAGGAGCCGATGGCGCGGCCGAAGGCCTGGCGCTGCAACGCGTAGTCGCGCGCCATCCACATCGCGGCCTCGGCGCCGCCGACCTGGGCAAAGGCGAAATAGATCGCCGCCGCGTCGTACAGCCGCTCGAGCAGCCGCCAGCCCTCGCCCTCGCCGCCCAGCAACTCGGCCGTCGCGTCGTTGAAGGTGAGCTCGCAGTGCTTGCGTGCCGGATCGATGGTCTCGACGCGCTTCCTGGCGACAGACTTTTGCCCCAGATCGACCAGCACCAGCGAGGTCTTGGCCACCACGATCGCGAAGGTCGCCGCCTCACCATCGGCGACCGGCACCTTGCGGCCGTTCAGCCGGCCGGCGCCGAAGGTCGTGAGCACGTTGCGCGGCTTGGGCGGCTGCGGGCCCTCGGCGACGGCCAGCGTGCCGATCGCCTTGCCCTCGGCCAGCAGCGGCAACCACTTCTTCTTCTGTGCGTCGGAGCCCGCGAGCTTCAGCGCTTCGGTCGCCAGCACCACCGAGGTGTCGAACGGCACCGGTGCGGCGGCCCGGCCGATCTCCTCGGCCACGACGCAGAGCTCGAGCGGCGAGAGGCCGAGGCCACCATATTCCTCCGGGATGCCGACCCCCGGCACCCCGAGATCGACCAGGCCCTTCCAGACCTCGTCGGCAAACGATTCATTGCCGTCGAGCACGCGCCGCACGACCTTGGCCGGGCACTTGTCGGCGAGGAATTTGCGAACCTGCTCCTTGAGCAGCTTCTGGTCGTCGGAGAAATCGAAGTTCATGCTCCGACCCTAGCAAGCGCGCCCGGTTCGGGGAACGGTTCGAGGTTCCGACAGGCGGGCGGATGGATGTGCTAGGCTCGGCGCATGGAACCCGCACAAATCAACGACTGGCACGCCCACGTCTATTTCGACCCCGCTTCGCGCGACGCCGCCTGGGCGCTGCGCGAGCGCATCGAAAAGACCTTCGACATCGAGATGGGCCGCTTCCACGAGAAGCCGGTCGGGCCGCACCCGATGTTCAGCTACCAGGTCCACTTCAGGAACGACCAGTTCGCCCCGCTGATCTCGTGGCTGACGCTGAACCACGGCGAGCTCACCGTGTTCGTCCATCCCAACACCGGCCAGGATCTCGAGGACCATCGCGACCGTGCGCTGTGGATCGGCAAATCCGTGCCGCTGGTGCTCGACATCTTCACCAATCGCAGGAAGGACTGAGCCATGGACACGCTGCTGCCGCTCGCCAAGCGCGTTGGCGACAAACTGAAGGCGCGCAAGCAAACCGTCGGCGTGTCTGAATCCTCGGCGGGCGGCCTCATCTCCGCCGTGCTGCTCGCGGTGCCCGGCGCCTCGGCCTATTTCATGGGCGGCGCCGTGGTCTACACCCGCCCGGCGGGCGAGGCCTTCCTGACCGCGACGCCCTCGAAACGCGCCGGCATCCGCTCGTCGTCCGAGCCGTGGGCGACGCTGGCCGCCGAACTGGTGCGCGAGCGGCTGGGCACGACCTGGGGGCTGGCCGAAACCGGCGCCTCGGGTCCGACGGGAAATTCCTACGGCGATCCCGCCGGCCACACCTGCGTCGCCGTCGTCGGCCCCAGCGGCAAGGTCGCGCGGACCTTGCGCACGGGATCGGCCGACCGCGTCGCCAACATGCGGGCGTTCGCGACCGAAGCGCTCAAGCTGATGGATGAGCAGTTGACGTAGAGTCATCGTGGCCCCCTCACCTAGCCTCTCCCCCTAGCGGGGGAGAGGAATATGAAAAATGAGAGCCTTCATGCTCCTCTCCCCCGCTAGGGGGAGAGGCGGGGTGAGGGGGTTGCAGTAGGAGGAGCGGATTTCCATGGACTACGCCCTGGTTCTGATCGGCGTTTTCGCCGTCTTCATCCCCGCCCTCATTCTTCCGGGGCCGGATTTCGTCGCCGTCGTTCGATCCTCCATGACTCACGGAACACGCACCGGGCTTCTCACGACGCTCGGCGTTTCGCTCGGTCTTTGCCTCTACGCAACGCTCAGCCTGGTCGGCCTGTCCGCCATCCTGGTGGAGTACCGGTGGCTGACCTGGACCGTGCGGGTGCTGGGCGGCTCGTATCTCATCTATCTCGGCATCAGGCTTCTCGGCGCCAAGCCCCGGGAAATCGAGCTCGACCGGGCGACGGCCCGGCCGCCCGGAAAGCGCGCCATACTTTTCGGCTTTCTCGTGACCCTGACCAATCCCAAGGCGATCGTGCTGTTCGCCAGCGTCTTCGCGACCGCCGTCACGGCCTCGACGCCGCATTGGCTGATGGGTCTCATGATCGCCCTTGTGACGGCTTCGTCCCTGACCTGGTATTCCTGCGTCAGCCTCTTCATGTCCTCCGGCCCCGTGATGCGCCGCTTTGAGCGGGCACGGCACTGGATAGAGAGGGCGGCCGGCGTGTGCTTCATCGGTCTCGGCGGAAAAGTGCTGGCCGATGCCGGAAGGCCGGTCACGTCCTGAGGCAACCCATGAGCGTGACGGAGCCCGCTGGCTGTGCCCGCTGGCTGCGCCTGGTTGACCGTGCGTTGCGGCGTCCGTAGGTTGCGCGCCGCTCCTTCGTGCCCGATGCGGGCGCCTGGGGCGACCAACGACAAGCTGAATTTCCAACCGACCATCCAGGGGCTGACGGTGACAGCGTGAAACGTACCATCACGATCGCGACCATCGCGGCCTTGCTGCTGTGCGCTTGCGCCGAAGTCCAGCAGGGTGATGAGAACCGGGTGAGCATCGTCGGCGGCGATTACACGTCGCGGGGAACGATTTCCCTCGCGGCTCAGAAACATTGCGCGAAGTACGGCAAAACGGCGGTACTGCAGATTCGCTACACGGTGGATACGACCATCTTCAGATGCCAGTGAAGGTGCAGTGAGCGCCCGGCGCGCGCGCCGGGGGCGGCGCCGTCGGCGGGCCCAGCGGAATAGCGGGCAGCCTGACGATCGACGGCCGCTCTGAAGGAAATTCTCTCGATCTCTTCCTTGGCGGAGTCCGCCAAGTCGGCGCTATGGCCGCGAGCGGCCATAGCGCCTAAAGCGCGATGACTTTCCCTCGAATCGCGCCGTCGGCCCGGCTCGTGCACCGCTTCGCTGCGGGAGCCGGGCCGACGGCTGAAGCAAAAGTCATCGCGCTGTAAGTGCCCGCGTCTTACGCGGGCGGAGGGGTTAGCCAATGACCCCATCGTCGCGGCATGACCGCGACACTTCCCCTTCGCGGACTCCGCGAAGGGGAAGCAAGCTGATCCGACTTGCGCGGATCATGCTTTAGGTGCGAGATCGCCTACAATCCCAACAGTTCCCGTATCCAGCGATCGAGCTCGCCGAACGCGTAGGGCTTGACGATGAGGTGCCGCCCGCCTGAGCCGTTGCCGCCGCCGGCGTGCATACTACCGCTCGTCAGGAGAACCTTGACGCGTGGGCGTTCGCGGAGGATCCAGGCCCGCAACCCGTAGCCGTCCATCGCGCCCGGCATGTGGACGTCGGAGAACACGAGATCGATCGACGGGGCGGCGGTCATCAGCCGGATAGCCTCGTCGGCGTCCGCTGCTTCCATGACCGTATAGCCCGCCGCACGGAGATATTCGGCGGCGGCGATGCGAACCAGCACTTCGTCCTCGACGACCAGGATCGTCGGCCGCGCCCGGATTCCGGTCTCGCTCGCTGGCGCGAACCTGCGCTTCTCTTTCATGGCACTCTTACCGATCCCGAAAAAAAGCGTCAACAAAGCCGCAAGCGAAGGCGGCGCGGCATTTTGCGAAAGCTGTGTTGGCGTGCAAGCGTTTTTGCGGCAATTGTGACTCGCGGGAGTCTTTTTTTGCGTTGAAGCAACCCTTACCCTCTGCCTACGTTATGCGCACCATGAGCCCGGTCGACGCGCCCCCGAAGTCCACCGCTTCCTCACCGATCGTCCTGGTGATCGAGAAGGACGTGCTGATCCGCATGAGCGTCGCGGCCTATCTGCGCGACTGTGGCTTCAAGGTGATCGAAGCCACCGGTGTCGACGAGGCGATGAGCATCCTGCAGACCGACGCCAAGATCGCGGTGGTGTTCAGCGACGTGGGCATCGCCGGCGGTGGATTTGGTCTCGCGCAGTGGGTCCGGCGCGAGCGGCCGGACACCAAGATCATCCTCACGTCCGGCCTGAAACGCTCCGCCCAGGAAGCGGGTAAGCTCTGCGCCGAGGGGCCGTTCCACGAGGAACCCTACGATCACGCGCTGCTCGAACGCCGGATCCGGCAACTGATTGCCGGCCAGTCGTAAGGCCGCGTGTCGGCCGCGCCCGAAGCGAAGTCGCCTGCCCCGAGGCGTCCGAGGGGCCCTCCGGTCGGGAGGACGGAAGGACCGTCATCCCACCACGCTCGATCCGGCCCTCCGCCTCTTATGGCTTGTCCGGCGTCTCCCGTGGTCCCCGCGCTTGATCAAGGGTCCGGGTCCCCTTTGAACAGTTGCCTGTCCTAAGCATCCTCGAACGGATCGTACTCGGTGATGCAGAAATTGCCGTCGCGCCGCGGTTCGTTGTCGAACGGGTCGTATTCGGTGATGCACATGCCGGGACGACGGCTCGCCATCAAGGCGATCCCCTCGTCCGTGCGGTCGTAATAGACCGGCCGGTTCGCCACCGGCTGGGCGAAGGTCAGTGCCAGGGCATCGGCGTCGTCGGGCGAATAGCCCAGCCGCAGCTTGAGCTGGTCCTTCGGCTCGAGCAGCAGGCGGTCGCCGCGGAAGGAGTAGGTCGTCTGGCTGAGCGCGGCGATCAGCTCCGGCACGTCGGGGATCGCCCCGCCCCGCTTGATCCATTCGATCGCCTCGAAATACATCTCGGTGCGCTTGTTGTCGTAGCGCGGTTCGTTGGGCCGCGCGGCGAAGCCGACGCCGATCGGGGAGTGGCCGAGCCGCTGCAGGTTGTCGATCCACGACGCCCCCCAGCCGCCGGTATCGTCGATGAAGACCGCGTCGGCCTTCCAGTCCAGCAGCTTGCGCGCCACGGCGCCGGCGCCCTGGTTGCCGTCGAAGTTGCGGTACTTCAGCGGGGTGAAGGCAACGAGCCCCTGGCGCGGGAAGATCACCGAGGCATCGTCGCCGAAGCGCGCCACGTCGACGCCCAGCACCTTGGGCGCCCGCGCGTAGTCCTCGGGCCGGTAGACGCGCGTCGTGGCCTCCTTGCAGTCGTCCGGCCCGATCAGCGTGTTGAGCGCGCTCGGCGGGAAGCGGCCGAACACGTTGATCAGCACCCAGGGATTGTCGCGGCCGTATTTCTCGATCTGCTCGCGTGCCCATGCCGCCTTCACGCGCGTGCTGCGCCTTGCATCGTCGGGATCGGCGGTGATCTCCGTGACATGCCACAGCCGTCGCTCCGAAGTGCAGGCGCGCCACAGCGGGCCGTCGAGATGCGTGGGATTGCCGGCCTGCACGATGTGGCCGTCGATGCACGACGCCAGCGCCGCCTCGGCGGTCGCCATCACGGCGTCCGGGATGCCGCCCGACTCGTCGAGGATGAACAGGATGTTGTCGGCATGCAGGCCGGCCAGGGTATTGCCCTGCTGCTGCGGGTTGGCGGTGCGGTTCCAGGTGCGCGCCGACATCCACCAGGTCTCGGGCCGGGCGCGGGCCGATATGCGCTCGCGGCCCCACTCGAAATGGTCGGTGAGATAGTCGGAGCAGGCCTGCCACTTGGCCATCTCGGCCCACAGATTGTCCCGCAGGTTGTCGGCGGTGATCGAGGTCGCCGCGATCTTGGCGTCGCGGCGCGTCGCCAGGAAGTTCCAGGCGAGCCACGCCTCGACCGCCGTCTTGCCCGGCCCCTTGCAGGCCTTCATCGCCAGGCGCTGGCAGTGCGGGAAGGCCTCCAGTACCTCGTCCTGCCACGCGTCGGGGGTGACGCCGAACACCTCGCGCGCAAAGTCCGTGGGCGCCGCCTTCCAGCGCTGCAGGGTGGCGTTGTCGACGGTCATGCGCTCTCCCCTCGCGCGCTGTCCCCTCGCGCGCTGCCCCCTCTCTCGCCGCCAGGGGCGGGACCCGGCGTTCCGCCCGGAAGCAGTTCGTCGGGAGACTTGCTGCGCGGTGTGGTCTCTTTCCGGCCGGCCGCCGCGCCCCGATTGCCCCACAGGCCGGCATGACGGCCCGCCAGTTCGATGCAGCGGGTGTGGGCAGCCGGGTCGTCGTGGACGAGCGACTTGCGCAGCGCAAAATCGAGATAGCCGAGCACGCGCGCCGGGGTGATCTCGCCCGGCTGGCTCAGCAATGCGATTTCCTCATCGGAGAGGCCGTCATGAAGAATGGCCTCGGAGGCCTGTGCCGTCTGGGTTTCAGGCGATTCTTCATGATCGTCATGACGATCATGATGGGCCGGCTCCGAGGGCGACGCCGGCAAACGGCTGCGCTTGGGATGCTGGATGCTCTGCAGCCGGCGCCAGTGGACGACGCGCAGGTAGGCAATGCCATCGACGCCGTAGCGCTCGATGCAGCCCTCGCGCTCCAGCTCGTCGAGCCACGATGCCAGCAGCATCGGCGCGTCGGTATCGAACGGATAAAGCTGTTCGACCAGTCCGTCCGGGTCGAAGCGCAGGCGGCCAGCGTCGTCGGCCACCGGCCACATCAGGATATGCAGCAGCCGCGCCTCGCGGCTGAGGCGGCCGACGGCGGGCAACTGGGAATAGTTGGGGCGGATGATGCGAAGGCGGGGCATGGGACGAGCTCGATAAGGATGCGCTGCGGCCATCGATTTCCGTTGGGAGGAGGCCGTTGACTAGTTATGCTATAATCGCAAGAACACGTCAAGAACATAGTGCGTTAATGATTGTCTCGATACTGACGTGTCTTGTCGGAAATCATTTGGCCGATAGTGGACCGGATTCATTTTGGTGCTGATTTCGGATGTACCCGATCCTTCGTAATGATGGGGTCGGCGGTTCGATTCCGTCTCGGGCACCACTACCCAGCCTAAGCTTTTAATAGTTAGAGCTTGTCGTTCCGGTGGGACCCGTTCCCCGTACGTGGCGGGACACTTTTCGTCCTGGTCCGTTCTCATCAGGCACCAGAAGGTGCATGGCAACAACGACGTCGGGGATACCGACCGTCTATGCGGCGGCAAGCCGGCGCAGGATCGTCCGCGCGCCGTCGTTGATCTCGCGCACAATCTCGGCTGCGGGCTGGACCGTCTTCACCAGCCCGACGCTCTGTCCTGCCCACAACGACATGGCCTCGACGTCGCCCGTGATGTCGGCGCGTGGAGTCGAGCCGCGATATCGCAGGACCTTGTTGCCGTTCGCGAGCGCGCCGATCACGTCGCTTTCGTGCGGCCGCTTGCCGATGGGCGGACGCCCGGCCGCTTCCCACATCCGGGCGGTGCTGTTGCGGATCGCGCGGTGCGGCGCGTCCGGCCAGCCGGGGATATCGAACAGGTCGATGGCGTGGACCGTGTCGTCCTCCGTCGCCGCCAGGACTTGCGCTCGCCATTCGGGATGGATGTTGGCTTCCTCTGAAGCAAGAAAGCGCGTACCGATCCAGGCGCCCGACGCGCCGGCCGACAACACGGCGGCGAGGCCGCGCGCGTCGGAGATGCCGCCTGCGGCAACGACGGGTACGCCGGGGACGGCGTCGACCACGGCCGGCACCAGCGGCAGTGTCGCGACGGTGCCGCGCACATGGCCGCCGGCTTCCCAACCTTGGGCGACGACGATGTCGGCCCCTGCATCGACCGCTTGTCGCGCCGCCTTTGCGGTGCCGATCGATTGCAGCACGATCATGCCGGCCGCCTTCGCTCGCGCCATCAAGTCAAACTTGTCGTCCCAGAAAAACGAGACAAGACGCACGCCTTCTTCGCGGCAGACCTCGAGGCGGTCTGCCTGCGACATCGCCATGTTTAGGTTCACGGCGAAGGGCAGGGACGTAAGGACTTTCGTTTCCCTGATTTCCTGACGCATCACATCGAGGCTCACAGCCCAGGGCGCCAACATGCCGAGGCCGCCGGCATTGCTGACCGCCGCGGCAAGGCCCGGACCCGCAGCGCGGCCGAGCGGCGCGAGGACGATCGGGACCCCGATCTCGAGCTTGTCGCAAAGCGAGGTCCTCATGAGCTTCCCCTAACCTTGAGCGTAGACGCCTAATCTAAGCATCAATCAGGGTTCCAGACTGCCAAAACATCGGTGAAGATAGTAGTGTGACATGTAACGCAGATCGGCTTCGCCTCTAGCGGCCTTTGGTAATCTTCACGGTGGTAGTTCCCCCGGCAGCTATAGGGCCCGCAGACGAGTAGCCATCACCTGCCGCGCGCCGGTGGCCGCGCGCCGGCGGTCATACCGCCGTCGATCACCAGCTCCTGGCCGGTGACGTAGCTCGCCAGCTCGCTGCACAAGAACAGCACGCCGTTGGCGATGTCCTGGGCCTCGCCGACGCGCTCGAGCGGCACGACGGCGGCGGCGCGCTCGCGCGGATCTATCGGGGCATTGCGCCGGCTGCCCCCACCCGTGGCGCCGACCGGCAGCTTGCCCCAGATCGGCGTGGCGATGATGCCGGGATGCACCGAGTTGCAGCGGATCCTGTCGACGGCGTGCTCCAGCGCCACCGACTTGGCGAGCAGCCGCACGCCGCCCTTGGTGGCGGAGTAGCCGGCCAGACCCGGCGAGCCGCGCAGGCCCGCGACCGACGACATCAGCACGATCGAGCCGCCGCCCGCCCGCCTCATCGCCGGGATGGCGTGCTTGATGGAGAGGAACACGCCGTCGAGGTTGATCGCCTGCTGGCGCTGCCAGTCGGCAAGCGACATGGTCTCGATCGGCGACATGATGCCGATGCCGGCGTTGGCCACCATGATGTCGAGCCGCCCGAAGCGCCTCTCGGCCTCGGCGATCACGCCGGGCCACGCCGCCTCGTCGCGCACGTCGTGGTGCAGGTAATGCGCCTTGCCGCCGGCCCCCTTTGCGTTCTGGGCGATGCGCCCGACGACGTCCTTGCCCAGCGCTTCGTCGATGTCGGTGATGAGCACCGAGGCGCCCTCGCGCGCCAGCGTCTCCGCGCAGGCCTCGCCGATGCCCGACGCGCCGCCGGTGACGATGGCGGCTTTGCCGGTGAGTTGTCCGTTGGTCATCTTCGAGGCCCCCTCACCCCGCCTCTCCCCCTAGCGGGGGAGAGGAGCATGAAAATCGCACACCCTCATCCTGAGGAGCGCGAAGCGCGTCTCGATTAGCGCGGGGTAACCCCCGCGCCTTGATGGGCAACAGACGCGGTGCTCGTTCCCATCCTTCGAGACGCCGCGCTACGCGCGGCTCCTCAGGATGAGGGTGTGCGAAGCGCGTGTTGCGCGCTCCCGGTCTACCGCCCCTTCCAGTTGCCCGGCCGCTTCTCGGCGTAGGACTTGATGCCTTCCTTGAAGTCCTCGGTCTTGCGCGTCCAGTCCTGCTCGGTGAGTTCGCGCTCGGTCGCGGCTTCGGCGCCGTCGGCGAAGCCGCGCCGCATGGTCTCGCGCGTCGACTGCACGGCCAGCGGTCCGCCCTCGGCCATTTCCGTCGCCAGCGCGATTGCAGCCTTGCGCACGTCGGCCAGCGGCACCAGCACGTCGGCCAGGCCCCAGGCGTGCGCCTCCTCACCGCCGATGCGCCGGCCGGTATAGAACATCAGGTTGGCCTTCTGCTGGCCGACCAGGCGCGGCAGGGTGTAGGTGAGCGCGAAGCCCGGATGGAAGCCCAGCCGCGTGAAGTTGGCGGAGAAGCGCGCCTCGGGCGAGGCGACGCGGAAGTCGGGCATCACCGCGAGGCCGAGGCCACCGCCGATCGCCGGGCCCTGCACCGCAGCCACGCTGGGCTTCCTGGCGCGGAACAGCCGGGTCGCCTCCTTGTAGAGGTGCTTGCCGGTCTCGGCCGCGCCGGTCTGCGGCCGGTTGGCGAAATCGGCGCCAGCGCAGAACGACTTGCCCTGCGCACAGAGGACATAGGCGCGGACGTTCATGTCGCGGTCGAACGCCTCGAAGGCATCGGCGATCTGGTTGATCAATGAATTGTCGAAAAAATTGTGCGGCGGCCGCTGGATCTCGACGATGCCGACATGACCTTCGGTGCTGACGCCGATATCCTTGAAGGTGGCGCTCATACGTTTCCCCTTTGAATGAGCGCCGATATTGCCCCGCCGCCGGGGCGCTCGTCGATATGCCAGTCCAATGGGAGGTCAATAAATGTCGCAAAGCGAACAACGTGCACTGGTGATCGGCGGCGGCACGATGGGCGTGGGCATCATCGCCATGTTCGCAGGCCACGGCTGGAAGGTCGATGTCGTCTCACGCTCGGCCTCGACGCGCGACGGCCTGCCCGCCGCCACCGCGAAGGCGCTCACCGCCATGGGCAAGCCGGCCGATACCGCGGGGCTTGCGACCTATGCCACCCTGCCCGAAGCGCCGTGGGCCCTGATCGACCTGGTGGTCGAGACCGTGACCGAGGACCTGGCATTGAAGCAGCGGCTGTTTGGCGAGATGGAAGCGCTGGCGCGGCCGGACTGCGCGCTCACCTCGAATTCCTCGAGCTTCCCGATCAGCGAGATCGGCAAAGGATTGAAGACGCAGGCGCGCATGATGGGCCTGCATTTCTTCATGCCGGCGCACCTGATCCCGCTGGTCGAGGTCGTGCGCTCCGTCCACACCGACGTGAAACTCGCCGAGCAGGTCGGCGCGATCATGAATGCGCTCGGCAAGCGGCCGGTGCAGGTCAGGAAGGACGTGATCGGTTTCCTCGGCAACCGCATCCAGGGCGCGCTGATGCGCGAGGCGCTGTGGCTGATCGAGCAGGGCGTCGCGAGCCCCGAGGACATCGACGCCACGGTGCGGCTGAGCTTCGGCTTCCGCTACGCCGCCGCCGGCCCGATCATGCAGAAGGAGCATTCCGGCTGGGACACGACCTGCGCGGTGGCCAAGATCATCTGGCCCGACCTCAGCAACGCGCCCGGTCCGCCGCCGGTCCTGCAAAAGAACGTCGACGAGGGCCGCATCGGCTTCAAGACCAAGGGCGGCTTCTTCCCGTGGGACGACGCCTCCATCGCAAAAGAGCGCGCCCGGTATGAGCGGGCGCTGCGGAAATGCCTGGAAATATTTAAGGAGGAGGGGATTGTCTAAGCAGACGAGATTCGCAGCGCCGGCGGGCGGCAGCGCTTGTAATCAAGCGCGAGAGCCCGCGCGGTCCAGAAAAGACGAGGCTGGGGCATCGCGGCTCATGACCCCTCCGCCCTCGTAAGACGAGGGCACCTCCCCTTCGCGGAGTCCGCGAAGGGGAGGAAATCCTAGTTAGGCGGAACGCCCACCACGACCCCGGCCACCACCGCCGCCGCCGCCGAAACGACGGTTGCCGCGCGGCGGGCCGCCGAACGGGCGGTCGCCTTGGGCGCGCGGTGTGTAGGGACGGTTGGCCTGCGGGCGGGCGCTGTAGCCCTGGGGACGATCGCCGTTGGACTGGGCGCCCTGCGGCTGGTCGCGATAATCGCCGCCGCGGAACTGGTGCTCGGCCGGCGCGGGCGGACGATCGCCGCGTGAGCGGTCGCCGCCCGGATGGCCACCCGAACGGTCGCCGAACGAGCGATGACGACCGCCATGACCGTTGCCACCGCCGCCGCCCGGACGACCGGGGCCGCGACGGAAATGACCTTCACGATGCTCGCGCTCGCCGTTGTCGTGGGCCTCGCGCTCGGCGCGGGGACGCATCGGCGGGGCGGCCGGCATGTCCTCGTTGGCCGGGGTGGAGACGACGGCGATGCGCTGGTTGGTCAGGCGCTCGATGCTCTTGAGCGTGGCGCGCTCGCTGCCGTCGCAGAACGACAAAGCGATGCCCGAGGCGCCGGCGCGCGCGGTGCGGCCGATGCGATGGACGTAGCTCTCGGCATCGACCGGCAGCTCGTAGTTGATGACGTGGGTCACGCCCACGACGTCGATGCCGCGCGAGGCGAGATCGGTGGCGACCAGCACGCGGGCCTTGCCGCGGCTGAAATTGTCGAGCGCCTTCTGCCGGGCGTTCTGGCTCTTGTTGCCGTGGATCGCCTCGGAGGAGACGCCACGATCTTCCAGCGCCTCGGCGACGCGATTGGCGCCGCGCTTGGTGCGGGTAAAGACGATGACGCGCTCGAGGGCGGCATCCGACAGCAGGTGGCTCAACAGCGCGCGCTTGGTGGCGGAGTTCACGAAATAGACGCGCTGGTCGATCTTCTCGATCGGCTTGCCCTGCGGGGCGATCTCGACCCGCTCGGGGTTCTTCAGGATCTCCGACGCAAGCTTGGCGACGTCGCCCGGCATGGTGGCGGAGAACAGCAGCGTCTGGCGGTTCTTGGAGACCGACGCGGTGATGCGGCGGACGTCGCGGATGAAGCCCATGTCGAACATGCGGTCGGCTTCGTCGAGCACAAAGAAGGTCACGTTGCCGAGCTTGACGTTGCCGCGCTCGACCAGATCGAGCAGGCGGCCGGGCGTGGCGACCAGGATGTCGACGCCGCGCGCCAGGGTCTCGATCTGGCGGCCGTAGCCCAGGCCACCGACGACGGTGCAGAGGCGAAGCCCGAGGCCGCGTCCGTAGGTGTCGAAGCTGCGCGCGATCTGGACGGCGAGCTCGCGGGTCGGCGCCAACACGAGAGCGCGTGGGCTCTTCGGCAGGGCGCGTTCCTTGGAGGCGGAGAGATGCTGCAGGATGGGCAGCGCGAAGGCGGCAGTCTTGCCGGTGCCGGTTTGGGCCACGCCCAGGACATCGCGGCCCTGCAGCAGCGCCGGGATGGTGCGCGCCTGGATGGGCGTGGGCACGGTGTAGTTGGCGGCACTCAGCGCACGCAGCAACGGCTCGGCGAGGCCGAGGTCGGCAAACGAAACATTACTCACTGGAAAATAGTCCTTACGGCCGCCGACCGTGCCTTTCGGGCACGCGTATGTGGGGCGGCTTTTGGCCCGTTCCCGCGCGCGGCTGGGACGGCTCTTTTTTAGGGGATTGTCTCGGGATGAAGCGCCGTCACTAGAATGGGGCGCGTCGCGCGATCGCGAGAAACCTTTACAGACCCGCAAGCAGGCGGGCTGGCGCGTATATGATGGTGCAGCGCAGCGAAGTCAAGCGGTGAGATTAAGGCAGATCGTCAAGCCTTTCCTCCCCCGTCTTCGGGGGAGGTGTCCGCGTCTTCGCGGACGGAGGGGGTCGGAAGTGCTCATGACCCCTCCGTCGCCGTATGACGGCGACACCTCCCCCGAAGACGGGGGAGGGAAAGAGGGTGAAGGAGGCTCTTTTCTTTCGAGGCCGCGCGCAGCGCAATCATTCTTCTCTGCGCACGCCGTTTCTAGTGCCGCTTGTTGCGGATCAGCTTGCCCGGGAGGTTGCCGGTCGGCTCGTTGTCGCGCAGCAGGACCTGGCCGTTGACGATAGTGGCCTTGATGCCGTCGGCCTTCTGCAGGAGCCGCTTGGCCTTGGCCGGCAGGTCGGTGACGACTTCCGGCATGCGCGGGCCGACCGTGTCGGGATCGAACACGGCGATGTCGGCCGCCATGCCCTCGCGCAGCAGGCCGCGATCGTGGAAGCCGAACTGTGTGGCGATATCGCACGTCAGCAATTTCACCGCTTCCTCGACCGTGAAGGCCTGCTTCTCGCGCACCCAATGGCTCAGGAGATGCGTCTGCAGCGAGGAGTCCATGATCTGCGAGACGTGCGCGCCGGAGTCGGAGAACGTCACGACCGAACGCGGATGCTTCATCAGCTCGAGCGCCTCGGTCTGGTTCTCGTTGGCGATCGGCTGGACCATGAAGAACTTCATGTCGCGCTCGAGCGCCGTGTCGATCATCAGCTCGACCGGATGGGTGTTCTTCTGCCGCGCCAGGTCCGCCATCGATTTGTGCGGGCCCTTCATGTCGGTCATGGCGTAGATCCAGTCCCATTCCGGCGGCCGCGCCTCTGCGCCATTCACGACCGGACCCTCGTAGGGCCTGGACGCGATCTCGACCAGTTGCCGGCGCTTGTCGGCATCGAGCAGCCACTTCTTCTGCTCGGCAAGCGGCAGCTTGCGCATGTCGCGCCACATGTCCCATTTGTCGAACGGCAACTGGGTCTCGAAGGAGAGCAGCACGTTAAGAGCGCGGCTGTGCACCTGGGCGAACATGCGCCCGCCCTCGCGGCAGGTGCGCTCGACAATGTCGAAGGTGGTCCGCCACGAGCCCGGGTTCTTGCGCCGGCTGAACAGGCCGAAGGTGATCGGCCGTCCGCTCTCGATCGCGAGCTTGCTCAAGCCTTCATAGTAGGCGCGCGCCTTGTGGCCATCGGCGCCACGCGGCTCGCCCGCGACCTCGACCATGCCGCCGCCCATCGACTTCACCAGGGCCTCGAACTCGGCCCAGGTGGCGAGCCGGCTCGCCACCGGCTTGTCGTCCGAGGTCTGGTGCGCGACCGAGCGGGTGGTCGAGAAGCCGTGTGCGCCCGCGGCGATCGCTTCCTGGGTATGGTGGATCATCGCCTTGAGATCGTCCTCGGTCGCCTCGTCGGTGAAGGCGCGCTGGCCCATGACATGGGTGCGGATGGCGCAGTGACCGACATAGCCCGCGTAGTTGATGCCCTTGGGCAGCGCCTCGAGCACGTCGAGGAACTGCGGGAAGGTTTCCCAGCGCCACTTGATGCCGGCCTTCATGGCGGCTCGGCTGATGTCCTCGGCGCGCTCGAGATTGCGCATCACGAGATCCGCTTCCTCGGCGCGGCAGGGCGCCAGGGTGAAGCCGCAATTGCCCATCACCACCGAGGTTACGCCCTGGAAGCAGGAACTGGTGCCGATCGGATCCCAGAAGATCTGCGCGTCCATGTGGGTGTGGCCGTCAACGAAGCCCGGCGACACGACGTGACCCTCGGCATCGAGGGTCTCCTTGGTGGCGGCACCATTGATGCGGCCGATCTCGGCGATCTTGCCGTCCTTGACACCGATGTCGCCGCGGAAGCGCGGCAGTCCGGAACCATCGATGATCATGCCGTTCTTGACGACCAAGTCGAATGCCATGGCGAACCCTCCAAGCGTTACGGAAGAGTACGCCCGCCCTGCGGACCGTCAACCGCTGGCAAGTGCATGGCTGGCGTCCTAGGATTGCGCGACGAAATAGAAAGTACTTGAGCGAACGCGGAATAGTCACCTCGTCATCCCGACCGGAGGGCCGAAGGTCCGGAGTGGAGGGACCTATTCTTTTGCGTTCGCCGACATGACGAGGTCCCTCGGCTGCGGGCCTTCGGCCCTTCGCTCGGGATGACGGATGTGAACAAAACCTCCCTTGGTGCGCTCTATGTCGTGCTGGCCATGCTGGGCTTCGCCGGCATGGACGCGATGAGCAAATGGCTGGTCGCCGACACCCCGATCGGCCAGATGATGTGGATCCGCTACGGCGTGTTCTGCCTCTTTGCCTGGCTGGTCGTGCGGCGGCGGGGTCTCAGGGCCTCGTTCCGCACGCGGCGGCCCTGGCTGCAGGGCTCGCGCGCGATCCTGGCCGTGGTCGAGAGCGCCGTGTTCGTGCTGGCATTCCATTACCTGCCGCTTGCCGACACTCATGCGCTCGCCTCCACGGCGCCGCTGATCGTGATCGCGCTCGGCGTGCTGTTCCTCGGCGAGCGTGCCGGCATGGCGCGCTGGCTGGCGGTCGCCGCGGGCTTTGCCGGCATGCTGTTGATCGTCCGGCCGGGTCTGAAGTCGCTCGACTGGCCGATCCTGCTGCCGCTGGTCGGAGCGGTGATGTGGGCCGGCTACCAGATCCTGGTGCGGCTCTGCGCGCGCGAAGACTCGGCGGAAACGACGCTGGTGTGGTCGGCCTTCGCGGCCTTCGCCGCGACCACTGTGATCGGGCCGCTGCAGTGGCAGTGGCCGGATGCGTTCAGCTGGACGCTGCTGATCGCCACCGCGCTCCTGGGATCGCTGGCGCACTATGCGCTGATCAAGGCCTTCGACCATGCCGAGGCGGGCGCCGTGCAGCCCTACAGCTACACGCTGCTCGTCTGGGTGACGATCCTGGGCGCTCTGGTGTTCGGCGACTTCCCCGATGGCTGGACCCTCCTGGGCACCGCCGTCATCGTGGCCAGCAGTCTCTACACCTGGCACCACGACCGGCGGGCCGCGACAGCCACGATCTAGAGTTATGCCGGCGACCGTTCCGCCGCGACCAGGGGAAGGTTTCGCAGGCGCCGGCCGGTGGCCGCGAAGAGGGCGTTGGCCAGCGCCGGGGCGACGGGAGGAACGCCAGGTTCGCCGAGTCCGCCCCACGGGCCATCGCTCGGCACAAAATGCACATCGATGCGCGACGGTGTTTGCGCCAAGGTCATGATGTCGTAGCCGGAGAAATTCTCCTGAACGACCGCGCCGTTGGCGACGGTGATCTGCTCGGCGATGGCTGCGCTCAAGCCCATGATGACGGCGCCTTCGACCTGGGCGGTGGCGGTGTCGGGGTGGCAGACGTCGCCGCAATCGACAGCCGATGTGACGCGATGGACGCGTGGCGCGCCGTCGTGGGCGATCGAGGCCTCGATGACATGGGCGACGATCGACCCGAAGCTCTCGACCTGGGCGATGCCCCGGCCGACGCCCGGCGGCAGCGGCGTGCCCCAGCCGGCCTTGTCGGCGGCCGTCTCGAGGACGCGGCGCTGGCGCGAGCCCGGCGCCAGCAGATCGCGCCGGTACTCGAACGGATCACGGCCCGCGGCAACCGCGAGTTCATCGATGAACGATTCCGTGTAGAAGCCGTGCTGCGTGTGGGCGACGCTGCGCCAGCTTCCGGTGCGCACATGGTGCGGACTGGCGACCGAGGCAATCGACTGGTTCTTGATCCCGTAGGGAAGAACGATGGCATCGTTGAACGCCCCACCGTCGACATAGAGCTGCGACCATGCGGTCGGCCTCCCGTCGGGTCCCAGTGCCGCTCGCATCCGGGTCGCCAGGGCAGGCCGATAGGTGCCCTGCGCGAAATCCTCCTCGCGGCTCCAGATCATCTTGACCGGCCGCGGCGCCATCTGCAGGGCGAGCTGCATGACCTGCCGCAACGGCTCGCCCGGCTGGGCACGCCGCCCGAAGGAGCCGCCCACCGGCAGCGCGGTCAGCGTCACGTCGGCCGCGGGCAGTCCCGACCATTCGACAAGCTTGATCTTGCTGGCCAGCGCGTCCTGCTCACCGGCCCACACCGTGAGCTTGCCGTCCTTGAATTGGGCGGTGGCGTTGATCGGCTCCATCGCCGCATGGTGCAGGAAGGGAACGCGATAGGTGGCCTCGACGACGCGGCTCGCGGCAGCCGCCTTGAACGCGGCCTCCACGTCGCCGGTCTTGTGAACGGACTTGCTCTCCTTGCCCGCCAGCGCACGGTCCTGCTCGGTCCGCAGGCTTGGCGAGGAAACGCCGCCATTGCCGCCATCCGAGAACACCGGCGCGAGGGCCGCCAGACCGCGACTCGCCGGCCAATAGCCCCGCGCCACCACGGCGACCGCAGCATCGAGGCCAATGACGCGCTCGACGCCCTTGACCTTCATCGCCGGTGCCGGATCGACGGAAACGAGCGTGCCGCCATGAACCGGGGCCGCCTTGACTGTCGCATAGAGCATATCGGGAAGTTCGACATCGATGCCGTACCGCATCGCGCCCATGACCTTGGGCGGGATGTCGAGGCGCGGCACCGAGCGGCCGATGATCCTGTAGTTCTCGCGCGGCTTGAATGGCGGGCTCGCGGGAACGCTGAGGCGGGCCGCGTCGGCGGCCAATTCTCCGTAGCGCGCGGTGCGACCGCTTGCGGCATGCGACACCACGCCGTCGGCAGCGACGAGTTCCTGCGCAGCGACCTGCCAGCGCCGTGCCGCGGCCTCGATCAGCATGGACCGCGCTGCGGCGCCGATGATGCGCATGCCGACCTGGCCGGTGAAGCGCACCGCCGTCGAGCCGCCGGTCATCTGGAGATTGACGAAGCGCGCGACCTCGCCGAAGCCGGTGTCGAGCACGCCGTCGAGAAAGGCCGGCGGTCGCCAGCCCTGCAGGATCCAGCCCTCGGCCAGAAAGCGATTGGCAAAGGCCTTCTCGCCCGGCGCGCGCTCGGCACGCACGCGCGACCAATCGGCGTCAAGTTCCTCCGCCAGCATCATGGCGAGCGCCGTGTGCGTTCCCTGGCCCATGTCGACGTGCGGTACATAGACCGTGACCGTGTCGTCGAGACCGATCTTGACCCAGCCGCCGAGCAGGCTCTCGCCGTCGCCGGTGACCAGGGCGGCGGCCTGCGCCTCGAAGCTGTTGGTCCAGGCGCGGTAGCCGAGCGCGAGCCCGCCGACCACCACGGCCGAGCCGATGAGAAAGGTCCTGCGCTTCATCGGCTGGCCCTCTTCACGCCGTGTCGCTAAGAGAGCGGATGGCGCGGCGCACCCGCGGGTAGGTGCCGCAGCGGCATAGATTGCCGATGGCGGCATCGATCTCGGCGTCCGTCGGCCGGGGTGTCTTCTTCAGAAGCGCCGCCGTGGTCATGATCATTCCGGACTGGCAGTAGCCGCACTGCGGCACCTGTATGTCGATCCAGGCCGCCTGCACCGGGTGAAGGCTGCCCTCGGGCAGTCCCGCACTGGCGGCGATGCCCTCGATCGTGACGACCTCGGATCCGGCCACGCCGGCCAGCGGCGTCGTGCACGACCGCACGGGCTGGCCGTCGACATGTACCATGCAGGCGCCGCAGGCGCCGACCCCGCAGCCGAATTTCGTGCCGGTAAGGCCGAGGTCCTCGCGCAAGACCCACAGCAACGGCGTGTCGGGATCGGCGCCGATGGCGCGCACTTGCCCGTTCACCTTCAGGTCGGTCATGACTGGCCTCTCCTACGCAAAGCCGTTCGAGCAACCGGTTAGCGCGGCCACTGGCGAAGCGCCACCAGCCCGCCATCGATCGGCAGCAGGATGCCGGTCACCCAGCGCGACTCGTCCGACGCAAGATAGACCGCGCCGTGGGCGATGTCCCAGGCGGTGCCTTCGGTCTTCATCGGCACCAGGTTCTTGCGCCGCTCGCGCGCCTCGGCGCCCATGTGCGCCACCATCGGCGTGTGCACCGAGCCCACGACGATGCAGTTGGCGCGGATGTTCTGGGTCGCATAGTCGGCGGCGACGGAGAGCGTGAAGCCGTGCAGGCCGGCCTTGGCCGTCGCATAGGCCACGGCGCCCGGGCTGCCCATCAGGCCAAGGGCGCCGGCGATCGACGACACCATGATGATCGAACCGCCGCCGCCCGCTTTCATCTTCGGCAGGCAGTATTTTGTGCAAAGCATGGTGGTGGTGAGGTTGGCCTCCAGCACCTTGTTCCAGTCGGCGAGCGTCACCGCCTCGGGCGTGCCGGGCGCTCCGATACCGACATTGTTGTGCAGGATGTCGAGGCGGCCATACGTCTTGGCGGCGAAGTCGGCCATCGCCTCGCAGGCGTCCGGCCTGGCGACGTCGCCCGCGAACACCGCGGCCTCGCCGCCCTCGTCCTTGATCTGCCTGGCAAGCTTCTCGGCGCGCTCGGCGCTGCGATTGACCAGCACCACCCTGGCGCCTTCGCGCGCGAACATGATGGCCGTGGCCATGCCGTTGCCCACGCCCTCGCCGCGCGGCGCCGCGCCGGTCACCACGGCGACCTTGCCTTTCAATCTTCCAGCCATATTGTTCTCCCATCATCCGCGGCGAACCAGTGGAAACCTAGGGCGCGAAGCAATGGCCAGCAACACCGACACATTCGAAGGCGGCTGCACCTGCCGTCAGGTGCGCTATCGCATGACGTCGAAGCCGCTGTTCGTCCATTGCTGCCACTGCAGCTGGTGCCAGCGCGAGACCGGCTCATCGTTCGCGCTGAACGCCATGATCGAAGCCGACCGGGTCGAGTTGACCGCAGGCGCGCCCGAAATGGTCGACACGCCATCGGCCAGCGGCAAGGGCCAGAAGATCTGGCGCTGCCCCACGTGTCGCATCGCGGTGTGGAGCAACTATGGCGGCGCCGGCGAGGCGGTGCGCTTCGTGCGCGTCGGCACATTCGACGAGCCCGGCCGCCTGCCGCCCGACATCCACATCTTCACCTCCTCGAAGCAGCCCTGGGTCGTCATCCCGCCTGGCGCCAAGGCGGTGCCGGAGTTCTACAAGCCGAATGAGACGTGGCCGAAGGAAAGTCTGGAACGGCGCAACGCGATGAAGCGATGAAGGGGAGACAAGGGATGGCAACGAAGAAGAACAACAAGAAGAAGGCCAAAGAGCTGCGCAGCGCCCGCTGGTTTGCGCCCGACGACCTGCGCGCTTTCGGCCACCGCTCGCGCGCCATGCAGATGGGCTACGCGCCGGAGGAATGGGCGGGCAAGCCGGTGATCGCCATCCTCAACACCTGGTCGGACGCCCAGCCCTGTCACATGCATTTCAAGACCCGGGTCGACGACGTCAAACGCGGTATCCTGCAGGCCGGCGGCTTCCCGATGGAATTGCCCGCGCTGTCGCTGTCGGAGAGCTTCCTCAAGCCCACGACCATGCTCTACCGCAACCTGCTGGCGATGGACGCCGAGGAGCTGCTGCGCGGCCATCCCGTCGATGGCGTCGTGCTGATGGGCGGCTGCGACAAGACCACGCCCGCCCTGCTGCTGGGCGCGATCAGCGCCGGGCTGCCGGCGATCTACCTGCCGGCCGGGCCGATGCTGCGCGGCAACTGGAAGGGCAAAGTGCTGGGCTCGGGCTCCGACGCCTGGAAATACTGGGACGAGCGCCGCGCCGGCAAGATCTCCGACTCGGACTGGGTCGATGTCGAGGCCGGCATCGCGCGAAGCTACGGCACCTGCATGACCATGGGCACCGCCGCCACCATGATGGCCATGGCCGAGACGCTGGGCATGACCCTGCCCGGGGCCTCGTCGATTCCAGCCGCCGATGCCAACCACATCCGCATGAGCGCCGAGACCGGCCGCCGCATTGTCGAGATGGTGTGGGAGGACCTTACGCCCAGGAAGATCATGACCAGGGACGCGTTCCTGAACGCCATCACCGTGGCCATGGCCGTGGGCTGCTCGACCAACGCCATCATCCACCTGATCGCCATCGCGCGCCGTGCCGGCCAGGATATCGGCCTAAATGATTTCGAGCGCGCCAGCCGCACGGTGCCGGTGATCGCCAACATCCGGCCGAGTGGCGACAAGTATCTCATGGAGGATTTCTTTTATGCCGGCGGCCTGCCCGGCCTGATGGAGCAGATCCGCGGCCAGCTTCATCTCGAGACGATGACCGTCACCGGCAAGACCCTGGGCGAGAACATCAAGGGCGCCGAGATCTATAACGACGACGTCATCCGCACGCCGGCGAACGCGATCTACAAGGAGGGCGCGCTGGCGGTGCTCAAGGGCAACCTGGCGCCCGACGGCTGCGTGATCAAGCCTTCTGCCTGCGCCCCGAAATTCCTGAAGCACACCGGCCCGGCGCTGGTGTTCGACGACTATCCGTCGATGAAGGAAGCGATCGACCGCGACGATCTCGACGTCACGGAAGACACCGTCCTGATCCTGCGCAATGCCGGTCCCCAGGGCGGGCCCGGGATGCCGGAGTGGGGCATGCTGCCGATCCCCAAGAAGCTGGTGAAGCAGGGCGTGCGCGACATGGTGCGGCTCTCGGACAGCCGCATGAGCGGCACCAGTTACGGCGCCTGCATTCTGCATGTGTCGCCGGAGTCCTACATCGGCGGGCCGCTGGCACTGGTGAAGACCGGCGACATGATCTCTCTCGATGTCGACAAGCGCACGATCAACATGAACGTGTCGGACAAGGAACTGGCCAGCCGCCGCGCGGCCTGGAAGAAGCCCGAGCCGCGCTACGAACGCGGCTACGGCTGGATGTTCACCCGGCACATCAAGCAGGCCAACGAAGGCTGCGACTTCGATTTCCTCGAAACGAGTTTCGGCGCCCCGGTGGCCGAACCGTCGATCTATTAGGCCTCGTCAATGACGGGGAGAAATCATGAAGACTGAAACCCGCGACAGACTGAAAACCATCAGCAGCGCTACCGTCTCCACCGCGCTGTTCAAGCGCGGCTTTCGCAATCAGTTCATCCAGGATGTCCATCCGCTGTCGCCCGCCCAGCCGGTGCTGGTCGGCGAGGCGTTTACTTTGCGCTACATGCCGGCGCGCGAGGACCTGAATCAGCTAACCGTGTTCCGCGACCGCGGCCATCCGCAGCGCAAGGCGATCGAGGATTGTCCGCCCGGCGCCGTCATGGTGATGGATAGCCGCAAGGATGCGCGCGCCGCCTCCGCGGGCTCGATCCTGGTGACGCGCCTGATGAAGCGCGGCGTCGCCGGCGTGGTGACCGACGGTGGCTTCCGCGACTCCGCCGAGATTGCCCGGCTGGGCTTCCCGGCCTACCACCATCGTCCCAGCGCGCCGACCAACCTCACGCTCCATCAGGCGATCGACATCAACGTGCCGATCGGCTGTGGCGATGCCCCGGTCTTTCCGGGTGACGTGATCCTGGGCGACAGCGACGGCGTCGTCGTCATCCCCGCCAATCTCGCCGACGAGATCGCCGAGGAGGCCTACGAGATGACAGCCTTCGAGGATTTCGTCACCGAGCAGGTCAACAACGGCATGGCCATCTATGGCCTCTATCCCGCGACCAACGAGCAGACGCTGGTCGATTTCGCCGCGTGGCGGAAGATCAAGGGGCGCTAGGCGTCGAAGCTGTTGTCATCGCAGGCCAAGCGCGAGACCTTTGAGCTTCACTCAAAGGAAGGAATCACCTTGATCAAGCGCAAGCAACGCATTCCGATGCGCGACCTCGCGACCATGGCGCCCGAGGATCGCGAGACCATCGAGAAGAACGCGATGAACGGCCAGATCTTCAACATCTTCAAGGTGCTGGCCCATCATCCCAAGTTGGTGAAGCGCTGGACGCCGTTTGCGGGCCACGTGCTGGGCAAGCAGACCCTGGCGTTCCGCGACCGCGAGCTGCTGATCCTGCGCATCGGCTGGCTGAACCAGGCCGAATACGAATTCGCCCAGCACGAGCTGATCGCCAGGAAGGGCGGCGTCTCCGAGGCGGATGTCGAGAACGTCAAAAAGGGCCCCAAGGGTACCTGGAGCGAGCACGAGGCGGCGCTGATGCAGGCGGCCGACGACCTGTTCGAGAATTCCGTGGTTTCCGACGCCACCTGGGCGGTGCTGGCCAAGA